>NZ_JABVEC010000013.1 GCF_014323705.1 Actinomadura alba
AGGGTCAGCGGCCTTCGAAGACCGGCTGCTCCTTCTTGAGGAAGCTCGTCGTGGCTCCCTGGTGGTCCGTCGTTTTCACGCAGAGGTCCTGCAGCTCGGCCTCCTTCTCGAGTGCCGAGGCGAGGTCGTGGGTGGCCGCGTGGTCGAGCGCCTGCTTGACGGCGTGGTAGGCGATCGTGGGGCCGGCCGCGAGCTTCGCCGCGAGGGTCCGTACCGTCGACTGCAGCTCGTCGCCGGGAACCACCTGGGTGACCAGGCCCAGTTCGAGTGCTCGATCGGCCTTGACCGGATCGCCCAGCAAGAGCAGCTCGGCCGCCTTGGCCCGGCCGACGAGGCGCTGCAGGGTCCAGGACATGCCGCTGTCCGGCGCCAGACCGATCTTGGTGAAGGCGGTCGAGAACGACGCCTTCTCCGCGGCCACTCGCAGGTCGCAGGCGAACGCCAAGGACGCGCCCGCGCCGGCCGCCACTCCGTTGATCGCCGCGATGACCGGTTTGGGCATTTCGGCAATGGTCCGCACGATCGGGTTGTAGTGATCGCGCACCGTGTTGGCCAGGCCCCGTCCACCGGCGAGGTTGTCGGCGTGCTCACGCAGGTCCTGCCCGGCGCAGAAGGCCCGTCCGGAACCGGTCAGGATCACCGACCGCGCCGTCTCGTCGCCGGCCGCTCGCGTCACGGCGTCCCGCAGTGCCGCCTTCATCTCCACGGTCAGCGAGTTCATGGCGTCCGGGCGGTTGAGCGTGATCGTTGCTACGCCGTCGGTCACGTCGTACAGCACGGTCTCGGACATCCTCGTCCTTCCAGTTAGCGGTGCCTTCCCGCCGGGGCGCGCGAACAACTGCATGATCACGGCGGGGAGGGGGCCTGCAGGCAACGATCGACGAAACGGGACGCCCCGGGCAAGAGGCGCGCCGCTTCGGCGTCGAAGAAACGCGCCGCCTCGGTGCCGGGCCAGCCGGGTGGGAGCAGGTCGGACGGCAGGCCCGGGTCGCGGAAGAGGAACTTGCGCCACTCGTGCACCAGTCGGCTGCGCACCGCGAACGCGCGTTCGTCGGTCATCTCCTCGCCACCGGGAACATCCGGCCGGGCGGCGGCTCTGCCCTCCCGGGTCCCGGTTTCGCCCCCGCCCTCCCGGGGCCCGGTCTCAGTTCCGCCCTTCTGCGTCCCGGTCTCAGTTCCGCCCTCCCGGGGCCCGGTCCCAGTTCCGCCCTCCCGCGTCCCGGTCTCGGCCCCGCCGCCGATGAGCTCCTTCGCCTCGGCGATCCACCGTTCGTACGCCCTGGCCAGCCCATCGAGGTCCCATCCCCGGGCCACCAGCCCGCGGGCGTCGCCGTCGTAGGTCGACCGGAACCGTTCCGCCCGCACCTGCTCGGCGGCCAGGAGAGGGTCGAGCTCGGGGGGGGGCCGGGGTCCGATCCAGGTGTTCTCCCCGAGCGGGGCATAGCCGAGGTAACCGAGCCCGGCGGTCAGCCGCTGGCGGCGCGCCCGGTCGCGCACCCGCTCAATGACCAGCACCTGCCAGTGCCCGTCCCACGGGCCCAGGTCACGGTAGATCCGGTGGGCGGCCTCGTCGAGGCGCAGCACGGCGCGCGTCGTGAGGGCGTAGGCGGGCCCGGCGGGCAGCCGGACCGGTTCCAGCCAGCCCTGCCGGACCATGCGCGATACGGCGGTGCGCACGGCAGGCGCGGCGATGTCGAGAGCGGCGAGGAGTCTGACCAGCGAGGCGATCGTCGCCTTGCCACCCCGATCACGCAGATGGTCACCGTAGAGGTCGAAGAGGGCCGAACGCGCATCCATGGGTCGCCAGTCTGCCGATCTGGACGCTGATCGTTACCACTTCGCGCCCGGAAGACGAGATAATGAATTCTTACTGATGACGTGGATGCGAGAGGCGGCCACGCGGCCGAAGGTGTCCGAAGGCCCCACGCGGCCCTAGGCAGGAAGGGGATGCACGCATGGCGGCGATGAAGCCGCGGACAGGCGACGGTCCGCTCGAAGTGACCAAGGAGGGACGCGGAATCGTCATGCGTGTCCCACTGGAGGGTGGCGGACGCCTCGTCGTCGAGCTTTCGGCCGACGAGGCCAGTGAGCTCGGTGACGCGCTCAAGAACGTCGTGGGCTGAAAGCCCGTTCGACCCCCTGAAATATCGGTGACGGTCCCGGCGGATCCCGCCGGGGCCATCGCCGTTCTATCGCGCATGTAAGGGAAGATCACCATGCCCGTCGAGACCCAGCTTCGAGCGGTCGAGGGAACCGTACGGCAGGCGGCGCTGGCCGCCGGCGCCGAGGTCCTCGCCGTCCCGGTTCGGCCGGGGCCGGAGGTGGACACGGCCGAACTGGCCGGCCTTCTCACCGTCGATTCGGCCCAGCTGCTGGCCTACCAGGAGGCGACCGCGGATCCCGGCGAGGTGATCTCGGTGCCGCTGCGGTTCGAGGCCGAGGACGGGTCGGGTGACGGCGCCGAACGCCCCGGCGAGGGCGAGCCCGGAAACGGGTCCACCGGCCGCCTCGGTGAACTCCTGCTGTTCGGGGTGGGCGACGGCTCGCCGTCCGCCCTGCGTCGCGCTGGAGCCGCGCTGACCCGCCGCTGTAAGGGCCGCGCCACGGTCGTCGTCGAGGCACCCGAGGGTGATCTGTCCGCTTTCGTTGAGGGCGCGCTGCTCGCCGCCTATGACTTCCGGGCCGGCGAGCCGCCGAAGAAGGGCCCGGTCGGCGCGATCCTGCTGTGCGGGGCCGTGGCGGGCCCGCCGCCCGCGGGTGCGGGCAGCCCCCTGCAGGATGCCGGGGACGGCGCCGAAGAGGCCGTGCGTCGCGGATCGGCCGTCGCCGGTGCGACCGTGCTCGCCCGCGACCTGACGAACACGCCCTCAACGGACAAGAGTCCGGCCTGGCTGGCCGAGCGGGCGCAGGAGATCGCCGCCGAGTCCGGTCTGACCGTCCGGATCCGCGACGAGGAGGAACTGCGCGCCGAGGGCTTCGGCGGGTTGATCGCGGTGGGTGCGGGCTCGGTTCGGCCGCCGAGGCTGATCGAGCTGTCGTACGAGCCGGAGGACTACACCGATCACGTCGTGCTGGTCGGCAAGGGCATCACCTTCGACACCGGCGGGCTCTCCCTGAAGCCCAACGACAACATGAAGACGATGAAGACCGACATGGCCGGCGGAGCCGTGGTCATGGCGGTCATGAGCGCCCTGCGCTCGCTCGGGGCCGGCGTGCGCGTCACCGGGCTCATCGCTGCGGCCGAGAACATGCCGTCGGGCTCGGCCATGCGCCCCGGCGATGTGATCACGCACTATGGCGGTACCACCTCGGAGGTTCTCAACACCGACGCGGAGGGCCGGCTGGTCCTCGCGGACGCGCTGGCCTACGCTGACGCGCGATTGGACCCCGATGTGATCGTCGACATCGCGACGCTCACCGGTGCGGCCAAAGTCGCACTGGGTCTGCGGCAGGGCGCGCTCTTCGCCACCGATGACGAGCTGGCGGCCGCGTTGGTGACCGCTGGACAGGCGAGCGGCGAGTCGCTTTGGCGCATGCCGCTGGTCGACGACTACCGGGTGGCCATCGACTCCGACGTCGCCGACGTGGCCAACATCGAACGTCGCGGCTTCGGCGGCGGCTCGATCATGGCGGCGCTCTTCCTGCGGGAGTTCGTCGGCAAGCGGCGCTGGGCGCATCTCGACGTGGCCGGCCCGGCCAGGTCGACCTCCAACGACGGCGAGATCTCCAAGGGCGCCACGGGCTTCGGCGCCCGCCTGCTGCTGAACTGGCTCGGCTCCGCGACCCGCCCCTGACCCGCCCCGCTCGCGAAAGTGGATCAAGCATCTTCGTACCTCCGAGTACTTCGATCTTGATCGACGCCAGTACCGGAGATCATTTCGCGCGTGAAGGTGGAGTCGGCGGCCCTGTACGGGGGCCGGGGGTCCGCTTATGATGTCGGCTACCGCAGAGAGCCGGGTGCTTGTCGGGCTGCACGGGTGAGCCCGCACATCCCTTTTCACATGGCTCTTCTGAGGTAGATCATGAAAAGCAGACTCGCGGTCGCGGGTACGACACTCCTCGCCCTCCTCTTCTCGATGTTCGTCTCCGTACAACCTGCGCATGCCGCGGTGGGACTGCGCGTCAGCGGTGGACGGGTCGTCGAGGCCAACGGCAACGCGTTCGTGATGCGCGGCGTCAGCCATCCGCACGCCTGGTACGCCGGCCAGACCGGCTCGTTCGCGGACATCAAGTCCCTCGGCGCCAACACCGTACGGGTGGTGCTGAGCGGCGGCCGGTGGACGGCCAACACCGCCAGTGACGTGGCCAACGTCATCTCACTGTGCAAGCAGAACCGCCTCATCTGCGTGCTCGAGAACCACGACACGACCGGGTACGGGGAGCAGAGCGGCGCCTACACGCTCGATCAGGCCGTCGACTACTGGATCGGCCTGCAGAGTGTGCTCACCGGCCAGGAGAACCACGTCATCATCAACATCGGCAACGAGCCGTTCGGCAACAACAGCGTGACTCCGGGTTGGCAGGCCGCCACGACAAGCGCGATCACCCGGTTGCGCAACGCGGGATTCCAGCACCTGATCATGGTGGACGCGCCCAACTGGGGCCAGGACTGGGCGTTCACGATGCGCGACAACGCAGCGGCCGTCTTCGACAGCGACCCACAGCGCAACATCGTCTTCTCCATCCACATGTACGGCGTCTTCGACACGGCGGCCGAGGTCACCGACTACCTGAACAGGTTCCAGACCGCAGGCCTGCCGCTGGTGGTGGGCGAGTTCGGGCACGACCATTCCGATGGCAATCCGGACGAGGACACGATCATGTCGCAGGCGCAGTCCCGTGGCCTGGGGTACATCGGCTGGTCGTGGAGCGGCAACGGCGGCGGTGTCGAGTACCTCGACATGGTGACCAACTTCAACGTGGGCAGTCTGACGTCGTGGGGTCAGCGGATCTTCAACGGTGCCAACGGCATCAGGCAGACGGCGCGTGAGGCGACGATCTACGGCGGCTCGTCGGCCGACACCACACCGCCTACCGCGCCCGGCACCCCGGCCGCCACGAACGTGACCTCTACGGGAGCCACCCTGAGCTGGGCGGTCTCGACCGACTCCGGCGGCAGCGGGCTGGCCGGCTACGACGTCTACCGGGAACAGGGGTCGACCGATCCGCAACTCGGTCAGTCCACCACGAACTCGATCACCTTGACCGGGCTCACCGCGAGCACGCAGTACCAGGTCTACGTGCGGGCGCGGGACGGAGCCGGCAACCTCTCCGCGAACTCCAGTGCGGTCACCTTCACGACCGCGTCGGGCGGTGGCGGCGGTGCCTGCCGGGTCGCCTTCAGCGCGAGCCCGTGGGGGTCCGGCCAGGGCGGCTTCACCGCGTACGTCACGATCACCAACACGGGCACCTCGGCCGTCAACGGCTGGTCGCTCGCGTTCGCGCTGCCGTCCGGTCACGGCTTCCAGCAGGGCTGGTCGGCCACCTGGGCGTCCAGTGGGCAGAACCTCACCGCGACGAACCTGTCGTGGAACGGCGGTCTGGCCGCGAACGGCGGTTCGACGCAGATCGGGTTCAACGGCACCTGGTCCGGCACGTTCACCAGGCCGGCCTCGTTCACGCTGAACGGGTCCGCCTGCACGGTCGCCTGATCCACGACCACCCGTTCCGGCGGGCGTCCGCTCCGTTGCGGACGCCCGCACGGCGGCCGGCGGCGCTCGTCAACGCTCAACGGGACCGCCTCGACCAGCGCGGTCTCGAACAGAGGGCCGTGACGAGCTCTGGCCCGCCGGGACGTGTCATTGGTCTGGGACGGCATCGACTTTGGTCTATGCGAACTGACACTCCGACCGACGCCACGGCCGGGTCGGGTCGGACACGCTTGCGCACGGGGCCCGGGAACCGGCCGTGAGCCCAGCGGAGAGCGGGAGGGCGAGACGTATGTCCGTCGCCCGGATGAGGTGTCCGAGGGAGTTCGTCGATGAAAGCAGGCAAGGAACCGCACGGCGACACGACGGTCGTCGCCGAGCCACTGGAGGAGCGGATCCTGATCTGGGTGCTCTTCCCCGCGCTGGGCGCCGGTGCCGGATGGCTGATCAAGCTCGGCGCGGCGTGGCTGACGGAGATCCCGTTCATACCGTTCCGGCCGGCGTTCGAGTTCCTCACCTCGGCGCCCGAGCCGCGTGCCACGCTCATCGCCCTGCTGGTGGGGGCCCTCCTCGGTCTGGCGGTCGCCTGCGTCGCGGCATGGGAGCGGCTCACCGTCACTGTCACGGACAAGGCGGTCTCGCTGAGGTGCCGCGGCACCACTCAGGACTTCACGCGGGCTTCGGTCGAGGCCGTGTTCCGGGACGGGAAGCGGCTCGTATTGCTCGGCCCGGTGACCGAGGAACTGGCGAGGGAGAGCGGAGACCTGAAGACCGAGCGGCTCAGGGACGCCTTCCTGCGGCACGGATATCCGTGGCAGGAGGGCGGTGATCCGTATGCCGGCGACTACCGGCGCTGGGTCGAGGATCTGCCCGGCCTGCCCGCCGGCGCCAACGCCCTGCTCAAGGCGCGCGCACGAGCGCTCGAGAAGAACGACTCCGATGACGCGCGGCAACTCCGTACGGAACTGGCCGAACTCGGGGTCGTCGTCCGTGACGAGAAGAAGCACCAGTTCTGGCGGCTCACCGAACGGTTCCCGCACTGATCGAGCCCAGACGGCCGGCGATTTCCCTCGTACATGTCCTGAGAAATGGTTAGATCATCGGCATGCAGATGGTGGAACGGCCGTGGGGTGTGGCCGCGTACGGCGCGGCGAACGCGAAGGCGGCGCCCGACCTCGCACGCGTCAGGTTCCGGGTGATCCGGCTGGAGCAGACGCCGTCGGAGGCGTTCGCCTCGGCCAGTGACGCGGTGCGCGACGTTCGGCGGACACTGCGCGATCACGGAGTGTCCGACGCGGCCGTCGAGCGTTCACAGCTCGGACTCACGAGTTCGTGGGAGTACGGGACGCCCCGCAAGTTCCTCGGCTACGAGTGCAAGGCGTCGTTCGTCGTCGAGTCCGGCGCGCTCGATGACGTGCAGTCCCTTCTCGTCGATCTGGTGGCGGCCGGCGCCAATGAGATCGTGGCGGTCGACTTCGATGTGGCGGGGAAGGCGGATCTGCGGGCGGAGGCCCGCCGGCGGGCGGTCGGGGCCGCTCGGCGCAAGGCCGAGTTGTACGCCGAGGCCGCCGGCGTGCGGCTGGGCGCCGTACTGCACATCGACGATGTCGACCCCGAGCAGGTCCGCTTCGAGCGTTACCGCGGGCACGGCGGCGGCGATGAGGCGTCACCCGAGGACCTGGCGCCCGGTCACGTCGTAGTGTCGGCGGCGGTGATCCTCGGATTCTCGATCAGCCGCGATTGATCCGCGGAGGTTGGGTGATGACGGCGGGCGCTTCCTCCCCTTCGGGGAATTGACCCGGCCTGTCGACCACTTTCACGTCGACGATGACTCTCCAACTGCGGACGTTCCACGAGTTCTTGGGACCGTCGACGTACGTGGCCTCATGACCGTGGTACGTGCGGGCGTCAGGTGAGAAGAACGTGTGGTAGCTGCCGCGGAGGCTGTTCTTCTTGCTGAGCCTGATGGACGGACGGCCGATCGGATCCTTGACGTTCCGGCTGACGCGCTGTCCGGGAACCATGGTCATCGCCTGGAACACCGCCGCCACCCGTTCGGGAGAGGTCACAGGGTCCGCGGCGATGCCTTCGAGGATGCTGAGGGCCTGGTCGTCCACGGGTTCGTCATTGGTCCTGCCGGAGGCGATGGCCTTGGCGGCCAGGCGGCTGGCGCGGGCCAGCATCTGGGTGGGATCGCTCGGCCAGGTCCGGACGTCGTACTCCGGATCGGTGACGATCGCCGGGCGCTGCATCAGCATGAGCTTCCCATCGGGGCGTGGAACACCGTAGTAGGTGGCGCCAGGGCTGACCGGAACCCACCTGTACGCGTTCTTCTTCTCCTCCTCCTTGCCGTTGTTCTCGGTCAAGCGGCGCTCCTTGACGAAGTAGTACTGACCGAGCCGGGCGCCGGGGGTGGCGAACGGCGTGGCGGCCGGACGGCGCGGCTGCTCCGGCGCCACCACCATCGACACGGCGATCACCGCGGCGACGGTCACGGCGGCGAGAACGGGAATCGCGAGGAAGGGCAAGCGCCGCGACCCGCTGCGGCCGCTCGCGATGGCCTTCTCCCACGCCTCACGACTGGGCTCGATCGTGTCCGCCTTCGCGTGCAGGGCCGCGCGCAATCGCTCCTCAACGTCGGTCATCGTCCCTCCTCCAGCGTCCGGGTCAGCGCGGCGATGCCCCGGCTGGTGTGCGTCTTGACAGTGCCGGTCGAAACGCCCATCGCCTCGGCTATCTCCTGCTCGCTCAGGTCATGCCAGTACCGGAGCGTCAGGGCTTCACGCTGGCGTGCGGGCAACCGCGCCAGCGCGGCCAGGACCTCACGATGGTCTTCATGGATGAGTGCCATCTGCTCGGACGAGGCCTCGTGCCGTACGGCCGGTGCTCGCAGCCTGGCGACGCGCAGATGCCGATGCCGGTTGCGGACCAGGTTGCAGACGGTGGTCCGCAGGTACGGGAGCGCGGCCTGCGGATCACGAAGCCTCCGTTGCCGCCGGTGCAGCCGCGCGAACGCCTCCTGCGCGACGTCCTCCGGATCGTCCGCGCCGAGCAGTGCCGCCAGCCGGACCAGACGCGTGAAGTTTCCCCGGTACAGCTCTGTCACGAGCGGGTCTGGCTCGGCGGCCGTGTCATGTACGGTGCCCATCACGCCTGCAAGACACCTTCCGGCCGATGGGGTTGACAGCCTCCGGCCGCTATTTTCACCGGGCCGGAGCCCACGGATGATCCGATAGCGGCGAGGTCATGGACTCCCGCTGCCGGCGCCCAAGGGGCCGACATACAGCCAGGCGCCGTCCAGGACGACGAAGCGGCTGTGCTCCTCCAGGCATCCGACGCGGCCCCGTTCGAGGTAATGGGCGCGGAAGCGGACGGCTCCGCCGGTATGGAAGGCGCTCCCGTCGGTGCTCTGGAGGACTTCCAGCCGCACCCATCGCGTGGCCGGGTCGAGGCCTATGAGCCGCGGCCGGGTCGCCGGATGCCAGGTGCGCAAGAGATATGCCTCGTCGCCCCTGCCGAACGCGCTGAACCGCGAGCGCATGAGCCGCTCCGCGGTCGGCGCCTTCGCGGCGCCACGGTGGAAACGCCCGCAACAATCCTGGTACGGCGCGGGCAACCCGCAAAGACAGTCCTTGGCGGCGGCGATCGGGCGGCGTCCGGGCATGTTCCTCATTGTGCCGGGCCGAACCGCTAGGTGAGCCTCGTGAAGTTCATGTCCATCCAGTGCCGCGAGCCCGAGCCGTCGTCGGTCCGTTCCCAGCTGGCCGTCATCGCGTTGCGGTCGGGGGCGATCACAAGCGTTGCGCGTTCTGAGTCACCCGCGAACGTCCAGACGCCGTCGTCGCTCACGCTCGCCTGCATGGTGGTGAAGTTGCCGTGGTTGTCGAAGGAACGCATCGGGTAGGTCCGGGTGGCCGGATCGTAGGGGCCGATCATCTCGATGACCTCGACCTGGTCGTCCCCCATCCGCACATCCACACGGTGGATCAGGAAGAACCCGCCCGCGAGCCACTCGTAGGTGTCGGTTCCGGCGATCCGGATGGTCGGCTCGGACGGAGTCGCCACGGTCTGTCCTCGTGACCGCCAGTGTCCGACCAGGGCGTCCAGACGCCTGTTCTCGGCCTCTGTCGCCGGTCTCTGACCTGAAGCCCGGGTGTTGCTGTTGTCGGTCATGACGTTCTCCTCCTCAACCGGTAAGCTATGTAAGCTCGTTCTTAAACACTTACATAGATCTTGATCGTCATGCAACCGGTGGGATGGAGGTGGTGACCGATGGACGAGGCGTTGCGGGCGATCGCCGACCCCACTCGCCGCGCGATCCTCATGCTGCTCCGCGATGGTGAGGTGGCGGCGGGCGACATCGCCCAGCGCTTTCCCGCTCTCAGCCGCCCGGCGGTGTCCCAGCACCTGCGGGTGCTCGCACATGCCGGTCTGGTTGAGGTCCGCCGCGACGGCAACCGCCGTCTCTACCGGCTGCGGCGTGAGGGCCTGGCCGAGGCGGCCGGGTTCTTCACCGAGATGTGGTCTGACCGGCTCGGCCGCCTCAAACACGCGGCCGAACGGGAGGAGCGGCAGCAGCGGACGCACATGCGCGATGAGGACGAGAGAGGGCCGGCATGAACGACGCAGAGGACAGGATGATCGAGCAGACGCTGTGGATGGACGCTCGCCCCGAGACGGTCTGGCGGTTCTTCACCGACCCGGCGCGGCTGGCGCAATGGTGGGGGCGGGCAGAACTGGACGCCCGTCCCGGCGGAGTCCTGCGGGTGTCGATGCAGGAGGGCCGGCGCCCGGTGATGCGTGGCGAATTCGTCGAGCTCGTGCCGTACGAGAGGATCGTCTTCACCTTCGGCTGGGAGGCCACCCCCTCAGCGCCCGACATCCCACCCGGTTCCACCCGGGTCGAGGTGACTCTCACCGCAGACGGTGGCGGCACCAGACTCAACCTTCAGCACAACGGCCTTCCGCCCGCGCTGGGCACCGAGACCAGCGACGGATGGGCGTACGTCCTCGACCTTCTTCGCAAAGCGGCGACAAGCCACCGAGAACAGGACTCGTGAACCTCACCTGTACCAGTCGTCGGACGGTCAACCGGAGATCTCGGCGGCGATTCCGTAGTGGTCGGACAGGAAGGCGGACCGGCCGTTGGGCAGCCGGACCGCGTCCTGGAACACCAGACGCGCGTCGGCCGCCGGTTCCTGGCCGGCCGGCGCACGCATGAGCACCTGGTCGATGGCCTTGGTGTCGCCGAACTCCGGCGTGGGCCGGTAGGTCGGTTCGGAGTCGCCCGCGAGCACGTCGCGCAGTCCGGTGGCGGACACGAACTCGTCGAAGAGCCAGGAGTCCCTGGGCACGTTGAAGTCGCCCATGACCAGGAGCGGATCCGCCGAGCCGGTCTCGGCGACGGCGGAGGCGAGCTCCTTCAGCTCGGCGGCTTCGATGCGGGCATAGGTGTTCGCCCGGGACCAGTCGCCGGTCTTGTTGGCGGACAGATGAGTGTTCACCACCGTGACGGGCCGGCCCTCGATCTGGACGCGAGCGACGAGCGCGCCCTTTCGCATCAGCCACTCGCCGCGGGCGGGCCCGTTGCGGCGGAAGGACACGAACCGCTGGTCGGTGATCGGCCATCGGGAGAGGGTCACGAGTCCGCCCTGGACCAGTGGGAACGTCGCCGCATGGGCGGCATGGCCGTACGACTCAGTGATCTTGCGGAGCAGTGCGAGGTTCAGCGGCGACATGACCTCCTGCAGGCAGACCACGTCGTACGCCGATCGTTCGAGGATCTGGCCGAGCGCGCGAAGCCGGGCACGCGCCTGCCCGCGGAAGAGCGTGTTGAAGGTGAGCGTCCGGATCGTGGCCATCCGTAAAGAATGGCGAACGGACCGGGTCACCCGCAGCCCGGTCTCCCGGGACGTCACGGACGAACGGCCGGCGGCGGCGGAAATCGTCGGCGCGTCGGTCTATCGTGTCGAGGCATGGCGACCTGGGATGACGTACGCCGGATCGCGCTGGCGTTGCCGGCCACCACTGAGCGGTCCACGCGGGACGGTCTGCCCGGATGGCGGGTGAAGGACAAGGCGTTCACCTGGGAGAGACCACTGCGGCGCGCGGACCTCGAAGCACTGGGCGCGGCGGCTCCGCAGGGACCGATCCTCGGCGTGCGAGTGCCCGACGTCGGGGTCAAAGAGGCGCTGCTGGCCGATGACCCGGACGTGTACTTCACCACACCGCACTTCGACGGGTATCCGGCCATCCTCGTACGTCTGGACCGGATCCCGGTCCCCGAGCTCGAGGAACTGCTGGTCGAGGCGTGGCTGGACCGCGCACCGAAACGGCTGGCCAAGGAGTACGTAGACGCCTCGGAATGAGAAACCGTCCGCCCGGCGCGAAGGGGCCGAGCCGATTCAGGCACCGAGGCGATCGGCCAGGTCGAGCAGTTGGGGCAGCCGCAGAACCCGTTCGCCCGAACCCGGCAGGCGCACATGGAGCGGTTCGGTCCAGCGGGTGGGGATCTCGTCGATCCCGTAGCGCGCACCCGCGAGAGCGCCGGTCACCGCTGCAACGGTGTCCGTGTCGCCGCCGAGGTCGATCGCGGCGCGGATCGCGTCCTCGTAGCCGGTCGTGGTGCGCAGAGCCCAGACTGCGGATCCAAGGCATGGCCAGACGGCGCCGTTGAACTCAGTGGCCTGGTCGGGGTGCCAGTCGGGGGCCAGAACGGTGGCGTAGCGCTCGCGATGGCCGGGGTGGATGACGGCCAGGGTGCCGGGGAGGGCATCGAGGGGGTCGGTGCCCTCCAGCGCGACGCGGATGAGCTCGTGGAAGATGGCGGTGCCCTCCCACGCGGCGCGATCGCCGTGGGTGAGGGCGGCCATGCGGTTGGCGGCGTCCATGGTGACGCGCCGGCCGCCACGGGCGAAATAGACCGCAGAGGTGGACGCCCGCATCAGCGAGCCGTTGCCCGCGGCGCGCCCGCCGACCTGGAAGTGGATTGCGGCGGCCAGGTCCCAGGGCATGCCGTTGGTCAGGACGTCCCTGGTCTGCAACCCGATGTCCCTGGGCCCGGACGCGGCCCAGCGCTGGAAGCGGCTGAACATGTCCGGCGGATCCAGCCCGTCGCGCTCCAGCAGCGACTCGGCGACCAGTACGGCCATCTGAGTATCGTCGGTCGCCTCGCCGGGTTCCCAGCCACGGCCTCCGCACATCTCGCCGGTGGTGTCGGGTGCGGGAAACCGCGCCGAGAACGCCCCTGCGGGCCCGAACTCGAACGGGGCGCCCAGCGCGTCGCCCACGGCCGCCCCGACGATGGTCCCCGCGACGCGCTCACTCCGCTTCACCTCGTGAGGCTACCGGTGCCGCGATGACCGTCGATGAGCGCCGGTGCATGATCACTATCTAACGGTTGGAGTTCTAGGAGGCTCGGTCGCCGGCGGTCGGGAGCCGGGTGTGCTCGTCCGTGCGAGCCATCTCGCGAAGCGCCTCCGCGGTCGCCCCCACGCTCCCGGTCAGATCGGCGCCACGCAGGTCCGCGCCGGTCAGATCGGCGCCGGTCAGGTTCGCGCCGCGCAGGTCGGCTCGGCTCAGGTCGGCCTTGGTCAGGTTCGTTTCGCTGAAGTCGGTGTCGCGCAGACGCGCGTACGAGAGGTCGGCGCGGTTGAGGTTGGCCCGGCACAGGTTGGCGCCGGTGAGGCGAATCTGCGACAGCTCAGCCGCCATCAGGTCGATGCGATCTCTGTCGTGCTCGTGATCGCGGCGGCCGATGACGACCAGGGCGGCCTTGAGGTCGGTGCGAAGGCGGTGCCGCTCCGGTGCCTCGGCGGGCTGCTCCGGCCGTCGCGGGATCGGCACGTGCGCGTCGGGATCCTGGGAGTGCTCGCGGACGAAGGCGGCGAGCACCGCCATGACGGTGGGGTGGTCGCGGGTGGAGTCGCGGGCGATGCGTTCCAGTGCGTAGATGCCGCCGAGCCGGATGTCGGCCTTGTCGGAGCCGAGTTGTTCGATCGCGGCGGTATAGCGGCCGGTGACCATGCTCTGCTCGGTCAGTTCGAGCGTGCGGCGCTGTCCGTGTTCGGTGGCCTCGGCCGACCGCTGCGCGGCCTGGGCGGTGTGATGGGCGGCGTCCGCCGAACGGCGCGCGGAGGTGGCGTTACTGGCGGTGTAGTAGATCGCGGCGGCCGCGAGAAGCCCGGTGCCGACGGTGAGAGCACGCCCGCGGACGGCGTCGAGCGCGTCGGCGAGTTCCTTGCCCTTGAGCCCGTCCCGGCCGCCGACCTCGACGCCGTCCAGGTGCTCGAGCACCCACGGCCCGCCCGGTCCCAGCGTCCAGACCAGCGCGCAGGCCACCAGTGCGCCACCGGCGAGTAGCGCCAGGGTCCGGACCCGGTCGCGCGCCCGCCGGCCTCCGCTGACCGGCCCCGCCCCGGCAGGATCCCCCGCCTGATCGTCAACCATGGTCCGGACTCTACGAACCTCCGGCGTGCCATGGGGGGTATCGCCGAGGTGAGCCCAAAAGGGGCCATGGGATGATCTTGAAGCCCTGAGAGCCCGGCCCGTCACCCATTCGGCTCAGTGCCGTTGGTGGTGATGTTGACCGTCGTCTGGGGCCTGGGGTGGGTTGTGACCTCGATCGAACGAACCGCATATCCGCGGTTCAAGCGGCTGATCACCGCGCATGAGCTGTATCTGTTCTTCTCGCCGACGCGTGATGAGCTTGCGTGGGCGTCGGATGCCACGGACTGCGATGAGCATCTGCTGGCCCTGCTGCTGATGCTGAAGTCGTATCAGCGCATGGGGTGCTTCCCGAAGCTGGACGTCCCGGAGATGGTGGTTACCGGCCCAGCAAGCAGGCCGAGTACGAGCACATCGACGCCCTAGTCGGCGAGCCGGGCAAGAACGTCATCGACTGGGACCTGATCGAGTCCCAGTTCCGGCACCTGATGCGGGTGGCCGTCTCCGTCCGTGAGGGTGCGATCTCCTCCTCCACGCTGCTCAAGCCCCTGCGGTCGGGGTCGAAGAAGAACGCCACCTACATCGCCTTCCGCGAGGTCGGCCGCGTGATTCGCACCGTGCAGCTCCTGCGCTATCTCTCAGATGCCCCGCTTCGCCGGCGGGTGACGGCGGCGACGAACAAGGTCGAGTCGTTCAACCGGTTCTCGCAGTGGATCGGGTTCGGCAACCGCGGCGTCATCGCGGACAACGACCCGGTCGAGCAGGAGAAGGCGATGAAATTCAATGCTTTGCTCACGAACGCGGTCATTTTTCACAACGCCCTGGACATCGCCGAGATCACCCGGCAGCTGCTGGAAGAGGGCTGGACGATCGAGCCGGAGGACCTGGCGCACATCTCGCCGTACCTGACCGAGCACATCAACCGGTTCGGCGAGTACTCCACGCACGAGCTGGGCATCCAGCCCGAAGCGTACGACCCGAAGCTACGCCGGGCGGGGTCAGGGAGGTGTGAGGGTGTCGAGCCGGGCGGTGAGGTCGGGGTGGGCGGCGGCCAGGTGCGGGCGGGCGGCGGTCAGGGGGGCGATGAGGTCGGCGGGATCGTCGTGGGCGAGGGCCGCGTGGAGCTCGCTGATCGGGCGGCGGGCGTCGGGGGGAAGGTCCGTGAGTGCGGTGATCTGGCCGGCGAGGCGGCGCAGGTCGGCCGCGTTGCGGCGGGCCCAAGCGGCGGTGCTGCGGTCGGCGGCCCGGGCCTGACGGGTGGCCTGGACACGCTGCTCGCCGGTGGTCCCGGCCGGGCCGGGACGGCCGCGCAGGTAGCGGCGTTCGGCGGCCTGGCGGCTGGCGACGCCGAGGGGGTGGGCGAGGTCGGCCCAGCTGGCGCCCGCGTCGCGGGCCGTTTCGATCAGGCCGGTCTCCCATCCGGCGAGCTGCTCGCGTACCTGCCGCAGCAGCGACAAGGAGGCCAGGGCCTGTTCCGGACCGGGGGCGGGGGCGTTTGGGGTCTTGTGCTGGGCTTCGCGCAGGGCGGCGTCTATGGCGTTAAGGGCCGCTGCGGCGGCAAGGAACGACACCGGGCTGTGGGCGTCGGTGCGGGACAGAGACGGCTGGTCAGCCGGGATCACGGACACCTCCCTCGGGTTGTCATCAGGCTGACGACATCATGTTTGTCATCCATTGGATGACATGATACAACGGTGTCAGTGAGGCGCATTGGCAGTAACTGCCTGAACCTGCTGGAGGTGTTTTCAATGTTGATGCGCACTGACCCCTTCCGTGAGCTGGACCGGCTGGCGCAGCAGCTGATGGGCCCGGGTACCTGGTCGAGGCCGTCGGTGATGCCGATGGACGCCTACCGCGAGGGTGACGAGTACGTGGTGGCCTTCGACCTTCCCGGCGTCACCGCGGACGCGCTCGACATCGACGTCGAGCGGAACATGCTGACCGTCAAGGCCGAGCGGCGGCCGGTGGCGAAGTCCGACGACGTGCAGATGGAGCTGTCCGAGCGGCCGCTGGGCGTCTTCTCCCGCCAGATCGTGCTCGCCGACACTCTGGACACCGAGCACATCCAGGCCGACTACGACGCGGGCGTGCTCACCCTGCGCATCCCGATCGCCGAGCGCGCCAAGCGCCGCAAGATCTCCATCGGCGTCGGATCCGGCCGCAAGGAGATCTCCGGCTGATACCGGCCGGACGGGTGCGGAGGGCACCTGATCTCCCCATCATCCCGCCCTCCGCACCCCGTGGGCAGTCCGAAGAGCAAGGGGTGGCCGCCGAGATGACTCTGCGACACAAAGCGTTCCTCGACCACGTGAAGGAACGCGGTGAGTACGGCACTGTGGAGGAAGCCGAGCGCGCCGCCCGCGTGGTGCTCGCCCTGCTCGGCGCGCACGTGGTCGGCGAAGTCCGCGCCCAGCTCGCAGCCCGCCTGCCGGAGGACTTCGCCCTCATCCTCCTCAACCCGCTGCAGAGCGCCGAACCGCTGTCGCCGGAGCGGTTCGTGCGGGCGACCGCAGCCTGGATCGAGGGCGCCACCGAGCAGACCGCGACGTGGGATGTCAGCGCAGTGCTGTCCACGGTCGCCGACACCGCCGGCGACGACCTCCTCAAAGAGCAGCTCCCCGCCGGTTACGACCTCCTCTTCGGCCGCCCCCAGCCCACCTGACCACTAGCTCGGTGCCGCACACCGGCACCACCCCCACCCTGGCTCCACGAAAGGCATGCACCGCAGTGATCACCGACGTGCGCGTACCGCTTGAGCACCAGCAGCCATACGGGACGGCGTACGAGCAGATGCTGGAGAAGGTCCGCTACGAAGGCGCCTACCCCACCCGCGAGAAAGCCGACGAAGCCGTCCGCCTGGTCCTCGCGGGGCTGGGACGCCAGCTGACCGGCGACGAACGCGTCGACCTGGCCGCCCGGCTGCCCCTGGAGGCCGCACGCGTCCTGACCGCGCAGATCCCCGACACCGAGCCCCTGACCGGCTGGGCCTTCGTCAAGGACCTCGCCGCCCGCACCGGCGCCTCCCTCGCCACCACCCGCTGGGACACCGGCTCCGTCTTCTCCGCCGTCACGGCCTGCACCGGCCCCGACCTCATCAACCGCATCCTCCACCAGCTCCCCTCCGGCTACGCGCTGCTGTTCGGCCGCGCCGAACTCACCCCCGCCACGTAAACGGGCACCCGGCACCCGGGGCCGCAAAAGGGCCCCGCCCAGATCCGCACCGACCGGGCCCGTAAAGACGGAAGTCCCCGATCCGCCGCGATCGGGGACTTCCGCCCTGTCGCTCAGTGCGCCCAACCGGTGTGTAGCTGTGCGTGACGACCGCCGCAGGCGGCAATTCTCGCAAACGGTCCTTTGCGCGAGCAAGATCAGAAACGGGCCACCGGACTCCCGCCGAACCCGGATTCGTTCGCAGAGCGTTGGCGGACGAGGACGCCGACGCCGACGAGACCGGCTACCGCACGGTGGAGCTCGCGGTCCGGGAGTCCGGCTTGGAGTGGACCCTCGTGCGCCCCGGCGAGTTCGCGGCGAACTGGCTCGACTACGCGCCCGACGTGCGTGCCCGGCGCGAGGTACGGCGGCCCCACGGCGAGGCGGTCAGCCGCCCCACCCACGAGGCCGACATCGCGTCGCTGGCCGCGACCGCCTTGCTCGAGGAGGGGCACGCCGGGCGGACCTACACGTTCGCCGGGCCGCAGGCCCTGACCGTTGCCGAGCAGGTACGGATCATCGGCGCGGCCGTTGGCGCGGAGGTCCGCTTCGTCGAGCTCACCCCCGAGCAGGCCCGCGAGGAGTGGTACGACCCCGAGCAGGGCATGGACCACGCGGTCATCGACTGGCTGCTCGACCTGTACGGCAGGTCGGTGGGCGGTGATGGAGCGGTCGCAGACGCCGGCGACTTCGAGCGGGTCGTCGGTCGTCCGCCGCGCACCTTCGCGCAGTGGGCGGCCGACCACGCCGAGGACTTCCGCTAGCGATCCGTCCGTCGGGTCCGGCCGCCGCGTCCGTCCGTACAGGTCGGTCGTGGCAAGGTGGTCGGACTGAGGCGTGCAGGACAGAAAACCGGCCCGGGCCGAGAGGCCCGGGCCGGTCATGGCGGTGGTGGCGGCGTCAGTGCCCGCCGCCGTGGTATCGCGTGTTCATGAAGACGAGGGCGTCACCGACGGCCCGCTCGGTCGTGCCGCTCGGCCGGTTCACCAGTGCGCCGCCGACCGACATGGTGGTGGAGCCGCCGCCGTCGAGGTTGATCGCGTCGTGCATGCGCAGCGCGTCGGCGACGGCCGCGGTCTCGTCCATCGTGGTGCCGACACTGGTGGCCATGCGACCGTCGATCGTCGCGAGCACGATCTTCTTGTCCCGCGTCGTGCCGGCGATGGTACGGGGATTGCGCTGGAAGAAGCTGTCCGAACCGGCCGGTACCACGATCTCGCCGTCCGCCGTGAGCCGGTAGCGGCCGTTCACGCCGTACAGCCCCTTGCGCGCGGCGAGCTTCTCACCCCGCTCGTCGACCAGTGTGGAGGTCTGCTTGACGCATCCCTGTCCCGTCACCTGCAGCAGGGACGCCGCTTCCCGGCCCGTCGCCTGCAGTGACGTCTGACCGTCCGCCAGCGCTGTGCCACGGGTCGCCGACGTACGCACCACGCAGCCGCGCCGGTCGAGGACGACCTCCACGCCCGCCCCGGACGGGGTGGCGTCGGCGAACTCGGGGGTGAACCGCACCACGTCGCCGGGCACCGTGCACTGGGTCTGGTCGGGCAGAGCGGCGCAAGCGGCGGGAACGACCGGCGGGTGGTTGATGAACTCCAGCGGCAGTGTGGCCTTGGTCGTACGGTTCTGCACGCTGCCGGTCCAGCTCAGCTTGCCCATGAGGACCCGGTTGCTCTTCGCGTCCACGACGAAGTTCGCCTCGGCGTTGTCGGCGGTCGGCTCGCTGAGGAGCTTCCCATCGAACAGGCCCAGGCCCACCGGGTCACCGGGGTACTGCGCGCTGGCGGTGAAGGTGAAGAAAGAGGCGTTGACCCCGGCCAGGGCGCCGGAGGAGCGGACGAGGTCGGTCGTCTTCTCCACCTTGGCCAGGTCCGGCCCGTAGGTCGCCGCGAGATGCCCGCGGGTCTTCCTGGGGTCGATCGTCAGTACGTTGACCACCCAGGGACCACGGGTCGTGGTGTTGATCTGGTCGGCCGGGGCGGGGTCGGTCCCGCGGACGATGCGGGTCAAAGTGACGCCGTCGGCCAAGTTCTGGCTGCTGCGCGTCTCGGTCAGGTCGGCATCGCCCAGCGGAAGGGCCGCGTCAGCGGCGGTGGCGTGGCCTGCCGGGGCGAGAACGAGGGTCAGGGCGGCCGTCATGGCCGCAGCGGCACGCTTCATCCTGGATACATAGCGGGGATTCGAAGTCACGCATGCGAGCTTTTTCGATCACGACGAACTTTTACCACCGTGCCAACTGATCAATTGGCGACATATGGGTGAAAGACTCCGCTTCCCCGAAGGTTCGCGGGACGGCCGCACGCCGGTCAGGGTCCGCTGTTCCGATCGCCTCCGGGCCCGGTCGCCTGGCGCGCAATCCCGGTCAGCATCGCGACGAGCCGCTCACGATCGGCTGGCTCGAGCCAGCCGAAGAGCCGGTCGCCCACGGTCGCCGCGGCCGTGCCGCCTTCGCGGGCCTTCCTGCGCCCCTCTGGCGTCAGCTCGATCGCGTACGACCGGCGATCGCGAGCGTCTCGGTTGCGGGTGGCCAGGCCGCGTCGCTCCAGTTCATCCATGATCCGGACCATGGCGGACTTGTCCAGGTCGAGGAGCGCGCTGAGACGCCGCTGGCTGGCCGGGCCGTCGCGGTCGAGGGCCGCGAGGACGCCGTAGTGACGTGCCTCGATGTTCAGAGGGGCGAGCGCCTCGTTGAGCGCGCGTCGCGCGTACTGGTGCGCGGTGGCCAGGAGAGCGCCGAGCACCACATCATCGCTGACAGGGTCGCCGGCGGTCTCTGGAGGTGGGGTCGGCACCATCCCATATTAGGGGGATGGCTCCATAGTCTCGGTTGAGACTGTCTCGGATGCTTCTAATCATGACGACAAGGAGCCCTTCATGGTCACGCCATCGATGAGCCGCCGTACCGCCCTGCGCGCCGGCGTACTGGCCACCGCCGCGGTGAGTGTCGGGGCGGCGGTGCCGGCGACCGCGAGCGGCACGGGCCGGATCGACACCCATCACCACGCCGTTCCCCCCGCGATGCGGAAGTGGGCGGTCGACAATGGCCTGCTGCCGCCGGAGGGCGGCCCGAACTGGGGCCAGTGGGATCTTCAGGCGACACTCGATGCGATGGACGACAACGGGATCGCCATGGGCATCGCCTCCGCCCCGGCCCCGGCCGTCGCGTTCCGCGACCGTGCCCTCGCGGCCTCCGGCGCGCGCACGATCAACGAGTCCCTGGCCGACCTGGTCAGAGACCACCCGCGCCGCTTCGGATTCTTCGCCTACCTCCCGCTTCTCCACATCGACGTGGCCCTGAGCGAGGCCGCGTACGCGCTCGATGAACTGGGTGCCGACGGCGTGCTCCTGATGAACACCGCCGGCGGCCGTTACCTCGGCGACAAGGCCTTCGATCCGGTGTTCGCAGAACTGAACCGGCGGCGTGCGGTCGTCATGACCCACCCGGACGCGCTCCCGGAGGATCCCGAACCCCTGCCCGGCGTCGAGAACTCGGTCGCCGACTTCATGTTCGACACCACCCGGTGCGCCCTCAACCTGATCACATCGGGAACCGTGGACCGCTACCCGCGTTTGTCGATCATCCTGTCCCACGGTGGGGGCTTTCTCCCCTACATCGGCGGCGCGTCGAACGCGCGGGCAGGCGCGGCGAGGGCCCCGACCCGGGCGCCTTCCGCAGAGCGCTGAAGCGGTTCCACTACGACACCGCCCTGCCGATGTCGCCCTACGCCACACCCACGCTCCTCAACGCCGTCGGGCCGGACCGCATCCTGTACGGCACCGATTGGCCCCAGGTCCAAGCTCCCGAAGTCGCCAGAGCCCGCCGAGCATTCGACCGGGACCCCGCCCTGAGCGACCGGAACCGTGCCGCCATCAACCGCCACAACGCCCTGCGCCTCCTGCCCGGCCTGCGCGATCGCCTGGAGTCCTGACCCCGAGCCGGTGACGCGCCCAACGGCGGGACGCGACAGGGAGAGCGGCCGACGCACGACACCGTCTGGAGATCGGTCAGTGCCTCGCGGGGCTGACCGCCGGCTCCGCGTTCTCGGCGGCCATGGCCGATTCGGCGGCCTGGTCGCGGCGGTATTCGCGCAAGGAGTAGGCGAATGCCGCGGCCCAGATGATCGCGATGGCGGTGTAGGCGAAGGCCCGGACGCCACCGGGAGCGTCGACCCAGTCACTGCGCAACAGGGTGCGCGCGTTGGTCAGGATGATGACGCCACCGACGGACGAGCCGAGGATCCGTGGCGGGATGTGGCGTACCAGCCAGGCGGCGATCGGAGCGGCGATCATGCCGCCGATCAGCAGGACGCCGACCCAGGTGAAGTCGATGTTCTCCGACCCGATGCCGACGATGAAGCCGGCGCTGGCGGCGATGGCGACCAGGAACTCGCTGGCGTCGATCGAGCCGATCACCTTGCGCGGTGCCAGACGGCCGCTGGCCAGGATGGCGGGGGTACCGACCGGGCCCCACCCGCCACCGCCGGTGGCGTCGACGAAACCGGCGAGCAGGCCGAGCGGGGCCAGGAAGCGTTTGCGCAGCGGCTTGCCCATCCGGTCGCGCGGCAGGCCGGAGGTCGTGAACCGGACGAGGATGTACACGCCGAGAGTGAGCAGGATGAGCGACATGACCGGTGCCGCCGAGTCGGTCGACAGGTTCGACAGGAACGTCGCGCCGGCGAAGGCGCCGATCGCGCCGGGGATGCCGATCCTGGTGACGACCTTCCAGTCGATGTTGTCGAACCGCCAGTGCGCGACCCCGGAAGCGAGGGTGGTGCCGATCTCGGCCAGGTGCACGGTGGCGGAGGTCGCCGCCGCGTTGGTCCCGATGGTGAGCAGCAGGGTGGTCGAGGTGACGCCGTAGGCCATGCCGAGGCTGCCGTCGACGAGCTGCGCGGCGAAGCCGACGAGCCCGAGCAGGACGAGCGTCCGCACCGCGTTCTCCCTTCGGTGTGTCCACTACGTGGTCGGAGTCGTTCGGGTCATCGGGGCGCCGCGCTCGCCGCGGCGAGCCGAGCCGGGGCGCGGAAGTGCGCCGTGCGCTCAGGCAGCGCACGGGGGCCCCGGTGTGTCGATGGCCAGGGGCTGACGATCTGCTGCCGACGTCTCAGCCCGGACACAGGGCACTGGCGACGCGGCACAGATCGACATGCTCGCGGGAGACCAGCCGAGTGCCTCTCTTCATGATTGCGACGATAAGCGCAACCCGGGCACTAAACAACTAAGCAGGTAGGAAACCTGCTATAAGAGGTGACCCTGCTAGCCGGGATCCCCTCGCAACCGGCTCGCGTGACGCCTCTGGTTATCGAGTGCGCAGGACAGGAACTTCACGATCAGTTCCAGCTCGGCCACGCTGAACTGGCGTAGTTCGGTCTGAGCATCGTTCAGAATCGGCCCCCAGATCTCCATGGTGAGCCGCTCGGCCCGTTCGGTGAGGCGAACGAGGACGCGGCGCCGGTCCGAGTGGTCGCGGACCCGTTGGGCGAGACCGGCCCGTTCCAGCCGATCGATGACGGTCGTCGTGGCACCACCGGTGAGCCCGGCGGTCGTCGCCAGCTCGCCCGCGGTCAGCGCGCCCCGTGCGCTCAACCGGCTCAGACAGCGCAGGTCCGTGCGATTGATGCCGAGGCGCCGGGCCGCCAGCTCGTCGATGAGATCGGTGGCGTCCTGGAGTTCCTGTACCGCCCTGGTCAGGGCGTGGATCTCTTTTTCCTTTGACAATCTAACCCTTAGAAAACTAAATTATCTGCCGTCCAGCAGATTTTAGACCCCCAGGGGGCGTTCGTGCCAGACCACCGGATCGACCTGCGTCAGGCCACAGCCGACGACATCCCCGACCTGCTCGTGCTCATGGACTCGGTACTCGAATGGCTCGTCGCATGCGGCCGACCACAGCAGTGGGGAACTGTGCCGTTCTCCCGAATTCCGGGGTTCCCCGATCGCGTCTCGGACTGGGTCGCTCAGGGCGTCATCACGCTTGCCGAGCGGAAGGGCAAGTGTGTGGGGTTCCTCGCCGCGGCACCGGTTGTTCCGCCACGCGTCCCCGCCGGGCTGGTTCCGGAAGGGTCGATGTTCGTGCACACCGTGATGTCCGACCGCGGCCCCGACGGCCGAGGCGTCGGTTCGGCGCTCATGAACGAAGCCGAGTCCCGTGCCAGGACGCAGAACGCTCCCGCGCTGGCGCTGGACCACTGGGCGGGAAGCGCTGAACTCGCGCGCATCTACGACCAGCGTGGCTACGTCAAAGTGGCGGAATACGACGAGGAGCAAGGCGGAAGGTCAGTCCGCAACGCCGTACGGGTCCATCGCCTCTCCTCCGGCCCTACAGGTCGAGCTCTCCGGTCTGAATCCGGTTGAGCAGTTCGGCGAAGGCGGCCGGGGTGATGGTGAGGTGGCCGGCGTCGGGGTTCTTGCTGTCCCTGAGGCCGACGGCGCCGGGGAGCCGGGCGGCCTCGACACAGTCATTCCCCGAGCCGTCGCTGCAGGTGCTCTTGCGCCATGTGGGGTTGTTCATGCTCGGTCCTCTCGTTGCCCAGTCAGTCGGGCTCGTTCCAAGCCCAATCGGTCTGCGGAAGCTTGTCCAGTGTCGGAGAACGCACGACCGTCGCGGGCGTCGGTGGTGCATACGCCGACACTGAAGGCCGTTCTGTCGTGTTCCCTGGCGGTCATCGTGTGGAGCAGGCCGATTCCGGCGGCACGCCGAGCACGTCCGCCCGCTACGCCTGGTCGACGGCCCGCGGCCGTTGGTCGTTGGCCGGATCCGGACGGCGGCCAATCCTCCCGGCATGGCGCGAACGAATACGTCGTGACCGCGCCGGGGAGCCGTCCCCGGTGATGACTGCTGCTCTGTCCAGTGTCGGAGAACGCACGACCTCTTCGGCCATCGGTGGTGCATATGCCGACACTGAACGCCGTTCTCAGCAGCCTGTTCCTCACCCGAGGACCGACAGGGGCTGGTCAAGGTCGAGTTCTTTGCTCGCGCGCGTGGTCTCGGCTCAGTGACCGGCTGGCGGCCGGCCCGACCAGCCCTGACCGCCGGGCGGCACCTGACCGGCCTGGTGGCCGGGCGCCGGGTAGTGCTGCTGCGGACCGGCGGGCATCGCCATGTGGTGCGTCGTGGCGGTTCCCGGGCCACCGTTGCGGCCGACCTGGAAGCCCACGCCGCCGATCATGAGGCTCATGCCGCCGAGGGCCAGGACGATCGCCGTGGAGCCCATGCCGTTGCCCTTGGTGACGCAATTGGAGCTCGGAGTCGTGCCGGGACTGCTGGTCGTGCAGGCGTCGGCGGAGGCGACGCCCATGAAGAACGCGCCCACAAGGGCGAGCCCCGAGAAGGCAAAGAAGAGCGGGAACAGTGGGTGCACTCTGGATCTCACGTCGACCTCGTTCGTCCACTCCGGCGCGAGGACGGACAGGCTTACCCCGGTCAGCCGGATCGTCGGTGCTTGACGCCGGATTCCGCCACTGGGTCGGCTTCCGGCCGTGGGAGTCTAGCGATCATATGGCGTCCGGCCGACCCTCGGTCTGGATGCCGGACGGATGGCCGGTTCCGGGCGCGGTGGTACGGATCCGGTCCGCGAAGCGGCCCGCCTGCTCCAGCGCGTCGGCCGCTACCGGAGGAACGACCCGCCTGGATGAGCATCGGCGGTACCCCTCAGGTCGGCGCTCTCTCGTCGCGTTGGAGATGGGAACAGAACCGGCCCATAACGGCCGACGGTCTATCGGGCCCGGCGCAGGGGGCGCAGCGCCAGGTAGAGGCCGGCCGAGATGAGGAATCCGGCCTCGAAGGTGATGTCGCCGACGGAGCCGAACCGGTCCGGGACCGGGCCGACGTACTTCTCCTGGTTGGAGAACAGCCACACCGACAGGACCACCCCGGCGGCCATCGCGATCGGCCCGGCCCGGTTGCGGTGCCGCGGGTCGAACAGCAGGTGGTCGATCGGCCTCCCGCGGCGCAGGTAGAGGTCGACGAGTACGACGCCCAGCCACGGGCCGATCCAGTAGGCGATGATCAGCAGGAACGTCTCGTAGTCGTGACCGGCGTCGTCCAGGCCGAAGTACGCGACCACCAGCCCGACGACGCCGAAGACCAGCGCGACCATCGCCCGCTGCACGTTCGACGGCAGCGGCAGCCTGATCCCGAGCGTCACGAACGACATCGACCCCGAGTAGATGTTGATGGCGTTGGCGCCCACTGCGCCGAGCGTGATCGCCAGCAGGGTCAGATCGCCGATCAGGGACGGCAGGTGCCCGGTGAACGCGCCGGTCGGGTCCTCAAGGGCCTTGCCGCCGATGGTCACCGACGCCGCCCCGACGATCTGCAGCACGGTGCAGCCCACGAAGACGCCGAGCCCGGCGAACAGGCCCACCGCGCGCCGGTCGGTGTCGCGCGGCAGGTAGCGGGTGTAGTCGGCGGCGTACGGGTTCCAGCCGGCGGCGTAGCCGAACGACGCGGCCAGCGCGATGAGGAAACCGCCGACACCTCCGCCGTCCGCAGCGCCCGGCGCTCCGAAGTCGGCCTTGGCGAGGATGATGACGGTGACGACACCGAAGACCACGGCCAGTACCGGGAACGCGTAGCGCTCGAAGGCGTGCACCAGGTTGTGCCCGAAGAACGCGATCGCCACCTGGGCGCCCACGACGACGGCCAGGCACAGGGGCTTGGGCAGGCCGGTCAGGGTGTTGAGGGCGAGAGTGGCGCTGACGCTGTTGACCGCGAACCAGCCGATGCCACCGGCGACGGTGTTGAGCGAGGCGGGCAGGATGTTGCCGCGGAAGCCGAACGGCACCCGTCCGAGCACCATCTGCGCGACCCCGTGCGCCGGGCCGCGGGCCGACAGCACGCCGTGCGCGACCGCACCGAGCCCGGTGCCGAGCACTATGGCGGCGACCGCCTGCCAGAAGCTCAGCCCGAAGGCCGCGACGGCCAGCACGCCGAGGAAGACGGTCGCGAACTCCAGGTTCGGCGACGCCCAGGTCCACAGCAGGTTCAGCGGCCGGCCGTGCCGCTCGGTGAGCGGGATGAAGCCCACGCCTCCGGGCTCGACGGTGGTGATCTTCGTGCCGTACTCGCCCTCCCGTACGACGACTCCGGACGGCGTGGAACCGTTCTGCAACGTTGTCATGCGGGGCTTCCTCGGGTCAGCCGATGGTGATGGCGTCGAGCTTCTCGAGCAGGTAGTCGTGCGCGCGCACGGGACCGTAGGCGATCCGGCCGAGCGGCGGGCCGAGCGACTCGATGCGGGCGTCGGGGTCGCACTCGTAGAAGAAGACGAGCGACACCAGTTCTTCGTCCGGAGCGCTCGGGTCGGGCGGCAGCACGCGATGCCGGTTGGACTTCCACCGGCCGCCGGTCCAGCGGGCGAGCAGGTCGCCGATGTTGATCGTGAACGAGTCCTCGACGTACGGTGCGTTCGCCCACCCGCCGCCCGGCAGGTAGACCTGCAGGCCTCCGACGCCGTCCTGGCGGTCCAGGATCGTGACGGTGCCGAAGTCGGTGTGCGGGCCGATCCGGAACTGGCCGGGCTCGGGCTCGCCGAGCTGCGACAGCGGCGGATACCGGTTGACGTTCAGGGTGTACGAGGGATGACCGGCGTGCGCGGTGAAGAAGTCCGGCGCCAGGTCGAGAGCGGTGGCACAGAGTACGAGCAACTCGTCCGCGAGCGAGTGCATCCGCTCCAGATGGCCGGTCAGCAGGCCCCGCAGCTCGGGGACCTCACTCGGCCACACGTTCGGCAGGAACCATTCGGCGTCGATGACCGGGTCGCCGATCCGGCGGTCGGCGCCCACCGCGAACGTCTCCTTGAGGTCGGGCGGGGTCTCGGTGCCCTCGGCGTAGCCGTTGGCCTCGACGCCGGGCGGCAGCCAGCCGCGCTCGCCGACCGTCACCGCGTACCGCTCCTTGGCCGCCTCGGGCAGGGCGAAGAACCGCTTGGCGGCGGTACGGATCCGCGCGCGCGGCTCGGCGGGCACGCCGTGGCCGGTGATCACGAGAAAGCCGACCGCGCGCAGTGCGGCGTCGACCCGGGCCGCCACGTCGCGCCGGTCGGACTCGTCCCCCTCGAACCACGGCGTGAGGTCGATGATCGGGACAGCGCTGCTCAATCGTCCACTCCGATGTCCTCGTTCCACAGGTCGGGGCGTTCCTTGATGAAGGCGCTCATCAGATCGACGCAGTCGTGATCGTCGAGGACGATCACCTCGACGCCGTGCTCGGCCAGCCAGGCGTGCCGGCCCTCGAAGGTCCGGGTCTCGCCGACCACAACGCGTGGGATGCCGAACTGGAGGATCAGCCCGCTGCAGTACCAGCACGGCGACAGGGTGGTGGCCATGGTCGTACCGCGGTAGCTCCGCTGGCGTCCGGCGTCGCGGAACGCGGCGGTCTCGCCGTGCACGGACGGGTCGTCGTCCTGCACCCGCCGGTTGCGCCCTCGCCCGAGCAGGCCGCCGTCCGGCCCGAACAGCGCCGCACCGATGGGGACGCCGCCCTCCGCGTAGCCGGCTCGGGCCTGTTCCAGTGCGATCCGCAGCATCGCGGCGGGATCGGGGAAAACGCTGGTCACCTGCCCACTATCCATCGTCGGCGGCGACTCGGAAAGAGGGCGAAACGAGACTGGAACGGGGCAGCGCGGGATTTAATCACCCTGGAACATGGGCCGGCCCCCCACGCGTCGCCGGTGAACGGCCGCGTCCGCCCGTCAGCTCCGGCGCCGTACCACGGCGATGGCGGTCCTCCTACGGTAATCACGCCAGGATCGTCCGCGTGGAATCGGCTTGTCTTTCACATCACCCGGTCACCGCATTTCCCGCTCGCGGCCGCGGATCGTCCGGACGATTCCGCCCGCCGCGCCGACCACAATTCCGTGCTCACTTTTGCCCGTCTCCCGGCGTCTGCGGAATTCCGTACGATCCGAATGTGGTCGCCTCCCGCGAAAGGTGGTCGGCCGGTGCTCCGTTCGGCGCTCGGCGCTCGGCCATGCTTTTCGCCGGACGGATGAAAGGCCACCGCTAAATATGAAGAGCGTCCATTCGAAACAGGCGGGGAGGGAATGGGGTCGAGTCCGGATCCCGACGTGGGACGGGCCGCCGGCACGGTCGCAGTGCCTTCGAGACGGCGATGCGGGCAGGCTCGCGCGGTCCGGCTCCGCCTGCTCACCGCACCTGTTTCCAAAGAGCGGCGCCGGGCCCGGAGTGGCAATCCGTTGTTTCGTCGTACCGGCGGCGATGTGCTTTTCCGCTGTACCGTGAACGCGTCGGTACCAGGCCGCCGCAGAGGGCCGAGTCGCCATTCCCGGTAGGCGCCGGTACGGTGCCCGGGGGCGGTGTCGACGCTCGCCTGGATCGGGTGACCGGCGTGATCACGATCAGCCGTTATCGGACCCAACTCACCCGTAGTCAATAACGCGATTCTTGGGCGAACTCAACGTCAGAACGGAAGAATACTCCCCGCTACGAAAGGAGCACCCAGAGCATGATCGGGCACGCGGGGCGACCACTGATCACAGCGTGCGTGGGTGCCGGGACCAGGTCACCCGGCACCCACGAGGTCGCATCCTTCGACGCGCGACGGAGGTGCGTCAGAGCTCGATGTTGGACATCACGTGCTTGACGCGGGTGTAGTCCTCGAACCCGTACATCGACAGGTCCTTGCCGTGACCGGAGTGCTTGAACCCGCCGTGCGGCATCTCGGCGACCAGCGGGATGTGGGTGTTGATCCAGACGCAGCCGAAGTCGAGCCGCTTGGCCATGCGCATGGCGCGGCCGTGGTCGCGGGTCCAGACCGAGGACGCGAGGCCGTACTGCACGCCGTTGGCCCAGCGCAGTGCCTGGTCCTCGTCGTCGAACCGCTGCACGGTGATGACCGGCCCGAAGATCTCGTTCTGTACGGCCTCGTCGTCCTGGCCGAGCCCGGAGACGACGGTCGGCTCGTAGAAGAACCCGCGTGAGCCGCTGCGCTCGCCACCCGCGTGCACCGAGGCGCCCGCGGGCAGCCGCTCGATGAACCCGGAGACCCGCTCGAGCTGGTTGGCGTTGTTGAGCGGCCCGTACAGCACGTCCTCGTCGTCGGGCAGCCCGGTCTTCGTCTGCTTCGCCTGCTCGGTCAACGCGGCGACGAAGTCGTCGTGCACCCCCGGCCCGGCGAGCACCCGGGTGGCGGCCGTGCAGTCCTGACCGGCGTTGAAGTAACCGGCGACCGCGATCGCCTCGGCGGCGGCCTCGATGTCGGCGTCGTCGAACACGATGACCGGCGCCTTGCCGCCGAGCTCGAGATGCACCCTCTTCAGGTCGCGTGCCGCTGACGAGGCGACCTCCATGCCCGCGCGCACCGATCCGGTGATGGACACCATCTGCGGGACCTTGTGCTCGACGAGCGCGCGGCCGGTGTCCCGGTCACCGCACAAGACGTTGAACACGCCCGGCGGCAGGAACTCGGCCGCGATCTCGGCCATGAGCGCCGTGGTCACCGGCGTGGTGTCCGACGGCTTGAGCACCACGGTGTTGCCCGCCGCGAGCGCAGGGGCGAACTTCCAGACGGCCATCATCATCGGGTAGTTCCACGGCGTCACCTGGGCGCACACGCCGATCGGCTCGCGGCGGATCATCGAGGTGTGACCGGCCATGTACTCGCCGGCCGACCGGCCCTCCAGCACCCGCGCGGCTCCGGCGAAGAACCGGATCTGGTCGACCATCGGGGGGATCTCCTCCGAATGGGTCAGGCCGACGGGCTTGCCGGTGTTCTCGGACTCGGCCGCCACCAGTTCGTCGGCCCGCGCCTCGATGGCGTCGGCGAGGCGCAGCAGGGCGAGCTGGCGCTCCGCCGGCGTCGTGTCGCGCCAGCTCTCGAACGCACCCGCCGCGGCCTCGACCGCGACGTCCACGTCGGCCTGCCCCGACACCGGCGCGGTTCCGAAGACCTCGCCGGTCACGGGGCTGATGAGCTCCGCCGTACGGCCGTCGCCGGCGTCGGTCCACTCGCCGTTCACGAAGTTTCGCGTCACGCGCTGATCACTCATGTTGTGGGCTTTCTCCTAGCGGTTCGGATGAACGCGATCGGATCACACGGTCAGATCACGCGGGCGTCGTCACCGGAGATGCGTTGCGCCAGCCAGATCGGCACCACGGACAGCACGATCAGGACGGCGGCCACCACGTTGACGACGGGTGCCTGGTTCGGACGGAACAGGTTGTTGAAGACCCAGATCGGCAGTGTCTCGACGCCCGCCCCGGCGGTGAAGGTCGTCACGATGATCTCGTCGAAGGACAGCGCGAACGACAGCAGCCCGCCCGCCAGCAACGCGGAGCGGAGCAGGGGGAACGTCACGTAGCGGAAGGTCTGGAACGTGTCGGCGCCGAGGTCGGCGGAGGCCTCCTCGACGTTCAGGCCCATGCGCCGCAGCCGGGCCAGCACGTTGTTGTAGACGGTGACGACGCAGAAGGTCGCGTGCCCGACGATCACCGTGAACAGCCCGAGCTCGATCCCGAAGGGCGCCAGCACGGTGCGGAAGGCGTTGTTGAGCGCGATGCCGGTGACGATGCCGGGCAGCGCGATCGGCAGGATCACCAGCAGCGAGATCGTGTCGCGGCCGAAGAACTTGTACCGCTGCACCGCGAACGCCACCATCGTGCCGAGCACGAGGGAGATGACGGTCGCGCCGAGAGCCGCCTTGAGGGAGGTCCAGAGGGCCGACCGTACGCCCGCGTTGTCCCAGCTGATCGACCACCAGTGCAGGGTCAGATCGCTCGGCGGCCAGCTGAAGGAGCGGTCGACGTTGAACGAGTTGGCGAGGACGACGAACAGCGGGATGTAGATCACGCCGAGGCCGAGGACCATCGCCAGCCGGAACGCGATGCGGGCCCACCGGGAGGTGATCACAGATTCTCCAGTGCTCCGGTCCGGCGGACCGCGACGAGATAGACGACCATGACGGCCACCGGCAGAGTGGCCACGGCGGCGGCGAACGGCAGGTTGTTGGCCACGCCGATGTTGTCGTACACCACGTTGCCGATCATCTGGCTCTTCCCTCCGACGATCTTCACGGCGATGTAGTCGCCGAGGGAGAGGGAGAAGGTGAAGATGGACCCGGCGACGACCGCGGGGAAGGCGACCGGCCAGACGACCGTGCGGAAGGTGCGGAACGTGCGGGCACCGAGGTCGCCGGCGGCGTCCATCAGGTTGTCCGGCAGCCGTTCCAGGCCGGCGTAGATCGGCAGGATCATGTACGGCAGCCAGAGGTAGGACAGCGTCATCACGGTGGCCGGCAGGCCGTAGCCCGGGCCGTGCGCGCCGAACGGGCCGAGTGCCCAGTCGATCAGGCCGTCGTTGGCGAGCATGACCCGCCACGCGTATGCCTTCACCAGGTAACTGGCCCAGAGCGGGGTGAGGATGGCGATGACCAGCCAGCGCCGCGTGCGGGGTGAGGCCATCTTGGCCATGTAGAAGGCCATCGGGAAGGCGATGAGGCCGTCGATCACCGTCACGAGCACGGCGACCAGGACGCTGCGCAGCATCACCGTCCGGTAGACGTCGAGCGTCACCAGATCCTGGAAGTTCTGCCAGGTGAACTCTTTGACCACGTCGCCCGTGAACACGTTCGTGGACCAGAAGGCGGCGACGAACAGTGCCGCGAGCGCCCCCAGATAGGCCACGACGAGCCAGAGCAACGGCGCCGACAGCAGCAGCGACAGCCTCAGGTACGGCCGTCGGTGCAGCATGCCGGCAAGCCGGCGGACCGGCCCGCCGTGCCCGGCGGGCCGGTCCGGCGATTTCATCCCTTGATCTCCGTCCAAGCACGCGTCCACTCGGCGTAGTCCGTGCACTTCACGTTCGTACGGCCGTCCAGGCACTGCGGGATCGGCGTGGTCCAGTAGTGGACCTTCTTCCAGTACTCCGTGTCACCCGCGTGGTAGGTCTCGCAGTGCTTCTTGTCCTTGGTCAGCTCACAGGAAGCGGGGTTCGACGGCGCCTCGCCGAAGTACTCGGTGGCCTGCGCGTTCACCTTCGGGTCGGCGATGTGGTTCAGCCACTTGTAGGCGCAGTTCGGGTTCTTGGAATTCGCCGCCACCATCCAGGTGTCATTCCAGCCGGTTCCGCCCTCCTTGGGCAGGACCGTCTCGATCGGCGCCTTCTCGGCCTTCACCAGGTTGGCGATGACCTGCCAGGTGGTGCCGGCCACGGTGTCGGCGCTCTTGAACGACTGCACCGCCTTGGTGTAGTCCGACCAGTACTCACCGATGATCGGCTTCTGCTGCTTGAGCAGGTCGACCGCCGCCTGGAGCTGCTTGCTGTCCAGGGCGTACGGGTCCTTGATCCCGAGTTCGGGCTTCGTCGACATGAGGTAGAGCGCCGCGTCGGCGATGTAGATCGGCGAGTCGTATGCGGTGATCTTGCCCTTGTACGGCGAGTTGGGGTCGAAGACGACGCTCCACGAGTCCGGCGCCGGCTTCACCTCTTTGGTGTTGTACATCAGCATGTTGGCGCCGCGACCGTGCGGCATGCCGTAGGGGACGCCGTTCACCGAGTTCCACGGCTTGTTCTTCAGATCCGGGTAGATCCCGGCGTAGTTCGGCGTCAGGCTGGTGTTGAACGGCGCCACGGTGCCGCCGGCGATGAGCCGCAGCGACGCGTCGCCGGAGGCCGAGACAACGTCGTACTGCCCGGTCTTCATCAGGTTCAGCATCTCGTCGGAGGTGCTGCCGACCTTGGTGTTGACCTTGCAGCCGGTCTCCTTGGTGAAGGAGGAGACCCAGTCGACCGACTTGTCGTTCGAACCGTCTTCGACATAACCGGCCCAGGCGACGATGTTGACCTGGCCTTCGCCCGGCCCGAGGGCCTTGTGGGGCTCGATCTTGGGAGGCGTGAATCCGGCGGCGGCGGCAGGGGGTGCCTCGCTCGACGATTCCTCTCCACTGCCGCAGCCGGTGGCCAGCAGGCCAACGGCTGCGAGTGCGGTGATTGCGAAGCGCACTGAGCGCATCGTGTGTCTCCGATTCAATGGGGGTTGGGGGTTGGGCGGAACGAATGCCAAGCGACCGTCAGCCGACGGTCGTTGGCGGACCGTCCATCACCAGCCCGGGAGGAACGTCCTCCCGGATGGCGAACTCGTGCTCCCGCCGCCACGCGAGCCGGACTCGCGCGTCGCGCAGCTTGAGCACGTCCATGGACGATGTCTGTAGGTTCTGCTGCAAAGCGATCAGCCGGCCGCCCGCGTCGAGATCGACGACGAATCGGGTGGCCGCCCCCGCGTAGACGACCTCGGCGACCGTGCCGGCCGCCGCGTGCTCGCCCACTGGCACTTCCGCGTTGAGGTGGGTGTCAACGCGGATCTTCTCGGGGCGGACGCTGTAGATGCCCGTACGCCCCAGGACCGACTCGGCGGCCTCGCCCTGGATGAGGTTCGAGGTACCGACGAACCCCGCCACGAACGCCGATGCCGGCCGTTCGTACACCTCCGCCGGGGTGCCCACCTGCTCGATCCGGCCCGCGTTGAAGACCGCCACGCGGTCGCTCATCGTGAGCGCCTCCTCCTGATCGTGGGTGACGAACAGGAAGGTGATGCCGACCTGGCGCTGGATCGCCTTGAGCTCGACCTGCATCTCCTCGCGGAGCTTCTGGTCGAGCGCGCCGAGCGGCTCGTCGAGGAGGAGTACTTTCGGGCGGTTGACCAGGGCCCGGGCGAGCGCCACGCGCTGCCGCTGGCCACCCGACAGCTGCCCCGGCTTGCGCGCCTCGAAGCCCTCGAGCCGTACGGTGCGCAACGCCTCGACGGCACGCTCCCGACGCTGCGCTTTCGACACCCTCTTGACCTTGAGGCCGTACTCCACGTTGGCGATCACGTTCATGTGGGGGAAGAGAGCGTAGTCCTGGAAGACCGTGTTCACGTCCCGCTCGAAGGGAGGTCGCTTGCTGACCTCGTCGCCGCCGAGGTGAATCGTGCCGGCGGTCGGCGACTCGAATCCCGCGATCAGCCGGAGGACCGTCGTCTTGCCGGAGCCCGACGGGCCCAGCATGGCGAAGAACTCACCGTCGCGGATGTCCAGATCCACGCCGTCGACCGCGACGACGTCCCCGAAGATCTTCCGCACCCCGCGCAGGCCGACCGCAAGTCGTTGCGCCGGGGGGCTCACTTCCCTGGACTCCTCAATCAAACCCTTGGGCTCCTCAGTCAAGATTCGGCAGGCCGTCACTCTAGTGATCTCTAGCCTCTTGTACCACCCAGGGCACCCACGCCACTCCGGTGAGTCAACTCACTCAGCCCTTGATCTCGGTCCAGGCCTGGGCCCAGCGCGAGTAGTCCACACAGGTGGTGCCGCGATCGTCGCCGCAGTCGGCGACCGGCGTCTTCCAGAACGCGATGCGCTTGTAGAACTCGGCGTCGCCCACGTGGTAGGTGGCGCAGAAGCCACTGGCCGTGTAGCGGCAGGCTTTCGGGTTGGCCGGCGCCTGGCCGAACCACTGGCCGACCTGCGACTGGACCCTCGGCGTAGTGATCCAGTTCATCCACTTGTACATGCAGTTGGGGTTCTGGGCCTTCGACGAGATCATCCAGGTGTCGGACCAGCCGGTGGCCCCCTCGGTCGGGATCGTGGTGTCGACCGGGACACCCTCGTCCTTGGCGAGGTTGGCCGTCACCTCCCACGCGGTGCCCGCGTAGTTGTCCGCGGACTTGAAGGACTGCAGCTCGTCGATGTAGCTGTGCCAGTACTGGTTGATGTTCGGCCGCTGCTGCTTGAGCAGGTCGACGGCGGCGTTGAACTGCTTCTCGTCCAGCTCGTAGACGTCCTGGATCTTCAGGTCGGGCCGGTGGGCCTTGAGGTAGAGCGCGGCGTCGGCGATGTAGATCGGGGAGTCGTACGCGGTGACATGGTTGGCGGCGGGGGAGTTCTTGTCCCACACGACGCTCCATGACGTCGGCTTTTGCGGCATCTTGTCGGTGCGGTACATCAGCACGTTCGCGCCGTAACCGTGAGGGGCGCCGTACATCTGGTCGTTGACCGAGTTGTACGGCTGGTTCTTCAGGTAGGGCGCGATGTCGGGGTAGTTGCTGAGCAGGCCGGTGTTGACCGGAGCGACGTCGCCACCGTAGATGAGCCGCAGGCTGGCGTCACCGGAGGCCGACACGCCGTCGTACTGGCCGGTCTTCATCAGGGCGACCATCGAGTCGGAGGTGTCGGCCACCTTCGACCTCACCTGGCAGCCGGTGGCCCTGGTGAAGGGGGTCACCCAGTCGACGGTCTTGTCGGTCGTCCCGTCCTCGGCGTAGCCGGCCCAGGTGACGATATTGAGCCGGCCCTCAGAGGCCCCGATCTCCTGTTGCGCGGAGAGGGGCGGTGCGACGGCCTCCGATCCCGAATCCGAGCCGCTGCAGGCGCCGGCCAACAACGCCGTCGCGGCCGCGGCGGAGGCGAATCGCACTCGTATGCGGTGGTGCCGCGCCGGCCGGCGCCCGCGCGGCAATGGGCTTCGGTGTACGGACGGCATCAGCTGGGGCTGGCTCTTGTACATCACGCTCGGCGATTTTAGGGGGGTCGGCCGGAGTGTGAAGCTCAAATCCGTATGATCTAGATATCTCTCGACATCGCCTACGGCGGGATTCGTTCGTAGTAGGCTCTCCGGCGTTCAAGCCGAGAACCATCCATCCAACTGACCAAAAGCCTGTCGCAGTGCGATCAAGGGGCCGTTGAGTGGGATCCGCCATCAACCATCGTCGTGCCAGTACCAGAACCAGAACAAAGGCCGGCCGGTTCAGATCCATCCGATTTAAGATCATCCTGTTGCTTCTCGTTTCGCTCGTGTCGCTCAGTATTCTGTGGGCCTTCGCGGCGAGCATCGCTCTCGGCGACGGGCTGAACCTGAGGAACGTGCGCACGGTCCAGGAGCATTTCGGCTACCCGTCGGGCGCGCTCGGTAGCGCGCTCCAGGCCGAGCGTCGCCTGACCATCGTGTTCCTCGGCAGCAAGTCCGCCGGCGACCGAGCCGCGATGGAGTCCGGCCGACTGGTCACCGACCGGCAGGCCGAGCTGTTCCGCGGGCTGGCCGCCGACAAGGGTGCCCAGGACGTGGCACCGGACCAGGCGAAGCAGCTCGCCAACGAGATCATCGCGCGATTGCAGGAGCTCACCAACAAGCGCGCCGCCATCGACGCGGGTTCGACCAGCAGGTCGCAGGCCTTCACCAGCTACACCGACATCCTCGGTGACGTCGGCACGCTGCAGGGATCGCTGTCGACGCTGAGCAACCCCGAGGTGGCCCGGGACGCGCGGAGCCAGGTCGCGCTGACGAGGGCCAGGGAGACGCTGGCCCAACAGGACGCGCTGCTGGCCGGGGCGCTGGCCGTCGGCCGGATGACGCCCGGCGAGCACGCCGAGTTCGTCAAGCTCGTCGGTACCCAGCACTCCCTGTACAACCTGTCCGTGTTGGAGCTGCGGGAGGCCGACCGGGCCTACTACCAGCAGGTCACCACGACGCCTGAGTACAACCGGCTTCGGGTGCTCGAGGACCGGTACGTCCGCTCGCCCGCTCGGGTCAGGGCGAGCCCCGACACCGCGGTCCTGTGGAAGACCACCGCCGACTCGAACCTCACCCGGCTGCGCGGACTGGAGCTTTCGCTGTCCGCCGCCGCCGAGTCGCGCGCCGCGCCGATCGCGGACGGCATCATCCTGCGGGTCGTCCTCGCGGGTGCGCTCGGCCTCATCGCGGTGGTCGCGTCGCTCGTCCTGGCGATCTGGGTCGCCCGCTCGGTCATCCGAGAACTCAGCGGCCTGCGGCGAGAGGCGCTCGACCTCGCCGACGTCCGGCTGCCGAGCGTGATCCAGCGGCTGCGTAGAGGTGACGAGGTCGACGTCGCGGCCGAGGCGCCGCCGCTGTCGTTCGGCACGAAGGAGATCGACCAGGTCGGCCAGGCGTTCAACGCCGCCCGGCGGACCGCCATCCAGGGCGCGGTCGAAGAGGCGGCGCTTCGCCGCAGCGTCAGTGACGTCTTCGTGAACCTCGCCCGCCGCAGCCAATCTCTGCTGCACCGCCAGCTGAACCTGCTCGACTCGATGGAGCGCCGGGGCGCCGAGCCGGACGAGCTCGAGGACCTGTTCCGCCTCGACCACCTCGCCACCCGCATGCGCCGTCACGCGGAAGGCCTCATCATCCTGTCCGGGCAGGCGCCCGGACGAGGCTGGCGCAACCCGGTCGCGGTCGTCGACGTGGCGCGCGCGGCGGCCTCGGAGGTCGAGGACTACACGCGGGTGACGGTGGCGCCCATGTCGCAGGCGTCGATCACCGGCGTCGCCGTCGCCGACATCATCCACCTGCTGGCGGAGCTCATCGAGAACGCCGCGATGTTCTCACCGCCGCACACCACCGTGCAGGTGACCGGTGAGGCGGTGGGGCACGGCTTCACGCTCGAGATCGAGGACCGCGGTCTGAGCATGGACCCGGAGAGCCTGGCGAGGGCCAACGAACGCCTCGCCAATCCGCCGGAGTTCGACCTGTCCGACAGTGCGCAGCTCGGCCTCTTCGTGGTCGGCCGGCTGGCCCAGCGGCACAACATCAAGGTGACGCTGCGCACGTCGCCGTACGGCGGCATGACCGCGATCGTCCTGCTGCCCGAGGAGATCGTGGTCCGCGGCGAAGAGGAGCAGCTCGAACCCGAGGGCGGGGATCGGCCGCTCGCGCTCACCCGCCGCAGCCAGGACGCGCTCTATCCCGTCGGGGCGGTCCGGGGCGGAGCTCAGGACGGCGGTTCGGCGGCGCCCGGAGCCGGTACGGTGCTGAGCCTGCACTCGGGCGAACCGCCCGCGGCGGCACCGCGCCCGCCGGCGCACCGGCGACCGCCGGCCGAGCCCGCCGCCCCGGTGCCACCGGCGATCAGACGGCCCTTCGACCGGCCGCCGGTCCAAGGCCATCACGGCGACGAAGGCCATCTCGGCCAGCAAGGCCCGCAAGGCCCGCAAGGCGGGCGTCAGCAGAACCCGCCGCCACCGGATCAGCCCCGTCAGGGTCAACCGCCGAACTCCCCGCAGCCGTTCGAGCGGGCACGCCCGGCACCGGCCCCGGCGCAGGCGTCGGCCCCGCAGCCGTTCGAGTGGGCACGTCCGGCACCGAAGCCGGCCGATTCCGAGCCGCCGCCGCCACGGCAGCACCCGCCCGAGGGCATCCAGCGGCAGCCCGGCGGCCGGCGCGGCAGCGGCAGCGGCAGCGGCAGCGGCAGGAAGCCGCCGTTGCCTCAGCGGGTCCGCCAGGCCAATCTCGCCCCGCAGTTGTACGACGAGTCGGCTCCGGCGCCGCCCACTGATCCGGGTGAGCGTCGTGACCGGTCACCGGAGGAAATGCGGTCGATGCTGTCGTCGATCCAGAAGGGCACGATGCGCGGGCGCACCCAGCCCGTAAAGAACGACGAGGGACCGTGACGGCTGATGACCGGTCATGGAAGCGAATGGCTCGACGAGGAGGCGGGCCCTCTGGTCCGCTCGTACGCGCTGACGCGCGGCCGCACCAGCCCCGGAACCCGCGGCGAGGGCTTCGAGATGATCGCTATCATCTCGACCGTTGGGACGGCGCCGTTCTCGTCGCCCAACGTGTGGCCGGAGCATCTGGCCATCCTCGAGCTGTGCGCCCGTCCGCTGTCCGTCGCGGAGATCTCGGCGAAGTTGCGGCTTCCCCTGGTAGTGATCCGCGTACTGCTCGGTGATCTCCTCGACGTCGGATTGATCGCGGTTCGGCGCCCAAAGCAGGACGACCGGCCTTTCAACGAACATTTGCTGAGGGAAGTGCTCCATGGACTCCAAGCGCTCTGAGGCCGCACAGCGCGCTGCCGACATGCCCCTCGCGGTGAAGATCCTTGTCGCCGGGGGTTTCGGGGTCGGCAAGACCACGATGGTCGGCGCCGTCAGCGAGATCCGGCCACTGCAGACCGAGGAAGTGCTGACCGACCGGAGCATCGGTGTCGACAACACCGCCGGCGTGGAGCAAAAGACCACGACCACGGTCGCGATGGACTTCGGCCGCATCACGATCCGCGACGGCCTGATCCTGTATCTGTTCGGCACACCGGGCCAGGACCGTTTCTGGTTCATGTGGGACGAGTTGTCGCTCGGAGCGCTCGGGGCGGTCGTGCTGGCCGACACGCGCAGGCTGGCCGACTGCTTTCCCTCCGTCGACTACTTCGAACGCCGGGGTCTGCCCTTCGTCGTCGCGGTCAACTGCTTCGAGGACGGGTTCGACTACACGCCCGACGAGATCCGCCAGGCACTCGACCTCGACGGGGCCATCCCCGTCGTCATGTGCGACGCGCGTGAGCGGAGATCCGGGAAGAAGGTGCTGACCACGCTCGTGGGCCACGTCCTGAGCATCCACGGTCACGCGCCTCCGCGTGAGGCCGGCGCGCCCGTCTACTGATGTGAGACGGGCGCGCCCGTCCGCCGATCTCATGTCCGCCGCACCGGCGTGCCGGTGCGGCGGGATCAGAGGTCGAGGCCGGTGAGGACGAGCACGCGTTCCTCGGTCAGGTCGGTCATGGCCGACCTGACGCCCTCCCGGCCGATCCCGGACTGCTTCCAGCCGCCGTACGGCATCTGGTCGGCGCGATAGCTCGGCACATCTCCGATGATCACTCCGCCGACCTCCAGTTCGCGGTGCGCGCGGAAGGCGACCCGCACATCGGTGGTGAAGACACCGGCCTGCAGCCCGTACTTCGACGAGTTCACGATGGTGAAGGCCTCGTCGAGGTCGGTGAACCGGGCCACGGACAGGACCGGTCCGAAGATCTCCTCCTCGGCCATCCGGGTACCCGCCGGGACATCGGACAGGACGGTCGGGGCCACCTCGCGTCCCTGACGCGTGCCGCCGGTGAGCACGGACGCGCCCGCGTCGCGCGCCTCGTCCACCCACGCGATGATCCGCTCCGCCGCGGCGTCGTTGATGACCGGGCCGACCTGTACGCCCTCGGCGGTCGGGTCCCCGGTCGTCAGCTTCTCGACGGCCGTCACCAGTTCCTCGACGAAGGCGTCGTGGACCGCCGTGTGGATCAGGACGCGCTGGACGGAGATGCACGACTGCCCGGCCTGGTAGTTGGCGAACAGCGCGATCCGTTCGGCGGCGGCGGTCAGGTCCGGCCAGTCGTCGTTGACGACGACGGCCGCGTTGCCGCCCAGTTCCAGGGTGAGGTGCTTGCGCGGGGCCTGCTCCTGGATGGCCCAGCCCACGGGGCCCGAGCCGGTGAACGAGACGACCGTCAGCCGGGGGTCGAGCACGAGGGGCGCCATCCTGTCGTTCGGCACCGGCAGCACCGACACCATGCGAGCCGGAAGGTCGGTCTCGGCGATGAGCTCGGCGAGCAGCATCGCGGTGAGGGGCGTGGCGGGTGCCGGCTTGACCAGGATCGGGGCGCCGACCGCGATGGCCGGGGCGACCTTGTGCGCGACCAGGTTGAGCGGGAAGTTGAACGGCGCGATGCCCAGCACGGGACCGCGCGGGAAACGCCGCACCACCGCGAGCCGCCCGGTGGCGGCGGCGTCGGTGTCGAGTCGCTGGAGGTCGCCGGAGAACCGGCGCGCCTCCTCGGCGGCCCAGCGGAAGGTCGAGACCGCCCGGGCGACCTCGCCGCGGGACCAGAACAGCGGTTTGCCGTTCTCCGCGGTGATCAGTGCCGCGAACTCCTCGGCGCGGGCCGACAGCGCCGCCGAGATGTGGTCGAGGGCGGCCGCACGGACGTGCGCCGGGGTGGCCAGCGCCTCCGCGCGTACGGCGTCGAGATCGGCGACGGCCCGCTCGACCTGTGCCTCGGTCGGAACCGACACGACACCCACGAGCGATCCGTCCCACGGGGACGTCACACGCAGGGTGTCCGCCCCGGTCGTGGGCACACCGGACAGGTGGAACGGCGTGATGTCTGGCATGGGGGAACCTAACTCAGAGGGATTCAGGCCGATTCGGTGAAGGCCTGTTCGAGGATATCCAGACCCTCGACGAGCAGATCATCGGGAATCGACAGCGGTGGCAGGAACCGCAGCACGTTGCCGTACGTACCGGCGGTCAGGGTGACCAGGCCGGCCGTGTGACAGGCGGCGTTGATCTTTGCGGTCAGCGCGGGGTCGGGGGTCTTCGCCGGGCCTGGGCCGGTCACCAACTCGATGGCGAGCATCGCACCCCGTCCTCGCACGTCACCGATCTCGGAGTGCTTGTCGGCCAGCCTGCGCAGCCGCGGGACGACCATCGCCTCGATGTCGCGGGCGCGCCGGGCGAGATCGTCGCTCTTCATGGTCTCGATCGCGCCGAGCGCGGCCGCGCACGCGACCGGATTGCCACCGTAGGTGCCGCCGAGCCCGCCGCCGTGCACCGCGTCCATGACCTCGGCCCGCCCGGTCACCGCGGCCAGCGGAAGGCCGCCGGCGATGCCCTTCGCCGTGGTGATGAGGTCGGGGACGATCCGCTCGTGCTCGCTGGCGAACCAGTCGCCGGTACGGCAGAAACCGGTCTGGATCTCGTCGGCGATGAGCAGGATGTCGTTTTCGCGGCACCAGCTCGCGACCCGCTTGAGATAGCCGGGCGGTGGCACGATGAAGCCGCCCTCGCCCTGGATCGGCTCGATGATGACCGCCGCGGTGTTCTCCTCACCGACCTGCGCGTGCAGTTGGGAGACGAACAGCTCGAAGGCCTCGTCGGCGCAGTGGTCCGGCCCGGTCGGCCAGCGGTACGGGTAGGCCATCGGTACCCGGTAGACCTCGTTCGCGAACGGCCCGAAGCGGTGCTTGTAGGGCATGTTCTTCGCGGTGAGGGCCATGGTCAGGTTCGTGCGTCCGTGGTAGGCGTGGTCGAAGGCCACGATGGCCGGCCGGCCGGAGTAGGACCGGGCGATCTTCACGGCGTTCTCCACGGCCTCCGCACCGGAGTTGAACAGCGCCGAGCGCTTCTCGTGGTCGCCCGGGGTGAGTTCGTTGAGCGCCTCGGCGACCTCGACGTACTCCGCGTAGGGCGTGACCATGAAGCACGTGTGGGTGAAGTCCGCCACCTGCTCCTGGACCCGCTCCACCACCCGGGGCGCGGCGTTGCCGACCGTCGTCACGGCGATGCCGGATCCGAAGTCGATGAGCTGGTTGCCGTCGACGTCCACCAGGATGCCGCCACCGGCGCGCTCGACGTAGACGGGCAGCCCCGTCGAGACACCGGCGGACACCGCCGCGCTCTTGCGCGCGTGCAGTTCGGCCGAGCGGGGGCCGGGGATCGCCGTCCTGAGCATGCGGCGCTGTTCGATACCGGGGGTCGGCCTCATCGTCGGACGCTCCAATCCGGGACACGTGCTGTCGCCGCCGGCGTACGGGGGTGTCGCCGGCGACCGCCACGGCGCACGGGCGCGGGCCCGTGGCCGCCAAGATTATGACGGGCGCGCGGACCTGCCGGAAACTCCTGGCGTCTCGGAACCGCACCGCGAGGACGGCATGGCGTGATCAGATCATGACACTCCGTGAGAAGGTGGCGGTAGGAGCCTTCGGACCGACGCATCGCCGACCATCGGATCGACGGCGTGGCGGGGATGCTGAGGGGCAGTGGTCGCCGTGAGTGCGGAACAGCGATGATCGCGGTGACCCTGGCCGTGCTCGCCGCGGTGAGCAACGCGCTCGCATCGGTGCTGCAGCGGCACGCGGCGCGGACGGCCCCGGCGAACCGGACGTCACCGCTGGGGCTGATGCGGTACCTGATCCGCCGGCCCGTCTGGCTGTACGGCATCGGCGCGCTGATCGCGGGCTTCCTCTTCCAGGTCGCCGCTCTGAGCCAGGCCGGGCTCGCGCTCGTACAGCCCATTCTCGTCACCGAACTGCCGTTCACGATGATCTTTATCGCGTGGCTGTTCCGGATCCGGCTCGGCACGGAGTCCTGGCTGGCGATCGGCGCCCTGACCGTGGGACTGGTCGTGTTGCTCGTCGCGGCCGGCCCGACCGAGGGCGATCGCCTTCCGCACCGGGCCGGCTGGGCGATCGCGACCGTCGTCACCATCGGGGTGATCGGGGGCCTGGTGGCGTTCGCGGCGATCCTCAGGGGGGAGGGCCGGGCCGTGGTCCTGGGCGTCGCGGCCGGCCTGGGCTTCGCCTTCACCGCCGCGCTGATGAAAGAGGCCACGAAGGTTCTGGCCGAGGACCCGTACTCCCTGTTGACCTCATGGCCGGCGTACGCCATGGTTGCGGCCGGCCTGTGCAGCCTGTTGCTCCTGCAGTACGCGCTGCGCAGCGGAACGCTGGTCGCCGTGCAACCGGCGCTGAACGTTTCGGACCCGGTGGCGAGCATCGCGTACGGCGTCGGGCTGTTCGGTGAGGAGATCAGGCTGGAGGCCTGGGCGGTGCCCGAGGTCGTGGGCGTCGGCCTGATCCTCTACGGCAGCATCCGGCTGGCCCAGTCACCGCCGCTCCGCCGGCACGAGCCCGTCACGCCGCCGCCCGAAACCTGAGCCGGGCCGAGGCAGGGCGGTGATCGCACCGCCGCCGATGCCCCGGCCGACCGGCGACGTTAGGGTCGTGCCATGGTGACGGATCAGGGCACCGTGCGGGTCGATGTGTGGATCTGGTGCGTACGGCTGGTGAAGACGCGTTCGATGGCGACCGCCGCCTGCCGGGGCGGCCATGTCCGGGTGAACGACGAACGCGTCAAGGCGGCCACTCCGGTGCGGCCCGGTGACGAGGTGCGGTTGCGTCATGGCGGGCGGGAGCGACTCGTCATCGTGCAGCAGATCGTGCGCAAACGGGTTGGGGCGGCCGTTGCCGCGGACTGTTTCATCGACAACAGCCCACCACCGCCGCCGCGCGAAGCCCTGATCCCGATCGGACGGCGTGACCGTGGCGCGGGCCGCCCCACCAAACGCGACCGCCGCGAAATGGAACGTCTTCGCGGTCAACTCCTCGATTCGGACGAGGACTGAGGCCGGCGGGCCGGAGTGGCACGCCGAGGGGAAGAGCCGTCCGCCGGACGGGGGGCCCGGCGGCGAAGGGCGTGGAACACCAGGCTGTAGGCGATGAGCGCGAGCGTCGCGAACGCCATCGCGCCGATCACCCCGCCGACCGTCCTGGCGTGGAGGTCGGAGCGATCGGAGTTGAGCGGCAGCCAGGAGAGGGCGCCGTAGCAACTGCCGGCGAGCCCCGCCACCACCGTTCCGGTCAGGGTGGCCACGCGGTGGCGGACCGGCAGGCCGGCCGGTTCGTCCGCGGCCGGTGTGGCGTGCCGCAGCCACCAGAACGCCCATCCGGCGATGACCAGCAGGCCGATCGCGCCGCTCCCGTACTGCGCGACCTTGAACCCGGGCAGGCCGAACGCGAGCGGCTCGGCCAGCGCGGGCCACCACCGCACACCCGGGGCGTCGGGATGGGTGAAGGCATCCCAGGAAACATGGCTGAAGGTACCGATCGCGGCCGAGACCAGCACCCAGCCGAGGTCGTTCATGCGGAGCTCGTCGAAGCCCCGCGCCGGGACTGCCACGCGGCCACGGACCCAGGCCGGGCAGAGCGCGATCAGCGGCCATTTGAGCAGCGGATGGAAGACGGCGAGCAGTAGCAGGGCGAGGCCCAGGTCGACGGTGACCGTGCCGATGAACATGTGCGTGAGCCAGCGTTCCTTGAAGAACGGGAGGAAATACGGCAGGTCGGGTGCCATCGACCCCATCACCATCGCCGAGGGCACCAACCGTCCGCGCGCCAGTGGCAGCACGATGGCGGGATGGCTCAGGGTGAACGGCACGGTGCCTCCAGCGTCGGCGCGGACCGTCGAGGCGATTCGCGGCGATGGGGAGTGGGCCGTGCTTGGGAGCACGTTCCTGAACCACCTTCGGAGCGACTCTGCTGCGTGACCCGAATCGGTGGATCAGGCGAAGAGGTCCTCGATGGAGGTGATGGTGAGCGCGCGGTTCAGCCAGCCGTCCAGGACTGTGGTGTCTGTGCAGGAGAGGATCTGGTCGCGAACCGTCTGAGGTACGTGGATCCCACGCTGGTCGAGGACGTTCAGCATCGCCATGGCCTTGCCTTCGGCTCGACCTTCGGCTCGGAGTTGGGATACGTACCGGTAGTTCTGGGTCGACATCAGCGTTCTCCATGCCTTTCGTGCGGTCGTGTCGCCCAGCCCCACCTCGGTGAACTCGGCGAAGTATCCGGCGGTGTCGGTATCGATGGTGTCCAGGGCGGTGGCCAGCACCTTCAGTATGGCAGCCGCCTGCTCGGAGCGGCTGTGGGTGAGCGCCGAGAAGACCGTAAAGAGCACGTCCTCACACGCTTGGGCCAGGTCGGTGACGGCGGGGACGTTGTCGGGGCTGAGCACGAACGGGCGCACCACCATGCAGGGGAGGGTCGCCGGCCCGATCTCGATGGGTTGTCGTGCCCATTTGGCAGTGGTCTGCTTGGGGGAGATCACGAGTAACGTCACCGGGCACTCGTACTTTGCGTGCAGGTAGGCGATGTAGTACGGCCAGCTGATGAGCTTGTCGTCATCGCGCTCGGTCTGCGACTCGACGATCACGACCTGGTCGCCGGTCTCAACCTCGGCCAGCAGCACAGTGTCGATTCGCCGTTCCAGCGGGCGGATCTCGGTGGCGTCGGTGTTGAGCACTGACACCGCGCGCGGGGTGGGCAGGGCGACACCCAACAGACGGTTGAAGGCTCGGGCGAACAGGGAGGTGTCCTCTTGGAAAATCCTGTGGAGGGCTTCATGGGGGGAGTTGGCCACAACTGTAAGTTATCAATTGACTACTCTTCGTTGTGGCAACTTGGTGCGGTTCATGGACGATCCGCACGGGCTGCCTGAGGCTCTGACGGCCTGTGATCGGTTGGCTGAAGATCCGTTTCCTGCTGACTCGGTGTCGTACGGCAAGTCGCACAGGAGACTGCGCATCGGGGTCTATGAGCGACGTCGCTTCGCGATGCACCTGACTGATCATTGCCTGGTCGTATGGCACCGCGCTTTGCGATAGTGAGCCCGTGCGAGATCGTGTCGGTTCACGGCGGGGTGTGATGCGCTGGTCGCTGGGGTTGCACGTCACCCTGCTTCTGCTTATCGCGGTGGGGGTGGCGGGGGCGGTACTGGCGCTGCTCTGGCTTCTGCTCGGGCGACCGTATCTGGCCTCGGCCGGGCCGCTCAAGCCCAGTGAAACCTACGACGCCATCAAGATTGCTTTGACGGTCGTGGCGGGAGTCGGCGGGGTCGTGGCCCTGGTCGTGGCCTACCGGCGGCAACATTTCAGCGAAGCCGCCGATCTGCGCGAGCACGCCATCGCGATGACGACCCGCTTCGGAGCGGCGGCCGAGCAACTCGGCTCCGAGTGGCCGGCCGTACGGATGGCGGGCGCGTATGCGATGGCGCGGGTCGCCGATGACTGGTCGGAGGAACGGCAGACCTGCATCGATGTACTCTGCGGCTACTTGCGGATGCCGCACGATCCGAACCCGCCCGAGGAGACTGACAGGCTGACCGTCTGGCGACGCGAACGCGAGGTCAGGGTGACCGTGCTGCGGCTCATCGCCGCCCATCTGCGCGACGGAGCGCTGGTGTCCTGGCAAGGGTGTGATCTCGACTTCACCGGCGCCGTTCTCGACGGGGCTGACTTCCGAGGGGTGCGGTTCACCGGCGGCGACGTCGTCTTCGTCAACGTTGTGGTTGCCGGTCATGACAAGGATCAGGTTGTCTTCGACGACGTTGAGTTCGCCGAAGGCAGCAGCGTCTACTTTCGCTCCGCCGAGTTCCGTGGCGGTGATGTGCGCTTCCATCGGGCAAAGTTCACCGGCGGTTGGGTTACCTTCGATGGTGCGCGCTTCACCGGAGCGGATGTGGACTTCCATGACGCCAAGTTCGAGGCGGGCGAGGTGCATTTCGAGGATGCCGAGTTCGCCGCTGGGCTGGTCGACTTCACCGGGGCATCCTTTCAGGGCTGCAAGGTCAACTTCGCCGAATATCGTGTGGAGATCCGCTACTCAATGGCAGGGCCGGCCCGCTTCACCGGCGGCACGGTCGACCTCAGTGCGGTGGCTGATTTTAGCGACCCACCGCGGTTCGGGCTCACCAATCCGCCGCTGGGCCTTCTGCTACCGGACGGCATACAGGCTGCTGACCTGCCTCAATGAATCCCGGTGCGGGCGGCTGAGGTGAACCCGGGCCCTCTATCAAGAAGGCAGCCCGATTACCTCAGCCAGTCCTGAGAAGCTGTAGGCGGTCCCGCCGTTGTATTCCAGGGCCCGGGTGAGCCGGTTCAGATTGCCTTCATCCAGTTCGGGTAGGGCGTCCAGCGCATACCAACGCACCTCCAGGGACTCTGCGTCGTTCACGCGGGCTCGACCTCCGACCGCCTGGCAGCGGAAGGTGAGTTCCAGGTATTGGGTCTGATCGCCGTTGGAGTAGGTGATCGGCTCCGAGACGGTCACCGAGGTCAATGCCTCCGGGACGGCCACCACCCCTGTCTCCTCGAAGCATTCGCGGACGGCCGCATCGGCTGGCTGCTCGGCCGGGTCAATGATGCCGCCGGGCAGGACCCAAGCCCCGGTATCCGCGCGGCGCTCGAGAAGCACGCGGCCTTCGTCGTCCAGGACGACAGCGATGGCGGAGGAGAGCCAGAGCAGACGCTGGCCGACCAACGAGCGAAGTTCCGTGATGAAGGCAGGGGTCGACATGGTGGCACCGTATCCACGGTCTCCGTCAACTCACGCACTCACCCGCCAACTCAAGCGCTCAGTCACCGGAGAGCGCCACGGAGGGCAGCTGTATACTGGGTATAATACTGAGTATGCGACGCGATGGGATTGTGTGATGAGCGTGCGACATGCGCTGTTGGCCCTGCTCAGTGAGGGCCCGAAGTACGGGTTGCAGCTGCGCCAGGAGTTCGAGGCCCGGACCGGGGAGGTCTGGCCGCTTAACGTCGGTCAGGTCTACACGACCGTGCAACGCCTGGAGCGAGACGGCCTGGTCGAGTCCGACGACGGCGAGGCCGAGGGTCCGCAGAAGACCTTCCGCATCACGGCCAAGGGCGGGGAGGAACTCGCCGTCTGGTTGCGCACGCCTCCTGGTGACGCTCCACCGCGCGACGAGTTGGTGATCAAGATTCTCGTGGCGCTTCGGGTGCCGGGAGCGGCGGTCGAAGAGATCCTCCAGGTGCATCGCCGCCATGTCGTGGAGATGATGCAGCGGTACACCCGGCTGAAGGAGACCGCCGACGAGGACGACCTCGGGGTGCTGCTGGTCGCCGACGCCGAACTGTTCCGGCTCCACGCGGTGAGCCGTTGGCTCGACACCGCAGACGCCCGGCTCAGACGTCTCCCTCGGCCGAAGACCCCTCCCGCCGAGACGAAGGAACGCCCGCAGGCCACGAGGCAGGGGGCGGACCGATGAGCCCGGTGCTCGAGATGCGCGGAGTCTCGAAGGTCTACGGGGAGGGGCCGGCGGCGGTAAAGGCGCTCACCGGCGTCGATCTGTCGGTCGAGAGCGGGACGATGGTCGCGGTCATGGGCCCCAGCGGGTCCGGCAAGAGCACTCTGCTGACGATCGCGGGCAGCCTTGAAGAGCCCACCAGTGGAGAGGTGCTGGTCGAGGGCACGTCGCTGGTGGGAATGTCCCGCAACGACCGGGCCAGGATGCGCCGGCGGCGCGTGGGCTATGTCTTCCAGGACTTCAACCTGCTGGCGGGTCTGACGGCGGTGGAGAACATCACGCTCCCGCTGGAGCTCGACGGCATGAGACCGAAGGCGGCCCGCGAGGCCGGCCTGGAAGCGCTCGGCGAACTCGACCTCACCGATCGCGCCGGTCATTATCCCGACGAGCTGTCCGGTGGGCAGCGTCAGCGGGTCGCGATCGCGCGGGCCATCGTCGGCGACCGGAGACTGCTCCTCGCCGACGAACCGACGGGCGCGCTCGACTCGGTGAGCGGTGAGGGTGTCATGCGCCTGCTCAAGGTCGCTTGCCGGCGGGGAGCCGCAGCGGTCCTCGTGACGCATGACGCCCATCTGGCCTCGTGGGCGGATCGGGTGGTGTTCGTCCGCGACGGCGTCGTCGTCGACCAGACCGCTCCGCCGGCCGGCCCCGAGTCGCTGCTCGCCGTCGAGACGGAGCCCCGCGCATGACGACACGCACCGAACCGACACCCGTCGCCGGGGAACGCGCCGAACCGCCGAAGAGGACGGCGGCGAACGGCGGTCTCGTCGCGCGCCGGGCCGTGGTCCGCTGGGCGTGGCGACTGTTCCGCCGGGAATGGCGCCAGCAGACGCTGGTCCTCGCACTCGTCACCTTCACGGTGGCCGGGGTGACATGTGCCGTTTCCCTGGCCTACAACGTCGCGTCCTCGCCCACGGCCACGTTCGGCTCCGCCTCGCAGTTGCTGTCCTTCGACGGGTCCGATCCCGAGGCGCTGCGGGCCGACATCACCGTCGCCCGTGACAGCATCGGCCCCATCGAGGTCATCGAGCACCTGCAGGTGCCGCTGCCGGGCTCGGTCGACCCGCTGGATCTGCGGGCACAGGACCCCCAGGGCCGTTTCAGCCGGCCGATGCTGCGCCTGCGGGACGGCCGCCTCCCCGCCGGGACGGCGGAGGTGGCGCTGACCGACGACGCTGCCGCGGCCTTCCACGCCCGGGTCGGATCCGCCCTCCGGCTCGACGGACGTGACGTCAGGGTCGTCGGCCTGGTCGAGAACCCGCACGACCTGAACGATGAGTTCGCGCTCGCCGCGCCCGGCACGTTGGGCCGGCCCACGTCGGCCGATGTGCTCGCGCGGGCCGGGGCGCAGCGCTTCGACGACTACCGCACCGCCGGCGACCGTCCCATCGCGTTCCAGCTCAGGAACCGGACCACCAAGTCGCTGGCCGCCGCAGGCGTGTTCGGCGTCGCCACCGTCGCGTTGCTCCTGGTCTCGCTGGTCGCCGCGGCCGGATTCGCCGCGGTGGCGCACCGGCGGCTCCGCCAGATCGGGATGCTGGCCGCCATCGGCGCCACCGACAGGCACCTGCGGCTGGTACTGATCGCCAACGGCGCCGTCATCGGAGTGATCGCGTCGGTCACGGGCACCGCCCTGGGCGTCCTCTTCTGGCTGGTCCTCGCGGGTCGCCTGGAGGAACCGCTGGCCCATCGCATCGACCCCTTCAGCCTGCCGTACCCGCTGCTCGGACTGAGCCTGCTCGTCGCCGTCGCGACACCGGCCGCGGCCGCGTGGTGGCCGGCCCGGGCGATGGCGCGGATCCCCGTGACCGCCGCGCTCTCGGCCCGCCCGCCCCGGCCGAAGGCCGCGCGCCGCTCGATCCCGGTGGCCGGGCTGTGCCTCGCCGGAGGCGTGGCGTCGCTCGCTCTCGCCGACCAGTCCAATCCGCTGCTCATCATCACCGGCGTCATCGCGATCGGCGCCGGCATACTGCTCATCAGCCCGCCGGCGGTGCGGGTCCTCGCGTGGGCGGCGACGCGGACGCCGATCGCCGTGCGGCTGCCGCTTCGCGATCTCGGCCGGTACCAGGCGCGCGCCGGGGCGGCCCTCGCGGCGATCAGCCTGGCGCTGGGCGTTCCGATAGCGACGGTCGTCGCCTCGGCCGCCGCCGAATACACCGCGGAGCAGGGGAATCTGGCCGATACCGAACTGCTCGTCCGCGTCGGCGATGCCGAGCCGGTCGCCGCCGAACGTACACCCGCGGAGCTCGACCGGATGCGAGCCGCCGTCGATCGCTACGCCGCCACGCTCGACCGGCCCGCGGTGGTCCCACTCGACATGGCGGTCGACGTCTCGGCGCGACCCGAACGGTCGGCGGGCGGCGGTCCGGGCGTACGGCCGGTGGTCGAGCTCGGAACGCCGGCCGGGAACGGCTGGCGATCCAAGGCCGTCTACGTCGTGACCCCGGAGCTGGCCCGTCATTTCGGCCTCGACCTTCCGGCGATCCGGCCCGACACCGACGTCCTCACCGTCGAGACCGGTCGGGTGCAGTTCGTCAACGTGGCACAGAGGGATCTGGTTCCTCGCGTACAGCCGGTGAGGCTGCCCGCCTACTCCTCCGCGCCGACCTCGTTCATCACGCCGAACGGGATGCGGCGCGGCGGCTGGACGCCGGTCCGGGTCGGCTGGCTGATAAAGAGCGCTCAGCCGATCACCGGCGCGCAGATCACCGGGGCACGTGACATGGCGGCGGCCGCGGGGCTCACCGTCGAGGCCAGACGTGACCAGAGCTCACTGCGCACCCTGCGAACGGCGGCCACCGCCGGGGGAGTCGTCCTCGCGCTCGGTGTCCTGGCCATGACAGTGGGCACCATCCGTGGCGAGGCGGGCGGTGAGCTCCGCACTCTCACCGCGGCCGGAGCCACCAGCGCGATGCGGCGCACGCTGACCGCCGTCACCGCGGGGGCGCTGGCCACCGCCGGTACGGTCCTCGGCGCCGCCGGCGCCTACCTCGGCCTGATCGGCGCCTACGCGTCGGACCTGAGCGCGCTCGGCCGGATGCCGCTGATGGAACTCGGCATCACCATCGTCGGCGTACCGCTGCTCGCCACCGCCACGGGCTGGCTCATCGCCGGGCGTGAGCCCCCGGCGATCGCCCGGCGACTCCTCGAATGATCCCTGCGGGGCAGCGGATCTCGTGACCCCGGGGATGGGGGCCGGATGCCCGGGGTCAGAGCCTGCCGGTCGCGAGCAAGGTGATCAGCAAGGCGGCCGCGGCGAGGCGGTAGACGATGAAGACCCTGAAGCCGTGCTTCGCGACGTAGCGCAGGAGCCAGGCGATCGAGGCATAGGCGACGACGAAGGAGACGACGGTGCCGGTCACCAGCGCGACGGCGTCCGTCCCCGTACCCAGGGCGTCCTTGAGCTCGTAGAGGCCCGCCCCGGTCAGCGCCGGGACCGACAGGAAGAACGAAAGCCGGGTCGCGGCGACGCGGTCGAGACCCCGGAACAGGCCGAGCGAAAGTGTCGCGCCGGAGCGGGAGAAACCGGGGAACAGCAGGGCGAGGATCTGCGAGCAGCCGACGATCATCGAGTCGGCGAAGGTGATCTCGGCTTCGCCGCGCTTGAGGGTCGCGTGCCGTTCGGCCAGCCACATGACCGCGCTGCCGCCGATGAGCGAGGCGGCCACCACCCACAACGAGGCCAGCGGGCCGTCGATGAGCGGTTTGGCCGCCAGTCCGACGAGCACGATCGGGATGGTGGCGAAGACGACCCACCACGCGAACCGCGAGTCATGGGTGGCGCGGGCCTGTTGGTCGGTCAGCCCGCGGAACCAGGCCGTGGCGAACCGCAGGATGTCCTTGAAGAAGTAGACGAGCACCGCGGCGATCGCCCCGGTCTGGACGACCGCGGAGAACGCGACGACGGCATCGTCGCCGACCGGGATCCCCATGATCCCTTCGGCGATCTTCAGATGCCCTGTGGACGAGATCGGCAGGAACTCCGTGATCCCTTCCACGATCCCGAGCACCACCGCCTGCCCGATGTTGATCACGCTCAACCCGTATGTCCTCTCATCAGCCGAAGGGCCGCCCCCGAGGAGGGGCGCATGACAGGGTTCACCGTCCTAGAGGTCGCGCAGGACGGTGAGTGGCGGCCGGCGTACGGCCCGGATCGCCGCGGCGCCGGCCGCCAGCAGGGCGATGAGCCCGATGGCGACGACCAGGCCGAGGTAGGCCCACGGGACGGTGAGGCCGGCCGGCGGCGGGTCGAAGACACCGGTGAGGATCTTGACGAGCATGTGCGAGAGCGGCCAGGCGGCCAGGCCGCCCATCAGGGCCGCGCCGACGGTGACGACGGCGACCTCGGTCCAGACGAAGGCGCCGAGCCGGCGGGTGCGAGCGCCGAGCACGCTCGCGAGGGCGAACGTGCGCCTGCGCTCGGTGAAGCCGAGGGCGAGCAGGAGGCCGGTGGCCGCGGCCGCGAGCGCCACTGCGTAGGTGAGTTCGATGGTGGTCAGCCCGCGCAGGTCCACCGCGGTGAGGCTGGTGCCCACGACGTGGTGGACCGAGTCGAGGTCGGTGATCTGCGCGCCGGAGCCGAGCCGGCCGCGCAGGTTCGCCGCGAGTTCGTGCGGGGACCGCCCACTGGCCGTGACGAGGAACGTCCCGACGGTGTCGCTGCCGGTCTGCGCGGCCACGTAGTCGGCGTTGGCGACGAGGAAGCTGTCGCGCGGGGCGGTGGGGAACTCCTTGGCGATCCCCGCGTAGTGGAAGACGACTGTTCGGTACTGCCTGGTGCGGCCGTCCTGCAGCCGGAGCCTCAGCTGGTCGCCGGGACGGAGCTGGAAGTCCTTGACGGTCTCCTCGCTGACGAGTACGGCGTCGGGTCGCCGGGCGAGCCTGCCGATGAGCTCGCGGGCGGTGCCGCCGGAGAAGTAGGCGTCCTGGAGTTCGGTGGCGGCGCTGAAGCCGGTGGGCCGGATGCCGTAGAGGTCCTGCAGGTCCGCGCCGACGTAGGCGAACCGGTGCTGCAACGGTTCGACGTGGCCCACTCCCGGTACGGCGGCGATCCGGCGCGCTTCGCCGGGCGGGACGTACGCGCCCGGCGACTCGGTGACGGTGACGTCGGCGCCGTTGGTGAGCTGGGCGTCCACGAGCGCCTGGTGACGGTAGGTGGCGTCGAAGACGGACGTCGTGCCGGCGAACACGACCGTCAGCGCGGCGAGCGCGACGGTGCGCGCGATGAGTACGCGCTGACGGGACAGCGTCGCGGCGACCGTGTCGGCCAGTCCTCCGGCGAGCGGGCGGCTGAGCCTGGCCACCACGGGGCGGCCGCGGCCGAGCAGCCAGTACGTCACTCGCCAGGTGAGCAGCCCCGCACCGGCCCACAGCAGCGCGGGGGCCGCGAAGGCCCAGTAGCTCACCGAGATCGTCGGCAGTCCTTCGGGCACGAGCACGATCTTGTAGCCGTTCCGCCCGGCCGCCCAGAACACCGCGCCCGCGGTGACCAGCAGCCAGAGGTCGAGGCCGTACCGCAGCCAGGCGGGTGCTCGCCGTGCGGCGCCGATCTGCCGGCGCGCGCTCGCCACGGTGCCGTGGCGGGCGTCGCGGGCGGCCGGGATGAGCACCGCGAGGACGGCGATGACCAGCCCGGCGACGACGGCGCCACCTTCCCAGTACGCCGTCGTCGCCGGAGTCGCGCCGAAGCCGGCCGAGCCGAAGGCCAGCCGCCCGGTCAGCGCGGCGATCCCGAGTCCGGCCGCGGCGCCCACGACGCCGACGGCGACGGCCTCGGCGGTGGCGAGCGTGAGCAGGGTCCGGCGGGTCGCGCCTCGGGTGCGGAGCAGCGCCTGCTCGGTGCGGCGCCGCGTGGCACCGGAACCGGTGATGACGGCGGTGAGCAGCCCGGCGAGGACGGCCCCGGGCGCACCGAGGAACAGGAAGAGGATCTGGGCGTAGAGGGCGTCTGCGCGGGCCGCGCCGAGCGCCGCGCCGAGGTTGTCCCCGACCCGCCCGGCACCGGCCAGCCGTACCTCCAGATTTCGGGCGCTGCCGGAGACCCGGGCGTAGGCGCCGGCCGGATCGGCGGGCAGGGCATGGCGGAGCCGGGCGTGGAACTGGGTGCGGACCTGGTCGGGACGGGCGTGCGCCACGGGATCGAACAAACGATGCCACGTGTCGGCCGGCAGGAGCAGAACGTTGTCCGGCGGAGCCTGTGGCTGGGCGCCGACGGGAGCACCGACCTTCTGGAAGAGCGAATCGGCGCTCGGGAGCTCGACGACGCCGTCGACGCGGACCTGCGCCGCCGGCAGCCCGGCGCGCTGCACCTTCACCGTGTCGCCGGGGGCGGCGTGCAGGTTCGCGGCGGTCTGCTGGGCCAGCAGCACGCCGTCGGCCCCGCCGACCAGGGACCGCAGCTCGCCCGGGAAAGCGGCGGCGTAGCCGGACGGCAGGCCGAGCACCTGACCGGCGCCGGTCGTGAGCGTCTGCCCGGCCGTGCGGGCCTCGAGCCCGGCGGTGTCGGCGAAGTCGACGCGGCGGAGGTCGGTGAACCGGCGGTCGGCGTGCAGCGCCGGCTCGATGGACGGGTCGCCCTCGATCTGCCAGTCGACCGGGACACGGTCGATGGACCGCTGCGTCATCGTGGACTTGGCCGAGGTGAGGAACGCGCCGAGCGAGGCGAGCAGCGCCACCGCCGCCGCCACCCCGACCGCCGCCGCGGCCAGGCGCGCGGCGCGGTGGAGGAGCAGCCCGCGTAGCCAGATCAGGGTGAGCATGTCTCGTCCTCTCGGAGGGTGCCGTCGTGCATCGCCCACCGTCGCGGCAGCCGGCCGGCGATCCGCGGGTCATGGGTGGCGACGACCAGCGTGGCGCCCAGGTCGGTGGCGGCGTCGACGAGCAGGTCGATCACCGTGAGCGCGTGCGGGGAGTCGAGCTGGCCGGTGGGCTCGTCGGCGACGATGAGCCGTGGGGAGGCCGCGAGGACGCGCGCCACGGCGACCCGCTGGGCCTGCCCGCCGGACAGCTCCTCGGGAAGGCGTCCGGCGAGGTCGCCGACGCCGACGGAGGCCAGCGCCTCCAGGGCCTTCTCGCGAGCCGGCCGCGGTGCCTCACCCGCGAGCAGCAGGGGGAGCGCGACGTTGTCGGCCGCGTCGAGGGGCGGCAGCAGGCTCGGGCCCTGGAACACCAGGCCGACCTGTCCCGGTTCGCTCAGCGGATGACCGCCGAGCGCCGGCCACCGGATCGACCCGGTCGTGGGCCGGTCGAGGCCGGCGATGAGATGCAGGAGCGTGGTCTTGCCGGATCCCGACGCGCCGGTGACCGCGACCTGGTCGCCGGATTCGAGCCGGCAGCTCACGCCGTGCACGGCGACCACCGAGGCGGATCCGCTCCCGTGGGTGCGCGCCACGTCCTGAAGCTCGACGAGGGTGTTCACCGGATCTCTCCGTCCAGCATCGTCACCGTACGGTCCGCCGCGTGGGCCACGGCGGCGCTGTGCGAAGCGACGATCACGACCGTGCCCTGCTCGGTCTGATCGCGCAGCAGGTCGAGCACCTCGCGCTCGGTCTGGGCGTCGAGCTCACCGGTGGGTTCGTCGGCGAGTACGACGGCGGGATGCGTGGCGAGCGCGACCGCGAGGGCGGCCCGGGCGGTTTCGCCGCCGGACAGCCTGCTCGGACGGCTGTCGGCGCGCTGTTCCATCCGCAACTCCGCAAGCAGTTCGGCCTGCCATGCCGGGTCGTACCGCCCGGCGAGGCGCTGGGCCAGTTCGATGTTGCGGCGAACGGTCAGGTGCTCGATGAGGTTGCCGGACTGGAACATCACCCCCACGAGCCGGCTGCGCAGCGCCGCTCGCTCTCCTTCGGGCCGGTGGCTGAGACGGGTGCCCTCGATGCGGACGGTGCCACCGTCGGGCTCGTCCAGCCCGGCGAGGCAGGCCATCAGCGTCGACTTGCCCGAGCCCGAGGGCCCGCTGATCCCGATGAACTCGCCGGCCAGCGCGCGCAGGGTGACGCCGCGCAACGCGGCGGTCTCCTCTTCACCGGCGCGGTAGAAGCGGTAGAGGCCGGTCGCCTCCAGCACCACCGGGCTCATGCCGCCCACCGGAAGGAGTCCGACACGGTGCGCCACGGGTCGACGTTGTCGGCGCCGACCGGGCCGGAGAGGGTGAGCACGGCCTCTTGCCCGTGGCTGAAGAACTCATAGCGTTCGACGGCGTCGCGGACGATCTTGCCGGTCACTGGGTCGGGTGTGCTGTCGGCGGCGTACCGGATCCGTACGGCGGTCCCGCCGTGGCGTTGCACGGTCTCGATCTTCTGGAGCGCGACGTTGTGCCCGGCGGCCTCGATCTTCGGGACCTCCTGCGCACGGGCCGTCGCCGGGGTGGGCGCCGCAGCGGCGGGGACGACCTCCACCCGGACGGTGTTGAGCTTGTCGGTGAAGCTCGCGCCCGTCGCGAGATCGGTGCGTGCCCAGCCCTCGGGCACCTTGATCTCGTATCCGTGCGACCGGAAGGCCACGTACTGCGTGTCGTCTGGAATGTCGCCTGGCGGGTTCGACTCGGTCTCGTGCGGCCGGGGAGCGTCGGAGGAGCCCGGCCGGGTCGAGGAGCCGGCGGTGGGTCCGGCGATCCGCCGGTCGGTCGCCTGTCCGCAGCCCGCGACGGCCACCGAGGTGAGGGTCGTGGCGAGGACGATGGTGAGGACCATGGTCACGGTCCGGTGATGGTGCGTGCGCATCGGGGCTCCCGGGTCGTGGGGATGTTCCGCCACGGTAGGAAGGCCCCGGTCAGCGGCGGCTTAGCGCGAGGTAAGCCCCGTGATTACCTTCCGCCTACTGGCCGTCGTTGCCTGGCGACGGCAGCAGCAGGGTGAAGATCGGCGGAACGGGCCGCCGCAGCACCAGGCGCCCGCCCTCGGCCTCCGCGAGAGAGCGGGCGAGGGCCAGCCCGATGCCATGCCCCTTCCCGGTGGAGTTCCGCCGGGCGAAGACGTCCTCGCCGTCGGCGATCCCCGATCCCTCGTCGGAAACGTCGATGGCCAGCCCGGTGCCGACGTCGCCGGCCTCGACGGTGATCCGGCCGCGCCCGTGGACGGCCGCGTTGTCCACGAGTACGTCGAGGATCTGCCGGATCGTGGAGGGCATGGATTGGATCTCCGGCAGCGGCTGCTGCACGACGATGGTGAACGGGCGGCCAGTGGCGGCGAGAGGGCCGTGCCAGCGGGCTCGCAGCTCGTCGAGGAGCGCCGGAGTATCGAGCCGCTGGCGTTCGGGTCCGGCATCACGGGCCAGGCGGAGCAGATCTTCGATGATGTCCTGCAGATGCTCGCCGCGCCGGACGGCCGTCCGGATGGCGGCGGGCAGGTCGGCCCGGGGCCGCTCCAGCGCCGATTCCAACCCGAGCAGCAGGCCGGTCAGCGGGGTACGGAGCTGATGCGAGACATCGGCGCTGAACGCGCGTTCGCGGTCCAGCACCGAGCCGAGACGGCGGGCGGTCGCCTCCAGGGCGAGTTCCGCCGCCTCGGCCTCGCGTACTCCGGAACTCTTGGCCCTGATCGTGAAGTCGCCGTCACCGAGGGCCTGAGCCGCCCCGGTCAGCCGTTCCAGCGGCCCGGCCAGCCGGCCCGCCTGGTGACGGGCGAGCGCCGCTCCGAGCCCGATGACCAACATGGCCAGGCCGGCCATGAGCAGCCACGCTCTCCTGATCCGATCGGTGACGGTGTCGTCGGGCATGCTCACCCGCACCATCGCCCGCGGGACCTCATCGGAGGGGATCGGCGCCGACACGGTCAGCTGGCCGTGCTCGACGGACTGATGAAGCCGCCCGTCCGCGGCGTCGGCCGCGGTCTTGGACCGGGCGGGTCCCTCACCCGCGATGCGCTCGCCGCCGTCCCGGTAGATCCCCACGCTCAACCAGGGATGCAGCCCCTTGGGCAGCCGGACCGCACGGGGATACGACGCTTGATCGTCGGGTGCCACCGCGGCGACCCGGGTCGCGTCGCGTTCGAGCGACGTCACGGCCTCGCCCCGATAGAGCCGCTGAACGGCGACACCGAGCGGAATGGCGAAAAGAACGACGGCCAAGGTGGTGATCCCGACGATGGCCATGTGCAGCCGCCTGCGCAGCGGTACGCCGGCCGGGGACGCGGGGTGCGGGCGCAGGGCCACGGCTGAAGCCTCCTGTCGAGCGGCTGCCTGCAGGGTATGCGCCCACCCGGGTGAACGCGGCGCTTACCTTGCCCGGCCTACCATCGGTGTCATGGGAGCTCAGGTACTGGTCGTCGAGGACGACGAGGCCATCGGCACCGAGCTGACCGAGGCGCTGATCAGCCAGGGCTACGAGGCCGGCTGGGTCACCACCGGGAAGCAGGCGCTGGACATGGTGGACCGGGTCGCGCCCGAGCTGGTCCTGCTGGACCTCGGGCTGCCGGACGTCGACGGGGTCGCTCTGTGCAGAAAGCTCCGCATGACGCTGCACGACACGGTGATCGTGGTGCTGACCGCCCGTACGCTCGAGTTCGAGGTGGTGATCGCACTGGACGCCGGAGCCGATGACTACCTCACCAAGCCGTTCCGGCTGACCGAGCTGATGGCCCGCCTGCGGGCCCACCTGCGCCGTAGCGCGGCCCGTCCAGAGGAACGGTACGTGACGGTCGGTCGGCTGCGGCTCGATCTCGCCGCCCGGCGCGCCACCATCGGTGGTGCCGAGATCGCACTGCGTCCCAAGGAGTTCGATCTGCTCGCGTGCCTTGCCGCCCGCGCGGGTGAGGTGGTGACCCGGGAGGACCTGATCGACCAGGTCTGGGACGTGAACTGGTTCGGCCCCACCAAGACACTCGACGTGCACGTCTCGGCGCTGCGCCGCAAGCTCGGGCAGCACGGAGAGGACGCGTTCCGCATCACCACCCTGCGCGGCCGTGGTTACCGCTACGAGGCCGACCAGGTGTCGGATCGCTGATGATTGTGGTCCTATGGGGACGATGCTGAAAGCCGGTCGTTCCCAGGAGGAGATCCGCCAGCGCAATCTGGGCACCCTGCTCCGGCACGTGCACCTTGGCGGGCCAGTCTCCCGTACGGCGCTGGCCGGCCGGATGGGCCTGAACCGCAGCACGATCATGGCGCTGACCGCGGAGCTCACCTCGGCGGGCTTGGTGCGCGAGGAACTCCCCAAGGACACCGGCAGGGCAGGCCGGCCGTCGCTGGTCGTGCGCCCGCAGTCCGACCGGGTGTACGTACTGGCCTTCGACGTCGCCGTGGACCGGCTGGTCGCCGCCCGGGTGGGGCTGGGCGGCAAGGTCCTGGACCGCAGGGAGGCCGTCCGGCGACGCGCCGGGGCCGACCTCGACGACGTGGTGGGGGTACTCGCCGGGTTCGCCCATGAGATGCACCGCGAGGCGGACTCCAACTCGGTGTGCGTCGGAATCGGCGCGTCCTACTGCGGCATGATCCGGCCCGGCGACGGGATGGTGCGTTTCGGGCCGGACATGGGCTGGGTCGATCAGGCCTTCGGTACCGAACTCGGCCTCAGGCTGGAGCTCGGGCTGCCGGTGTCGGTGGGCAACGAGGCCCATTTGGGCGCGCTGGCCGAGCACCAGCGCGGGGTGGGCATCGGCGTCCAGAACCTGATCTACCTGCACGGCGATGTCGGCGTGGGCGGCGGGATCATTGTCGGCGGCAAGCTGCTGGACGGCGACGGCGGTTACGGCTGCGAGCTCGGGCACATGGTGGTGAACCCGTACAACGGGCGGCCCTGCGGGTGCGGCTCGCGAGGCTGCCTCGAGGCGGAGGTCGGCGAGCGGGCCCTGCTCGACGCCGCCGGCCGGTCCCCCGAACTGGTCGGCCGCGAGGCCGTACGGGCCGTGGTGGACGCCGCCGAGCGCGGCGACATCGTGGCGCGCGAGGCACTGCACCGGATCGGCGACTGGCTCGGCATCGGAGTGGCGAATCTGATCAACCTCTTCAACCCCGGCCTGGTGGTCTTCGGTGGGATGCTGCGTGACGTCTACCGGGGTTCGGCGGCCCAGGTCCGCAGCCGGATAACGGCCAACGTGCTGGTGATCTCGCGGGAGAAGGTGCGACTCCGTACCTCCGCTCTCGGGGACGACACCACCCTGATGGGTGCGGCCGAACTGGCCTTCTCCGAACTGATGGCCGATCCCCTGAACGTGCTGACCCGCGCGACGTCATGAAGCGGCGGGTCGGTTCGCCGTGTTCGCCGGTGTACGGGTGGCGTCGTGGATCAGTAGCCGCGCGGTGGCATGCGCCTTGTCCATGACATCACTGACGTTGCCGAGCGCGTGATTGGCGATGGCTCCTTCGTAGACGAACAGGAGCCGGTCGACGAGCAGCCCGGGGTCGGCCGTACCGGTCGCCTGGGCGAGGCCGAGCATGCGTTCGCGCAGCGCCTTCTTGCTGGAGGTGACGACCTCACGTGCGGGGTGGCCCGGGTCGGCCAGCTCGGCCATGGCGTTGGCGAACGAGCAGCCACGGAATCGGGACTCCGACACCGCCCAGGTGCGCAGCGCGCCGAAGACCGCCAGCAACCTGGCGGACGGGTCGTCGCCCGCCGCCTCGATGGCCCGCTCGAGGATGCCGCGCCAGCGGACGTCCCGGCCGTCGAGGTAGGCCAGGATCAGACCTTCCTTGCCGCCGAAGTGCTTGTAGAAGGTCATGCGCGCCACCTTGGCGGTATCGATGACGGCGTCGATACCGGTGGCGTTGATGCCGTCGACGTAGAACAGCCTGTCGGCGGCGTCCAGGATCCGGCGGCGGGCGGAGGAGGTCGGGGGTTCGGTTTCACTTGGCATGGCTCGACTATACGGAACGTTCTATCTCCTGTATAGATCGTTCCGTCTACCGCCCGTCCGTGGGACAATGCAATGTGCGCCGCAGTCGGAGCGCGAACGACCAGAGGAGGGGCCATGGCGGGTCAGTTCGAGGCGACGATTGAGATCGACCGCCCCATTGCAGAGGTCTTCGCGTTCCTCGCCGACGGTGAGAACGATCCCAAGTTCAGTCCCCGGGTGCTGCGGATGGCGAAGTCCACGGACGGCCCGACCGCGGTGGGCACCGTATACGCCAGCACGGTCAAGGACGCCGGAATGAAGACCCAGCGGGAGTTCCGGATCACCGAGTTCGAGCCGCCCAGCAGGATCCGCTGGACCGAGATCTCCAAGAATCTCGTGACGGCCACCGAGGGCGGCTACGACCTCGCGCCCACCCCGGAGGGCGGAACCCGCCTTCGGGTCTTCAACGTCCTGGAAGGCCACGGCATCGGCAAACTCATCGCGGGCTTTGCCCTGAGCGCCGCGCGCAGGGACGCTGACGCCTTTGCACAGCGCATCAAGGCGGCCGTCACCGCGTCCTGAACGGCGCCGGCCGCGAGCGTGCATCCTTGGAGCGTGGAACCCCGTCCATTTCACCGTGGTCCCGGTCGCGTGATCCTGCTCAACGGCGCGTCCAGCTCAGGCAAGTCGACGCTGGCCAAAGCGCTGCAACGCACGCTCGGGGAGCCGTTCTTGCACGTGTCCTCCGATCAGTTCGTGGCCACCGGCATGCTGCCGGATCGGCGGGAGGAATCCGGGCCGTTCAACTGGTGGAGCCAGATGCGTCCCCGCTTTTTCGCCGGATTCCACCGCTGCCTGCCCGCGCTCGCCGAGGCCGGCAACGATCTGATCGTCGAGCATGTGATCGAGTTTCCGGCATGGCGCGATGAGCTGGCCAGGCTGCTGGCGCACCTGGACGTCTTCCTCGTCGGCGTGCACTGCGACCTCGACGAACTGGATCGGCGCGAGCGCGCCCGCGGTGACCGCCGGATGGGCGAGGGCCGCAGCCATGTCGAAGAGAACCTCATGCACACCTTCGGCCCGTACGACTTGGAGGTGGACACGACGGCGGGAGTATCGGCCACGCTCGCCGATTCGGTCCTGACGGCCTGGCGGAATCGGACCGTACCCCGGGCCATGCGGCCGGGACCGGCCGCGGGATGAGATGGGCGTTCGGCGGACCAGCGCTTCAAAGCCGTCCGGGGACCTCGGCACGCACAGGTGACGCGGATGACGACAGGTGGCGGCCCAGGGCCACCGCGGCGAGCAAGGCCACGACCGCGCACACGCCAGGCCACCCGACGTGGGCATAGGCGCGGGCTCCGATCCAGGAACCCATGCTGCCGCCGAGGTAGGCACAGGTCATGTAGGCGGTGTTGAGCCTGCTGCGGACCTCTGGGCGCAGGGCGTAGATCCGCACCTGGTTGGCGACCTGCCCGGACTGCATCGCGACATCGAGTAGCAACGTGCCGATGACCAGCGCCACCAGGCCCAGCGCACCGCCGAGGCCGCCGAACGCCAGGACGCCGGCCGACGCGATGACCCCCAGCATGCAGACGAGGTTTACCGTGTCGGGCCCGCGCCGGTCCACCTGGCGTCCCGCGACCGGTGTGCACAGCATGGTCCCGGCGTTGACCAGGGCCAGCACCCCGACCGCCTGCGCGCCCAGGTTGTACGCCGGGCCGGTCAGCAGCAGCGCGACGCCGGTCCAGACCGCCGAGAAACCGGCGAAGATCGCGGCCTGGTAGAAGCAGGAACGGCGCAGCTCCGGCTCGGTGCGCAGTAGGCGTAGCGACTCGGCCAGCAGCGCGGGGTACCGCTGTCCCGACGGCGGGGACGTCGTCGGCAGCGCGCGGGCCAGGAACGCCGCGATGAGCAGAGAGAGTGCTGCGGCGATCAGGTAGGGAGCCCGCCATCCCCACCACTCGCTGATGGTCCCGCCGAAGGCGCGGGACAGCAGCATGCCGCCGATGGACCCGCTCAGCAGCGTCCCGGTGACCGTACCGCGACGGTCGTCGGCCACCAGGCCGGCCGCCATCGGGGCGATGATCGGTGCGACCACGGTGGTGACCCCGATGAGGATGCTCGCGCCGACGAGGGGCGGAAGCGCGGGCGCGGCGCTCGCGGCGAGCAGTCCCAGCCCGGTGATGCCGAGCAGGGTGACGATCAATGGACGGTACGGGAGCCGGTCGCCGAGCGGGACGAGCAGGAAGATCCCGGCCGTGTAGCCCAGCTGCACCGCGGTCACCACCAGGGCGGCCGAGTCGGGTGTGATGTGCAGGCCGGAGGCGACCGACGGGCTGATAGCCTGCGGAAAGTAGACGTTGCCCACGGCCACCCCGCAGGTGAGGGCCAGGAGCAGGGTCAGTCGGCGGCTCATGTGGGACCCGGATGTTCTTTCGTCGGCCACGTCAGTCCACCGGCCCGCCGGCGACGTAGATGACCTGGCCGGAGACGAACCCCGCCTCGGGGCTCACGAGATACGACGCGGTGTGCGCGATGTCCTCGGGCCGGCCGACCCGGCCGACCGGGATGGACTGCGCCGCGAGCCGCTGGTGCTCTTCGAAGTCGCGGCCGAGCCTCCGGGCACTGGCCCTGGTCATGTCGCTCACGACGAAGCCCGGCGCGATGGCGTTGGCGGTGACGCCGTGCCGCCCGAGCTCGAGGGCGAGCGTCTTGGTGAAGCCGATCAGGCCGGCCTTCGCGCTGGAGTAGTCGACGCGACCGGCGTCGCCGACCGCGGAGATGCTCGACATGTTGACGATGCGCCCCCACCCGGCCTCGATCATGTGCCGGCCGACGGCCCTGGTGGCGAAGAACGGGCCGCGCAGGTTGACCCCGATGACGGAGTCCCACTGCTCGGTGGTCATCTCCACGATGTCGGCACGGGGACCGATTCCGGCGTTGTTGACCAGCACCGTGGGCGGCCCCAACTCGGCGGCGACCCGCGCGACCGCGGCGGTCACCGCGGCCTCGTCGGCGACGTCGGCGGCGACCGCCATCGCCGACCCACTGTCGCTCGTGATGGCCTCGACGGTGCCGGCGCAGTCGGCCTCGCTGAGGTCGATCACCCCGACCGCGAGGCCGTCGCGCGCCAGACGCTCGGCCACCGCGGCGCCGATGCCGCGTGCCGCACCCGTAACGATCGCCGTGCGCTGCCCATGGGCTGTACTCGTCATGCGCCGAAGTCCACGGCATCGACGTCCCGCTGCCAAACGATGTAGCGTATGGCTTAATGATCAGCTTTGTGCTCGGCGTCGAGGATCTCGCGGACACCCGGTTCGCGATCTCACCCCTGCACGAGACGGTGTGCAGCCTGCGGGTGCTGCGCGATCCCAGCCGGTACGCGTTGCAGCTTCCGTGGCGCAGGTCCGTTCTCGGCAGGCTCGACGGGCTCGACACCGGTCTGCTGATGTCCATGGTCGGGGACAGCCACGCCCTTCCGGACTTCCTGACGCCGCGGCCCATGGCCTTCGCTCCGACCTTCGAAGAGGAATTGGCCTTCGTACGCCGGACGTCCCCGGATCTCGTACGCCGTGACCTGCTGGCCACGCACGCGCCCGGCCCGATTCCGGACGCTCTGCAAGAGGTCCAGGCTCCTGGCGACGCGCCGGTCCGCAGGCTCCGCGATGCCCTCTGCGAGCTCTTGCGGGACTACTGGGACGTCGCAATAAAACCGACATGGCCGCAGATGCGACTCGTGCTGGAAGCCGACATGACCTACCGCGCGAGGCAACTGGCCGTCGGCGGCGCGCGCCTGCTGTTCGCCGACATGCATCCGAATCTGCGATGGCAGGACGGAGTGCTGCACATCGACAAGATGATCGGCAGGCACCGCGTCGCGGCGTCCGGTCGAGGGCTGCTGCTGGTGCCGTCGGTGTTCGCCTACAAGCCGGCCCCTCCGCTCAGCCCGGAGGAACCGCCGCTGCTGTCGTACCCGAGCCGTGCGGTGGCGACGCTGTGGGCTCCGGTGCCGACCGCCGACGCGACCGCTCTCGCGTCGCTGGTCGGAGCGCCCAGAGCGAGACTGCTCGGTCTCCTCGACGAGCCGCTGCCGACGGTCGAGATCGCCCGCCGCCTCGCGGTGACGCCCAGCGCCGTGTCACAGCACCTGCAGGTGCTCCACGCGACCGGTCTGGTCACCCGCACCCGCGACGGACGCCACGTGCTGTACCGTCGCAGCGGCCTCGGCGACCGGCTCGCCGACCAGTCGGCCGGCTGAGTGCGCGCGTCAGGCGTCCGGCGCGGCCAGCCGTCGACGAAGGTGGCCTGACATGGACTCCCCGGATCCCGTCACCCGCATGCGCGCCGCGCTGCCGGGGATGCTCACCGACATCGAGGAACTGGTCACGTGCGAGTCGCCGTCCGCCGACCTGGCAGCGGTCGCGCGCAGTGCCGACACCGTGGCCCGCGTCGGCACGCGGCGGCTCGGCGTACCTCCGGAGCGCATCGTCATCGACGGCAGGACCCACCTGCGGTGGCGGCTGGGCGACGGGCCCGCGCGGGTGCTCCTGCTCGGCCACCACGACACGGTCTGGCCGCTGGGCTCGCTCGAAACCCGTCCGTACGCGGTGAGCGGCGGGGTGCTGCGCGGCCCCGGCAGCTTCGACATGAAGGCTGGCCTGGCGCTGGCGATGCACGCGGTGGCGAGCCTCGCCGATCCTTCGGGCGTGACGCTTCTGGTCACCGGTGATGAGGAGATCGGATCGCCGAGCTCGCGGACCCTCGTCGAGGACGCGGCGGCGGGTTGCGCCGGGGCACTCGTGCTGGAGGCGTCCGCGGACGGCGGCGCGCTCAAGACCGAGCGCAAGGGCGTCTCGTCGTACGGCGTCCATGTGCACGGGCGGGCGGCGCACGCGGGCCTCGAGCCGCAACGCGGAGTGAACGCCTCCGTGGAGCTGGCCCACCAGGTGCTGGCGATCGGCGCACTCGGCCGTGATGAACGCGGGACGACGGTCACCCCGACCACGATGTCGGCCGGGACCACGAGGAACACCGTTCCCGCCGCCGGCGAGCTCGCCGTCGACGTACGGGTCCGCGACGCCGCGGAGCAGGCCCGGGTGGACGCCGCGATCCGCTCCCTGTCTCCCGTGCTCGACGGCGCGCGCCTGGAGATCAGCGGCGGGCCCAACCGCCCACCGCTCACCCTCGAGGCGTCGTCGGCGCTCTTCTCCGCAGCCGCGGCGCTGGCCGGGCGGCTCGGCCTGCCGCCGCTGACGCGCGCGGCGGTGGGCGGCGGCTCGGACGGCAACTTCACCGCCGGGATCGGCACCCCCACGCTCGACGGGCTCGGCGCGGTGGGCGGGGGAGCGCACGCGGACGACGAGCACGTCCTGGTCGACGCACTGCCCGGCCGTGCCGCGCTGGTGGCCGCCCTCGTCACCGAACTGCTCGCCGGCCCCGGCCGGCCGGAACCGGACCCTTCCGCCGGAGCGCCCCGGCCATGACCGACCCAGACGAGATCACGAGAATGAGACCCGAGACACGTAGCCGGCAGAGGAAGGCGACGCCGCCTCAACCCGGGCCGGGTCAGTCTGCCGGTCGCAGGTCGGCCGGGAGAAGTTGCTCGGTGAGCAGACGGCGGACTCGCGAATCGCGGTCGGGAGCGGCGAGCCAGGAGTCCAGGAGCCGCCAGCCGTGGAAGTATCCGAGGACGTACAGGGCCATGCCCGTCGCTCGCAATGAGCCCAGTGCCGCGCCGGTCTCGGTGTCGGAGAGCAGCGCCCAGCGGGACAGGTAGGCGGCCAGTTCCGTGTCCGGGCGGCCTTCGGCGGCCATGCACGCGGTGTTGGCCCAGACGCCGAACAGGACGTTCTGGGCGCGGTGGATCGCGGCGAAGTCGCTGCCGTCTGGGGCCATGCCGTGTTCGGCGAGGGCGTGGTCGGTCAGCCATGCCTGGGCCTTGTCGCCGGGGAAGACGATGTCCTGCGCATGCAGGCCCAGCCCTTCACTGATCACGAAGCTCCGGCAACTGACGCGGAGCCGGCAGGTCATGCGGCGTCACCCTTGGCTGCCCGCCCTGATGGCCACTCGCCCGCTGCTCGACGGCTCCGACGTTGCACGGCTGCGGCGTGACCTGGACCAGGCCATCGCCTTCCCGGACGCCGCCCGGCGCACCGGGTGGGTGCTGGGAGACGTCGCCGTCGCCCCCGGTGAGCAATCAGTGCAGGTGCTGGACACGCCACAGGGCAGCCTGGCTCCACGCCCGGCGGGCTCGCCGGTTCCCGCTCGTCGTTCATCCTGCCCGTCCTTCGAGTCTTCCGGGACCGTCCGACAGGTCCACGATGGGCTCGGCGAGCTTGGCCAGCGCCTTCTGCTGGATCTGCCGCACCCCCTCGCGCGACAGCCCGAGCCGCTCGCCGATGACGCGCAGCGACTGCTCCGGCTCGCCGTCCAGCCCGAACCGGCGCTTCAGCACATATCGTTCGCGGGGGTCGAGATTCGACAGGCCGCTGATGGCGCGCAGATCAAACCGCAGCAACACCTGCTCCTCGACGCCCGGGGAGGGGTCGTCCAGCCGTTCGTCCCATGGCACCTCGTACTTTCCCTCTCCCGGGGCGGGCGCGTGCAGGCTGTCGAGCCGGGGCGCGTCCAGGACGCGGCGCACCTGGGCCTCGGTCACCCCGGCGCGCCGGGCGACGGCGGCGTGGTCCACCGGGGCGGTAGGCCCGACCTCCTCCAGGAACGCTCGCTCGGCGGCCAGGATGGCGGGGCGCTTCTCGAAGTCCCCGGGATTGAGATTGGGGTGGTCGGCGTCCCGCACCGCGCGCAGCACCTCGCGCTGGATCGGCTTGAACGCCCAGCCGGCGAACGGGCCACGCTCCGGGTCGTAGGAGGAGATCGCCCACAACAGTCCGACCTTGCCGGCACTCTCGAAATCCTCGACGTGCTCTTTGGACCTGGACGTGAACATGGCGACGTATCTGCGGACCAGACCGAAGTTCACGTTCAGGATTTCGTGGGTGACATCCTCGAACTCACGCTCGGCCCGGCGCAACGCCAGTTCCGAGAGCATGTCCAGTTCACCGGAATCGGCTCGGGCGCGCAGAACGGTGAGCTGCTCCTGGAGCTCTTTGCGGCGCGCGAAGTGCTCGTTGTTGCGGGTGCGGAAATCCTCGGCGGCGGCGGGACGCCCGCCATCGGCCAGCTGCACGATGTTCATCCGTCTCCTCGCCATTGGAGGTCGTTTCATTCGGCGATGGCAGGTGATGCGACGGCATTACCGGCAAAGGCCAGAAAAGGGCAGGGCCTTATCAGCCACACCAAATGGAACAACATCTCTTTTGTGTGCTGATTTCCCCCATCGGCACCCTGATACGGAGAAGATGACACGCGGGCGTCGTCGACCGCCCCTGGAGAGTTCCAGGGGCCCATCACCTCGGCGGCCTCAGAGTGGGGCTGCGGCGTACGCGGGAACCGGTGGTCTGCGGTGTTACCGTCCGGCCCGTAGGCGCGTTGGCAAGGAATTGCTCGTTAGTGATACTTATGCCGAATCGGCATTGCTGGTGCACTGCCGTGCGCGTGGAAAGTGGCTCCGCAGGTCGACGAACGCCGGGTTGCGGAATCCGGGAACGCGCGGACCCTAGAGGTCAGGGGCAGGCGCGGTCCGAGATGCGGAGTGTGACCGGCCGAGCCAAGCCCACCTGACAAACGAAAGGACCATGACCGGTGCGAACGATCCTGAGCGACCCCGGTCTCGAATCCCCGCTCGTCGGAACGACGGTGACGGCGCATATCGCGTCGAGCGGTCCCGACGGATTCCGCTGCACCGTCGACGATGTCGTCACCCTTGAGCCTCGTGAGGCGCTCCTGCCGCGCGGACGCCTTCGATCTCCCTGGCCCGCGTCGATGAGCTCACCCCGGGCAGACGTAGCCCTTGTCACCGAGCACGGCGTCGGGGCCGGCGGCGCGGCCTGCCGGGCCTGCGGGCCACAGGCCCCAAACGCCCCATGGCAGAATCATCGGGTGCAGATCGGGATGCTGGGGCCATTCGAGGTCCGCACAGACGACGGCAGTTTGGCCGACGTCCCGGGCGCGCGGCTGCGCGGACTGCTGATCGCCCTCGCGCTCAAGCCGGGTCATGTGGTGCCGAAGGCGTCGCTCATCGACTGGATTTGGGGGGAGCACCCGCCCGCCGATGCGACGAACGCCCTGCAGCGCTTGGTCTCCCGGCTGCGGAAGGCACTGCCGGGCGGGGTGGTCGAGGGGCAGACGGACGGCTACCGGTTGACGGTGGAGCCCGACGCCGTCGATGCCGTGCGGTTCGAACGCCTCCTCATCGCGGGCCAGGCCCGCACCGAGGACGGTTCTCGGCGGGTGCGGCTGCTGCGCGAGGCCCTCGAGCTGTGGCGCGGTGCGGCCATGCAGGACGTCGGTCTGCAGGACAGCGCCGCGTTCGACGCCGCGGTCGTCCGGCTCGCGGGGTTGCGCCTGACCGCCACGGAGGAGCGGGTCGACGCGGAGGTCGCCCTCGGGCGCGGTGCGGAGATGGTCACGGAGCTGACCGACCTGGTGGCCGCGCACCCGGTGCGGGAACGGCTCGTCGCCGCGCTGATGCGTGCCCTCGTCGCGACCGGTCGCGACACCGAGGCGCTGCTCGTGTACCAGCGCACGAGAGAAGCCCTGGCCGACGCGCTGGGCGTCGACCCCTCACCGGAGCTGTCCGCGTTGCACGTCGCGCTGCTGCGGGGCGAGTTGGGACGGCGGGAGGAGAACCGGAAGACCAACTTGCGTGCCGAGCTGACCAGCTTCGTCGGCAAGGAAGCCGATGTCGCCGCGGTCCGCGAACTCATCGCCGAACATCGGCTCACCACCCTGATCGGGCCGGGCGGTTCGGGGAAGACCAGGCTGGCCGTGGAAACCGCGCGCACGCTGCTCGGCGACCTGCCGGACGGGGCCTGGCTGGTGGAGCTCGCGGCCATCGGCGCCGACGGTGACGTGGCGCAGGCGACGCTCGACGGGCTCGGCCTCCGGGACGCCCTGCTCGGTGAGGCACCGAACGTGGAGTCGGCCGAACGGCTCATCGCCGCGATCCGCGAGCGGGAGGCGCTGCTGATCCTGGACAACTGTGAGCACGTGATCGAGTCGGCGGCGGCGCTCGCCCATCGAGTGCTCGGGGAGTGCCGGCGGTTGCGGATCCTGGCGACGAGCAGGGAACCGCTCGGCATCACCGGTGAGGCGCTGTGGCCGGTCGCGCCGCTGGCCTTGCCGGAGGGGGACGCCGCCCCCGGCGAGATCGAGTCCTCTCCAGCCGTCCGGTTGCTACGGGATCGGGCGAGCGCGGTGCGCAAAGATTTCGTGGTCGACGCCCACACGTTGTCGACGATGGTGCGCGTCTGCCGGGCGCTGGACGGGATGCCGCTGGCGATCGAACTGGCCGCGGCCAGGTTGCGCACCATGTCCATCGATCAGCTCGCCAGCCGGCTCGACGACCGGTTCCGCCTGCTGACCGGTGGTAGCCGTACCGCGTTGCCGCGGCACCGAACGCTGCGCGCGATGGTCGACTGGAGCTGGGAGCTGCTGACCGTCGCCGAACGGATGGTCCTGCGCAGGCTCTCGGTGTTCTCGGGCGGGGCGAGCCTGGAAGCGGCCGAGCGGGTCTGCGTCGGCGATGCGGTGGAGCAGGAGCAGGTGTTCGAGTTCCTCACCGCGCTGGCCGAGAAGTCGCTGCTGGTCGCCGAGGGTGACGGCGCACCGCGCTACCGGATGCTCGGCACGATCAAGGAGTACGCCGCCCACCGGCTCGCGGAGGCGGGGGAATCGGACCCGGCGCGCCACGCGCATCTCGCCTACTTCACCGAACTCACCGAGACCGCGGATACGCACCTTCGCCGCGTCGACCAATTGGAATGGCTCGCCACGCTCGATGTCGAGCACGACAACATCGGTTCCGCTATGCGTGGTGCGCTCGCGGCCGGCGAGGCGCACGCGGCGATGCGGCTCGCGGCGGGCGCCGGCTGGTACTGGTGGCTCGGCGGGCGCAAGGCCGAAGGCATCGAGCTGATCATCGCGGCCGCGAAGACGCCCGGCGAGGTGGCCGACGACGTTCGGGCCATGGCGTACGCGCTGGTCGTGCTGTTCGAGACTTCCGGGCTGAGCGACGAGCACAATGCCGAGGAGTGGATCCACCAGGCATACCGGTTCAGCCAGGGGGGCCACGGCCGCTACCCGCTGCTGGGGCTCATCGCCGCGATGGAGCGCATGTTGCAGGCGCCGGACGCGCTCTTGGCCGCGTTCGAACCCTTGCTGGACGATGATGACCCCTGGGTACGCGCACTGGCCCGCTTCCACCTCGGCAAGATGCGGATCTTGCTCGGCGACGGTGGAAGGGAGGCGGACGCTCATCTCGAGCTGGCGCTCGCCGAGTTCAGAGCCCTCGGCGAACGGTACGGGATCTCGTTGGCCCTCACCGAGCTGGCGAACCGGATCGCCATGCGCGGCGAGTTCGCCCGTGCATGCGAGCATTTCGAAGAGGCGATCGCGGCCGTCACCGAAATCGGTGCCATCGACGATGTCATCCGGATGCGGTCGCGACAGGCGCAGCTGTACCGGCTGCTAGGCGATGAGGACGCCAGCGCGGCCGCCATGGCCGAGGCCGAGCGGTGCGCGGAACGGGTCACCTGGCCGGATGCGCTGGCTGCGCTGGCCCTCTCGAAGGCGGAGCTCGCTCGCTGGGGCGGCCGCATCGAGGAGGCCTTCCAGCAGCTCGGCGTCGCGACGACACTGCTGGGCGACGAAGCGGAGCAGGCGAGTATCCGCGGGGGGACCCACGACCTGCTCGGCTATCTTGCCGACGACCTCGGTGAGGCCCGTACGCACCGCATCGCGGCCTTCCAGGCGGCGTCCGAGGCGGGTAACGCACCCTTGATCGCGCAGGTACTCGTCGGGGTCGCGGACCTGGCACTCCGCCGCGACGAGTACGAGCAGGCCACGCGGCTGCTCGCGGCAAGCGCCGGCGTGCTCGGACTGCCGGATCGTTCCCACCCGGATGCGGCCAGGATCGAGCGGGACGCGCGACGTCACCTCGGCGAAGCACGGTTCGCCGAGGTGACGCGGGAGGGTACGCAGACGAGCTCGTCTCAGCTGGTCGAGGTCACGCTCGCCTCCTGACGGGTCAGCCTTGCCGCGGGTTGAATGATGATGTCGCCGTGCCGCGTGCGGGCGTGGACCGAACCTTGAGGTCGGACGGGCCAGGACTCGCCTGCGACGGAACCCAGTTGCGCACCGACCCTCGCTCGCTGTTGACGTCGATGGAGGCAGCGGTGCCCTCGCTGATGCCGACCTCGATGTTTCCTGAGCCGTTCATCAGCTTCGCATGACCGTTCCTCAACCGTCCGATCCGAATGGCACCGCCGGCGGTCGTGGCGGTGACGCCGCCATCGGCGCGGTCGATGTCGAAGTCGCAGCCGCCGCTGCTGAGGTCGAGGTCGGCCGAGGCGTGGCCGATCCAGGCCTGCCCGTCCGAGTTCGTGAGCACGACAGTGCCCTCGACCTCGCTGATCCGCATCGCGAACGCCCCACCGTCGATGTTGGCGTGCCCGGCGATGTGGCCGATCTCCACCTCACCGGACGCGATGCTCGCCCGCAGCGCGCTGATGCGATCCAGCTGGACCCGACCCGATGCCAAGTGCAGCTCGCACTCGCCGAATGAGCCGTCAGCGTGAACACCCGAGTGCGCCAGGTGCGCGACCAGGCTGGAGCCGGTGGGCAGGTCGATCGTGATGGCGACCGAACCGTTCTTGTCCCCGGAGACGGTCGTTTTGACCGACAGCCGACCGCCGGCGAAGTCGACCTCGGTCCTGTCGGCCACCTTGATGTCCGACCGGCTCGCTTCGTTGATGGGTTCGACCAGCACCACCGTGTCGGTCCGGTCGCTCGCGGTGACCCGCACCTGAGCACCGGCGACTTCCACGGTGGCGGCGATGGGCCCTGGCGTGGCGAATGTAGGCATGACAACTCTCGTCTCGTAGTCGATCAGTTGGTGGGCGCCGCATCAGCTCGTCGCTCGCGGCTTCGGGGTCAGTCCGATCACGGTCATCGGAAGGCCATCGCCCGGAAGGTCACGCTCGCTTGTTGAACGTGGAACGCGCCCACAGGTACCCGACGAGAGCGATGCCGACGCACCAGGCGATGGCGGTGATCGCGTCGCTGGAGGACGGTGCGCCGTTGAGCAACCCGCGCACGGTTTCGATGATCGGTGTGAAGGGCTGGTACTCCGCGAACTGCCGGACGCCCGGCCCCATCTTCTCCGCCGGTACGATCGCGCTGCTGAAGAACGGCAGCATGACCAGCGGCACGGCGGCCAGACCCGCCGTTTCCGGAGACTTCGCCGCCAATCCCAAGGCGACGGTGAGCCAGCCGGCCGCGAAACCGAGCAGCGCGACGATGCCGACCACGCCGAGCCAATCGACGAAACTCGCCGACGGGCTGAATCCCAGCAGGAAGGCCACCCCGATGAGCGCCCCGATGGCGATCAGATTGGTCAGCAGACTGGCGACGACGTGACCGGTCAACACCGCGCCACGGGAGACGTCCATGACCTTGAACCGGTTGATGATGCCCTTCGTCATGTCGGAGTTCACCGACGTCGCGGCGGACCCCAGCCCGTAACAGACGGCCAACAGCATGAGTCCCGGGGTCACGTAGTCGATGTAGTCGACACCGACGTTGAAAGCGTCTCCCATCATGTACACGAACATGAACAGCATCACGACCGGCATCAGGACCGCGTTGAACACCGAGGTCGGATTCCGGGCGATGTGCTTGAAGTTGCGACGCAACATCACCATCGAATGGGAGTTGGTGTTCATTTTGCGGCCTCCGTGGTGCGGCCCGTCAGGGCGAGGAAAACGTCATCGAGGTCGGGTGTGTGCACGGAGAACTCCTCGGCACTGAGCGAGTACTCATCGAGCCTGTCCAGCAGAGCCCGGAGCGATTTCGTCCCGCCATCGCTGGGAACCCGCAGGGCCAGTGCCTCGTCGTCCCGCGTGGAGTCGGTGAAGAGACGCGCGGCCGCGTCGAGTTGGGAGACGGTGGTGAACCGGAGCCGGACGTGCGTCCCGGGGATCTGGCGTTTGAGCTCGTCGGGAGTGCCATGGGCGACCAGGTGACCCTGATCGAGTACCGCGATCCGGTCGGCGAGCTGATCGGCTTCCTCGAGGTACTGGGTGGTGAGGAAGATGGTCACGCCGTCGGCCACCAGCTCGCGGATGATCGACCACATCGTGCGACGGCTGCGCGGGTCCAGTCCCGTCGTCGGCTCGTCCAGGAAGATGATCCGTGGGTTGCCGATGAGCGTCATCGCCAGGTCGAGCTTCCGGCGCATACCTCCGGAGTAGGTCGACACGGGCTTCTGCGCCGACTCGACCAGATCGAACCGTTCCAGCAGCTCGGTGACGACCCGCTTGCCGTCGCGGGAGTTCACCCGGCGGTTCAGATCCACCATCAGCTGCAGGTTCTCCTGCCCAGTCAGCAGCTCGTCCACCGCCGCGAACTGACCGGTGACCCCGATCGCCGCACGCACCGCCTTGGCCTCGGTCGCGACATCATGGCCGGCAACGCGTACCGTCCCGCCGTCGGCCTTCATCAACGTGCTCAGCACGTTCACCGCCGTCGTCTTACCCGCCCCATTCGGACCGAGTAGGGAAAAAACCGATCCCGCGGCAACATCGAAATCGATGCCGTCGAGCACGACTTTGTCGCCATACGCCTTGCGCAGCCCTGAAACTGCAATTGCCGAATTTCTCATGCCCCCACCATCTCCACCGGGCCTGTCACCCCCCTGTCACACCCCTGACACGACCACTGACACGGCGTTCCACCACATCGTCCCTGGTCAGAGCACCGCACAGCCCACAGGCGACCGCCCGCCACCACGCTATTGATCCGAAACTGTTTGGGTTCTGGGTCGTTGAGGCTGTGTGAGCGATCTGGTGAGGGACGCGCGGTATCTGTCGCCTTCGGCGCAGGAGGCACTGCGGACGGTCACGCATATCAGGACTACCTAAGGAGCAGTCATGACGAAGCCGCTGCCGGTTCCGGACCCCGATCCGCGACACCCGCTGCCGGTTGACTGGCGTGCCTGACGAGCGGTGCCTGAATCGGTCGGCCTGAACGTTAGGCGTCGCTCGGGCGGGGTGGGCGGCGGCCGGGTAGCAGGGACAGGTGTTCCTCGCGGACCAGGCCGAAGCGCAGGGCGGTATCGACCACGGCGGCGCGTTTGCCGTCCAGGCGTTCTTCTTCGAAGGGCTGCTTGACGCGCAGTTTCTGTTCGGCCAGGTAATCGATGTGGAAGTTCACCGCGCGCAGGGTGGGGTTGCGGTCGGGCAATGCGCTGAGGCGTTCCACGACCTGACGCGAGGTCGGAATCGCGGTCGAGGACTCGTCTCGTAGGCGCGGTTCGCAGAGGGTCACCAGGACGAGGAAATAGATCGCGTCCTGGTCCAGGGAAAAGGCCGAGACGGTCGAGGAGCCATCCGCTTCGGGCAGTTCGAGGTCGGACGATTCCAGGTACAGGTGCTGGGGCGCGTACACCTGGAAGGAGGCGGTCGGGCCCTGGGTGGTGAGCACGACGCGGGAGAACTCGAAGGGCACCGGGCAGGAGGCGCGTCGCGGTGGGATCCGCAGGTACTCTCCCGCGCCCTCCGGATTCTCCACCACGAAGGTGCGGTCGTTGCTGAAGTTGCTCAACCGCCAGTGGTCGTCGACGGCGAGGATCTCTCCGGCCAGGCGCGGAATCGTGGGATTGTCCAGGTGCAGGTCGACCAGGCGACCTGATGCGCCGCGTCCGAACCTGAGGGTCTCGCCCGGTGCCAGTTCCCTGCGTACCGAGTCGCGGCGCGAGTCCGATGGCAAATACACCAGAACGCCCGACACGCCGTCACCTCGAGGAACTCGTCCGATGGGGGAGCGTTTATCCCGTAGAGACGCTACACGGGATCTTCTGCCGTCTATTCTGCCCACCGGGCACACCGGGTCTTCGAGGGGAGCGGAATGGAGCCGTTGCGCGCGGACGATCCGGCGCGGATCGGCGACTACCGGCTGGTCGCGCGGCTGGGGGCGGGGGCGATGGGCCGTGTGTTCCTGGGCCAGGGCCCGTCTGGAGACCCCGTCGCGGTGAAGGTCGTCCACGCGCGCTTCGCCCATCGCCAGGACCGCCGCGAGCGGTTCGCCCGGGAGATCGCCGCCGTGGGCGGCATCGACCCGGCGTACGTCGCGCCGGTGGTGGACCACGACATGAGTGCGGCCGAGCCCTGGCTGGCCACCGCCTACCTGCCCGGTCTCACGCTGCGGCAGGTGGCGGAGCTGCACGGCCCGCTGCCCGCGCCGTCGGTGCGCGCGCTCGGGGCGGCGTTGGCCAGGGCACTGACGGTGATCCATCGGGCCGGTGTCCTGCACCGGGATCTCAAGCCGTCGAACCTGGTGCTCACGCCGGACGGTCCGCGGGTGGTGGACTTCGGCATCGCCCGTCCCGACTGGGCCGACACGATCACCGTGCCCGGGGCGCTGCTCGGCACCCCGGGCTACATCCCGCCCGAGCGGATTCGCGATCGTCGCTCGGGACGGGAAGGCGACGTCTTCGCGTTCGGTGCCGTGCTGGTCTACGCCGCCACGGGCGAAGGGCCGTTCGGTGACGGCTCGGCGCCGGTGCTGCTCTATCGCACGCAGTCCGAGGAGCCTCGGCTGGATGCGCTGCGTGCCGCCGTGGACGATGCGCAGCTCATCGAGATCATCATGAGTTGTCTCGCGCGTGACCCCCGGCGGCGTCCCACGGCCGAGGAACTGGCCGGACGATTCACCGAGGCGCCCGATCCGGTGGGCACCCGGTGGCTGCCCGACGAGGTGGCCGCGAGCGTCACCGACGCCGGTGGTCCCCAAAGGCCGCCGCATGCGCCGGGCAGGACGCGTACCCGGCGGACCGTTCTCGCGCTCGGCGCCACCGGCGCCGTTCTGGCGACGCTAGGACCATCGGCGTACGGCGCGTTCTCAACAGGGGCCCGGCAGCCGTCCAAGGACCGGTCGCCGTTGTGGACCTACAGCAGTCCCGACAGTGAGAACCAGCACTGGTTCACCAGGCCCACCGTCGTCGGGGACATGGTCTATCTCAGTTCGACCATGGGAGTGCACGCGCTGAACTGCGCGCGGGGCGAGTTGTTGTGGACGGCCAACCGAGGCGTCTCCATTTCGCCTCGTTCGAGCGTCACGGTGTTGAGGGCGGAGACGGTGCTGATCAGCGACGGACGGCTGTGGGCCCTACGCGCCACCGACGGATCCCCCGAATCCGGCTGGCGGGAGCAGCCGGGGATCAGCATCACCGGCGCCCCGGCCGCGGGTGCCGAGCAGGTCTTCCTGTTCGACACTCTCGGCGACCTGTCGGCCTATGACGGCCGGACCGGCCGCCGCCAGTGGAGGTTGCGGCTGGTCAAACCCGGCAAGGACGGTGGCATCGACCCGATCCGCGTCCAGGGCGGCCTTGATCCGGTGATCGCGGGCGGTCTCGTCTACGCCGCGCCTGGCGGGGTGTTCGCGGTCGATCCCAAAGCCCGGGCAGTTCGGTGGCGGTTCGGCGAGGCGACCGCCGCACCCGCGATTCACGACGGCCTGTTGTACACCGCAGGCGCCGATCGCGTGCACGCTCTCGACGCGGCCGACGGCGACGTGCGCTGGAGCCGTGCCGTCGGTGCCCGGATATCGAGCGGTGTGACGGTCGCCGACGGCCTGGTGTTCGCCGGTGACGGCTCCGGCCGTCTGCACGCCCTTGACGCCGCGACCGGACGACCGCGCTGGCGCTTCGACACCAACGGGCCACTGCGCGCCGCCCCGGCGGCCGCCCCGGGCACGGTCTTCGCCGGTTCGGACAACGATCGTCTCTACGCGATCGCGACGGCGAATGGGAGGGTGCGCTGGAGCCATCCAGTGGGACGCCAGACCGAGGTCCACGCCCAGATATGGCGCGACCGGGTCTTGGTGTGCGCAGACCTCACCCGGCTCTACGCCTTCCAGATATGAGCGCCGGTGAGCCCGGGCGGCTGAGCCGGCGCCGTGCCATCGCAGGGCTGGCCGGAGCCGCGATCGCAGGGGGTGCGACCGTCTGGCCCCTGGGCGAGGGACGGGACGCGTACCCGAGCATTCCCGCCGCGGACGGGCCGCTGCTGTGGACGGCCGAGGTGAAGCTGGCCGCGGATGAGTTCTTCGGGCCGGTCACGGCCGAGTGCCTGGTGCTGGTCGAGCGGCCGTTCGTCGCGCGAGGACCAGAACGGTGGACCGTCCTGTCGTGTCTGGACACCGCGACAGGACGCCGGTTGTGGTCGGTCTCGCTCGGGCGTTCCCCCGTGACGCTGCGGAAGGTGGTCGTCTCCGGCTCTGTCGTACTGGCACGGACGTCCGCGGCCCTGCACGCGTTCGACCTGCACACGGGACGGCTGCTGTGGCGCCGGGAGCGGAACACCAGCGGTTCGCCGTCCCTGATGGTGACGGTCGGCGGGGGCCTCGTGCACGACAGCGGCGGTGAGGAGAACGCGACGACCACCACGTCCAGGCATGCGCTGCACGCCTATGAGGTGGGCAGCGGACGATTGCGCTGGACGACTGCCGTCCGGCCGCGCGTGGTGACGGCGGACGCCCCGATCTACGCGGCGGGGTCGCTGCTCGGTACCGCCGTCATGCTGGGCCCGTCCCGGACCGCGGAGGCGTTCGCCTACGCCGTGGACGCGGCTACCGGTGAACAACGCTGGTCGCGACGCCTCGGCGTGCGGGACACGGGGCTGTCCGGCGTTGCCCATGCCGCGGGCACCTTCTATGTCTTCTCCCGGGAAGCCGGCGTCCTGCATGCCGTGGACGCGTCCACTGGAACGATTCGATGGCAGGTTCGGCCGAGACCGCGTTCCCGTGGTGGCGCCGGCCTTTCCGTCGGAGAGAGGGTGCTCGACGCAGGCGTCCCCGTGGTCGCTGGTACAACCGTCTACGTGTGCGACGAGTACGGCGTGCTGCACGCCTTCGACGTGCGTGACGGCCGGCGGCGCTGGGCCTTCACCACTGGAGCAAGGCCTTCGCGGGTGCACGTGGTCGCGGGGCCGCCCGGCGGGAACGGCCTGGTGTACTTCAAGGCCCAATACACCGGTAGGAGCCGCGGCGGCAGCACCATGTACGCCCTGGGCGCCGACGAAAGTCGGCCCCGGTGGCAGCGGCGCGCCGACGGCTCCCATAGCGGCCCGCTCGTGTCCGGGGACATGCTGTACGTGTCGGACGGGGACGCCATCACCGGGTACGACCCGATCGACGGGGCCGTCCGTCGCCGCGTGGACCTCAGGGCCCTCGGAGCGGGCGGAAGCACCGAACTGGTCACCGACGGTGCGCGTGTCCATGCCCTTTCCGGCGTCCAGGTCCTCGCCTTCCGCCTGGAGGGCTGAGGATGGAGGCACTGCGTCCCGGCGATCCGGAGAAGATCGGTGGATACGAGTGCGTCGGCCGCCTCGGGGCCGGTGGGATGGGGGAGGTGTTCCTCGCCCGGGCCGGCGACGGTGGGCTGGTGGCGCTGAAACTCATCCACGCCGACCTCGCCGAGGATGCGGCCTTCCGCGCCCGTTTCGCTCGGGAGGCCGCAGCGGTGCGCCGGGTGAGCGGTCCGTACACCGCGCCGTTGCTGGACAGCGGTGACGTTCCCCGGCCCTGGCTGGCCACCGCCTATCTTCCGGGGCTGTCGCTCGAGCAGGCCGTCACGCGGCACGGCCCGCTGAGCGTCGAGGCCACGCGCAGGCTCGGGGCCGCGCTCGCCGAGGCTTTGGGCGCGATCCACCGGGCGGGCGTCGTCCATCGAGATCTGAAGCCCGCGAACATCCTGCTGACCGCCGACGGACCGCGCGTGGTGGATTTCGGCATCGCGGGAGGCCCGGACTTCAGCACCGGCGACGGGACCGCCGGACGGCCCGTCGGCACACCCGCGTACATGGCACCCGAGCAGCTCACCGGCGGATCGGTCACCCCCGCCGCCGACGTCTTCGCGCTCGGCGGGGTCCTGGTGTTCTGCCGTACCGGGTCGCCGCCTTTCGGGACGGCGCCGCCGCCCAAGCCACTCGACCGAGTCGTGCGGGGCCGTCCCGTCCTGGACGACGCCGACGACGCGGGCCTCCGCGAGGTGGTCGCCGCCTGCCTGGCCGAGGGTTCCGCACGACGGCCCAGCACGGAACAACTGGTCACCATGCTGTCCCCGGGAGCCACGGGCACGGGCTGGCTGCCCGGGCCGATGGCCCACGAGATCGCCGACCAGGCCACGTCGATACCACCCTCGACCCAAGGCCCACGTCCCCGTCGTCGCGTGCTCCTGCGGATCTCCGGGGTGGGCGCGGCGGCTCTCGCGGGCATGGGGGTGGTTCGCGCACTCGGGGGCGCGGCGCCTCCGGCGGCGTCCGTGCTGTGGGCCGCCCGCGCCACGGTGGTGACCGGCTACGAATTCGGGCCCGCACTTCCCGGCCGGCTGTTCCTCCTCGACCGAACCGTCGTCACACGCTCGGGCGGCGCGCGCCTGGACCTGTGCTGCCTGGACACCACGACGGGACGCTACCGATGGCGTCGTCCTCTCACTCCGTTCGAGCGAGAGCGGGGCGAGGTGGTCGCCGGTCCCGGAGGCGTCTGGGTGCGCAGCAACCGTGAACTGCACGCGATCGACCCTGATTCCGGCACGGTGCGGTGGTCGCAGCGACGCGCGTTCCCGGGACTGGTGCCTGCGGCGGCCTACGGCGAGAACCTCGTGTACGACGTCGGTCCCTTCGCGGTTTCCGATGGCGCCGGCAGCGTGTACGCGCATGAGCCTCGCACAGGCCGGGTGGTCTGGGAGCGCCGGATCGACGGCAGGCCCGTGGGCACTCTCGTCGTCGCAAGGGGCGTCCTCTACGTCATCAGTGCTTCGGCGCGGGGACGGTGGGAACGTGTGCACGCACTTGACGCCGCCACCGGTGCCGTGCGCTGGGTGTCCGGCCTCGCCGACGAAGACGTGGTCAGTGCGCCGCCGTTCGCACCCCGCTACACCGACGCGACGCTGTCCGTCGCCGATGACACCGTCTACGTCTCCGTCGAAGGCCGTCATGTTCACGCCTTGGACGCCCGCACCGGCTCGGCCCGCTGGCGGGTTCGTCCACAGTTGAACGTCGACGCCGTGTTGGGGCTGCCCTATCCGAGCGCGGCCCTTCCCGTGGCCGCCGGGAACAGGCTGTTCTTGGGCACCGGAGACGGGGTGCTGCGCGCCTTCGACACCCGTGACGGGCGCCGGCGGTGGGCCGTCGACACAGGTGTGCCGCCCGCCCCCGTGGGGGTCTTCCGCCGCCGTTTCACTCCGGTCGTCGGTCACGGGCTGGTCTTCGTCCGCGGTGCCGACAGCGTCCGCGCCCTGCGGGCCGAAGACGGTGACGTGCGCTGGGAGCTCAGGACCGATCCCTCCGCGGGCGAGCCCGTCCTGGCCGGCGGAACGCTGCACGTCCCCGGCAAGTGGGAGGTCACGTCGCACGATCCGGTCAGCGGCCGGGTCGTGCAGCGGCTCGATCTGCGGGACCACCACCGTTCTCCGACCGCCGTGCTCGCCGGCCGGGACGCTCTGTACGTTCTCGCCGGGGTGGATGCCGTCATCGCCGTCGGCCTGCCGGGATAAGGGAGAGATGAGGGGCGCAGCCCCTGGACTCAGTCAACCAGCCAGACCGGCACGTTGAGAGCTCGGAACCGCGCCGGTGCCTGAGGTTTCCGAGCCGAGAGGCGCTCAACCATCCCGGTGGTGTCTCCATCTTCGAGTTTCCGCGGGCTCAGGGCGCGGAGTCTGATGCTGGTGGCAGCGCGAATGGATCGTCGGGTAGGAAGCAGCCATAGTCCTGCAACGGTTGTGGTTCGTCGAGCACTATCTGTTGCAGCCGACCGGCGGGCGACAGGCCATCGGATCTGTCGGAGATGCGCACTCCTGGCGGAGGTGCGCCAGAACCGACCTCAGGATCCGTCATCGCAGCGCCGACGTGGTCCATGGCGAGCTGTCCGTCGCGGTCCAGCAGTGCGTGGACGGCGTCGGTGACGTCAGTGAGGGCATCGGCGGCTTGGGCCTCGGTGAGTTCCGGGTTGAGGTCGCGCAGCGCTTGGCGCGCGGCCGTCAGAAACCTGTCCGGATCCACGATCACGACATCGCGTCGGGTTCGGACGCTGATCGTCATACCTGCCGTCGCAACCACCGCGTCTGCCATGCGGCCAGGGTAGATGCTCGTCATCGCGATGTCGGGTGGCTCATACGCGCACCGAGACCGTACCTCTCCACCGGACATCCTGTACTCCGCGGAAGAGTCCGCAGCACGAGGGCCTGCCCACGTCGTGAGGCATGGTGCTGATCAGGGAGGATTGCCGGGTGAGTACGCCTCCCGCCGCATCCCGTCGCACCCTCGGCACCCACGTGGGTCTCCTGCTGGTCACGATCGCCGCACTGAGCGCCTGCTTCTCCGAGGCGAAACCGAAGGCCCTGGATCCCGTGCGATCGCCCACCACGAGCTCCACGCCCGGCTGTCCGGCGTCCGGCGTGGCCATCACGCCGGCACCGGTCGACGCCGCCATGGGCCTGCGGGCGATGAGGATCGACCTGCTCAACTGCGGGACCGCACCCTACACACTGCAGGGCTATCCGGCCGTTCGCGTACTCGACGCCGATCGCCGCCCACTCGACGTCACGGTCCTCGACGGGACGGCGAAGATCTCTCGTATCGAGCGGTTCGACGGCCCGCCGAAGCGGGTGACGGCCGCACCGGGTGGACATCTCGCGGCGGTGGTGGTGTGGCGCAACTCGGTGACGGACGTCGAGGTGTCGGCCGCGACCGGCCGGTACCTGGAGATCGCCCCCGCCGACGGGCGACCGGCGCAAACGGTGACGCCCGAGGGCGGCATCGATCTCGGCACCACCGGCCGGCTGGCGGTGAGCGCCTGGACCACACCACCGACCGGCTGACCGGCAAGACGAGCCTCAGAGGCTGGAAAGACCAGTTGCTCGCCGCGCGGCGCCGAGAGGTGAGGCGAGGTGATTCAGCTCGCCAGCTTCACGCCCAGCTGACATGCCTCGATGAAGGCGGCCCGGCCCGCAGGGAACTTGCCGCCCCCGTCGACACCCTCCTTGTAGGAAATGGAACAGAAGTTGGCAGGAAGGCCCTTTTCCCCGTAGACCGCAGCCATCCCCACCGCCAACTGGATCATTTCCGTGCGGGTGTACTTCTTGCCATCGGGATCAATCATGATCACTTGAGAACCGCTCACCTTGGGATCCGAGGTCGGCTTCGACGACGGGCTCGCGCTGGGGGACGGGGTGCCCGAAGACGGTGAGGTCGGCGCCGCGCTGGTGGACCCCCCGTTCGCGGTCGGCGACGTGGCCGGTGGAGCCGAGGGTTCGGCGGCAATGCCGTCATCGTCGCAGGCTGCCGCTCCCAGCGACACGACCCCCAGGGAGACTGCGGCCAGCAGAGTTGCGATGTTCTTGATGACTATCCCCTTTTCCCCACGCCCAGGAACTTGGCGGACAGACCATAACAGAACGCGCCACTACAATGTCTTATATATGACCAGCTCTGGTCTCGCGTTCTCACGTCAATGCACGGCGTCCTCGTTATGGAACGTCACGGGGGGATGACGACGATGAACCACAACCTGACCACACCCGCCACAGGGGAGCCCGCCGACGGCGAGTGGATCGGCGGAGAGCCTTCGGTGCTGGTTTTCGATGTGAACGAAACGCTGATCGACTTCGAGTCGATGGACCCGCTCTTCGAGAAGATCTTCGGCGACGGGCGGGTCATGCGCGAATGGCTCGGCCATCTGTTCATGTACTCCATGACGATCACCCTGTCCGGCCTCTGGGAGAGCTACTTCACCCTCGGTCAGGGGCTGCTCAAGATGGTCGGTGACATCCACGGCGTGGAGGTCACCGACGCCGACATCGAGGAGATCCGGCAGGCGATGCTGACCATGCCCGCGCATCCGGACGTGGAGCCGGGCCTGAGCCGGCTCAAGGACGCGGGCTTTCGCATGGTGACGCTGACGAACTCGCCGTCCAACCCGCACGGGCCAAGCCCGCTGGAGCATGCCGGCCTCGCCCACTTCTTCGAGCGGCAGTTCACTGCCGAGACCGTCCGCGCCTACAAACCCGCCCCGCAGGCCTACCACCTGGTCGCCCAGGGCCTGGACGTGCCGCCGTCCACGTGCTTCATGGTCGCGGCACACGTCTGGGACACGGTGGGCGCGCAGAGCGCCGGCTACACCGCCGGCCTCATCACCCGGCCCGGCAACGCTCCATTGCCCGTCCACTCCCTGCCGCAGCCCAACCTCGTCGCACTGGATCTCCCGGCCCTGGCCACCCAATTCATCCAGTTGTGGCGTTCGTGAACGGCGAGACGCATCTGACGGTGCGAGCGGTTCACTCCTGGGGTCGGCTCGAGGTAGCCGGATGCCCGGAGGGTGAAGAGTTCGGCGTAACGACCGGCGGCGGCCATCAACCGAGAGATTCGATGGGGTCGGCACGTCGATGTTCGTCATCCTGAATCGATTGACGCAGCAGGAGGAAACCATGACTGTGCCCGCGTTCGATACCGATGGTGTGTTCGGCGAAGACTGGGTCTATTTCTTCGCCAAACTGCTCGATTCCAACAGTAATCACGAAGCCGACTTCATCTGGCGTCTTCTGGAGTTGGACCCCTGCATGGAGGTCCTCGATCTGGGCTGCGGATATGGCCGGATCGCCAATCAACTGGCCGAGCGTGGCTGCCGGGTGACCGGGCTGGACACGACATCGTCGTTCCTGGACCGGGCCCGGCGTGACGCCACCACCCGAGGGGTCACGGTGACCTACGTCGAGGGCGACATGCGGGAGCTGCCGTGGACAGAACGGTTCGATCGGGTCGTCAGCTGGTTCACCTCGTTCGGCTACTTCGACGACGCCGACAATCGGCGGGTCCTCTCCGAGGTGGTCCGCGCATTCAAACCGGGCGGACGGTTCATGATCGAGATGATCAACCGTGACTGGATGATGCGTCGGTTCCAGCACGCCAGCGTGGTCGAGCGGGACGGCGACCGCATCGTCGACCGACACCGGTGGGAACCGCTGACAGGCCGGCTCGTGACCGAACGGACCATGATCCGCAATGGCCACACGCGCGACGTGCAGTTCTTCGTGCGCATGTTCACTTTCACTGAACTACGAGACTGGCTGCTCGACGCGGGCTTCACCAAGGTCGACGGCTATGACGAAATCGGCGAGCAGCTGGGGCCGGAGAGCAATCGGATGATCGTGGTCGCCACTCGCTGACCGGTGCCGTTCGGGGCACCAGAGCCGGGGCCGTCTCCACCGTACGCCCAGCACCTTCAGCGCGATGCTCGACCGGCTCGAGGCGGAGCGCAGCGCGCACGCGCTCACCGCCCAGGATCGACGTGCTGGGGCTATCCGGGTCAGCGCTGTGGCGACTGGGATGAGTGTCTGTTTCGGCCGCGTGCACGGGCGTGCGGAAAACTTACCTCGACGTCACGCTCGATGCCTTCTGCCGCAATGAGGCATCCGCATCCTGGTGGCCATGCGATTCAAGATCCGACGCGGCGGTGCATCCGGCCGCAAAGGCCCCCACGTCCGTCCCGTGCCCTGGGGGTCGTGGCGGAGGGAGGCCATTGAATTAGGCGCGCTGTTCATGACGGCGGGCCTCGCCCATGTCTTCTCGGCTGAACTGGGCCACCGCGAGTCCGGATCGGTGGTGTTGGTCGGCCTTGGTGGCGTTCTGTGCATCATCGTGGTCGTGCACATGTGGTGGGCGCACCAGCGGGAGCACCGTCGGCCGCACGCCCCTGGACCGCCGGAGGGGAACAAGACCACGTTCCGGTCGGCCCGGCTGTGGAGAGTACGCGCTCAGGTTCGCGAGACGCCCGGGCAACTGGCCGCGCTGGCCGCCGCCATCGCGGCCACCGGCGGCAACATCATGTCGCTGAACAGCCAGCCTGATGCAGACGGCACGGTTGACGAACTCTATGTTCAGATGCCGACGCCGGTTATGAAAGAGACCCTCGAAAGAGCGCTCACGTTGGCCGGTGGCCGCGCGGTCACCGTGGTCCGCGCCACCATGCACGAACTCGTTGATCCGATCACCCGTACGCTCCTGCTGGCATCCTCGGTCAAGGCCGAGCCCCACAGGCTGTCGGCCGCCCTTGCCACGATGCTCGACGCTGACCTGGTGTCCGCTGAGGACCGCCATCACGACGGCCGGGAGACATTGTCGCTGGTGTCCCCCGCGGGTGGACCGATCCGGCTGCACCGGCCGGGTATGCCATTCACCGCGAGCGAAACAGCACGGGCACTCGCGATGCTCGAGTTCGCCCGGCTTGTCGACGACCCGTCCCCGACCTGAGCACCCTTCTGGCAGCAGCTTGATCAGGCAGAGACTTCAAAGATGAGTTCGAGGCCGTCCTCCTCGTCCCACTGCTCTCCGACCTCCACGAAGCCGAACCCGGAAATCGTGGCCAGGGACGCGGCGTTCTCGGGACCGATCGTCACCCGCACGGTCCTTACTGAGGCTTCGGCAACGGCCCGATGCACCAACTCGGTCAGCATCGTTCTGGCGTACCCCAGACGACGGTAGTCGGGGGCCACGGAGTAACCGATCTCCACCATGCCCGCCTCGTCCGGCGGCCCGTGGAACCCGGCATACCCCACGACAGCTCCTTCCGGCTCGGCTACCACGGCCTGTGTAAGCCACCCCGCGCTACTCGGGTCCGAGCTCAGCTGATTGATCCGATACCGCCAGACCCATTTTGCCTTGTCGGTGATGAAGTACTCAGTGAGAGCAACCCCTGCTTCGGCACTGGCTCCAACGAGATCGTCCTCCAGCAAGGCGGTCATGGCCCTGCTCGACAACTCAACAAATCGCACTGACCTCAGGCTGGTGGGGGCAGGGGGCTGGGACTCGACCTCATCTGTCACAGTGCAAATGCTCGTGGAGCGCCTAGGACGTGTCCAATGGTTTTCGGAGTGGCCGATGCCTGCCCGCGGACCTCCTCACCTGGTTGCGCGAGGTGGTGCCCGAACTGCCCGAGCCCGTTCTGCCGAACGGGCAGCCCGTGGCATCCGGGTCGATCGTCGAGCGCTACGGCTACAACGCGACCGGCACGGACCGCTGAGTACTACGGTCGCCTCTTCGAACAGATCCACCCTGCGCTCCCTGACCGCCTCAAGGCTCGCGATAGGGCGGCAGGCCGAGAGCCTTGCGCAGTGCCGTCGCTTCTCGTTTGCCGGATAGTTTCGCCGCTTTCAGCGCGGCTGTCTGGAACTGCGCCGGGCTGGTCGCCTTCGCGGTGGCGTTCCAGTACCGGCCGGCCTGCAGGGAGACTGCGATCAACGCCCTGACGTGCACGCGTGTCTCCGTCGGCCAGTGCGTGCCGCGCAGCGCCTGTATTTGCGTGGTGTTCGCCTTGACGATGCGTGCGGCCGAAAGCCGCAGGTCTGTCCACGGCCGATTGGCGTGGGCGGCGGTTTCGAAGCGTTCCAAGGCCGCGTTGTACGGTTCCACGATCCGCAGATAGCGCCTGGCCGCCTGAGCCTTCGTCAACGCGGCAGGTGCCGCCTGCGGGGCCGAAGGAGCCGCACTGGCGGGCGGTGGGCCGGGGGTCGGCTGCGTGGCCGGAGTGGAGTCGAGGCAGCCAGAGCAGACGATCACCGTCGCCAGCACGGGCCATGGCAATTTCATGAGTCGTTTCCGTCCAGATCAGCTCTAGCGCTGATCGTTGTCGATGTGCCGAGCACCCCGCCGAGCGGGCGGGGTGCTCGACGGCCCCACCCACAGCGGTTCGGTGGCGCCGCGCAGCGGATGGTCAGAACGCAAGCCCACATCGGAACCCGCGTGGTTGGGGGCCTCGACCGGCTGCCATGGCGACCATGTTCCAGCGGCCGCACCGCGCGTACGGACCTGCACCGTCCCGTCGAGCCGCGTGCGTATGTCATCCCAGGAGACTCCGAGCATGCTGAACGGCTTTGTGCTCTTGGCCGGCAGACCCATGACCGGATGCTGGGCTCCTCCGGTCTGCTCCGCGCTGGACATCGTCTCCAGCGCGAGTGTGCGGACCTGGCCGGCGCCGGGCTCCGATCCAGGCGAGGCCGCCGGGGAGGGGCCGGCCAGTACGTAGACCACGGCTGCGGCTGAGACCAGCCCGGCCGTGGACAGCGCGACGATCACGCGCCTTTTCATCTCCTTCCGATCATGCGGTGGACTCACCGTGTCCACCAGATAAGACCTCTCCCGATGGGGTGAGGACGGCATGCTTGCGATGGTGACTCCGGTTACTTCAGCGACTTCGGCCGGGTTTTGTCACAAACCTGATAAACAGCAACTCGATGTACTAACGAACTCCCTGATCACAAGCGAAGCTCCTGCTCTGGCCGCAAGCGGTCGTGGTGCTATCGGGGCAACGGCGGCGCACTCGACCGCGAACGGGTTAGGGATGCCGCGATGATGGCGTTTTGGACTTGCCGGGGGCGGTTTTTGTTCGGTTTTTGACGGGCTGTGATCGTGGGTGGTCTCGCGCCGGTTGCTGGGTGGGGTGTGTGGCTCTGCCGTGTGGTGGCCGGTGGGCCGCGCAGTAGCCAGGCACTTTCTGCTTGCCCCCGGCGGCGCGTACGAGGGGGGAGAGGGCGGGAGCGTCCTTGTTCTCGGTCGCCTTATAGGTCTTGCACAGTTTGATCAGGGCCGAGGGCGGTGAGGGAGAGCGATTTCAAGGTCGCACGTTTGGGGAGATCATCGGCTGATGTTCAGATCTGCTGGTGTTGCGTAGAGTCGCCGCCAGAGAGCGCACCGAAATCAGGCCGTGTGATGGCGAGAGGGCAGGGGGCACGGTCATCCGCGTAGGCCCTCAGTCAGCCCGTCCTGCCAAGAGACGTTCTCAGCCCGCGCACTTCCACGCCAGCCAATCGCCGACAGTAGCCACCTGCGACGGTCGGCTGGGGTGCCATGACCGGGTGGTGGTCTGCCGTTGGGGTTATGCGGCGTGGGTGTCGGTGCCGCGCAGGATGTACAGGTCGTCGCCGAACACCGCGGAGATCTGGATCTGCCCGCCGAGGGCCTGGACGTAGCGGGCGATGACCTCGACCGTGGACACCTCACCGCGTTCGATCTGCGACACCCGGCTCTTGGTCACGCCCATCCGGTCGGCCACGTCGGTCTGCGACAGCCCGAGGGTTTTGCGCCGGTCGGTGAGCCGGTGGCCGTCGATGTAGGCCTGGTTGCGCTTGCGGGCCTCGGCAACGCCCTGTTCGCCGCCGGCCCCGGCGACGACGTCTGCGCGCACGTCACTCCACTTGGGGAAGTTCGTCATCGCTGTTCCTCCTCGGCTTGGCGTTCCTTCAGGTACTCCTCGTAGAGGTCTTCGGCGCGGGGGATGGCTTCCCGGTACCAGCCCGACCAGTTCCCGGACTTGTCGCCACCGATCAGCAGGATGGCCGAGCGCCACGGGTCGAACGCGAACAAGAGCCGGATCTCCGAGCGACCTGCTGAGCCTGGGCGTAGCTCTTTGAGGTTGTGGACCCGGGAGCCTTCGAGCCTGTCCACGAGCGGACGGCCCAGCGCAGGGCCTGCCTCGGCCAGGCGGTCGATGGCATCGACGACCTGAGCCTTGGACCGCTCGTCCAAGGCGTTGACCCAGCCCCGTCATCCTCGTCGTCGCGGGGCTGACCACCGGCGTTCTGGCCGCCACCGCCTGGCAACTCGACCACGCCCTGGGCTTCGCCCTCCTGTGACCGACGAGCGGCCTCCCCGTTGTGATCTCGCGGGACAGTACGGCAGGGCGTACCATCGCAAATGATCAAGATGTGGGAAGGAGATCACGGGGGAGCGGAGCGGTCGGGGGTCTGAGCGAAGGATGAGAAATGAGACCCAGACGTACCATCGTGACCACAGCCGTGATCGTCTCGCTGATCGGGGCCTTGCCCGGCTCGGCGATGTCGTCGGCGATCTCCCCGCGCTCGGCGGGGTCGCCCGCCGGATCCACGGCGGGGAAGGACGCGGTACACGCGTGGCTGACGACCGGTGACAAGAAGAACCTGCTGGCCCAGCGCGACGACATGATCGGCGCCCCCGACGGAACCGTACCGACGATCACGGTCGATCCGGCGAAGACGTTCCAGAAGGTCGAAGGCTTCGGCGCCTCGATCACCGACTCGTCGGCGCACCTCATCGCGAACTCACCGCACCGCGACGCCATCATGAGGGACCTCTTCGACCCGCGGCGCGGGTTGGGGCTGAGCTACCTGCGGCAGCCGATGGGCGCCTCGGACTTCGTCGCGGGCCCCCACTACACCTATGACGACGTCCCGGCAGGCCAGACCGACTACGGCCTCAAGCGCTTCTCCATCGCCCACGACAAGGCCGAGATCCTCCCGTTGCTGCGCCAGGCACGGGCCCTCAACCCGCGGCTGAAGGTCATGGCCACGCCCTGGAGCCCTCCGGCCTGGATGAAGACCAACGGATCGCTGATCGGCGGCCGGTTCATCGACGACCAGCGCGTCTACGACACCTACGCCCAGTACTTCGTCAAGTTCGTGAAGGCGTATCGGGACGCCGGTGTGCCCATCGACGCGGTGACGCTGCAGAACGAACCGCAGAACCGCAATCCGAGCGGTTACCCGGGCATGGATCTGCGAGATTCGGAGCAGGCCAGACTGGCCATCGCGGTCGGCTCCGCCTTCGACAAGGCGGGACTGAAGACGAAGATCCTCGGCTACGACCACAACTGGTCTCTTCACCCCAATGACGTCGGTCCGCCGGACGATGCCGCCAACCCGGAGTACGCGAAGTCCGTGCTCGACGACGCGAAGGCGCGCCGCCACATCGACGGGACGGCGTTCCACTGCTACTTCGGAGACGCCGAGCAACAGTCACGGCTCCACGACGCCCACCCCGACAAGGACATCTACTTCACCGAATGCTCCGGCACCGAGTCGGGTGACAGGGCCACGACCTTCCCCGACACACTGCACTGGCACACGGCCAATCTCACCGTCCGGGGGACGCGGAACTGGGCGAAGACCGTGATCACCTGGAACCTCGCCCTCGACCCCGAGGGCGGACCCCACAACGGTGGCTGCGACACCTGCACCGGCGTGGTGACGATCGACCCGGCGACCGGTGAGGCGACTCCGGGCGCCGACTACTACGTCTTCGGTCACGTGAGCAGATTCGTCAGGCCCGGCGCGGTGCGCGTCGACTCCTCCGTGGCCGGCAACATCGTGACCACGGCGTTCCGTGACGTCGACGGAACGGTCACGCTGCTCGCGGTGAACGACGACTGGGGTACCGGTTCGCAGCGGTTCAACGTCCAGGCCGGCGGCCGCACGTTCTCCTACACCCTCCCCGCCGGTGCCGTGGCCACGTTCACCCTCGGGCGCTGAGCGTCCGAACCCCGACGCCGACCGATGGCGCCGGGGTTCTCTGCCGTCCACCGATCCAGCACGTACGGGAAGCGTCCAATGCTCCCGCTGCTCCCTGCTCCGGCGGGGGCAGCGGGAGCGTCCATGAATGCCTGTCACGCCGTGTGACGGACGTGATCGCATCGGTCTTTCCCTCTTTCGGGCGATAGGGCGCAAAGCGAGGGGTAGGGACTGCTGCAACTGGGGGAGGTGCCATGGCTGACGAGGACGTCTTCGACGTGATCGTGATAGGTGCGGGACCGGTCGGGGAGAACGTCGCCGGGCGCGCCGTACGGGGCGGTCTGACGGCGGCCGTCGTCGAGGAGCGCTTGGCGGGCGGTGAATGCGCCTACTACGCGTGCATCCCGAGCAAGGCGCTGTTGCGGCCGGTGGGTCTGGCGGCCGAGGTGAGCCGGATACCGGGGCTGGAGCTGCGCGGCCCGATCGACACCGCGGCGGTGCTGGCCCGCCGCGACAAGACGGTGTCCCACCTCGACGACGGCGGCCAGGTGGGCTGGATCGAGAACGTCCCGGCGACGTTCGTTCGGGGCCGGGGACGCCTGGCCGGACCTCTGCGGGCTGAGGTGACGACGCCGGACGGCGACACCCGGGCGCTGCGGGCCCGGCACGCCGTCGTCGTCGCGACCGGCAGCGACCCGTACATCCCTGACGTGCCCGGGCTGCGGGAGGCGCGCCCGTGGACGAACCGGGAGGCGACCAGCGTGCAGCAGGTGCCGAAGCGGCTGGTCGTGATCGGCGGCGGGCCCGTCGGCTGCGAGATGTCCCAGGCGCTGCACGCCCTCGGCGCCCATGAGACGACCATGCTCGTACGCGCCGACCGGCTGCTCGACCGGACCGAGCCGTTCGCCGGTGAGCTGCTGGCGAACTCGTTCCAGGAGTCGGGCATCGACGTGCGCTTCGGCCGCTCGGCCGTCCGTGTCGAGCGCCCGGTCCCGGGCGGCCCGGTGACCGTCCACGCCGACGACGGCTCGCGGTTCGAGGCCGATGAGGTCCTCGTCGCCACCGGCCGCCGGCCGGCCGTGGGCGACATCGGCCTGGAGACGGTCGGGCTGGAGGCGCGCGGCCCGATCGAGGTGGACGCGAGCATGCGGGCGACGGCCCTCCCCGACGGCTGGCTCTACGCCGTCGGCGACGTCAACGGGCGCAACATGCTCACCCACATGGGCAAGTACCAGGCCAGGGTGTGCGGCGACGTGATCGCCGCCCGCGCGAAGGGCCGGCCCGACGACCTGCCGGCGCTCCGCGACACCGCCGACGATCGGGGCGCCCCCCAGGTCATCTTCACCGACCCGGAGGTCTGCGCGGTCGGGCGTACGGAGTCCCAGGCGCGCGCCGACGGCTTCGCGGTACGCGCCGTGGAGTACGACATGGGCGCGGTCTCCGGCGCCTACCTCCAGGCCGACGACTACACCGGCCGGGCGAAGATGGTCGTCGACGACGGCCGCCGCGTGCTCCTCGGCGTCACCTTCGTCGGCCCCGCGGTGGTCGACCTCCTCCACTCGGCCACGATCGCGGTGACCGCCGAGGTCCCCCTCGACCAGTTGTGGCACGCGGTTCCGTCGTTCCCGACAGTCAGCGAGATCTGGCTCCACCTCATGGAGGAGTACGGCCTGTGATGCGTAGCGTCCATAGGAGGGGGCGTCATGAACGTACCGCGAGGGCAGGTCCTGGTGCTGTACGGCATCTCCGGGGACCTCGCCAAGAAGATGATCATCCCAGCGCTGTATCGGCTCACCGCCCGCGGCGTACTCGACATGCCGGTCATCGGCGTGGATCGCGATCTGGACATCGCCGCGCTGCGGAAACATGTCCACGACAGCGTCACGACCGCGTACGGACGGGTCGATGAGGACGTGTTCGGTGCGCTCGCCGATCGGCTGGTGCCGGTTTCCGGCGATGTGACCGAACCGGCCGTCTACCCCGAACTCGCCCGGCACATTGCCGACAAGGCGTTCGCCGTCCACTATCTGGCCATGCCACCCGCGCTGTTCGCCCGGATAGCCGAAGGACTGAGCACCGCGGGGCTGAACACCCGCGGCCGGCTGGTGGTGGAGAAGCCGTTCGGCCACGACCTCACCTCCGCGCGGCGGCTCAACACGGAACTGCACCGGTACTTCCCGGAGGAGCGGTTGCTGCGTGTCGACCATTTCCTCGGCAAGGAGCCGGTCCAGAACCTCGTGATGTTCCGCTTCGCCAACAGCCTGCTGGAGCCCATCTGGAACCGCGACCATGTCGCTGCCGTAGAGATCACGTTGGCCGAGTCGTTCGACGTCGCCGACCGGGGGGCGTTCTACGACGCGGTCGGCGCCGTCCGCGATGTCGTGCAGAACCATCTGCTGCAGGTCCTGGCATACCTGACCATGGATCCTCCGGCCGACCACCGAGCCGAGGCCGAACGCAGTGAGAAACATCGGCTGATGTGCGCGATACGGGCGATCGACCCCGATGACGTGGTGCGTGGCCAATACGCCGGCTATCTCGACACGCCGGGTGTCGCCGCCGGATCGACCACCGAAACCTACGCCGCGGTGCGGCTGTGGATCGACAACTGGCGCTGGGCCGACGTCCCGTTCCTGATCAGGGCGGGTAAGGCGCTCGCGGTCACCACCACCGAGATCGCGGTCCGGCTCCGCCGGCCGCCCCACATGCTGTTCCTGTCCGCCGACGCGGGCCGCCCGCGACCCAACCTCGTACGGTTCCGGCTGGAACCCGATCCCGGGGTCACCTTCGAGCTGCTCACCAAGGACCCCGCTGCGGTCGACGCGATTCGCGAGGTACCGGTGTCGGTCGACTTCGCGGCGCCGCCGGGTCAAGCGGAAGGCGCGTACGAACGAATCTTCACGGACGCCCTCTCCGGCGACCCACGCCACTTCGCCCGCCAGGACAACGTGGAAGAACAATGGCGCATCGTCGATCCCATCCTCGACGTCAAGACGCCACCAGAGCCGTACGAGCGCGGCGGGTGGGGGCCGTCCAACGCCGGTCGTCTCACCGAGGACGGCCGCTGGATCTCCACACAGGTACGTACGTAACCGTGATCTTTAGGCAGGAGACGCTTCGCGATCTGAGGAGGTGATGAACAGGCCTTTGGTCCCTGGGTTCGCGGTCGTCGGACTCTTCCCAATGAAGCCGTCCCGATGAAGCCTGAATGTCGGATATGTCGATGGCGGCATGGCATCGCGGAGATTCGCGTAAGGAAGGCTGCGATCTCCGAGGTCGGACCGGCACCGCCATCGCGGACTGGTTCCGGCATCGAGGAAGTCACGCAGATGATGACCGATCTCGACACACTTTCCATCAACACGATCCGCGGCCTGTGCATGGACGCGATCCAGGCCGCAGACTCGGGGCACCCCGGCACCCCGCTGGACATCGCTCCTGTCGCCTACACGTTGTGGCAGCGCTTCCTGAGATTCGACCCCGCCGACCCGATCTGGCCGAACCGCGACCGATTCGTGCTCTCGGAGGGTCACGCTTCGGCCCTGCTGTGGTCGCTGCTCCATCTGACCGGAGTCCATGCCGTCGATCCGGACTATGAGATCCTCGGCCGCCGTGCGGTCACGCTCGATGACCTGAGGTCGTTTCGCCGGCTCGACTCGCACTGTCCCGGCCATCCCGAATACCGCCTGACGAGCGGTGTCGAGACGACGACCGGTCCACTCGGCCAGGGCGTGGCGACCTCGGTCGGCATGGCGATCGCGGGCCAGTGGCTCGCCGCCCGCTACAACCGGGACGGCTTCCCCCTGTTCGATTTCGACGTGTACGCCCTGGCCGGGGACGGCTGCATGATGGAGGGCGTCTCCTCCGAGGCCGCCTCGCTCGCAGGCCACCTGCGGCTGTCCAAGCTGTGCTGGATCTACGACTCGAACCGGGTGACGATCGAGGGCCACACCAGGATCACCTTCACCGAGGACGTCGCCGAGCGCTTCCTCGCCTACGGCTGGAACGTCACGACCGTGGCCGACGCGAACGACCTCGATGCGGTGAGCCGGGCGCTGCACAGTTTCAAGGCCGAGACCGAGCGGCCCACCCTCGTGGTGGTGCACAGCCATATCGGATACGGCTCACCGGTGGAGGACACGCCGGAGGCGCACGGGGCGCCGCTGGGTCCCGACGGCGTCCGGGCGGCCAAGCGCTTCTTCGGCCTACCGGAGGATGCCGACTTCTTCGTACCACCGCAGGTCTATGACTGGTTCGCCGAAGGCATCGGCGCGCGCGGCGACAGAGCCAGGGCCGCATGGGAGGGCGGCCTCAAGGCCTACCGTGACGCCTACCCACAGGCGGCCGACGAGCTCGAGCGCATCCAGCGCCGGGAGCTCCCGGATGATTGGGAGTCGGCGCTGACCACCTTCCCGCCGGACCCCAAGGGAATGGCCACCCGTGACTCCTCCGGGCGTGTGCTGAACGCCCTGGCCCAGGCGGTGCCCTGGTTGCTGGGCGGCTCGGCCGACCTCGCGCCGTCGACGAAGACGCGTCTCGTCTTCGACGGCACCGGGGACTTCCAGGCCGGCGACCACTCGGGACGTAACCTCCATTTCGGTGTGCGGGAGCACGCGGCGGCCGCGATCGCCAACGGCATGGCGGTCACCAAGCTCCGGCCGTTCTGGTCCGGGTTCTTGATCTTCTCGGACTACGCACGCGGCGCGATCCGCCTGTCCGCGCTGATGGAGATCCCGGTCCTGCACATCTTCACCCACGACTCCATCGGTGTCGGCGAGGACGGCCCGACCCACCAGCCCGTCGAACAGCTCGCATCGCTGCGGGCGATGCCCGGGCTATTGGTGTTCCGGCCCGCGGACGCGAACGAGGTCGTCGAGACCTGGCGGGTCGTCGCCGCACTCCGCCACGAACCCGCGGCGCTGGTCCTGTCCCGCCAAGCCCTCCCCACATTCGACCGATCCGGGTTCGGCGCGGCGTCCGGAGTCGCGAAAGGCGCCTATGTGCTGGCGGAGGCCCCGTCGGGCACCCCGGACGTGATCCTGCTCGCCACCGGCTCGGAGGTGGCGCTCGCACTCGCCGCCCGCGATGAACTCGCCGCCGAAGGCATCAGCGCCCGAGTCGTGAGCATGCCGTGCTGGGAGCTGTTCGACCGTCAGCCCAGGGAGTACCGCGACCAGGTGATACCACCAGGCGTCACGGCGCGGGTCGCGATCGAACAGGCGTCGACGCTCGGCTGGGATCGCTACATCGGCGACGGCGGCGCTGTCGTCGGGATGCACACCTTCGGCGCCTCCGCACCGCTCAAACAACTGCTCACCAAGTTCGGGTTCACCCCCGAAGGCGTATCGCAGGTCGCCCGCGAACGCGTGGCCGCCGGAAGGGGAGAGGCGTGAAGACGACCCATGCCCTGTGAACCCGGCACGAAGTCAGTACCGGAGGCTGAAGAAGAACTAGGGGGGATCTCATGACGACCGACAGACCGATGAAGCTCGGCATGGTCGGGCTCGGGAGAATGGGCGCCAATCTCGTCCGGCGGCTGATGCGGGACGGCCACCAGTGCGTGGTCCACGACCTCAACGAGGAGACCGTACGGGAACTCGCACGCGAGGGCGCGATCGGTGCGACCTCGCTTGAGGACCTCGTGGCGAAGCTCGACAAGCCGCGTGCCGTCTGGCTCATGCTGCCCGCCGCCGTCGTACAGCCGACGCTCGACGAACTGGTCCCGCTGCTCGAACCGGACGACACAGTGATCGACGGCGGCAACTCCTTCTACCGGGACGACATGGCCCGCGCGAAGCGGCTCGCCGCACTGCAGCTCCACTACGTGGACTGCGGGACCTCGGGCGGGGTCTGGGGCCTCGATCGCGGCTACTGCCTCATGATCGGTGGCGAGGGCGCGGCCGTACGGCGACTGGACCCGGTATTCCGCACCATCGCGCCCGGTAGGGGCAGCGCGGAACCGACGCCCAGCAGAACGCGAAATGGGACCGCGCCCGATGGCTATCTGCACTGCGGGCCCAGTGGCGCCGGCCACTTCGTGAAGATGGTCCACAACGGGGTCGAGTACGGGATGATGGGCGCGATCGCGGAGGGGCTGTCCATCATTCGGCACGCCAACGTGGGCAAGAAGGGCCGCGCCATCGACGCGGAGACCGCGCCTCTTCGGGACCCCGAGGCGTATCAGTACGACATCGACGTCGCCGAAGTCGCCGAGGTCTGGCGGCGGGGCTCGGTCGTCGGTTCTTGGCTCGTCGATCTGATCGCCGACGCGCTCGCGCGGTCCCCGCAGCTCGACGGCTTCGAGGGCCGCGTCTCTGACTCCGGTGAAGGCCGCTGGACCGTGGATGCCGCGATCGATGAGAGCGTGCCCGCCCCGGTCATCACGTCGGCGCTCATCGAACGGTTCGAGTCGCGCGGGCTCGGACAGTTCACCGACGCGGCCCTGTCCGCGATGCGCAGTGAGTTCGGCGGCCACGCCGAGAAGCGCGGATGACGAACGGGATGCGCCACGTGCTCGAAGCCCTGATGAGCCCGCAGGCCGTGCCACCGCTCGCCAACGCCGCACGTACGAGCCCGGCACGGGTATCACCCGCGCCGGGTCCGCACGTCGGTCGGAACCGGTCGTCGTCGGCTTCGTAACGCATGGCCGGTCGGCGCATCGTCGGTGGAATCATAGGCTCCTCGTGATCAAGGAAACGTAGGCTCCTGCCATGGGTGACCTACGCGGGAAAGCGGTCGTCTTGGCTCCGGTGGCAGCCGAGCACGTGGCGGAACTCAAGCGCATCCGGCGGACGCCAGAGGTACGGGACCGCTGGGGCGACGTCGACGCCGAGCCGGACTGGCCGTTCGACGACCCTGACACCGTGCCGTACGCGGTCCTGCTGGACGGCGTGGTCCGCGGGCTCGTGCAGTACGGCGAGGAGGAGGATCCCATGTACCGGCACGCCTCCATGGACATCTTTCTTGATCCGGCCGTACACGGTCAGGGCGCCGGCCAGGACGCCGTGCGCACCTTGGCCCGCCACCTCATCGAGGACCGAGGGCACCACCGCCTGGTGATCGATCCCGCCGCCGACAACGAACCGGCCATCCGCTGCTACACCGCCGTCGGCTTCCGGCCGGTCGGTGTCATGCGCGACTACGAACGCGCCGCCGACGGCACCGGCTGGCACGACGGTCTCCTCATGGATCTCCTGGCCGGGGACCTTCGGGAATAGGCCCAAGACCGGCGTGGACGGCGCTGGTCAGGCGAGGCGGTGGATGTCGCCGTACGCGCGGTAGAAACCGCCGCGTCCGGACTCCCGAACCTCGGTGACGACATACCTGGCGCCCCGTTCGCGGATCTCCTTCGGGAACTGCACGCGCCAATCCGAGTGGAACCCGGGGGAGGCCACCCGTACCCGTAGGTGACCACGGTCCTCGAAGCACTCCACGACAATGCCCCCGTTGCTGTCGTGGACGATCTCGACGGTCCTCGACGGAACGACGGTCTCGACCCTGACAGGTGCCTTGACGTCGACGACTTCGGGCACCGAGCCGTGCTCCGCCGACCTGATGGCCTCCTCGCTCGCGTCGATGCAGGCGAGGGAGCCGTCCGTGGTCACGATGTAGAGGCGCTCCCCGTGGTACTGCATGGAGTACGCGGCGCCGCAGCCGGTAGCGAGTTTCCACAGGCGGGTGCCGGCCTCGTCGAAGCAGTAGATCGAGCCGCTGTTGTCCCCGGCGAAGACGTACCAGCCGTCCTCAGCGGTCGCGCACGAGAAGACCGGCGCGTCACAGTCGTAGGCCCGCTCACGACCGCCGTCCTTGCGCAGTCGCACCACCGTCCGGGTCGACGTACCCGCGTACAGCGTCGACCGCTCCTGCCAGCCGAAGAGCACCGACCCGGTGGACTGATGCCACAGCTCCTTTCCGGTACGCCAGTCATAGCTGGTCACACCGCCTGAGTGACCGTGGTGGACGGCGTCGGCGTCACACCGCACCATCCAGCCCGCGTTCCCGCGTCCCTGCCTGCGCCACAGGAACTCGTCCTCGTGGTCGATCGCCACGACGCTCCCGCCGGCGTCGGACACTCCGAGGATGCCGTCGTGGATGTCCAGCCAGAAGATGTCGATGTCCGGAGAGATCCGGTACGCCAGCCTGGGCACCTTTCCGGAGAGGTCGTACACGTTGCCGTCGTCACAGCCCGCGTATAGCCAGGCGTCGTCGGCCACCATGCACTTCACCCCGTCGGGTAGCCGGACCTGCTGCACGACCTCGGCATCGTGCGTCAGCGTCGTGATCAGGCCGGCCTCGTTGCCGACCATGCACACCCGGTCGTCGATGAAGATTCCGAACGCGGCAGAGCCCGAGGCATAGCGCCACAGGACCGGCGCCCGCCGGGTCGCATGCCGCCCGGTAGCCGCCGGAGTGCCTGCGGCCTGTGCGTTCATGATCTGCCGGCGGGAGGTGCCACGCTTCTTCCGGACGCCCCGTACCGCCGGTGCGTATCCCTTGCGAACCTTCTCTCCGATCTTCTTTGCCGCGGCCGCCCTCGCCTTGGCGGCATCGGCGAAAGTCGTGGTCTTGCACTGCCCGGCGTCGCTGATCCGGCCGTACCGGATGGTCATCGTGGGGCCGTCGACCGTGACCTCATAGAACTTGTGCGATCCGCCGCCGTTCTCGGACAGTTCGAGGTAGGTGGTCTCATGGGTCGCTTCCACGGTGATCGGCCCTTCCAGTGAGAACTGAAGATAAAAGGCGTAGAAAGCGACACCATGCTGCCTACGTCCACAGCCCAAACCGTATAAGTCGGATACGACAGAATCCTTGGACGACGGGCTCTTGGCGCAGGGTCATCGACCGGCCGAAACGGATTCTGCATGCGTAGGGCACCGGAGTGGGCGGCCGCGCGGGTTGCGTGTGGGCGGCGTCCTGGGCGGTGGGCTGTACGGCGCTGAGGCCGATGCGATCGAGGACGTCGCCGAGAATCACACCGAAGGCGGTAAGGTCGCCGCTGACGGACGCGGTCGTCGATCGGCTGCTGCCCGGCCACGGCTTCGGCCTGCGGCGCAAGGACCATCTGGGCGGCGCGATCGGCGCCGGATCTCCATTGGCATTACATCACCAGCGAGGACGCGAGGAGCATCACCGTGACCACCGATTGGACGCGCGACGTCAAGGGCACCGGCCAATACGCTGAGGTCAACGGCATCAACCTCTACTTCGAGACTCACGGGGCCGGGCGGCCGCTGATCCTGCTGCACGGCGGGCTCGGGTCGGGCGAGATGTTCGGGCCGGTGCTTCCCGCGCTGGCCGAGCATCACCAGGTCATCGCCGTCGACCTGCAGGGGCACGGCCGGACCGCCGACATCGATCGGCCGATCGACGTCCGGCTCATGGCGGATGACATCGCGGCGCTCATCGACCACCTCGGGCTCGACAGGCCGGACCTCGTGGGCTATTCGCTCGGCGGGGCGGTGGCGTTGCAGACCGCGGCGAAGTACCCGAGCAAGGCCGGCCGGCTCGTCGTGGCCTCGGTGAACCTCCGGCCCGACGCGATCTACGCGGAGATGCGCGCGCAGCAGGGCCAGGTGAGCGCGGCCGCCGCCGAGTACATGAAGGACACCCCGATGTACCAGCTCTACCAGCGGGTGGCGCCGCGCCCCGAGGACTTCCCTCGGCTGCTGGACAAGATCGGCGAGACGATGGCGAAGGACTTCGACTTCACCGAGGACGTTCGCAATCTGCAGGTTCCGACGCTGATCGTCGCCGCCGACGCCGACATGGCGCCGCCGAGCCACTACGTCGAGGTCTTCAACCTGCTCGACGGCGGCCTCCGCGACGGCGGCTGGATGGGCGAGGGCCGGTCGAAGGGTGGTCACGCGCTAACGATCCTGCCCAGGGTGACCCACTACAGCATCTTCAGCTCGCCCCTCTTCGCCGCGGTCACTCTCGCTTTCCTCGACGAGCAGCCGAGCTGAACGAGCAACGCCGCTCGCTCCAACGGCATGTCATGCCCCGGAACACCGCCATCTGCTGACCGCTGCGGTGCGCTGTGCTGTGCTGTGCGGAAGCCCTGTCATTGCATGGGTCCTGCCTCGTAGCCTGAGAGTGCGACCAGTCAGGGGAGGCAGGGCCTATGTCCGGTGAGGACATCCGCGAGTCCATCGGTGTACGTATCGCTCGGGTGCGTAAACGGCGCGGCCTGACCCAGCATGGGCTTGCCCAGCGCGCGAGCTATTCCCGGTCGCACCTTGCCCAGGTGGAGGCTGGGCACAAGGTTGCGACGCCGGCGTTCGCGGCTGCGGTGGCTGCGGCGTTGGGCGTCGATGTGGCCGAGCTGTACGGACAGCCGTTCCGCGCGAGTACGGGCCGGGAAGATCAGGTGCACGCGGCGATCCCGGAACTGCGGAAGGTGCTGGCCTATGTCGATGTGGGCCCGGACCTTGCCGGGCCGCCGCGCACCCTTGACCAGCTAGCCGCCGAAGTCGCCACAGCCCGCCGACTTCTGCTGCAGGCACGTCTGGCCCAGCTCGGCGCGCGGCTGCCGGCGGTCCTCGAAGAGCTCACCTATCACGCCCATGAGACCGACAGCCCGCGCGCTTGGGCGTTGCTTAACCGAGCGCATGCCTCGGCTGTCAGCTTCGCCCGCCGTCTGGGGTACACCGGTGACGCGCTGGCGCTTCTGGACCGGGCTGCCGACGCTGCGCGCCGCTCCCAAGATCCGCACCTGCCGCTGCTCGTGGCGCTGCCCCGATCGCTCCTGCTGATGAACATGAGCCAGAACAAGCCCGCCTTGACCCTTCTCACCCGGGCCGCTGACAACGTGCAGGATGACCGGGTCGACGCGGGCGAGGTTGCTGGGGCACTGAGCCTGCGGGCCGCCATCGTCGCCGGGCGTGCGGGTGATGCCGGCCAGGCGTGGGAGTTCTTCGGGAGAGCGGCCGAAATGGTCGAGGCCGGGCGGGCCGGTCCCCCGGTACACAGCGTGCAGTTCAATGCGGCGAACGTGGCCATCCATGGGGCGGCTGTCGCAGTAGAACTGGGCGACCTCGACGAGGCCGCCCGCCGTGACCACCAGATCAGCGAGAAGACCATCAATGGCTTGGTCCCCGAGCGGCGAGCGCACCACGAGATCGACATGTCCCGGGTGCACGTTGAGACCGGCGACTACAACAAGGCGCTTGAACGACTCCTGAGTGCCGAACGGACCGCACCGCAGATGACCCGCTTTCACCCGTCCGCTCGCGCGGTGGTTTCCCATCTGGTGGACGTACGGCGGACCCTGCCTGAGCCATTGCGAAGGTTGCACACTCGCATGAGCGCATAACCCATCGGGTCCGTCCGTCACAAGGCTGGATTGTTCCAAGCAGGAACACCACGGTGAGTGACAGCTACGACCGTATGAGTCGTGAGTGCGACCAACAACACGCCGCAATGCAAGCCGCCACGGCTCTACTCGTGGAGCATCGCGACAGGCGATGACTCCCGTACGGTCGGGATAACCGATGACCGGTCACGTGCGATGGTTCACGCTGCGGCAGCCTTATGGGCCGCGCTTGCCGGTGCCCGTGGTCTCGTCCATAAGGTGACGCTGAGCTTCTCCCGCGTCGCGTACGTGTATGAGCGGCTGGTCGAGCGTGGCCGATGGAACGCGGCCACCGGCGTGGTGGTCTGGGAGCAACTCGCTGCATGTTCTTCATCCGATCGGCTGAGCGCTCTACTGGGCGATGCAGCCGATGGTGTGCCGCCTGAGGCGCTGGCCGCCGGCTTGGCCGACCTCAAGACCGCAACCCGGCCGCTGCGGTGGCCGTGCTGCAGGAGGCCTTCCCCGACGTGCCGATCTGGTACGGCAGATTTACCCGGCATTACTGGGCCCTGGTCGGCGACCAGCTCCTTGAGGCCCATCACCCCGCGCAGCTCGCCCGCATCCTCGACGACCTCACCTCATCGCGGCCACGCCGACCGAAACACGGTCGTACGGTTCGTGCACAGTCCCGGGCGCCGGACCGTACGGCCCTCCCATGATGGCCGAGGCGGCGCAACCGGCCCCCGCTTCGGTCGGTCGTGGCGGGCGCGGGGTTGGCATCCGCTCGTTGACCAGCGGGCCGCGCGCATCGCCGCTGGCGCCGGGGTACGGCCCGGGGAACTGGTGGTGGACATCGGTGCTCGCCTGGCTGATCGATCGAGCACTGCCGGCCGGTGGACCGACTGGATGTGCCTGTCACGCCGAGCGGCCAAGGATCGCTAAGGTGCTCGGCGTGGCCGATCTGTATGAATTGCTGGTGACTGCTGATCTCCCAGACGACCTCTCGGAGGCCGAGGTGGCTGAGCTTCGCTGGCATCTCGGGCTTGGGCCAGAGCCTGAGGCGTTCACTATCGTGACCGGCTTTCCCGAGGTGTTCGTCGACGACTACGACGACCCCCAGGTTGCTGACAGTGGGGAAGGCTCTTGGGAGACTCTGCGTCGTCCAGCGCTGGCGGAGCGCGGGCCGGCCCACAGGATCGGCGGAGTGCTCTTCTCAGAGCTGGCGCGTCGCGAAGGCCCTGCCCGCCCGGGCTGGGCGCTGACCTCACGCCAGGAGATCCACGCCGCGGAGTTCCAGGGGCCGACCGAGCTGATCCGGTGGCTGAGTGAACGGGTGAACGACCGGATGTTCGATCTCAGCCTGCACATGCGCTTCTATGAGGATGATGTTCTCCAACCAGCCTCCCTCGAGAAGGACGAGCTCGTGATCCACGAGATCGTGTCCAAGACGCCCTCTCCACCCGTCCTTCGCCTGATCGCTGACGGCAAGCGGATCGAAGCAATCACCCAGGTCCGCTCGGACACCGGTATGAGCCTCGAGAAGGCCAGGAGATACGTCGATGCGCTGCGGACAGGCCACGTCATCTTGGTATAGGCGCCGCGCAACAGTGCACATCTGCCGGATCGGGGACGCCAGACGCCGGCCGGGGCAGGGGGAGGCGGGCGGACCGGTGACTGCTCGGTCGCGTCGAAACATCTGGGCACCTGCGGTGCCGATCGTTCCCGCCCTCGTGACGCTGGCCGTGACGGTGTGGGGTATCGGCGGGCCCTCGTACTGGCGGGACGAGTCCGTCAGCGTCGCCGCCGCTCACGGGTCGCTGGCGGATCTCCGGCTGTTTCTGCGGGACACCGACGCGGTCCATGCCTTCTACTACCTGCTGCTGCGTCCGGTGACCGCTCTGGGGACCAGCGAGATGATCACCCGGATGCCGTCGGTGGTCGCGGCGGCGCTGGCCGCCGCCGGGATCGCGGTGCTGGGGCGGCGCCTTTATTCAGCAGCGGCGGGTCTGTTCGGTGGCTTGATGTACGCGGTCCTGCCGGTGGTCAGCCGTTATGCACAGGAGGTCCGCCAGTACGCACTGGTCAGCGCGGGTGCTGTTCTGGCGACGTATGTCCTGGTTCGCGCACTGGAGCGGTCTCGGCCACCGCTCGTGCTGTATGCGGCGTACGGAGGCGTTCTGGCGCTGCTGGGCTGGTTGCATCTCTACTCGTTGTTCCTTGTCGCGGCGCACGGTGTGACAGTGCTCATGTGGCGTGGACGCGCTCATCTCCTCGGCTGGGCTTGCGGGGTCGGCGCGGCGGTGGCCCTGGCGGCGCCGCTGGCTCTGATGGCGTATGGCCAGCAGGCGCAGGTGGCGTGGCTGAGTCCGCCCGGGATCAGCGTTCCCATGGACTTCGGCTTGGAGGTCGCGGGAACCGTCCCCGCACTCCTGCTGCTCCTCCTGCTGGCGGTAATCGGGGTCGCGGGTCCACGTGGTCGCATCGAGTACATCGCCGTGGTCGTGCCCTGGCTGATCGTTCCCTTCACGTTGGCGGTGACGATCTCCCGGATACAGCCCGTTTATCACCCGCGTTATCTTCTCCACTGCGTTTGCGCGTTGGCCCTAGTAGCCGGTGTCGGTCTGGCGTACCTGGCGGAGCGGCTCCCCGGCTGGACGCGAACGGCCGTTCCGATCGTGGCGCTGGCCGTTCTCGCCGTCTTGAGCCTGCCCGCCCAGTTGGCGATCCGTGAACCGACCGCGCGCCCGGACAATCTCCGTGCCCTGGCCACCGTGCTTGGCGGCAAGGCCGAACCGGGGGACGCGGTGCTGTACGTTCCCGCGTACCGGAGGATCTTCGCGACCGCCTACGAAGACGCGTTCGACCGCCTTGACGCCGAGACGCTTCACGGCCAGGGACTGACCGACCTGCCGACCGGCGACCTCCGGGCGGCACTGGCCGATGAACGCCGGATCTGGGTTGTGGAGATCCCGCCACCGGGAAGCGAGTACCGCACGCCCACACCGAGGCGCAACCTGACAGCCCTGCGTTCCGACAAACGCTTCAGCCGAGCGGACTCCTGGGACTTCGGAGGTGTCCATCTCGCGCTGTACGTTCGGACCTGACGAGTCCTCCCACCCGCCCGGAGGCGGACCGCGGCAGCACTGATATCGAGCCTTGCCCGGCGACCCGGGCAGTCCAAGAGAAGCGACGACCGTGCGCAGGCGCCTACGCTCGCCGGTGATGTACAGGCAGTCCCCTTGATGTGGCGAAGACCGGCGGACCGATGGGTGGACGTATGGGGCCTGAGTACAAGGGATTTGGGGCGGATGAGCCATCCGGGCTGAGCTGGCATTGAGGCGGTTGAGGTATGAGTCTGCTGGTTGTCGGTTTGAGTCACTCGAGCGCGCCGGTGGCGATGTTGGAAGATGTTGCGGTGGCTGACGATGATCTCGTCAAGTTGCTGCATGAGATGTATGAATCCGTGCATGTGACCGAGGCATTGATCGTGTCGACCTGTAACCGCATTGAGGTTTATGCCGCGGTGAACAAGTTCCATGTCGGGGTCTCGGCGGTGTCGGAGTCGTTGTCCCGGTTTTCGGGGGTGCCGCTGGAGGAGTTGTCTCGGTATCTGTATGTCCACTACGAGGAGCGGGCGATCCAGCACGTGTTCGCGGTGGCGTGTGGGCTGGAGTCGATGGTGATCGGCGAGGGCCAGATCCTGGGTCAGATTCGGCGGGCGTTCCGGCTGGCTCAGGCGGAGGGCACGGTCGGTCGTGGCCTGCACGAGGTGGTCCAGCGGGCGCTGCGGGTGGGTAAGCGGGCACATGCTCAGACCGGTATCGACAAGGCCGGGGCGTCGTTGGTCGGCGTCGGTCTGCGGGACGCGGCCGAGCATCTCGGGCCGCTGAGGGGTAAGCAGGCGCTGGTGGTCGGTGCGGGGTCGATGAGCGCGCTGGCCGTGACTGTGCTGGCCCGCGCGGGTGTGGGTGAGATCGTTATCGCCAATCGTACGTACGTGCGTGCGGTCAGGCTGGCGCGGGCTGCGCAGGTGCCTGCACGTGCGATCGAGCTGACCGATCTGGGTGCTGCGCTGGCCACCGCCGATGTGGTTGTGTCCTGTACGGGGGCGAATGGACTGGTCATCACCGCAGATTTTCTGGAAGAGAATCTCGGGGCGGGCCCCAAGTTCTTGCTCGATCTTGCGTTGCCGCACGATGTCGATCCGGCTGTGGGTGATCTGTCCGGTGTCATGCTGGAGGGTCTCGAGGATCTGCGCAGGTCCGCGCAGACACGTGGCGTGATCGGTCCAGAGGCCATCGATGCGGTGCGCCGGATCGTGACCGAGGAGGTCGCCGCGTTCCTTGATGCCGCGCGGGCGGCGGCGGTCGCGCCGACCGTGGTCGCGCTGCACGGTAAGGCCGTAAGGATCGTCGAGGCGGAACTGGCCAGGCTGACGGGGCGGCTGCCGGAGCTGGACGACAGGGTGCAGGGCGAGATCGCTCGGACCGTTCGGCGTGTGGTGGACAAGCTCTTGCACACGCCGACCGTGCGGGTCAAGGCGTTGGCGGCCGCAGCGGGCGGCGACGCCTACGCCACCGCGCTACGTGAATTGTTCGACCTCGATCCGAAGGCACCCGAGGCCGTGACCCGTTCCGACATCGCAACGCCCGGCGGGCGGAGCGAGTCATGAGGCGTGACAATTGAATCCTTCGTCCCAGCTGTACGGTCGTCGTAACCGCCGACTCTCAGTGCCACGCTCTAATCCGTCTGACCGCATCGGCGAAGTCGCAATCTGAAAGACGTACCGCGCAGTGAGAATGTGGAACCGTCTTGTCCGACGGCCGGTCAAGTCGGCCGTTGAGTATCGGACGTGCTCCCTCGCGCGGAGGAATTCACAATGTCACAGGCCGTCGAGAATCCGGGTCCTCCGCCGCCGGCCGCCGTCGTGACCACGGGTGTTCACCAAACGGCGACCTCGATGTTCGTCAACGGACATTTTCCGCGCCGAAGGCTCCTGGTGATCGTGCTCAGCGCGCTGGCCGGTTTCCTGCTCACCGTGGTGTGGTCGGCGGAATTCGTCGACCAGACCATCGGCGACAATGTGGCCGACACCATGCTCGGCCACGAGGCCAAGGACGCGCCGATCAGCGGCATCCTGGCGGGCATCGCCTTCGCCTTCGCCTCCGGGGTCGCCGGGACCTTCACCGCCTGCAACGTGGCCGCCTTCGGTGCGTTGGCCCCGGCCGTGGGACAGACCCGGACGGCGCGGGGACGGGTGTTGCAGATGTTCAAGCCACTCGGCTGGCTTTCAGTGGGGATGATCACGATTTCCGCGACGTACGGGGCGATCGTCGCCCTCGTCGGCACCCGGATGCCGCAGTTCCAGACGGCGACGGTCAGGGTCGGATGGTCGCCGCGGATGATCCAGTCGATGATCGTGTTCGGCATCATCGGCCTGATCATGATCTTCCTGGGGCTGGCCGCCCTGGGCGTGGTGCGCGATCCGATGGCGCGCATCTCAGCGCGTTTCCCGAACGCGCCGATGGTCCTCATGGGAGCGCTGATCGGCGGCTTCCTCATCGGGCGTCCGTTCGGCCTGTTCCGGCAGATGTTCCGCGACGCCGCAGAGAGCCACAATGTCCTCTATGGAATCGTCGCCTTCAGCCTGCAGTCGCTCGGCAATATTGTGATCATGGCGGCGATCTTCCTGCTCATGGTGCTCTTGGCCGGCCGCCGCCTGCAGAACTGGATCGCCGCCGAACCGAGCAGGGCCTCCGTCATCGTGGCCGTCGCCTTCATCGTCGCCGGAGTTTTCACGGTGTTGTATTGGGACGTGCGAATTCTCGAGCGCCGTGAGTTGATCTGGTATCCGCTCGCGCCTTGGGCCTGAGCCCGGCCCGCCGATGAGTGCCCGCTCGCCGCATCTCCGGCCGGGTGCTCGTCCGAAGAGCGCTGCCCGCCTTCATGTGCCGACCGTGGCCGGCGCGATGCGCCTGCTCTCATGCGCTCATCCCCGCCCGACTGCGGCATGGCAATTCGGGAGATGTATCCCTTTCCTTGCTGTATGAGCATGTAATCGCCATCACTGTCCGGTTGTCCGGGAGGAACGATGCCCACCGTCCTCGGGTCTCTGCGCAGGCTCGTGCTCGCCCCGACGCTGGCGGAGGTGACGTTCGGTCGGCGAGGGTTCCCGGCGGAACCCACGGCGGCTGCCCGGCGGCTCGAGGCCATCCCCCAGTCGGTGATCTGCGGGTTCGAGTGGGGGATCGACACGCGCGATCAGTGGGAACTCGAGCGCAGGTTGGATTTCGTGATCCCGGAGCTGCGCGGATTCGCCTATGAGGGCGCGACGATGGCGTGCACGGTTCTGGACGCGATGCGCGGCGGCCGCGGTCACCGCGCGCGTGATCTGCTGGTCGGACCGGGACAGCCGCATATCTTCCTCGCCTACATCGGCATCGGGTTCGCCATGGCACGGCTGCCGAGGGTGCTTTGGAAAAAGGTGATGCCGGACCTGACCGGATCGGCCTACTACCCGACGATGTCTTGGCTGGCGGTCGACGGTTACGGCTTCGATCGTGCCTACTTCGACACACGGCGATGGGTCGACCGGCAAGAGGTGCCGTCGCCCTATCCCTGGGAGGGCGCGCCCGATTACTTCCTGCGTGCGGTGGACCAGGGCATCGGCCGCGCGCTGTGGTTCATCGTCGGGGGCCGTGCCCCCGACGTGGCCGCCGCGGTCCGGCGCTTCGCCGAACACCGGCAGGCCGACCTGTGGAGCGGTGTCGGGCTGGCCGCCGCGTTCGCCGGCGGGGGCGAGCCCGCGGATCTGGCCGTGCTGCGGCGTGACGCGGGCGAGTACCGGGCCGAGTTGGCGCAGGGTGTGGTCTTCGCGGCCAAGGCGCGCTCGTATGCGGGGTTCGTGCCCGTGCACACCGAGGTCACGGCCACGGCGCTGGCCGGCTTGTCGACCGAGGCGGCCGTGGCGCTCGCCGACGGCGCCGCCGTGCCGGCCGGGGCCGCCGGCGCGGTGCCCGCCTACGAACTGTGGCGCAGGAACGTGCGGAACCATTTCGCGTCGGAGGTGGACCTTTCCGCAGGTTGATCCGACCCTGTGTGAGCCGAACGTCAGTCGCATATCAGCCGCATTGACGAGTGGTTTCTGATCGGCTTCGACCGGTCACCGGCTTGCCGCCGCCGGTGTTATGCGTTGCCATTTGTTCTGGATGCGATCGCCGCCCGGATCAATGTCGCAATCGTACTGTTCGGTGAGCAATGACGAAGTAGCCGCTATCCGGTGCAGTCTGGGTAGATTCGACCGAGCAGGTGTCTATCTCGTCGAGGAGAATGCGTTGCCCGCCATTTTGCGAAAATTGGGTCGTCGTGTGCTCACCCCGGACGACTCGGAGACGAGTCTGGTAAAACGTGGTTTCCATGTGAAGAATGATGCCGCCCGAGAAATGCTCGAGACGATCGGCCGGAACTTTCTCACGGGTTTCGGTCACGCCGTCGAGGCGGGTTCGGCCGACGCGCTGCCCGCGCTTCTGGAAAGGGTCCCGATACGGTTCCGCGGGTTCGCCTATGAGGGCGCGGCGATGGGGTTCACCATGGTCGACGCGCTGACCTTCGCACGAAGCCGCCGGTTGCGCGGATTCCTGACGGGCCCGGGCGACGACCACGTCTATATGGCCTACATCGGAGTCGGCTGGGCGATGGCCCGGCTGCCGAGGTTCCGCTGGCCCAAGCTCCGGCTCGACCCGCTCCTGCAGTGGTTCGTGCTCGACGGCTACGGCTTTCACCAGGCGTACTTCCGGACGGATCGGTACGTCCGGAAGCACTATCGGGAACCACTGTTCCCCTGGCCGGCCGATGATCCGTACGGGTACGCCGGCCGTGCACTCGACCAGGGCATAGGGCGGGCCCTGTGGTTCGTCGGCGGCACCGACCCGGATGTGGTGGCCACGGTGATCGAAGGCTTCCCCGCGGTCCGGCGGCCCGATCTCTACTCCGGCGCGGGACTGGCCGCGACCTATGCGGGCGGCGCCGACGAGGACGAGCTGCGGGGGTTCTGGAAGCGCGCAGGGAGGCACCGTCCCCAGGTCGCACAGGGGTGCGCCTTCGCGGCCGAGGCCCGGCGACGGTCCGGCCTGGAGGTGCCCCACACCGAGGTGGCGACCCAGGTCTTCTGTGACATGTCCCCCGACCGGGCGGCACAGATCTGCATCGACGCAATGCCGGGCCGTGGCGAGAAGGCCACCGGAGAGAGTCAGGGGACGCAGCTCCCCTTTGAGCAATGGCGGCGGCGCATCGCCGACGAGTTCGTATCACTTGGGAGGTGCTAGTTCGTGACCGCAAACTTTGGCCGGCTACGCAGACAGCTGCCGGGTGCCGTGGCCCTCGTGCTGGTGGTGAGCATGTTCTTCGTGGTCCGCCTGCCGGACGCGCCCGCGTCCGAGAGGTCGGATGTGGCGCGCACATACCGGTTCACCCCGATGAACATCGCGCTCCCTGGCGGATACCGGCAGCAGACGATCCGGCGCGTCAACAAGGACTACAAGCAGATCGACGCCTGGATCTCCTCCGTCGGCGCCGGCATCGCGATGAACGACCTCGACGGCGACGGTCTGTCCAACGATCTGTGCGTCACCGACCCGCGCATCGACCAGGTCGTGGTGTCCCCGGCCCCGGGCGCCCGCTCCCAGCGGTATGCGCCGTTCGCGCTGAGCAACGGCTCGCTGCCGATGAACGAGGCCATCGCGCCCATGGGCTGCGCCCCCGGCGACTTCAACGAGGACGGCCGGATGGACCTGCTGGTCTACCTGTGGGGCCGCACCCCGATCGTTCACCTGGCACGACCCGACGCAAAGGAGCTCTCCGCCGACGCCTACGTGCCCACCGAGCTCGTCCCGAACGGCGGCGGTAAGACCTACACCGGGCCGGAATGGAACTCCAACGCCGTGGCGATCGACGACTTCGACGGCGACGGCCACGACGACATCTACCTCGGCAACTACTTCCCGCACGGCCCGGTGCTGGACGACAGGAAGAGCGGCGGCGTCGCGATGAACCGCTCGCTGTCCAACGCCACGAACGGCGGCGAGGACTACTTCTTCCGCTGGACCGGAGCCGGCACGGGAGCGTCGCCCCGGGTCAGCTACCAGAAGATCGACAACGCGCTGCCGAGGAAGGTCTCCAAGGGCTGGGTGCTCGCCGCCGCCGCCAACGATCTGGACGGCGACCAGCTGCCGGAGCTCTACATCGCTCAGGACCACGGAAAGGACGCGCTGCTCTACAACCTGTCCCGCCCGGGGAAGATCGAGTTCGGGACCGTACACGGCACGCGCTCCGCCGGCCTGCCCAAGTCCAAGCGGATCGGCGACGACTCCTTCAAGGGCATGGGCATCGACTTCGCCGACTTCGACCACGACGGTCTCTACGACATGTTCGTCAGCAATATCACCACGACGTTCGGCATCCAGGAGAGCAACCTCCAGTTCATCAACACCGCGAAGGACAATGCCGATCTGCGCGCCCGGCTGCGCGACGGCGAGGGGCCCTGGACGGACCGCAGCACCGAGCTCGGGACGGCTTGGTCCGGCTGGTGCTGGGACGTCAAGATGGCGGACTTCGACAACGGCGGCGACCCCGCGATCGTGCAGACCAACGGCTTCGTCAAGGGCGAGGTCAACCGGTGGCCACAGCTGCAGGAGCTGGCCGCCTCCAACGACCTGGTGGTGGAGAACCCGGACTGGTGGCCGCACGTGACGGCCGGCGACGACATCGCCGGAAGCCAGCGGCTGCACTTCTTCGCCAAGGACGAGGACGGCAAGTACCAGAACGTGGCAGGCCAGCTCGGTCTTGCGATACCGGTGCCCACCCGGGGCGTGGCCATCGGCGACGCCGACGGTGACGGGCGGCTCGACATGGCCGTCGCACGGCAGTGGGACGAGCCCGCCTTCTATCAGAACACCAGCCCGACACCCGGTGACTTCCTGGGGCTGCGACTCACCCACGACGTCGCGCCCGTCCGCGGCGCCACCGGTGCACTGCCCGCGCCGGGGTCGCCGGTGGTCGGCGCCCAGGTGACCGTGACGACGCCCGACGGCCGCAAGCACCTCGCCCGCGTCGACGGCGGCAGCGGCCACTCCGGCAAGCGCAGTCACGAGGTGCACGTCGGGCTGGGGCAGGGCGTCAGCGGTCCCGTCCAGGTTCACCTGCGTTGGCGCGACCGCTCCGGCCAGGTGCGCGAACAGGACCTTCAGCTCGACCCGGGCTGGCATTCGCTGCGGCTCGGCTCCCAGGCCAAGGAGAAGTGACCGGACATGTCCACGAACAAGCCCAGCCCCCCGCGCCACGACCCCAAGGTCGTCATAGCCCTGCGCAACTTCGCCATGTCGATGTCGGTGTTCAACATCCTCGGCTACACGATCCTCGGTTTCGAGCAACCGTGGGTGTGGCCCTTCATCGCCATGGCCACCGCCTACTCGTTCGAAACGTTGCTGGAGGCCATCGGGGCGCGGGTCGAGGGGCGCACGCCGCGCTTCATCGGCAACGGCTGGCGGGGCGTCCTCGAGTTCCTGTACCCCGCGCACATCACCGCCCTCGCCATGAACATGCTGATCTACGTCAACGACCAGGTCTGGGTGATGATCTTCGGGGTCATGGTCGCTGTCGGTGCCAAGTGGGTGCTGCGCGCCCCGGTGCGCGGCCGGATGCGGCACTACATGAACCCCTCCAACTTCGGCATCACCATCATCCTGCTGGTCTTCCCGTGGGCCAGCATCGCGCCGCCGTACCACTTCACCGAGCGGTTCAGCTCCCCGGTCGACTGGCTGGTCCCGGCGATCATCCTTGCCGCGGGCACCATGCTCAACGCCAAGCTGACCGGCCGGATGTGGTTGATCATGGGCTGGCTCAGCATCTACGTCGTGCAGGCGATCGTCCGCGGCGTCCTGCTGGACACCTCGATCCCGGCCGCATTGATCATGATGACCGGCGTCGCGTTCGTGCTCTACACGAACTACATGGTGACCGACCCGGGCACCAGCCCGTCCGCGCCGGCCTCGCAGTTCGCCTTCGGCGGCGGCATCGCGGTCATCTACGGGTTCTTCACCGGGGCGGGCATCGCCTACGGGCTCTTCTTCGCCACCGCGACCGTCTGCCTCATCCGTGGCGTGTTCCTTTGGTCGCTGCACATCTCCAACCAGGCCCGCGAACGGCGGGCGGCACTCGACGGCACCGCGACCCGTGACGCCTCCGCCAACGGAAAGCCCGGTCCCGGGCGACCCGACATCGAGAAATCCGACACAGAAAAGAAGGTCGTGCCCGCATGACCAGTGCCAGGCTCGCCATAGTCGGCATGGCATGCCGTTACCCGGATGCCACGTCGCCGCGAGAACTCTGGGAGAACGTCCTCGCGGGACGCCGCGCCTTCCGGCGGCTGCCCGGCGAGCGGATGCGACTCGAGGACTACTGGGACGCCGATCCGGCCGCCCCGGACCGGTTCTACGCGCGGAACGCCGCCGTCATCGAGGGGTACGAGTTCGACCGCGTCGCCCATCGCATCGCCGGCAGCACCTACCGGTCCACGGACCTCACGCACTGGCTCGCGCTCGACGTGGCCGGCCGGGCGCTCGCCGACGCGGGCTTCCCGGACGGCGAGGGACTGCCCCGCGAGCGCACCGGCGTGGTCGTCGGCAACACCCTGACCGGTGAGTTCACCCGCGCCAACGTGATGCGGCTGCGCTGGCCGTACGTGCGCCGCGTCGTCGCCGCGGCGCTCAAGGAGCGGGACGACTGGGACGACGACCGGCTGGGCGCTTTCCTCGACGACCTCGAGGGCGCCTACAAGGAGCCGTTCCCGGCCATCGACGAGGACACTCTCGCCGGCGGGCTCTCCAACACCATCGCCGGGCGCATCTGCAACCACTTCGACCTCAAGGGCGGCGGCTACACCGTCGACGGGGCCTGCTCCTCCTCGCTCCTGTCGGTGGCGACGGCCTGCCGGTCGCTGCTGGACGGCGACCTCGACCTCGCCGTCGCGGGCGGCGTCGACCTGTCGATCGACCCGTTCGAGATCGTGGGCTTCGCCAAGACCGGTGCCCTGGCCACCGGCGAGATGCGGCTCTACGACCGCCGGTCCAACGGCTTCTGGCCGGGCGAGGGCTGCGGGATCGTCGTGCTGATGCGGGAGGAGGACGCCCTCACCCAGGGCCGCCGGATCTACGCGACCGTCGCCGGGTGGGGCATCTCCTCCGACGGTCAGGGCGGCATCACGCGGCCCGAGGTCAGCGGCTACCGGCTGGCGCTGCGGCGGGCCTACGAGCGGGCCGGGTTCGGCATCGACACGGTGCCGATGTTCGAGGGCCATGGCACCGGGACCGAGGTCGGTGACGCCACCGAGCTGCGGGCGCTGTCACTGGCCCGCCGCGAGGCCTCCCCGGAGGCCGCGCCGGCCGCGATCGGCTCGATCAAGGGGATGATCGGGCATACCAAGGCCGCGGCCGGCGTGGCCGGTCTCATCAAGGCCGTGATGGCGGTGCACGATCAGGTGCTCCCGCCGACCACCGGCTGCGTCGACCCGCACCCGCTGCTTGCCGAGGAGCCGGCTGCACTGCGGGTCCTGCGCAAGGCCGAGCCGTGGCCGTCCGGCGCGCCGCTGCGTGCCGGGGTCACCGCCATGGGCTTCGGTGGCATCAACACGCACGTCGTGCTGGAGGGAGCCGCGGCCCGCCGGCGAATCCCGCTCGACGCCCGCACCAAGGCGCTGGCGTCCTCGGTCCAGGACATGGAGCTGCTGCTGGTCGACGGCGACTCGCCGGAGGTCCTGCGCGAGCGCCTGACCCAGCTGATCGACTTCGTTCCCCGCCTGGCGTACGCGCAACTCGCCGACCTGGCCGCCACGCTCCAGTGTGAGCTGCGCGACCGGCCGTACCGCGCGGCCGCCGTGGTGTCCTCGCCCGAGGACGCCGAGCGGCGGCTGCGGCAGGTGCTGCAGTCCCTGGAAGCGGGGGAGACCAGCCTGTTCGCCACGGGAGGCCGCGTCTTCCTCGGCCGCGTGAGCGGACCGGGCCGGATCGGCTTCCTGTTCCCGGGGCAGGGCTCGGGCACTGGTACCAGCGGAGGCGCGCTGCGCCGCCGTTTCGCCGAGGTCGAGGAGGTGTACCTCAAGGCGGCGCTCCCCACCGGCGGCGACATGGTGGCGACGTCGGTGGCCCAGCCGCGCATCGTCACCGGATCGATGGCCGGCCTGCGCGCCATGTCCCTGCTGGGAGTGGACGCGGAGGTCGCGGTCGGCCACAGCCTCGGGGAACTCTCGGCGCTCCACTGGGCGGGTGCGATGGACGAGGAGACCCTGCTGCGGGTGGCGGGCGAACGCGGCCGCACCATGGCGGAGCACAGCGCTTCGGGGACCATGGCCAGCGTCAACGCCTCGGCGTCCGCGTCGGAGCTGCTGGTGGCCGGCCGGCCAGTGGTGATCGCCGGTTACAACGGTCCGGGCCAGACCGTCCTCGCCGGTCCGGTGGACGCGATCGAGGCGGTGAGCCGCGATGCCGAGGCCAACGGCGTGAGCTCGGTCCGGCTGGCGGTCTCGCACGCCTTTCACTCGCCGCTGGTGGCGCCCGCGGCCGACGCATTCGGCGCCCGGCTGGCAGAGGAGCGGTTCGGCGCCGTCGGGCGGCGGATCATCTCCACGGTGACCGGTGAGTTGTTGGCGCCGGACACCGACCTGGTGGCACTGCTCCGCCTGCAGATCACCGATCCGGTGCTGTTCGCCCAGGCGGTGGAGCTGGCGGCCAAGGACATCGACCTGTTCATCGAGGTCGGGCCGGGCCACGTGCTCAGCAACCTGGTCCCGGCCATCGCGGCCGGGCCCGCCGTCGGCCTGGACACCGACGACGAGTCGCTGGGCGGCCTGCTCGGGGTGGCGGGCGCGGCGTACGTCGCGGGAGCCCCGGTCCGGCACGAGGCGCTCTTCCACGGCCGGCTCATCCGGCCGCTGGAGATCGGCGCCGAGTTCTCGTTCTTCGCCAACCCCTGTGAGACCGCGCCACCCCTGCGGATCGCAGGTGGCGCGCGGCGGGCCGAGCCGGCCCCGGGCGCGGACACCCCCGGGGCGGTGCCGGAGACCGATCCGGAGGAGCCCAGCATCGAGCTGCTGCGCCGCCTGATGGCCGACCGCGTCGAGCTTCCGCCCGAAACGGTGACCGACGACAGCCGTCCGCTGGACGACCTGCACATGAGCTCGATCACGGTGGGGCAGGTCATGAACCAGGCGGCCCAGTTGCGGCGGCTACCGGTGACCCAGGCGCCGACGAACTTCGCCACCGCAACGCTGCGCGAGCTGGCCGGGACCCTCGACGCTCTGGCCGAGACCGCCCGTTCGGGCGACCTCGACTCCGCATCCGTGGTCGCCGGGGCGGCCGCATGGGCCCGGCCCTTCACCCTCGACCTCGACGAGGAGCCGCGGCCCTCCGCGCGCCTCGCACCGCAGGGCGGTGGACCGTGGACGGTGTACGCCACGGACGGTCATCCGCTGGCCGAGCCACTGCGACGGGCGCTGGAACGCGCGAACACCGGGCCAGGGGTCCTGGTCTGCCTGCCCCCGGACTGTGCCCAGGAGCAGTTGAAACCGGCGCTCGAGGGCGCACAGCGGGCGCTCGGCGGTGAGCCGGGCAGTCGGTTCGTCCTGGTCCAGCATGGCCGCGGCGCGGCCGGTCTGGCGAAGACGCTCAGGCTCGAGGCACCCCACCTGCGCATCACCATCGTGCACACTCCGTTGACCGCCGAGGCGGTGGACCGGGTGGTGGCCGAGGTGGCCGCGACGGCCGACTTCACCGAGGCGCACTATGACGCCGAGGGCGTCCGGCGGATACCGACCCTGCGTGCGATGCCGGTGCGTCCGGTGCGCACCAGTCCGCCGCTGGATGCCACAGACGTGCTGCTCGTCACCGGAGGCGGCAAGGGGATCACGGCAGAGTGCGCGCTGGCCGTCGCCGCCGACACCGGAGCCCGGCTCGCCGTGCTGGGGCGCTCGGACCCGGCCGAGGACCGGGAGCTGGCGGCCAATCTGCGGCGGATGGCCGACAGCGGGGTGACCGTCCGGTACACGCGAGCCGACGTCACCGACCCCGCCGCGGTCGCCGCCGCGGTCGCCGAGCTGACCGAGGCCCTCGGGCCCGTCAGGGCGGTGCTGCACGGCGCCGGCCGCAATGAGCCGGCCGGGCTGACCGGGCTGGACATGGAGGCGTTCCGGCGCACCTTCGGCCCCAAGATCGACGGACTGCGGGCGGTGCTCGACGCCGTCGAGCCCGGTGGGCTGAAGCTGCTGGTGACGTTCGGCAGCATCATCGGCCGGGCCGGGCTGCGCGGCGAGGCGCACTACGCCACCGCCAACGACTGGCTGGCCGACCTCACCCGTGAGGTCGCGGACCGGCACCCCGGGTGCCGTGCGATCTGCATGGAGTGGTCGGTGTGGTCGGGGGTCGGAATGGGAGAGCGCCTGGCGGTCGTCGAGGGCCTGGCCCGCGAAGGCATCACCGCGATCACCCCGGACCAGGGTGTGCAGATCATGCGGCGGCTCGTCGCCGATCCGGACGTACCCGCCGTCGTGGTGATCAGCGGCCGCACCGGGAGCATCGACACCGTCCGTCACGACCGCCCGGCGCTGCCGCTGCTGCGCTTCGTGGACCGGCCGCTGGTCCACTACCACGGCGTCGAATTGGTCACCGAGGTCGAGCTGAACGTCGGCTCCGACCCCTACCTCGCCGACCACCTGCTCGACGGGAACCTGTTGTTCCCGGCGGTGATCGGGATGGAGGCCATGACCCAGGCGGCCGCCGCGGTCACCGGCAGGGAGGGCCCGTCGGTGATCGAGCGGGCGGAGTTCCAGCGGCCCATCGTCGTCCCCCCCGAGGGGAGCACGTCGATCCGGATCGCCGCGACCGTCACCGACGACGACACGGTGGAGATGGCGATCCGCAGCTCGGAGACCGCCTTCGCCGCGGATCACTTCACGGCCCGGGCGGTGTACTCCGATGCCGAGGTGCCCACCGGGCCGCCGGAGCAGGTCGGCGACGACCTGCCCCCGGTGCCTCTGGACCCGGCCGCCGAGTTGTACGGGAGCGTGCTGTTCCAGGGCACTCGGTTCCAGCGGCTGCGCCGCTACCACCGGGCCGCAGCCCGGCACGTCGACGCCGAAGTGGCCGCGGTGGGCGCCGGGGGCTGGTTCGCCGGGTACCTGCCGGGCGAGATGCTGCTCGCCGATCCCGGCATGCGGGACGCGCTCATGCACGGCAACCAGGTCTGCGTCCCCGACGCCACCCTGCTCCCGTCCGGGATCGATCGGGTGCACCCCGCGGGCCCGGACGTCACCGGAGAACTGCGCTACTGCGCCACCGAACGGGAACGCGACGGCGACACGTACATCTACGACATCGCGGTGCGCGACGGCACCGGCACGGTCGTGGAGCGCTGGGAGGGCCTGCGTCTCCAGGCCGTCCGCAAGGGCGACGGCCGTGGGCCCTGGACGACGCCGCTGCTGGGGTCGTACCTCGAGCGGGAGCTGGAGGACCTCCTCGGCGTCCATGTCGCGGTGGCCTTGGAGCCGGACGCTCCCCCAGGAATGGGCGACGGCCGCCGGACCCGGACCGCACTGGCCGCCGGCCGGGCGCTCGGCCACCCGGCCGCCCTCAGATACCGGCCGGACGGGCGGCCGGAGCTCGCGGGCGGACGGGCGGTCTCGTCCTCGCACGGCGCCGGGGCGACCCTCTGCGTCGTGGCGGACCCCACCGGGCCCTCCCCGCTCGGCTGCGACCTCGAAGCGGTGGCCGAACGGTCCAGGGAGGAGTGGGACGGGCTGCTGGGCCGGCACGCCCCCCTGGCCGAACTGGTCGCCGCGGAGACGGCGGAGGCCCCCGGCACCGCCGCGACCACTGTCTGGTCGGCGGTCGAGTGCCTCCGCAAGGCCGGCCTGCCCGCGGACGCCCCGCTCACCCTCACCCCAGTACGGCGGGGCGCCTGGAGCGTCTTCGCCTCCGGCACCCTGCGGATCGCGACCCTTGTCACCACCCTGCGTGACGTCCCCGATCCGGTCGTGCTCGCGGTCCTCGTGGAAGGACGGTCGTAGCCCATGGAGAACCACTACGAGTACCGGCACGTCGTCGGTTTCGAGGAGACCAACATCGTCGGCAACGTCTACTACGTCAACTATCTGCGGTGGCAGGGACGCTGCCGGGAGATGTTCCTCAAGTACCAGGCGCCGGAGGTGCTCACAGACCTGCAAGGCGACCTGAAGCTGTTCACGCTCAAGGTCGACTGCGAGTTCTTCGCCGAGATCACAGCCTTTGACGAAGTATCCATCAGGATGCGCCTGGTCGACCTGGCGCAGACCCAGCTGGAGTTCAGCTTCGACTACGTACGGCTCGATCCGGACGGATTCGAGACCTTGGTCGCCAGGGGCAGGCAGCGGGTCGCCTGCATGCGCGGGCCCAACACCCGCACGGCCCCCGCCCGGGTTCCCGAGTCGCTGGTCCGGGCGCTCGCGCCGTACAAGCCGGAGAACCGGAGCGAGGCGGGGAGGGCGTTATGAGGGGCGATTCCACACCATCGGGTTCGGCGGCCGAGACCAAGGCGCTGCGGCGGATGTTCGGCGCGTTCGCCACCGGGGTATCGGTGGTGACCGTCGGTGGCGCCAGCCCGCACGGGATGACCGCGAACTCCTTCACCTCGGTCTCGCTGGATCCGCCGCTGGCGCTGATCTGCGTGGGCCACGAGGCGATCATGCACCGCAGGCTCGCCATCGGGTTCTTCGGTGTCTCGGTCCTCGCGGCGGACCAGGAGGGCGTGGCCCGGCACTTCGCGGACCTCACCCGGCCCTTGGGCGCCGCCCAGTTCGAGAGCATCGACTGCGAGCCCGGCCCGGTGACCGGTGTCCCGCTGATCAACGGCGCCCTGGCCACCTTCGAGTTCGAGCTCTGGAACACCTACGAAGGCGGGGACCATTCGATCTTCGTCGGTCAGCTGTTGTCCCCGGAGCGGCCGCCACTCGAGGCGGACGGGGCGCTGCTGTTCTACCGCGGGCGCTTCCGCCGACTCGAACCATTGCACAGCGAGGTCAGGGCATGAGCAGGACATGGCCGTTGGCCGGCAGCCGGCGCGGCGGCTCGCAACATCTGGTGCCGCCCGGTCCGCCACGGACGGCGACACCGCGCCTGCTGCGGCAACTCGCACTGGACCGGCTCGGGCTGATGACCACGGCGGCCCGATACGGGGACGCGGTCCGGCTCGCCATCGGTCCCCGGACGCTCTACTTCTTCAACCATCCCGACCACGCCAAGCACGTGCTGGCCGACAACAGCGCCAACTACCACAAGGGGATCGGCCTCGTGCAGGCGCGGCGGGCCCTCGGGGACGGACTGCTGACCAGCGAAGGCGAGCTCTGGCGCGAGCAGCGCAAGGTCGTTCAGCCCGCGTTTCAGCACAAGCGGATCTCTCAGCAGGCGGGCGTGGTCATCGATGAGGCGGCGAAGCTGGTCGCCCGGCTGCGGGCGCGGGCGGGCGGCGCTCCGGTCGACGTCGTACACGAGATGACCGGGCTCACCCTCGGCGTGCTCGGCCGCACCCTGCTCGACGCCGACCTGAGCGCCCACCGCTCGATCGGCGGCGCCTTCGAGGCCGTGCAGGACCAGGCGATGTTCGAGATGGTGACGCAGGGCATGGTGCCGTCGTGGCTGCCGCTGCCCAACCAGCTGCGCTTCCGCCGGGCGCGCAGGGAGCTTGAACGGGTCGTCGGCAGCCTCGTGGCCGAGCGCGCCGCGCGCCCGGTGGCCGGGGACGACGCGCTGTCCCGGCTCATCGTCTCGGTCCGGGCGGAACCGGACGCCCGGAAGGGGCGCCGCCGGCTGCGGGACGAACTGGTGACCCTGCTGCTCGCGGGGCACGAGACGACGACCAGCACACTCGGCTGGGCGTTCCACCTGCTCGACGAGCACCCGGACGCTGCCGGGCGGGTGCGCGAGGAGGCCGTCCGGGTGCTCGGCGACCGGACGCCGGCGTTCGATGACCTGCGCCGCCTGACCTACACGACGGCGGTCGTCCAGGAGACCATGCGGTTGTATCCGCCGGTGTGGATCCTGACCCGTGTGGCGCAGGGTGCCGACCAGGTCGGCGGCTACCACGTGCCGGCCGGCAGCGACGTGATGGTCTGCCCGTATACGCTGCACCGGCATCCGGGGCTGTGGGAGGGGCCGGAGCGCTTCGATCCCGGCCGTTTCGACCCCGGCCGTTCCGACGCGGCCTCCATGCCCCGGTACGCCTATATACCGTTCGGGGCCGGTCCCCGGTTCTGCGTCGGCAGCCACCTGGGCACGATGGAGGCGGTGTTCGTGCTGGCCATGGTGATGCGCGAGCTGCGCCTGACCCGGGCGCCCGGTCACGAGGTCGTCCCCGAGCCGATGCTGTCCCTGCGGATCCGCAGCGGCCTGCCGATGATGGTGCGCGCCGCCGGTGGATAGCGGACGCTCGAGCGATGAAAGCGTCCCGGACGATCGTCCGGGACGCTTTCATCTTGCCGGCTCCGCTACCTCAGCTCGCCGCGGTGCTGAGTGCGGTCCTGCGGGCGTTCGTGAGCGCCATCAGCACGGGCGGGTCGAGCACCTGCATCGGCCTGAGCCGCAGTTCCAGCGACTTGGTGATCGTTCCCGGCCGGATCTCCATCGGCCCGTGCACCGCGACGGTCGGCGGCAGGTCGTCCGGGGTCTCCTCACCTCCGGGCCGCACGCACTGCGCCAGCAGGTACCAGCGGCCCTCGGGAACGTTCTCGAGCCGGAACGGGCCCGGCCGGTCCAGCACCGTGCACTTGACCGGGGTGCCCTGCGGGATCGTGTCGAGGAAAAGGCCGGCGAAGACCGGGCCCGCCGTCTCCTCGGCGTCCGGTGTCACGAACCTCCCCTGGACGATCGCGGTGCGCCGCCCGTGCCGGCGGGGCTCGTCAGGGATGACCGGAGTGAAGCCGCCGAGTTCCCGGTAGGCGGTGGGGGAGAGGCCGACGCTGCTCTTGAAGCGCGAGCTGAATGTTCCAACGCTGTTGTAACCCACCCGATAGGTGATTTCGGTGACGCTGAGCGAGGTCGTCAGCAGCAGTTTCTTGGCCTCTTCCATCCGCACCGCCGACAGGAACCTGCCGGGGGAGATGCCGGTCGCCCGCTGGAACAGCCGGGTGAAGTGGAACTTGCTGAACATCGCGGTTCTGGCCATGTCGTCGATGGTGATGCTCTCGCCGATGTTCTGGTGAATGCTCTCAATGACCCGTTGGATGCTCTGTTCGGTACGCCAATCCAGAATCCGCATTTGTTGAACACCTTTCCGAGTGCGGGCCGTAAAGAGGTTGATCAATCGGCGGAGTGTGCGTTGTGGTGCATTGTGTGCACTGAATGCGGGCGGCGAATCCTCCTTGCGTCGTGGAGGTGATGTCCAGAATAACGTCCGATTGCCGCACGTGGATTTCGCCCATTGAACACAGGTGCAGCCGATTGAGCGTGGATGCACCTGCCGTGATGGAATGGCGACGCAGCGTGTGATTTCAATGCGTTATTGCCGGCGCCCATGGGCTGGGTATATCCTAAATTGCTCAAATAGGAAAGATGCCCGGTCGCCGAGCCTGTGCCTCATCCCCCGTCGGGCCCCGGGACGGCTTCCCGCGCGACGGGGGGATCCATGGGACGGTCGCGACAGATTCGGTGGGGAAGGCCTATCTGGACGAGGCCATCGGGACGGGAGACCGTCAAGGCGCCTTGTCAGGACAGGGGCTTTGTCCGATATTCGAGTGTCCGTGCCAGCAGCTCCCAGCTCCGGGCGCACTCGCGAGTGATCTTGATGACGGTCTCCGCACAGTGCGGGGGGACCGCGTCGATGATGGCGGGCCAGTCCACACTGGTCGCCGAATGGGTGTGCAGCAGCCTGAGCAACTGCCGTCCCCCGTCGGTCTGCCGCAGGGCCGGGTCCTGGACGAGCCGGCGCAGCAGGAAGGGCAGGTCGAGCCGGTCCTCTCCGCGGTCGGTGCCCGGCGTCTGGACGGCGGGCCGCCTGCCCGTGAAGGGGGCAGGGGGCTGGACTCCCTCGGCGACCTGCCGTCGGCAGGGTACCGGGTCCTCGCCGCGCCGCATACGCCAGCGGACGTCGTGCGCTGTACCCAGGGACACCCCGGCGGCCTTGGCGATCTCTCGCAGTGGCGCGTCCGGGCGCTGCGCGATGGCCTCGGCGGCACGGCGCCTCCCCTCCACGGCGTTGACCGGTCGGTTCCGGCCGTCGAGTCCCCGGCGCGTGTTCGAGCGCGGTGGTTCTTCGGTTGAACACCGGCGCAGCCCCGCGACGGTCTTGGCGGCCAGGCCGGTGTGCGCGGCGATCGCCCGGTCGGACAGGCTCGGCCGCGAGGTCAGGATGCGCGTTGCCGCGGCCTTGCGGTCGGCCAGCGACAACGACAGCCCGTGCGCGATGTTCTCCTCGACCGCCCGTATGAAGGCTTCTTCCTCGTTGCCGTCGAAGAACACCACTTCGATCTCGTCATGGCCCCGGAGAATGGCGGCCTTGCAGCGGTGGTGACCGTCGATGATCTGCATGGAGGAACGGTGCACAAGAATCGGCGGAAACGAGGCCTCGCTCTCGGCGAGAAGGTTGACGTGATCTTCGTCCTCGGTCTGCCGTGGCGAATCGCCCGGACGGAGAGCACTGATTGACACCGTGTGGGTCTTGGTGGCGGTGAGGGGCCGCACCGACAGGTTCTCTTCCGCCGGGTCGCTTCCTCGTGGCGAATGGCCTCCACACACGATTTACTCCCGTCCTGGCGCCCAGAGGTCAATCTTGATCTGATGGCTTTGATGATCAAGTGCGGAGTTGACCGAACGCCGTCTGGATCAATCTGAAAGATACCGGCTGGCCGGGTTTTGGCAATACCCCATTTCAATGGAGGAGTGAACGCTGGGTGGCCGACTCGCAGCCGACCGTGTCAAATCCCTGTTCGCCGCGCTGCCAGGAAACCGTGTGATCACTCAGTAAGTGGCGCAAGGGCCAGTCATGCTTTACCTGCGGCCATATCCCACTGACCGAGTATTGACAACCCCACTGACCAGTATTGACCTCGATCGATGATCACGAGCAGAGGGCGGTCAGCATGAGGACGACGCGGCCGGAGGGGGCTGGTCGAGTGCGGGGAAATCCGTCATCACCGTGGCCACGCGCTCGGGCTTGACCAGACCCGGCAACAAGTGGCGCCACATCACCGCCAGATGCTCATGGAGATCGGAGTCGGGTGCCTTCAAAGCGCTCATGCGCTGAAGCCCGGTGAAGGAGGCCACCAGGAACTCGGCGACGACCCTCGTGTCCGCGTCCGGCCGCAGGTCGCCCTGCTGCCGGGCTTCGCGCAGCAGTTGCTCGACGATGTCGGTCCAGCCGGAGAAGAGGGGCGGCGCCGAGGCGCCGATGAGAGCGTGCTCGCACGCCAGCCGGGTCCCCGCGCGGGCCAATGCGTTGTCGCGGAGGATGCCGGCCGCCCGCCAGAACACCTCCAGGAGAAGGTGGATCGCGCGGGGCTGATGCTCCCGGAGTTCGCTGATCAGCGTGGGCCAGAGCTGGTGCTGTTCGGTGAGGATGGCGAGCGCGAGGTCTTCCTTCGACGGGAAATGGAAGTACAGCGCCCCCTTGCTCACCTGCCGCCCGGTCACGATGTCCTGGAGGCTCGTGCCGAGATACCCGCGGGCCTCGAACATCTCGGCCGCAGCGGTCATGATGACGCGTCTTGTACGTTCTGCTCGTGCCTGCATGCGCCCCTGCCCAGTGTTCAAAGTACGGGGGCCAAAATTGTATACTTGGGAATCTCATTGGGCGCAGCACCCCGGCCGCGGTGGCACGGCATCCTCAGAGATGCACCCCGGTGTCCTGAGCTTGGACGATAGGGCATGCGGAGGCGAACTGGACTTGAGGAATCCGCGTTATCGGGTTCTGCGGGAATGAATGAGATCATCTTCGCGTCCGGTCATTGACGATTCATGCTTGTGGCACGTGTTCTGCGGATGAATCGGGCCCATGCCTCCGCGCAGCCGACAGGAGGTGGCGCCGGTGAAATCGGTATCTCCAGGAGATGACAAGACCAAGACGATGACACTCGAGGCGTTCGCCGACACGATCGTCCCGGGTGTGAAGCGTTCTCCCGAGGACAGATCGGTCGCGGGCGCCGTTGTTGACCCGGGGGCGGTAGTGGCGGGCGCCGTCGAGCTTCTGGAGACACCCGCGCCGGGGATACGCGAAGGCCTGGACGACCTCGTCCGGATGCTCAACGACCACGCACGGTCGTACGCGGACCTGCAAGGGCTGGTGCTCGACTCGCCGGAGCCCCCGTTCGTCGCCCTTTCGTTCGCCGATCGCACCGCCCTGGTCCAGGCGCTCACCGCGCCCGGACATCCGGAACGGGAGGTGTGGATCAGCCTCGCCCTGTTCAGCAACATGGCCTTCGACACCGCCGCGCACATGCACACCCTGGACGCGATCGCCGCGGACCATCCCGGCATCCGGATCATGGGTCTGGCGAAACCGGACCCCGATGGCCTCTGGCGGTTCCCCGCCTTCTCCTACGGACGGCCACTGGCCGATCTCCATCCCGACACGACGGCCTCCGGGAGTCCCGCATGACCAGTACCGAACGTACCGATGTCCTCGTGGTCGGCAGCGGATTCGGCGGAGCCATCGCCGCCTACCACCTGGCGGCCGGCGGCGCGCGGGTCGTCGTGCTCGAACGCGGGCCATGGCTGGAGGGCAAGGACTTCGAGCATGACTTCAAGCTCGGCTCGTCCTACACCCGGATCTTCGACTTCGTGATCGGGGACGGGATGAGCGTCCTCGGCGGGAACTGCGTCGGCGGCGGCAGCGTGGTCTACTTCGCCGCGATGCCGCGCGCGCCGCGGTTCGTCTTCGAGCGCCGGGGAAGCATCCGGCGGCGCATGTGGCCGGCGACGATATCCCGGGACCTGCTCGAGCCGTGGTACGACCGGGTCGCCGAGGCGATGCCGGTGACCAAGCAGGACTGGAACGACGTCACGTACGCGGGTGGGTTATGGGCGGCGGCATGCGCCCACGCAGGGCACACCGCCAACCCGGTCCCGGTCGCCGTCGACAACGACCGCTGCACGAACTGCAACTGGATGATGGCCGGCTGCCGTTTCGACGCCAAGCGCTCCCTGCTGTTCAACTACCTGCCGGCGGCCCTCGCGCACGGTGCCGAGATCCGGCCTATGCACGAGGTCCAGCACCTGTCCCTCACCGACGAAGGCGGCTACCGCGTCCACTACAACGTCATCGACGACGAGGACTACCGCGTGCACGTCGGGAGCGGGGAGATCGACGCCAAGATCGTCGTGCTGGCAGCAGGAGCCGGCGCCACGCCGGTGATCCTGCAACGTTCCGAACAGGCGCTCGGCCGCATGCCCCACGCCGTGGGCCGCTACTTCTCGGGGAACGGCGAGCGGCTCAACACCGCGGTCATCGACGAGGACCGGGCTCGTGAAGTGCTCGGGCTGACGCGGGAGGGCGGGATGGCCTACGCGGCCAACCAGATCGGCCGCGGGCCCGTCGTGGCGAACTGGGACCGGCTCGACGGGACGCTGCCCGAATACTCCCGCTTCTCGCTGGAGCAGCTGTACTTCCCGCCGGGCCTGGGCACCATTCTCGCCCAGGCCCCGGATGCGACCGGCCCGACGTGGTTCGGTGTGGACAAGAAGGAGATGCTGCGGCGCTGGCAGTCCTGGCTGACCATATTCACCATGTCCGAGGACGACAACGAGGGGGTCTTCGGGCTTCCGCCCGCAACCGGCAACGCGGTCCGGATTTCGCAGCAGATGCTCGGACGGGGCAACCTGCGATACCACCCGACAGCGAACACGCTGCGGGGCTGGGCGGAATCGGACGCCGCGGTTCGCGACATCATCGAGCGCGACGGGCTCGCCAAGGTGATGCCGTGGACCAACGACCTGGTCGGCGCGTACACGGTGCATCCTCTCGCGTCTTGCCGCATCGGCGACGACCCGGCCACCTCGGCGCTCGACGACCGTCATGAGCTGCGCGGCCACCCGGGCATCTTCGTCACCGACGGCTCCGCCGTCCCGGGAGGGCTGACGGTCAACCCGGCGATGACCATCGCGGCGCTCGCCGAGCGGGCCATGCCGGGCATCGTGGCGACGGCACGGCAGCGCGGGATACCCGTGACCTACGGGGCGCCCGGCCCGGGCGGGGAGACCGGCGGCCGCCGTGCCGCGGCGCCGCTCGTCGCCGATCTGGTCCGCGAATAGCGCCTGGACGGCCGACGATGAGCGGAGTGCTCAGCCGGGCGACCCGCCGGGCGGCGCAGGTCCAGATCCGGCACGTCTCCGTGGTCCCGCGAGGCGCCGCCGAGGGTCTGGTCGATCAGGTGTACGCACAGCTCGAGCGCGACTTCGGCCTGTTCGCGCCACCGGTGGTCCTGCACTCGGCGGTGCCGGAGGCCCTCGCGGCCTGCTGGTCGATGCTGCGCGAGACGCTGGTGGCCGCGGGGCGAGTGGACCGCGCGGCCAAGGAGGTGGTGGCGTCCGCGGTCTCCCTTGGCAACTCGTGTCCGTACTGCGTGGACGTGCACGGTGCGGCGTTGCACGCTCTGGCCGGTGGCCGGGACGCGGCCGCCGTCGCCGGTGACCGTCTCGGCTCAATCGGCGATCCGCGGCTACGGGAGATCGCGGCATGGGCGCGGAACGGTAAGGCGCCGGGAGCCCCGATCCCGCCCGAACAGGCCGCCGAGCTCCTCGGGGTGGCGATCACCTTCCACTACCTGAACCGCATGGTCAACGTGTTCCTGGGCGAGTCCCCTTTCCCGCCCGGGACACCGGCCGTTCTCCGCGGGGGCCTGCGGCGGCTGGCCGGCCGGCTGTTGCGTCGATCGGTCGGCCGCGGGCCCGCGCCCGGCGCGTCACTGGAACTGCTCTCCGCCGCTCGACTGCCCGACGACCTCGCGTGGGCGGCCGGTAGCCCGAACATCGCCGACAGTCTCGCGCGGGCGGCCGCCGCCTTCGAGACGGTGGGCGTGCGTACGGTGCCGGAGGCCGTCCGTGAGCTCGTCCTGGTGCGGTTGGCCGACTGGACGGGTGAGCCTCCCGGGCTGAGCCGGTCCTGGGCGGCGGACGCGGCCAGAGCACTGCCCGGCGCGGACCGCCCGGCCGGCCGGCTGGCGTTGCTGACGGCCATGGCCTCCTATCAGGTCGACGAGTCGGTCATAGCGGCGTTCCGGAGCGGAGGGGCTGACGACGCGGCGCTGGTCGGCCTCACCTCCTGGGCGAGCTTCGCGGCGGCCCGGCGAACGGCGGCCCGGCCGGGCACCGGCGCCGCGCCGGGGTCGTGATCAGCTGAGATCTGTGCCAGGCCGAGCTTGAACTGCTGTTCTGATTCGTGCGTCCTGCGATGCGAATTCCTTCCTTATCGAGTCTGAGATGGCAATTCAAAAGATGTGCCGGGCAGGGCGGAAGGCGACGATATGGATTGGCGGAATCGCACCAGATATGGGTTATGCGTGATCGCAATCACCCTGACGTGGCGGCGGCCCGGTCCGTGGCCGGAATGTGCGACCAGCCGCGGGAATGCCGAGAGAGGACGGAAGAAGTGACCGATCTGCAGACCGTGATCTCCGACCTGACCGCGGAGGGCGACGACGTCGATCGCCTGGTGGCCGGTCTGGACGCCTCCGGATGGAAGACGCCCACCCCCGCCCCCGGCTGGACGATCGCACACCAGATCGCCCACCTGACCACGATCTTTCGCATGGCCGCGATGTCGGCGGCCGAGCCGAAGGAGTTCGAGGTGATGCTGGCACGGCTGAGCGACGACTTCAGCGCCAACGTGCGGGCGGCGATGGAGCCGTACCTGGCCGGGCCGCCGCAGGAACTGCTCGGCCGGTGGCGCGCCGAGCGCGCCGCCGCGTCCAAGGCGCTCGCCGCCGTCCCACCCGACCGGGTGGTGCCCTGGCTGGTCCGGCCGCTGCCACCTGCCATCCTCGCCTGCGCCGGGATCATGGAGCTGTTCGGGCACGGCCAGGACATCGCCGACGCGCTCGGGGTGCGGCTGGAGCGAACCGACCGGATCATGCATCTGGCCGGGTTCGCGGTCCTGGTCCGCGACTTCGGCTACCTGGCGCGCGATCTGACACCTCCCGAGGTGGAGTTCCGCTACGAACTCACCACTCCCTCCGGCGATCGGTGGGAGGTCGGTCCCGCGGACGGGGAGAACCGGATCACCGGACCCGCTGAAGACTTCTGCCTGCTGGTGACCCGGCGCCGCCACCGCGCCGACCTCGCGCTCACCGCCGACGGCGCGGTCGCCGACCACTGGCTCGACATCGCCCAGGCGTACCGAGGGCCCGCCGGGCCCGGCCGCGAAGCCGGCCAGTTCGCGCACCAGGGCCGGTAGCCTGTCGGGCTCGAAATATGCAGGGGATGAAAAGGGTTTCACTGGTCATCCATTTCATCTTGCCGTGCACTTTGTCTTGCCGTGCGGAATTCCCCGTCAACGGTGTGGACGACGACAATATCGAAGAAGGCCCGGGCGGTAGTCCGGTGCCACGCTGATCGGTATGCGAGGCATTGCCGTCCGGCAATGCCTCCCGATTGCGCCCCCGTAGCCCAGAGGCAGAGGCGAGCCCCTTAAAAGGGTTTTGTGGTTGGTTCGAATCCAACCGGGGGCACCAGAACGAACGGCCGGTATCGAGCCGAGCATTTTCGAAGAGGACGTTGCGTGCTCGATTGTGCGAACATCGCAACACAGTTGCCCGGAGAAAGGGCAGGCCGAACGGTCGTCGTGCGGCGGTTCGGTGAATGGATTTCTCGTCGGTGGAGTGAATTCGAGGTAAGGGGCGAGATCTTGACTGGTTCCGACGCCAATCCGGTCGCCACATTGATCGACTCATTCGTCGCCGCGCCCACGGGCCGGCTGGAGGAGGCCTACCAGCGGCTCGTCGGTGCGCTGTGGCGGGACGGCCTTCCGACCGAGCTCGCGTTGCCTGCGGTGCCACATCTTGTGGCGTGCCTGGATCAGGTGGACGAGGTGCGGCAGGGGCATCTTTCGATCCTCCTCGGGCTGCTCGCCGAGGTGGAATATCCGGCCGCTGACGGCAAGGTGAACTCGGCGGTCCGCTCCGGACTCGACCGCTATCTCGTCTTGTGGCGGCGTGCCCCGAAGGGGCTGGGGCTTTCGTTGGCCCTGCAATATCTCGTCGCGCATTTTCCCGGCGACAGCCGCCGCATTCTCGCCGTGGCCGACGAACTCGGCCTCGACGTCGACGACCGGTCGCGGCTGGATCGTGCCCTGCTCCGGTTCGATCCGGACGACCCGGAGCCGGAGATCGGCCGCGCGTTCCCCTATCCGACGGCCTGGGAGATGGACGAGTCCGAGCGCGCGCACGACCGAGCACAGGTCAAGGCGCTGACCGCCGAGCAGGTCGAGGCACAGTGGCACAAGGACACCCGCACCGTGCTCGGGTTCACCGGCGCGAGGGCGTATTGGGCGGTGCGGCATGGCGCGCCGGCGCCGATCGAGCCCGACTCGCTCGCGCCGCGCTACCCGGATCCGCCGGAAGCGGATATCGAGATCTTTCGCAGGCACGAGGCGGCATTCCACTGTCCGAGCTGCGGCGGCCGCGGTCTGGCGTTCGAGTCCGGCCTCGCCCGTTGCCCCAGCTGCGCCAAGGTATATCGGATCACGCGGGGGATGCTCGACGTCACCGCACCGGACGGCGGCGGGGTGGGCGGCGCGGACTTCCTGTCCCAGCTCGTGAAGATCCCCACCATGTCCCATTTCATCGAGTCGAAGGCCCGGCCCAACTTCAAGCGGCTGTGCGGCTTCACCTGGGATGGGCCGGTGTCGGCCGCCTTCGAGGAGAAGCGCATCGCCGAGCTCGTACGCCCGGTGGAGGGGCCCGTGCTCGACCTCGCCGCCGGACCGGGCGGGTTCACACTGGCGCTCACCAAGGCCGTCGGGCACCAGCGGGTGATCGCGCTGGACCAGATGCCGACGATGCTCGCCTCGCTGCGGGACCGGCTGCCGCAGGTGCCCGCGGTCGTGGCGAACGCGCGGACCCTTCCGTTCGGCGACGACACGCTGGGCGCGGTGATGTGCTGGAACGGGCCGCACGCGTTCATCTTCGAGGACACCGCCCCGATATTCGCCGAGATCGGCCGGTGCCTGCGACCCGGAGGTACGTTCACGACGTACAGCTTCCGCAACTCCGAGGACCCGATCTATCGATACTTCGTCGCCTCGCACCACTTCCCGCAATCCGAGCACGGTCTTGAGATGTACGACCTCGACGAATTCAAGGGATGGCTGGACCAGGCCGGGCTCGTCGTGCGCGAGGAGTCGTCCATCGGGCTGGCCTTCTTCATCACCGCGGAAAAGCGTGCACCGGGCGAGCGGGCCTGAGGAACGAGGACGTGATCCCGTGTTGAAGATTCGATTAGTGCAGCAGGGCGCCTGGGACATGCCGGTCGACTCGATGCCGCTCGCCGTCGGCTATCTGAAGGCGGTGATCGACGCCGATGTCGACTTCAGAGGCGAGGTCGAGGCGGAGATCTCCAACTTCCGCGGCGGCGCGCAGCTGCAGGACATGGCCAAGGAACTGCTGAGCGGTGAGATCCCGGACGTGCTGGCGTTCTCCGTGCTCGGCTGGAATTATCGGCAATTCGGTGCCCTGGCCGAGACGTTCAAGCAGGTCAATCCGCGTGGGCTGGTGGTATTCGGCGGAAACCACGTGGCCCACCAGTCCGAACGGGTGTTCCGCGATTTCCCCTGGGTCGATGTGGTGGTCAACGGCGAGGGCGAACACACCTTCCATGAGCTGCTGACCCACCTGCTCGAGCATCGGGAATTCGACCCGGTGCACGTGCGGGGGATTTCCTACAGGCGCCCGGACCGCGAGCACCACACCACGCCCGACCGCGACCGGATCGAGGACCTGGACGTGGTGCCCTCCCCCTTCCTCACCGGCGCCATCCCGATGGCCGACGCCGCCGGGAACTTCCGTTACGACGTGGCGCTGATGGAGACCAACCGCGGTTGTCCGTACAAGTGCTCGTTCTGCTACTGGGGCGGAGCGATCGGCCAGAAGATGCGGTCGTTCTCCGCCGAGCGGCTCGCCGCCGAGCTGGACCTGTTCGGCTACTACAAGGCCCCGTCGCTCGTGCTCTGCGACTCCAATTTCGGGTTGCTCGAGGCGGACGAGGAGTTCGTGGAGCTAGTGATCAAGACCAAGGAGAAGTACGGCTATCCACAGGCGCTGATCACCAGCTGGGCGAAGAACAAGTCGCCGCGTTTCTACAACATCGTCCGGCAACTCAAGCAGCACGGCCTGCACGGCCTGTTCACGCTGGCGTTGCAGACCCTGGACGACGCGGCGCTGACCGACATGCTCCGCAAGAACATGAAGGTCAACCAGTGGGAGAGCATGGTCGACTGGCTCCACGAGGAGGGTCTGGAGTGCTACGGCGAGCTGATCTGGGGAGCGCCGGGGGAGACCGTGGAGTCGTTCCTCCGTGGCTATGACAGGCTCGCCAAGAAGGTCTCCCGGATCGCGGTCTATCCGATGCTGCTGCTGCCCAACACCGCGTATTCCGAGAACCGAGAGGTGCACGGGTTCGTCACGATCCGCGGCGAGGACGACGACTTCGAATACGTGCTGGCCAACCGGACCTCCACGCTGGCGGAGAACATGGAGATGCAGCGATTCGTGTTCTGGGCCCGGGTGCTCGGAGAGCAGCAGTTCCTGCGGCACACCTGGCGGCCATTGCTCGACGTGCTCGAGATGGGCCAGTCCCAGGTCATCCAGAGCCTCAAGGCGTACTTCGAGCGATCCGATGATCCGGCTGCTGCCGCGTTCCTGGCGAAGATACCGGTGATCGCGGAGTCGCCGGCCATCGCCGGCGCGCTGCGCAGCCTGCACAGCCAGCCGGAGCTGCGCGAGCTGGTCCGGCGGTGGTGGCTCGAGGAGATCGTGCCCGCGTTCCCGGAGCGGTGGCGGGAGTTCGCAGCGGCGCTGTACGAGTTCGAGGGCTGGTCGCGGCAGGTCTACGTGGAGCCGGGCGGGGAACCGCCCCCCGGCTGGCGCGACGTCGAGCGGGACGGCGGGCACTGGTACGAGAGCGACCCGGTGTCGCTCCGCTACGACATGCCGACGGCGCTGGAGAACTGGCCCGGGACGCTGGAGTCGGGGCCTCAGGAGGAGCCGACGACCCTGGTGTTCTCCGCCCGCCCCGGCTACTACGAGAATCTGGACAACTACGAGACCGCCTCGATGCACCTGGCGACCCCGCGCCGTGTCCCTGGTTGACCTGCGGCGAGGCCTGCCGCGAGGCCTGCGGCGCGCCGGCAAGGCCGCGCCGACAGGGCGCGCGTCATGCCGCCTGCTCGCGGAGTAAGCCCGCGAGGGCGCCGCCGCGGGCCGCGGCGGCGCCCTCCGTGCAGAGTCCCGGACGCCAGGCTACGGAGCGATCAGGGTGCCGTCGGCGGCGTCCCGCACGCTGATCGCCTCTGTCGGGCAGGATTCGGCGGCTTCGAGCACGGCGTCGTCCGGGTCGATCTCCTCGGCGATGGGCTGCGAGACGCCGGTGTCGAGGCAGAACCGGTCATGCGCGATCGATACGCAGATCCCGGAGGAACAGCACATCCTCTGGTCGACCGTCAACTTCCAGCGAGTCGTGCTCATGGAATGGTTTCCCATCTATGGAGCTGCTTACCAAGGCCGCACCTGCCACTGCCTTCCGCGGTGCGGGACCGGAGGCATTGCCGGCCGAGCCAGTATCCGTGGGTCGAATTCGAGCATGCAAGAGTAATGATCAGGACGCTTCTCCGATGGTGCTGTGGAAACACGCTATCCGTCGACATCCGGCTGGCGTCTGCCGCGCAACTTTGGAGATGCACTTGCTGAATGGTTGCGGGAGATTGGTCGGTATGGTTCACGCATTCCCATGACTCCGACCCACATTGGACCACGACCCGTCCGTGTCACGTACCGGGTCTTGGAGATCCGTCATAGTCGATCGCGCCGCGAGCGCTGACTTGAGGAGAGGGTTTCGCTGTCTGGAAAGATTGTCGTGGATGCCTGGCTGGCGGACCTGGCGTTTCCCCGTTACATGGACGAGCTGTTCCGTCTCGGTCGCCGGTTCGAGGAGGCGCACCCCGAGTACGAGATCAGGATCCGCGGACTGGGGTTCAGAGATGGAGCCGCCGCGGTGGCCAGGGCGGCGTTGGAGGGCTCTCAGCCGGCGATCGCCGAGTACTACTACACGGAGATGCCGAATGCGCTGGACGCGGTGGACAGCGCCGGCCAGCCGGTGTTCACCTCGGTGGAGAACGCGGTGGGGGGCCGAACTCACATTCTCGGTGAGCCGGTCGTCCTGAACGACATCGTCCCCGCGCTCCGTAGCCAATACACCTGGCAGGGCGAGCTCGTCTCGCTGCCCACGGTGGCGACCACCTTCCAACTCTTCACCAACGTGACCATGCTCCGCGCGGCCGGCGTACGGGACATCCCGCAGACCTGGCAGGACCTGCGGGAGGCGAGCGAGCGGGTGGTGAAGTCGCCGGGCGGGCCGCCGTACGCGATCACCTGGGCGAACAACGGGATCCCTTTCCAGCACGCGGTGGCAGTGCAGGGCGGCGCGCTCGCCGACCATGGCAACGGGCGGGACGGCCGGGCCGAGACCGTGGACTTCACCACGAAGGAGATGATGGCCTGGGTGTCGTGGTGGCGGGGCCTGCACGAGGACGGCCTCTACCGCTATACGGGCGAGCTCGGTGACTGGTTCGGCACCTTCGAGCTCTTCGTGGACCAGCAGGTGGCGTTCCGGCTGAGCTCGACCAACGACATCGGCGCGGCCGCGCAGGATGCCGCCAACGCCGGGTTCGAGTTCGCGGTCTCCCGCTTCCCTTTCAACGCGGAGGTTCCCTATCGGGGCAGCGTGGTCGCGGGTACCTCACTGTGGCTGGCGGACGGCCTGGACGAGGCCACCCGGGACGGTGCGCTGGCGTTCATGCAGTTCCTCGGGAACCCCCGGAACGCCGCGCAATATCACAAGGAGCACAGCTTCATACCGATCACCAAGTCCGCCTTCACCCGGCTGGAACGGGAAGGCTGGTTCGCCGAGCATCCCTACCACCGGGGCCCCAGCGACCAGCTCGACCTGGCCGCCGGTGTGAGTTCCGCCCCCGGTGCACTGATCGGGGACTTCTTCGAGATCCAGGTCGTGCTGACCCGCGCCATGCACGACGTGCTAGTGCGAGGAGCGGATCAGCGGGAGCGGTTCGCTCAGGCCACCACAGAAGCGCAGGAGATGCTGGACCGTTACCTCGCCGAGCATCCTCTCCCGCGTTAGCCCGGTCGGCCCGTTCGACCGCGGACCAGATCGTGCGGCAGCCGCCGCGGCACATCAGGAGGGCAGACGTACCTTCTTCATGAAGGCGGGCAGCAGCCACGGTCGCCGTCCCCACACGACCACCCGCCCCGAGAGCGCCGCCCGCAGGCTGCTGACCCGGCCGAACAGCATGAGGTTGAGCGTCACCGGATCGAAGAACAGCTTGACGTCGACGTTCTCGGCAGGCTTCTCGACGGTCACCAGGCCATCGGTCAGCACCATGGCCGCCGGGGCGGTGTGGCTGGAGCGGAACTCGACCGCGATGCGCCCCTTCCGCTCGGGACGGTCCCAGTCGAGCAGGCGTCCGTAGCCATAACTCGTCACGCCCAGGAGGAAGATCTCGAAGAACAACGCGGCGTCCGCCGGTGAGACGCGCCATCGGGCATCGGTCGCGCGGGCGATGTCACGTCCGTGAATCTGCAGTTCGTTGATGAGGTGCGCCAAGACGCCCGCCGCCGGGACGCGGGAACCCCCGAGCCAGTCGATCGGATGCCCGGGATCCAGATCTTCGCTCACCCGCAGCATCTCGGCGATGTCGCCGCGCACCCGCTCCGCGAGCGTTCTCGGGTCGCGTTCGTCGAAGTTCGCCAGCGCCACCTCGTTGAAGTGGGCCACCGTGTCGACGGTCGTCTCCTTCAACACGTCCTCGAGCGCGGGGATGGGCAGGCCGCCACCGGACGTTCGAAGCATCGATGCATACGATCCGCTGATGGAGACGACGTGCGCTGCGGTATCGGCGACGGTCCAATCCGCCGTGGCCATCGCTTGGGGCGGCACCGAGAGCAGCAGCTCGGCGAACCGTTCGCCGGCGGCCGCAAGGGCGCGACGGACCGTGGACCACTTGTCGGTGTAGACGGGTGAGGACACGAGCATCCCTTCCCGGGTTCGTTCACGACCTCGAATCGGGCTGTCACCGCGACCATTACTGCTTCTTCACACCGTACGCTCTTTCGAGCCCATTTCTGTGCGCTGTCTGCGTCTCAGCCGGACACAGGCGCACAGAAAAAGCGCCATTCCCAAGAGCACCATCATGGCGACGGCCACCCACTCGCGAGACCCTTCCGGACGGTAGACGCGGTTAGGTCTCCCGATGTCGAAGGCCCTGGTCTGCTCTCCGCTGCGCAGCGTGTCCCGTCGACTGCCGTACAGGGAGACCTCGGCACGCCGGGTCCGGGCGTCGTCAGACCGGAACTCGCCCGTCCAACTGCAGCTTTCGTGTCCGGTATGCCGCACGCACTGCAGCCGCTGCGCGGTGAACACGCCGGGCCTTCCATCCGCGTCCGCGGCACGAATGGCGAAGCCGATGTTCGGCACGGCCAGGTAGAGCAGATAGGCCGCAGCCAGTACCAGGACCACGGTGATCGGGTGGCCGGGCCGCCGGGGCTTCACCGGTCACAGGGCGGGTTGGACGGCGCAGTTGCATTTCATGCGCGCGCGTTCGGAGCTGCCCGGCCTCCGGTGGAGCAGCATCGCGACCACCATGGGGGCGAACACGATCGCGTTGTAGAACAGGTGCAACTCGACCCGGGGAACAAGAAGCTGGATGACGCTCGTCGGAACGGGCCGTCCCATGAGGTTGGCACCACTCAGGGCCTGCAGGAGCAGGAGCAGGTGTTCGAGGTGGTGCCAGACCTGGATGCCGAGTGCCAGATTCCACCACGTCCTTGACCTGCCGGTGAAACCTGACCGCAGCAGGATGAAACCGGCAAGCATGACCAGGGCATAGCCGTAGTGCATCCACTCGGATGTGACCAGCCATGGAAGTGGAACACCCAGCACGCCACGCGCTTCTTTCACCGGCCAGCCGAGTGCGTAGATCTGGGTGGCCTGGGCGAGGTGCTCTGCCCAGTGCGCCAGCACGATCACCATGAAGAGCAGTAGCGCTCCTTGATGATGGCGCTGGTTGAGGGCCGGTCCGACGTCGGTCCGAAAACGATTAGCCAGGGCGGTGACCATCGCCATCCGTAGACCTCCGTGACTGCTCGACAACACGATGAACACCTCCATCAAAGGTCGCCGTTGCCGCCCCCGCTACTCTTCGGTTGCTCACCTCCGGTGAGCTGGGCGCCCCTTTTATCGCCGTCATCGCAGGACTGCCGCGATCTGCACGTTCGCCGAGTAGCGGTAGGTGCCCCCGCCGGGGGTGCGCGTTCAGGCACGCGGCGAACGAACCGGCAGACGGCTCGGCCGGCGCCTCCTGGGAGACGCCGGCCGAGCGCAACTTCGTGATGGACACCGGACCCGCCCCACTTAGCGGGTGGTGCGAAATGAGGCGGTCAGTCAGGGAGCTCGATCGACAGCGCGTGGTGGAACTCGTTTCGGGGGTCGTAGCGTTTCTTGACCTGCTGCAGCCGCGGATAGTTGTGCTTGTAGTACAGCGTCGACCAGGGGACCCCGGAGGTGTTCCATTCCGGGTCGGCCAGGTCGCGGTCCGGGTAGTTGATGTAGGCGCCGTCATTGTGCTCGTTGGGCACCGGAACGCCGCCCGTCTGGGCATAGACGTCGTGATAGATCGCGCGCAGGTCGGCGATGTGGGCATCGTCGTCCCGCTCGTCGGACCATGCCGAGAGAAAGGCCGCCTTGAGGATGGAGTCGCGCTGCGCGACCGCGGTGGCGTCCGGCGCCACGGTGTTCACCTGTCCGCCGTACCCGATGAGGATCAGGGTCAAGGGCTTGTCGCCATCGGTGCAAAGGTGGCGGTAGGCCGCGGCGCTCTGCTGCTCGGTGTAGGCCGTGCGCATATAGGCCGACTTCAGCTTGAAGCGGCGGGTCGCGATGTCGCCGGGCTCGCCGCGGTTGGGGAAGGTGAAGAAGTACAGCCATGGCAGGACATCGTCGGTGCTGCGGGAGACCGGCGCGACGCCCACCTTCTCGGACACCTCGTCGAAGAATGCGTTCATCAACTGCTCGGCCCCGGGAATGTCGTCGTCGATCAACGCCCCCACGACGATCACTCCGCCGGACCGGTGGCTGGCGCCGAAGAACCCGGTGAGGTTCGCGCCGGCGCTACCGGGCTCGCTGTTGCGCTCGAACCACCCGCCGAAGTCGCGCAACAGCCGGACGAACGCCTGCTCGGTCATCGTGTCCCAGGGCCAGGCGACGATGCCGTTGCGCCACCTGACCGGTGCCCTGGGCAGCAACTCGCCAGGGTCGGTGGAGGTGGCGCCGGGGGTGCGTAGCCAATAGCGGGTCACCACCCCGAAGTTGCCGCCGCCGCCACCGGTGTGCGCCCACCACAGGTCGCGGTGCGGGTCGCCGGGCTCGTCGGTGGCCACGATCACCCTGGCCCGGCCGTCGGCGTCCACGACGACGACCTCGACCGCGCACAGATAGTCGACGATGGCGCCGAACCGACGGGTCAACGGGCCGAAGCCGCCGCCGGCCAAGTGCCCGCCGATGCCGACCTCCGTGCCCTCGCCGGCCGGGAGAGTGACCCCCCAGCGCTTGTACAGCCGACGGTAGACGTCCCCGAGCGTCGCCCCGGGCTGCAGCGCGAACGCGCGGCGCTCACGATCGAACGACACCTCGGTCAGTTCGGAGAGGTCGATCAGGACGCCGCCGCCGGTCGAGGCGGTGCCCTCATAGCCGTGGCCGCCGCTGCGGACGGTGACCCGCTTGCCCTCGGCCACCGCCCTGCCGACCGCGTCGACGACCTCCTGAGTGTCGGCCGGCACGCACACGTAGTCCACATCGGCCACAAACCGCTGGTTGTAACCGTGGAGCACGCTGGCAAAGCGCGGATCGCCGGCGGTGATGACGCTGCCCCCATACGACGGTGTCGTCGCTGCCGGCGAGGCGGAGGACCGGGTCTCGGTCTCGGTCACGGTGCTACCTCCAATCGGTGTGCGCTTACCGGGGCAGGAGCAGCGGCCGCTTTGCCGTGTGGTTGAGCCACGCCTGCACAAGGATGAGGTTGAACACCCAGCCAACCCACCGCGCCGCCTCCAGCAGGTAATTCACCTCGATGGGGTCCGGCAACCGCAGTCCTACGTACACGATGAACGTGCCCACGGTGTTGTTCATCACGATCGCGAAGCTGTACAGCATGAATCGGCGGTGCTCCGCGAACCGGCGCTGCCGCGCCCGGATGAAGCCCATCGTGGTAAGGCCCATCCAGAGGATGGTGGCCAGGCTCACCCCGATCTGCCCGACCGGCGGCGCGAACCGCACGATGGACAGCGCGAGCAGCCCGGAGATCAGCGTGGACACGACATAGATTCGCCCGCTGAACCGGTGCAGCCGCCGGTGGTTGAGTCGCACCCTGGGCCACACCTGGAGCACGACGGTGATCATCGCGATGGTGCCGAATCCAATGTGCCCCAGCAGGGTCGGGTAGTACAGCGAGTAGTCCTCGTGCGGCGGGATCGGAGCGGTCTCCTCGTTGAAGTCGAGGAACGGGCGGACGATGTATTGCCACCAGATGACGCTGACCAGGACGAGCGGGATGATCCAGGGGCGGCGCCACCATTGCGGTTCCCTCCCCTCCGCGGCCTGGCCGCGCTGCTCAGCGGGCGGGCTCTGCCCCTTGGCCCGCTCCCCGGCTGGGGTCTTTTCGATGTCGTACGTCATAGCTTGACCTCCTACTCGACCACGTCATGCGGTCAGGGGCTGCGTATCTCGGCGATGTCCGGCGGCTGACGCCCAGTGAGCACGGCCGGATACGCGTCGGCGATGGCCTCTGGGTCGCTGCGATGCGCATCGTCAACCCGGCCGCCGTGTCGTCCTCGGCAGTGCGAGGCCGGAGCCGGAGCGGTCCGCGTTGGTCATCGCGCACATTCGCTCGTCCTCTCGGGCGATGACAGCGTCGGCCTATGGTGACACCGGCCGAAGCGCAATCGTTCTTTGAAAGTGCGAAGAATTGCCCTGCATCGAATGGTGCTCGGGTGGCCGCGGAGTCAAGGTGTTCGTGGATTCCCACGAGTATCCAACCCATGGCCGATTCGGCGCCAAACTGTACGGCCCCGGGAGGGACCCGGGGCCATAGGGTGCCGGTGTTCTCCTCCGGCCGCGGGCCTGCTGAGGCTTCAGGTCACGTTTACGGGTGTGTTCTGGTACGCGGCGAGTCGCCACTGCCCGTCGTGCCGCACCACGACCCAAGAGGCCCGGATGGCAGCGGACGGGGACACCTCGCTCTCCCCGGCCTCCAGCACCCCGCCCTGGGAGAGCAGGATGGCGGCGTCGGCGCTGAGCTTGCGGATGCTGAGCGGCTTGCCGGTCACCTGGGTGCCCTTGTAGCGGCCCTGGTAGGCATCGCGGAGAAATTCGCGGATCTCCGCCTGGCCGTTCTTGTAGACGCCGGCCAGGATCATTGTGCCGTTCTCGATGAAGAGGTCTGCGAAGCCTTCGGCGTCGTTGTACGCCCAGGCCGCGATCACCTTCTGGGTGAGCGCGGCGATGCCGGCCTTGTCGGCATCGGAAGGCTCGGTTGCCGGGGGAGTGGTCGCGGTCATGCGCCTTGTCCTTTCTCTTGGTTCGCCCGGGGGGTCAGATGTACTGGGTGTTGGGCTCCAAGCCACACAGCACGCGCCCGTACAGTTCGGTGTTGGTGTTCGGGTGCATGAGCGCATGTAGGGCGACCGCCTGGACATCGCGCGCGATCCGTTGGATCGGCACGTCGGTGTAGATCGAGGAGCCCCCGCTCGCAGTGGCGAGAATGTCCACCGCCTCGCGCACCAGGCGGACGACCGCGCCCATGTCGGCCCGCGCGCGGATGCGCTCCTCGACCTTCCATTGCGCGCCCTCGTTGCCCTTGGTGTCCACCTGCGTGGCCAGGCGCTGCGCGTGGAATTCGGCCGCGTCCAGCTTCAGCGCCGCGTCGGCGACCTGCATGTGGGTCAGCGGGGCCTCGCGCTGGCTCTCATAGTCGGTGTAGGTGATCTTGCGATCGTCCAGCCGGCGCAGGAACGCATCCTTGGCGGCGCGGCCGAGCCCGAGTACGGTGCCGACCGAGGACGCCGAGGCCACCGGGAGCAGCGGGGTCCGGTAGATCTTCGACTCGGCGCTGCGCTTGGACGCCGGTTCGCCCTGCAGCACGGCGCCCAGGGGCAGTACCCGCTGCTGCGGGACGAACAGGTCTTTGGCGACGGTGCTGACGCTGCCGGTGCCCTTCAGGCCGCTGGTGTGCCAGTCGTCGACGATCAGCAGATCGGACATCGGGACCAGGGCGATGACCGGGTACGGGTCGCCTTCGGGCGGCGCCAGAATCGCGATGATCTCCTGCCAGTGGCTGTGGTGCGCCCCGCTGATGAACCGCCACTTGCCGTTGACCACGATGCCGCCGTCGGAGGGGGCGGCGATCGCGGACGGGCTCAGCGTGCCGCACACCCGCACGTTTGGGGTGTCGAACACCTCGTCCTGCACCTCGTCGGGGAACAGGCACGCCATCCAACCGGGGATCCAGGACACCGAGGCCACCCACGAGGCCGAGCCGTCGCCCCGCCCCAGCTCGGTGGCGACCTCGACCAGGGTCTGGGTGTCGGCCTCGTAGCCGCCGTAGCGTTTGGGCTGACGCAACTTGAACACGCCGGCGTCGGCGAGCCCCTCGATCACCTCGTCGTGCAGCCGCCGGTTCTCCTCCGCCCAGGAGGCGTGCTTCTGCAGCAACGGCGCCAGTTCGGCCGACTTGCGGACGAGTTTCTCGCGCGATGGCGTTCCAATTTTGGACACAGCATCCTCCTGGACGGAACGGAAACGGAACTTCTAGTCATCGATCGGCGCCGGCCCGGCGTCGGCGACCGCGGGGAGGACCTTTTCCCCGATGATCTCCACCTGCCGGAGCGGGTCGGCGGGGGCAAGCAGGATGCCGATCACCGTGTGCACACCTTCGTCCGCGAGCCGGCGCAGCTGTGTGATCAGCTCCTGGGTCCCGGCGCCGTCGGCACCGACGTCCACGGGTAGGGCGCAGGTCTTCTCGATCGCGTCGTAGTCGCGCCCGGCGTCCGCGCAGAGCCGGCGCAGCAGGTCGAGCTTGTCGGGCAGGTCCGGGCCGGGGTAGAGGTTGCAGGCATCGGCGTATCGCGCGACCAGCCGCAGCGTCTTGGCGCCGCCCCCGCCGAGCAGGATCGGCGGATGCGGCCGGGTCAGGCTCTGCGGCAGGTTCAGCGGCCGGTCGACCCGGTAGTGCCGGCCCTCGAAGGGGCGCTCGTCCCCGCGCTCGCCGTCCCAGTAGCGCAGCAGGATCTGCAGCGTCTCCTCGAGCATTTCGAACCGGTCGGCCACCGGGGGGAACGGGATGCCGGAACGGGTCGCCTCCTCCTCGTACCAGCCGACGCCCAGGCCCAGTGTGGCCCGGCCGCCGGACAGGACATCGAGCGTCGTCACCGACTTGGCCAGCAGGGCCGGGGGACGGAAATGCACACCGGCCACGACCGGCGCGACCCGGCACCGACGCGTGTGCGCGGCGATCGTCGCGAGCGTGGTGAAGCATTCCAACTCCGGTGCCTGCGGGCCGCCGGCGTGCGGCCCCTGCCAGAGATGGTCGCCGACGCCGATCAGCGAGAAGCCGGCATCATCGGCGGTGCGGCTGATCCGCGCGACCGTCTCGCCCATTGCGGCCGGACCGCCGTTCCAGGCGAATGCTCCTAATGTCAGCCCGACGTGCACAGCACACCTCCCTGCAGATAAAACGTGGCTGCTCGGGTCGAGGATTGCATTCGCCCGCAGTACGCCACATCCTTGAGATTGCGTGGATCAATTCCATTTTCCGCAGGAACATTCGAGCCTGCGGCACCGCGTGCGCCGGGCGAAAGCGGCCCCGGCATCCGCCGTGGGCCGCCCTTTCTTTCGCCGCTCGGAAGAATCTGCCACGTCCGCCTCAGGCGGCGGTCGCGGCCGCGGGGGTGGCGGTCAACCGGACCGGCAGGGTGCGGTGGCCGTTCATGATGAACGTGGGGATCGGCTGCAGCTCCTCCTTCGGCACGGCCAGGCGCAGCTGCGGGAACCTTTCGAACAGCCTGGACAGGCCGACCTCGGCGACGAGCCGGGCGATCCCCGCGCCGAGGCAGTAGTGCGGGCCGTGGCCGAAGGAGATGTGCTCCTTGTCCGCCCGGGTCACGTCGAAGTCGCCGGCGCTGTCGCCGTGCAGCGCCGGGTCGCGCCCCGCGGCGGCGTAGTTGATCAGGATCGGGTCGCCTTGCGGGATGGTGACGCCGTCCAGCTCGATGTCGGTCACGGCGTACCGCAGCGGCAGGCTGGCCAGCGGGCACTCCACACGGAGCACCTCGTCGATCACCTCGTCCCAGCCGACCTGCCCGGAGCGGGCGAGCTCCAGCTGGTCGGGGTGGGTGATGAGCGCGGTGACCGCGTTGTCCAGGAAGTTGATGGTGGTCTCCGAGCCGGCGCCGAGGATCGCGAAGATCGTGTCGGTGAGCTCGGTGTCGGTCAGCTGGGAACCGTTCTCGTCGTCGCGCGCGGCGATCAGGTCGCTGGCGATGTCCTCGCCGGGGTTGCGCCGCTTGGACGTGATGAGCTCGTCCATGGCGGTGCGCCAGCCGTGCAGGATGGCCTGCGCCTGCTCTGGGCTGACCGTGGTGTCCACCATCAGATCCATGGCCTTGGCGGTCTGCGCCCGCTGCCCCTCGGTCATCCCGATGAGGTCGGCGATCAGCAGGGCCGGCAGCGGGTAGCAGAACTTCGCCCGCAGGTCGACCACCTCGTCCGGCGCGGCGGCCAGCCCGTCCAGCAACTGGTCGACGAGCTCTTCCACGCGCGGCCGGATCGTCTCGGTCCGGTGCGTGCTGAAGGCCTTGGCGATCAGCTTGCGCAGCCGGACGAGATGCTTGCCGTAGGCGGTCACCATGTTGTCCATCGCCACCCAGCTGATCATCTCCCAGTCGGGCGGGATCTCTCCGTTCATGAACTGCGGCCAGTGGTTGCGGGCGTTCTTGGTGACGTTGCGGTCAAGCAGCAGCTGCTTGATGACCTCATAGCTGTTGATCGACCAGGCGTGCACGCCGCCTGGCAGCTCCACCTTGACCGCCGGCGCCTGCGCGCGCAGCCGGTCGGCCTCGGCGTGGATGTCCCGGCCACTGGCGTCGAGGACAGGGCATTGGTCGTGCATTGGTGACTCCTTATCGGCGGTTGATCGAAGAGCTCGGTCGGTTACCGGCCGGTATGGTGCCGGGTGTAAGGGCCGCTCACGGGCCGGCCAGCGCCAGTTTCTTCGGTGCGGATTCGGGGCGCACCTCACAGAATGCGGAGCATTGACGGGCGGACGGCTATGGGCCGGCCGGTCCGCATCCAGAGAGAAGACCGGGCCGCGGCGCGATGTAACGATTCCGGAGGTGCGCCCGTTCGCTTCCGGTCCGCGCCGCGGAGCCCGGCCAAATCAAGATCGGGCCAGATCAGATCGATGGGGCCGGAGCCGGTCTGACAACAAAGGACTTGAGATGAACGCTCCCAACACTGAGCCGCGACTCTCGGTGATCGAGGGAAAGGTGGAGGAGATCTGGAAGCACGTCCTCAAAGTGCCGGCAGGGATGCAGGACGCCACTTTTTTCGAACTGAACGGGGAGTCGATCTCAGCGGTTCGCATCGTTTCGTGGATCGAGGAGGAGCTCGGCATTCTCGTTGATGTCGGCGACATCTTCGAGGAGGACCCCAACCTCCGGGAGTTCGCTCGGAGCGTGGCGGCCAAGGCGGCGACGTCTTCGTTGCCCTAGTGCAGCATCATGCCCAACAGGGAGAGACGAAGGGGCGGGGAATGACTGGGTCCGCTCTCGCGCGCGGCGTCAGCTGGGCCGAGACGTCCGCCGCTCAGGATGGACTGTGGTTCCTGAATGAACTCGATCCTGATTCACCGGGCCATCGGGTGTGCCGGACATATCGGATAGTCGGCGACCTGGACAGCGGAGCGTTACGCACCGCGTGGCAGGCGGTAGTGCAGCGGCACGACGCCCTTCGGACCACGCTGGTCGAGCGGGATGGGTTACCGATGCAGCGTATTGCGGTCGGATACGGCGCCCCGCCTTTGTTCGCCGATTTCGGCCCGGTGCCCGCCGCCGCCCGTGCTGAGGCCGTCGCGCGGTGGGTCGCGCGCCAGGTCGCCATTCCGATGCGGCTCGCCGAAGGGCCGCTCGCCCGGCTGTCGGTCGCCCGGCTCGGGAACCGGGAGCACGTCGTCGTGTTGCTTTTGCATCAGGCGATCGCCGACGAAGCGTCGATGTCCATATTGGTGAACGAGTTGTCCGCGTGCTATGCGGCCGCAATGCATGACGTGGCACACCGCGCGTTGCCCGACCTTCCGGCCCAGTACCCCGACTACGCCCGGTGGCAACGCCGTCAGGCATCCGTGCCGGAGTTCCGGCAGATGCTGTCTTGGTGGACGTCGACCTTGGCACCGCCCCCGCCTGCACTGACGCTGCCGGTGGATCGACCCCGTCCCGAGGAGCCCTCGTCCGCCGGCGGTGTCGTGCGGTTCGACTGGAGCGACGAAGTGGGGCGCCCTCTTCTCCGACTGTGCGAGACGGAACGGACGACACCGTTCGTGGTGCTGCTCGCCGGTCTCCAGTCTTTGCTCTTCCGCTACAGCGGCGAAGAACGCGTGGCTGTGGGCAGCACGGTCACTGCGCGTCCGCAATCCAGCTTCAAAGACCTCATCGGGTTATTCGAGAACATCCTCATTCTATGTACCGATTTTTCCGGACGGCCCACCTTCCGTGAACTGCTTGGCCGGGTGGCGCGATTCACTGGGATCGCGCTCGACCATCGCGAGCTTCCTTTTCAGCAACTGGTGGCCACGCTGGATATTGATCGGGACCCACGCCGGCTTCCGTTGGCGGACGTGATGTACGTGTTCCAGGAGACCCCCGAAGCCGAACTCAGGGTGCCCGGTGCGGTCGTCCGGCAGGAGCGGATCGACAGCGGCTGGGCACGGACCGACCTCACACTGAAGATCGACCAGGTCCAGCCCTCGGTCGCGGGCTCCCTGGAATATCGCCGCGCTCTCTTCGACGGGGCATCGGTGCAGCGGATTCTCGATCAACTGCGCACTCTGTTGGCCGCCGCGCTTGTCGAACCCGACACCGCGGTGGACGCGCTGCCCTTGGACGGGCCCGGGCGGCTTCGCGCGATGGTGCGTGATGCCGATCAGACCGCGGCCGCACCGTCCGGCGAGTTGGCGGTTCATGAACTCGTTCACATGCGCGCGAAAGAGCGGCCATCGGCAGACGCGGTGAGGTGGGACGGTGACGCCATCACCTATGGCGAACTGGAGGAGCAGGCTGCGCGGGTCACCGATGCGCTGGCCGGCCTCTGCGAGGCCGAGGGCGCGGCGGTCGCGGTCCGGATGCCGGTCGGCCCCCGCCGCGTCGCGGCGCTGCTCGGCATCCTCGACGCCGGGGCCCATGTGGTCTGTCTCGGCTCGCGTGATGCCGGGGAACGGGGCAGGGCGGTGCTCTCCGACCTTCGGCCCGTGTGCCTGGTGGTCGACGGAGAAGCGCTCGGCGATCACTTCTGCGAGTGGTACCGCGAAGAACTGGGTGGCCGGGTGCTCGACGTCGGGACGCTCGACCAAATCCGTGGCGTCCCCGGGACGCCCGTGAGCGCCGCCCAGGGAACGCCCGTACGCGCCGCCCCGGGCGACCTGGCATACATCGCCTACACCTCTGGTTCGACCGGCAGGCCCAAGGGGATCGCGCAGTCCCATCGTAGTTTCGCCCAGTTCGTCGCTTGGCTGGCGGGAGAATTCGGCGTCGGACCTGGTTCCAGAGTGGCGCAATGGGCGGCATTCGGATACGACGCCAGCCTGGTCGAGATCTTCGCGACGCTCGTGGCGGGTGGCACACTGTGTCCGGTGCCAGAGCGAATCAGGGCACATCCAGAGAAAATGGTGCGGTGGATCGCGGCCGAGCGCATCACTCTTTTCCAAACGGTTCCCAGTTTCGCCCGAGAACTCCTTGAGGTGATCAGTACCCGCGAGGTTCAGCCGGGAGGCCGGCACCGGCCGTCGGCTCCTGAGGGGCCGACTGGTCCTGAACGGGCGAGCCGGTCGTTGGCTGCGCTCGATCATCTGCTGCTGGCCGGCGAAGCGTTGCCGGGCGAGCTGGCGAACCGCCTGCGGTCCGCGCTGCCTGCTGTTCGGTTGGTCAACCTTTATGGTCCCACCGAGTCGATATTGGCGACCTGGTATGAGGTAACCGGAACCGTGCACGGGACAACCCCGATCGGCAAATCCATTCCCGGGCGTCAGGTGCTGGTGCTGGACGAGCAGGATCGACCTTGTCCCGCGGGTGTCATCGGAAACATAGTGATCCGGAGTCCGTATATCAGCCATGGCTACGTAGCGGGCACGACCGCGGATGATTCGGCGTTCGCCCCCCTCCGCGGCCCGAAGGAACTCGGGATCGAGGGCGACTGCTACCGGACCGGAGATCTCGGGCGCAGGAGGTGGGACGGCTTTCTTGAATTCCACGGTCGCAGGGACTTTCAGATCAAATTCTACGGCACGAGGATGGAACTCACCGAGATAGAGTCGGCGTTGATCGCGCATCCGTCGGTGGCCGAGTGTGCCGTGGTCCCAAGCGCCGGCCCGGACGGGCTGGTGAGCCGTTTGGTGGCGTATGTCGTGCCCCGGTCTTCCCCGGAGGGCGCCACGGGTGTCCCGGCTGCGTGGCGGGCCGCCCTGCGCCGGCGATTCGGCAAGGCGACGCCACCCGTCTCGTTCCGGGAAATGACCGAGCTACCGCGCAACATCGGCGGCAAGGTGGACCGCGGCAGGCTCCCGGTCGCGCAGCCCGCCACCTCGGCCAGACCGCCGGAGACGGCTGTGGAAAAGGGGCTGGCCGTGATCTGGTCGAATTTATTGGGCAGTGAGCTAGAAAACGTATGCAGTGCGGACGACACCTTTTTTGCGGCCGGAGGGCATTCCCTGCTCGTGCTCCGATTACTCGATCGGATACACGAGCGGTTCGGGGTTGAGGTCTCGCTCCGGGAATATTTCGGCAGTCCCGTGCTGGCCGATCTCGCCAAGCTTGTCGAATCGAAATCGGCCGGCGCAGATGCTACCACGACCACGATTGGATGAAACGTGACGTTAGCAGAGACTCAAGTCACGGTGGATCTCGACGGCGATGACCTCGATATCGCGGGGGTCAGGCGAATCGCCGAGGATCGGGTGCCGTGCAGCGTGCTCCCGTCGGCTCTGGCCAGAGCCGCGACCAGCCGGAAAATGTTCGAGGACACCGTCCGACAGGGCATTCCCGTCTATGGGGTCACCACCGGCTACGGCGAGATGATCTACATGATGGTGGATCTCTCGAAGGAGGTCGAACTCCAGACCAATCTGGTCCGCAGTCACAGCGCCGGGGTCGGCCCGCTGTTCGCCGAGGACGAGTCGAGGGCGATTGTCGCGGCGCGGCTCAACGCCCTCGCCAAGGGATATTCCGCGGTGCGACCGGAGTTGCTGGAACGCCTGGCGTTGTATCTGAACCTGGGGATCACTCCCGCCATCCCGGAGATAGGTTCGCTCGGGGCGAGCGGTGATCTGGCGCCACTGGCGCACATCGCGAGCACGATCATCGGCGAGGGGTACGTCCTCCGGAATGGTAAGCCGGCCGAGACCGGCCCAGTCCTCCGTGAACACGGCATCGAGCCGCTGGAGCTCCGGTTCAAGGAGGGGCTCTCGCTGATCAACGGCACGTCCGGGATGACCGGCCTCGGAGCCCTCGTCGTGGGCCGTGCCCTCCATCAGGTGCGGCAGGCCGAGATCGTCACGGCCCTGATTCTCGAGACCCTGCAAGCGTCGACCAGCCCGTTCGAGGCCGAGGGACACGATGTCGCCCGGCCGCACAGGGGACAGGTCGACACCGCCGCGAACATGCGGGCACTGCTGCGGAGTAGCGGCCTCACCCTGGGCCATGCCGAACTCCGGCGCCAGGCCCAGGAGCAACGGTCCGGCAACGGCGTGTCGCGCACCGATGTGTATATGCAGAAGGCCTATTCGCTGCGCGCCATCCCCCAGGTGGTCGGCGCCGTGCGTGACACGCTGTACCACGCTGCTGAAACGCTCGAGATCGAACTCAACTCCAGCAACGACAACCCGCTGTTCTTCGAGGGTAAGGAAGTGTTCCACGGCGCGAACTTCCACGGCCAGCCGGTCGCGTTCGTGATGGACTTCGTCACCATCGCGCTCACCCAGTTGGGTGTGCTTTCGGAGCGCCGGACCAATCGCCTGCTGAACCGTTATCTCAGCAACGGCCTTCCCGAGTTCCTCGCCGCGAGCGACCCCGGACTCAACAGCGGGTTCGCAGGTGCCCAATATCCAGCGACCGCATTGATCGCGGAGAATCGGACGATCGGGCCGGCCAGTACCCAGAGCGTTCCGTCCAACGGCGACAACCAGGACGTCGTGAGCATGGGGCTGATCTCCGCCCGGAACGCACGCCGCGTACTGACCAACAACAATCATATTCTCGCGGTCGAGTTTCTGGCCGCGGCGCAGGCGGTGGACCTGTCGGAGCGGTATGACCGGCTGAGCCCTACCGGGAAAGCGACCTACGACATGGTGCGATCGCTGGTGCCCACGCTGGAGCACGACCGATACATGGCCGACGATCTCGAACTGGTGGCCCAGGCGCTGGCCGACGGGAAATTCGTGGACGCCGTCCGGCGCGGCAACGTAGAACTGCGCTGAAGAAAGGGTTCCGCGGAGGCCAGAATTCGCACTGTGGAAGATGCCGTCTATTGACGCTGAGGACACACTGAGATTATGACTGAGTTCGATGGAAAGGTCGTGTTGATAACCGGCGGCGGCAGCGGTATGGGTCTGGCGACCGCGCGACGCCTGCTGGATTCCGGGGCTCGGGTGGTGCTGGCCGGTCGCAGCGCCGAGCGGCTCAAGGTGGCGACCGAAGACCTTGACGCCGACGACCGTGTCCTGGCCGTTCCCGCCGACGTGGCCCGTACCGGTGATCTCGATCACCTCATGGCTCGAACTCGGGAGCGGTTCGGCAGCTTGGACGGTGTGTTCGCCAATGCCGGGGTCGCGCCGTTCGCCCGCAGCGCGGATATGACCGAAGCCGATGTGGATCACATCGTGGACATCAACTTCAAAGGCGTGTTCTTCACCGTACAGAAATCGCTGCCGCTGCTCGTGGACGGTGGCTCGATAGTGTTGAACTCGTCGTGGCTGGTGCACCGGGGCATGGCTTTCACGTCGATCTATTCGGCGAGCAAGGCGGCCGTCCGCAACCTTGCCCAAACTCTCGCGGCTGATTTGGCCGAGCGGAGCATCAGAGTCAACTCGGTGAGCCCGGGCTACATCGTCACACCGATGTTCGACGGCATTGCCACGACCGAGGATGCGCGGCAGGCCTGCCGGAGCCAGGTGGCGCTGGGTCGTCTCGGGCAGCCCGGCGATATCGCCGATGGCGTGCTCTTCCTGCTGTCTCCGAAAGCGTCGTACATTACCGGCCAGGAAATTCTCATCGACGGGGGACTGATCAGATCGATCCCTCTGTAACCAGACGCACGGTTGATCCGAGGGGGCGGTGATCCGTGCGGTGAACCCTAACGAAGGGGGTAGCTGAATGTCTCAGGAGTCTCCGACTCGTGCCGTGGTGCTGGGCGGGAGCCTCTCTGGTCTATTCGCGGCCAGAGTGCTCGCCGACGCCTATGACGAAGTGCTGATCATCGATCGGGACGTGCTGATCGACGTGGATGTGCCACGCCGAGGCTGCCCCCAAGGCCGGCACATCAACGGCCTGCTGACCGGGGGCCAGCGGGCCATCGAGGAGTTATTTCCCGGAATCACCGATGAAATGCTGGCGGACGGCGTGCCGAAGGGTGATCTCGGTGGGACCGTGCGGTGGTACATGCAGGGTAAGCAGCTGGAGAAGCAGCACGCCGACATGCTGTGCATCGGCCCGAGCAGACCCAAGCTCGAGTTTCATGTCCGTCAGCGGACGCAGGCGCTGAGCAACGTGACCTTTGTCGAGCGTACGGACATCCTCGGTCTTGAGACCTCCGCCGATCGCAGCCGGGTCAGCGGGGTGCGCGTCCAGCACCTCGACGGCGGCGACGCGAAGGTCCTGGAAGGCGATGTCGTCGTCGACGCGACCGGACGGGGGTCGCGCACTCCGGTGTGGTTGGCCGAACTCGGATACCCGCAGGTCGTCGAGGAGCGGAAGAAGATCGGACTGGGGTATGTAACCCAGTATTACCGGCTGAACTCCGACCCCTATCACGGCGACCTTTCCATCAACGTGGTCGCGTACCCGGGTCGCCCCCGGGGATGCATCTTCGCCAAGACCGACGGTGGCCGGATCGAAATGACCACCTACGGAATTCTCGGCGACCACCCGCCGACCGACCAGGCCGGCCTGTACGCCTGGATCGACTCGCTGGGAATCCCCGAGTATTCCGACGCCCTTCGGGACGCCACGCCCCTCACGGAGCCGGTGGCCTTCCGTTTCCCCACGACACTTCGCCGCCGCTACGAGGATATGCCCCGTTTCCCCGGTGGGCTCCTCATCACTGGGGACGCGGTCTCGTGTTTCAATCCCGTCTACGCGGGTGGAATGACCATGGCCGCGAAGGCCGCGCTCACCCTGCGCAGCCATTTGCACACCGGCGCGGACCCGCAACCGCTGGAATACTTCCGGGACCTGGCGCGTGACGTGCTCGATCCGCATTGGGAGATGACCAACGTCGTCGACCTGAGCTTCCCTGATGTCGAGGGCGAGCGGACTCGCACGGTCCGGATGGCTCAGGCCTTCCTCAAGCGGGTGCAGATCGCCGCGACCCGGGACGGCAAGGTCACCGCCGCCTACATGCGGGCCGCCGGCCAGGTCGAGCGTCCGGAGTCGCTCCAGCGCCCCGGCATGCTGCTACGCATTCTGGTGCAGTCCTTGCGTGGGCCGAAGAGCAGGCCGCCGAATAAAGTGACTCGCCCGGCCCAGCCCGCCGCCGAGCAGAGCACTGAGCAGGCAGTCTAACCATGGCCGGGACATCAATTCCAGCCGGCGCCGCAGGATAAGAGTTGCGCGGCGCAGCGGCCGGATTGATGATGCGAGAGCAATCATCGGTCGATGAGGGTTGTGTGAAAGCTCCGGTCCGCCTGATGCGCGTGCAGGTCTGCGGATGGCGGCGAACACTTTTCACATAACCCTCAACGGCTGATCATTGCCCATCGGAACACTCCGATCGGTGCAGTCTGATACTCGACAGGCAAGGAGATGACCGTGGGTGTCCGCGACCAGTGGGATTTGGTGGTCAAGCGCAACGACCTGACCGTGAGCGAGGTCCGAGATGCACCGCGGAACCGCTTGGGGGAGGGTGAGGTCAGGCTCGCGGTGGAGAGGTTCGGCCTCACCGCGAACAACGCCACCTATGCGCGGTTCGGTGATGACTCCGTGATCGCCTTCTGGCGGGCCTTTCCCGGCCCAAGTGGGTACGGAAGAGTGCCGGTCTGGGGTTTCGCGCGGGTCGAGGAGTCCAGCCATCCCGACATCGCCGCGGGGAGCAGATACTTCGGCTACCTGCCGATGTCCACCCATCATGTGGTGACCGCGGAGCCCATGGCGAGGGGGTTCGCCGACACCGCGGCGCAACGTGAGTTCCTGCATCCCTGGTATCGGACCTACGAGCCCGCCGGGGACCCCGACCCGCTGGACGACCGCTGGGCGCTTCTGCACCCCGTTTACCCGGCGGCGTTCAACCTCGCCGATCTCCTCGAGCAGCAGGCCGCGCTCGGCGCCCGGTCGGTCCTGATCACCAGCGCGTCGAGCAAGGTGGCCATCGGACTGGTCGAGGAGCTGGCCGCACGGCAGGTTCCCCTCTCGGCCGTTGGTCTCACCGGTGGCCGCAACACCGCGTTCGTGGAGGGGCTGGACCTGTACGACACGGTCGCGTCCTACGATGCGCTTTCGTCGATCTCGGTCGCCGGGCCGACCGTGTTCGTCGACCTGACCGGTGATCCGGCTCGGCGGACCGCGGTCTGCGAGCGTTTCACGAACGAGCTGTGTCACACCGCGCTCGTGGGCTTCACCCACCCCACGGCGACCGTCCTCCCACCGCCGGGGCTGGCCGGCCCCGAGCCACAGGTGTTCTTCACGCCGGCGATTGAAATGGAGACCATCGCCAAAGAGGGCGCCGACAGCTACTACACCCGTTACGCAGAATCAGAGAAGCGCTTCGTTGAATACTCCGCGTCGTGGCTCACCGTCCATGACCGGCGAGGCCCCGAGGCGATTGCCGACTCCTTCCGCTCGCTGCTCGCCGGAGAGCAGGCGCCCAATACGAGCGACATCCTCAGACCCTGATCAACCAGCCGAGTAAGGGACCGGGCGTAGCGGACATGGACGCTGCGCCCACCCGGCACGCTGGGCGCTGGTGCTTGGCGGTCGGTCTGCCGGTGGGAACCGGCGCCTGGTCGGTTCGTGGGCGATTATGAAGGAGGCGTGAATCCGATGTCGGGTCCAGATGAAAGATCACGTGCCAATACACCGGGAGCGCCGAAGACACGGCCGATGACCGGCGCCGAGTACATCGAAAGCCTGCGTGACGACCGAGCACTTTATATCTATGGCGAGCGCGTGAAGGATGTGACCAGCCATCCGGCATTTCACAATCCGATACGGATGACGGCGCGGCTGTATGATGCGTTGCACGATCCGGCGAAGCGCGACGTGCTCACCTCGCCCACCGACACGGGCAGCGACGGCTTCACCCACAAGTTCTTCACCACGCCCCACACGGCGGAGGATCTGGTTGAACATCAGCAGGCCATCGCCGCGTGGGCCCGGATGTCCTACGGCTGGATGGGACGCAGCCCCGACTACAAGGCGTCCTTCCTCGGCACGTTAGGCGCGAACGCGGATTTCTACAAGCCATTCGAGGAGAATGCCCGGCGGTGGTATAAGGAATCCCAGGAGAAGGTGCTGTTCTGGAACCACGCGATCGTGCATCCACCGGTCGACCGGAATCGCTCGCCGGACGAGGTCGGTGACGTCTTCGTTCATGTGGAGAAGGAGACCGATGCCGGCCTTGTCGTGAGCGGAGCCAAGGTGGTCGCCACCGGCTCCGCGCTCACCCACTACAATTTCATCGCGCACTACGGTCTGCCGATCAAGGACCGGAAGTTCGCGCTTGTGGCGACCGTGCCGATGGACGCTCCGGGGGTGAAGTTGATCTGCCGGCCGTCCTACACCGCCACGGCGGCGGTGATGGGCAGCCCGTTCGACTACCCGCTCTCTTCGCGGATGGACGAGAACGACACCATCTTCGTACTGGACAAGGCGCTCATCCCGTGGGAGAACGTCTTCATCTACGGCCACCTGGGCAAGGTCCAGCTGTTCACCGGCCGCTCGGGCTTTCCCGAGCGTTTCACGTTCCACGGTTGCACCCGCCTGGCGGTGAAGCTCGAGTTCATCGCCGGTCTGCTCGCGAAGGCGGTGGAGATCACCGGGACCAAGGACTTCCGTGGCGTGCAGACCCGGATCGGGGAGGTCCTGGCCTGGCGCAACCTTTTCTGGGCCTTCTCCGATGCGGCGGCGCGCAACCCGGTGCCCTGGCACAACGGCGCGGTGCTGCCCAATCCCGCGTACGGCCTGGCGTATCGGTGGTTCATGCAGATCGGCTACCCCAGAGTCAAAGAGATCGTCCACCAGGACATCGCGAGCGGCCTGATCTATATCAACTCCAGCGCCGAGGATTTCAAGAACCCGGAGATCCGGGCGTATCTCGACAGGTTCCTCCGCGGTTCGGACGGCACCGACGCGGTTGAGCGCATCAAGCTCATGAAGCTGCTGTGGGATGCCGTCGGCACCGAGTTCGGCGGGCGGCACGAACTGTACGAACGCAACTACGCGGGTAATCACGAGAACACCCGGATCGAGTTGCTCTCCGCGCAGCTCGCGAACGGCCAGATCGATGACTACAAGGCCTTTGCGGACGAGTGCCTTGCCGAGTACGACCTGGACGGCTGGACGGTGCCCGACCTGTCCGCGTTCGAAGAGCTCCGCGAAGTGAGGGGCAGGTTGTTGAACGGCTGACATCAGCACGGACGCGCTGTCCCGATCGTCGATGGCGATCGGGACAGCGCGTCTGTGCGATGTGCGAAGCGCTCCTCAACCACTGGCCCTGGATCGGTGCTCTACATGGCGTCCGCGAGGTCGCCGGCGCTGGGTGTCCCCTCGGGGCCGCCGCCCTCGAGAACGACGTACGGGTCCTGCTGCTCGTACCAACCGACGCCCGGCGGGCAGCGGTCGTAGCCCAGCAGGCGACGGACCTCCATCGGGTACGCGAGCACCTGCTCTTTCGAGACGGCGAGGTATTGGTTCTCCTCCTGCCGGAGATTCCCCAGGTCCAGCGCGATCGTCAGGCCGGTGCGCGGCTCGTGAGTCGTGTTCTTGCCGCCGCCGTGGTAAACACCGCCGAGCCAGATGACGCCCGATCCGGGCGGCATGACCGTGGGAATCGCCTCGCTGACATCGGGGGCCCGCTCGTCATCCCAGTGATGGCTTCCCGGAATTATCATGGTGCCACCGTTTTCCGCGGTGAAGGCACTCATCGCCAGCATGAGCTGTACCCGGCTGGTGGGGCCGGGATGGCGGCGCAGATGGAGCGCATCGTCGCGGTGCAGCGGTTGCCTGCCCTGGCCGTAATGGAGCTGGACCAACTGGGTGGTGCTGATCTGGATATTCGGGACCATCTCCTGTCTCGACCGGCCGATCCACATGGGCAGGGGTTTCTGCATGATGGCACGCGCCGCGCCAAGGAAGAGGTCGTGCGTGACCACGGGAGTGAGCCGCCTCGTGCGATTGAAAAGCGACGATACCCGCCGGGTCCGGCGGCCGTCATACCAGCTGTCACAGTAGGCGCTGGCATCCAGGGCCGGACCGAGGTCGGTCCACAACCCGTCAAGTACGGCACGATCTGCGAAGTCCTCGACGACGACCGCTCCGTCCCGCTCCAAGACCTCGACGACCTCGTCAAGGTGGGCGCCGGAGGTGAAGCGGATCAGGTCAGTCATGATTTTGCCCTTCCTTTCTCAGCGGGGCGTCTGGGGTCGATAGCAGCTCATCCAACATTGTGCAGAACCTCGACACCATGTCCCGTATGGTGCGCTCCTCGAAAAGATTGGTGTTGTACCAGAGGCTGCCGGCGATATCTCCGGACGGCTCGATGTCCAAGGTCCACAGACCGCCGTCCGGTATCTCCGTGGTCACCGGCTGCGAAAGGCGTCTATGGATCTCGGAGTATTCAAGATCGCCGATGATCTCGCGATCCATGACGAACGGGAACTGAAAGACCTGGAAGGACAGCACGGCGGTCCGATCCCCGGCGAAGGTTTCGGCCAGCTCGGGCACTTCCTGCAGAATCTGACCGAACGGCATGGCGTGGGAGTACGCCTCGAAGCAGGTCTTGCGAGCACGCGCGATCACGTCGAGCAGGGTCCGGCATCCGGTGAGGTCCGTACGCAGCGGCAATTGGTCGATGAACGGTCCGACGGTGCCCTGGAACCGCTCTTGAGTCCGACCGGACGCGAAGGTGGTCACGGTGATATCCGAGGCGCCGGTCGTTTGCCGGAGAAACACCAGGTAAGCGCCGAGCATGACGATGAATGCGGAGCTCCGCGTCGACCTGGCGAGGGCGAGCGCCGCGGCGGTCGTGTCCGGGCCGAGCACAAAACGATATGCCGCGGTTCCCTTGGGGGCACCGGCTGATCGCGCTATGTCGGTGTGCGTGGGGACGAGGCGGGCATCGCTCAACTTTCTCCGCCAGTACGCCCGGGAGCCGTTCATCGCCGGTGATCCGGCGCGTTCTCGATCCCAGGCGACATATTCCCGGTACTGGTGCACATCGGCCGGCGCCGGCTGGTCGTGTCCCGCCAGCGTGGCGTACAGCACGGCAAGGTCGCGGATCGCCACCTTCATGGACCACTCGTCGACCGCCGAGTGATGCGCGATGAGAACGAGCACCGCATCGTGATCGTCGAATCGGCCCAGCCGCGCTTGAATCAGCGGCAATTCGTTGACGCTGTAGGCGGCGCGCTCCAACTCGATGAGCAGCTCCTCGGACCGGCGTTGCCGGTCGCGCGGGTGAACGCCTGGAAGTTCTCGAATCTGCAACAGTGGGGGAGCCGGTGGGAAGACCCGCTGATGTCTGTTCTCCGTATCGCGGATCACCTTGGTCCTGAGCGCTTCATGACGGATCACCAAAGCGTCCAGGGCCCGCTGCAGGACATCGACGGCGATGTTTCCACGGACGCGCCAGCCGCACACGATGTTATATCGTCCGCCAAAAGGTCCGTCCTCGCCGCCCTGGTCGAACAGGCAGAGAAACTCCTGACTGGAGGAGAGTGGTATCTCCTCACCCGAACGTGCCGGCGAGATGTGCACAGTGCCGCGCCCGCCGGTTTCGCTTGCCTCATCCATCTCGGCTGCCTCCGCGACATTCCGTTATTCGATGCCGAACCGTGCCTTGGTGTACTCGCGTTTCGCGATGGTGGAGAGGAAGACCGCGACGCCCGCGTGACTGTGCAGCATGGAAAGGTCGCGCCACACGCGTTCGATGCGCTCGCCATGGCGGACCGCGCTGGACCCTGCCGTGGGAAAGAGCCGACGCTCGACGGCCCTCCAGCACAGCTCGACCACCTCACGGCAGATCAGGGCGATCCGCAGCTCACGTTCCTTGGTGAAGGCCGCAGGACCTTCGGTGCACGCGTCCAGCCATTGCTGGACCACGTTGAAGAACGCCGCCTCGGCGGTCGCGATCATCGCGGCCGCCTCGCCGTACCAAAGCTGGTAGTCGGGATCCTCGGTCCGGCCGGCACCCTCCGAGAACGGTGCGGTCCTGGCCGACATCAGCTTCTCGTAAGCGTCGAGTGCCCCCTGCGCCATGCCCAGTGCGAGAACCGCATCCTCCAAGATCATGACGCTGAAGGGGCCGCCGCCATATTCCGGGTTGCCGTGCAGTTCGACTCCGGGCGGACCAGCGGTGACGCTGAGCCGGCTGAGATGGCCGTCGAGGGTGAAATGGTCGGGGACGAATCCGTCGGAGATCGCGATGCTGTGCGATCCGCTGCCCTTGAGGCCGAGCGACGCTCCCCAGTCGTCCAGCCGCTCCCAGGTGCTGCGCGGGGCGACGAACAGCATGGGCATGGGCGGTTCCCCCTTCTGCGAAGGGACGAGGGTGTGCCCCATGAAGTGCGTGGCGTAGGGGGCTCCCGAGCAGTAGCTCCAAACGCCGTTCAGCACCCAGCCTCCGTCGGTGCGCTCGGCCGTCCCACTCGGCACGACGGTGGCCGGGCAGATGAATTCCCCCGTGGCGAGCAACTCGTCCTGTGCCCGCTTCCCGAAAAGTGTGGCGACGGCATGCGCATGCGCCTGCCCCAGGCAGTACATCCACCCCGTCGACGGGCATGCCCTCGTCAGCGTCAGCACCACGCGCATGAACGTGTCGATCCCGAGCTCGTAGCCGCCGTAGCGGCGGGGGACCAGGATCCGGTAAAAGCCCGCCTTGCGGAACTCCTCGTGGACATCTTCGGGGTAGTAGGTGCGTTCCTCGGTCTCGGCCTGGCGCTCGACCAGCATGGGAGCGATGGCCTCCGCCCTGGCGATGACCTGTGCCGAGGTGGCGTCGGGCTCCAGAGGCCCGGCGACGGGATCGCGGGTGGGAACGGTCACGTGTGATCTCCTCCAGCGTCACGCGGGGGTCGATGGACAACGCGTGCCGGAATTCGTGACGCGCCACCGCATGTGCCGGTCGTGATCGATCCCTTCGGCATGGTCGATCCCCCCGTCACAGGTCGGTGCGCTCGGCCACCACAAGCCTGACCTGAGCGGGGATCTGCGTCTTCCTATGCCGTGCCCTTTCGGCGCCGCCCGGCTCTGCGCACCGGCGGGAGCCGACCTCTTCGATGCCACATGTCAAGGACCGGTTGTGGACTTTGTCCGCCCACGGAGAGTCATGCATGCTCACAGGGTGAACATTCCCAGTGAGCCGATCGGCAGCATTCCCCGTCCCCCGGAACTCCTGGCCGCCATGGCGGCCCATGACAAGGGCGAGATCGGCGTCGCTGATCTGGCCGCCGCCCAGGACCAGGCCGTCACCGACACGATCCGCCGGCTGGAGGAGATCGGCTCGCCGGTCGTGACCGATGGCGAGCAGGCCAAGCCGAGCTTCGTGACCTATCCGATCGCGGGGCTGCGGCACCTCGCGTCCGACGGGGTGGTCATCCCGTTCGCCGACGGGCACCAGCGGCGGCTGCCGCGGCTGACGGCCGGGCCCTTCCGCTATGCCGCCCACGCCGACCGCTACCTGAGGTTCGCGCGGCGGCATGCGAACGTGCCGGTCAAGCAGGCCGTCATCGCACCCTCGGCGCTGAGCCTGCTCTACCCGGCCGACGGGATCGGGGGGTACTCACGCGAGGAGTTCCTGGACGACCTGGCCGGCGAGGCCGAGGGCGACATCCGTCGTTGCCTGGAGGCCGGCGCGCACGCGGTGCAACTGGATTTCACCGAAGGGCGCCTGTCGCTCAAGCTGGATCCGACCGGTGCCGTTCTGGACGACTTCATCGAGCTCAACAACCGGGTGCTTGAGCGATTCTCCGAGGACGAGCGGGCTCGGATCGGTGTGCACACCTGCCCGGGCGGCGACCAGGACTCCACGCACAGCCTCGACGTCGACTACACGGCGTTGCTGCCCAGACTGTTCCGGCTCAAGGTGGGCGGCTTCTATGTGCAGTTGGCCGGCGAGCCTGATCCGGACAAGGTCCTGGCCGTCATCGCCGAGCATCTGCCCCGTGACGCCCGCATCTTCATCGGTGTGACCGACCCGATCGATCCGAAGGTGGAAACTCCCGTCCAGGTGCGCGATCGGGTCCTGGCGGCGGCCCGGCACCTGCCCGCCGACCGGCTGGGGACCTGCGACGACTGCGGCTTCGCACCCTTCGCCGACGACACCTCCACCTCCCGCGACATCGCCTTCGCCAAGATCGCGGCCCGGCTGGAGGGCACCATCCTGGCCGCCGGGGAGCTGGGCGTCTGAGAGTTCCCGCCGCCGACCCTCTCCTCGGGAAGCGTCCCGGACCGGCCCGCCTCCCGAGGGAGCGGTGGTTTGCGTGAACAGCCCGCCGCGGATTCTGGTCACCGCATCCCGGAGCGCACGAAATCCGCTCGGCAGTTTCTGAGAAGACCCGTGAACGACCCGCGTCGATACTGAACGAAGTCGGCCAAAGAATCGGGCGGACACCACATTTCGATGCGAAATCGGGGAATTGCCGGATGACGCGACCGAGGGTGTTGCGCTGGGCGGCCGAAGACAGGGCTGCGGAGATGCTCGACCGGCTGGGCGAACTGGTGTCCTGCGAGTCGCCGGCCGGGTCGGCGCCGCACCTGGCCGTGTGCGCCGACCTGCTGGCCGGCTGGGGCGGTGCCGTACTGCACCGAGAGCCCCGGCGGATCGTCCGGGACGGTGTGCCGCACCTGCTGTGGCAGGTGCCCGACCAGCGTGTGCTGCTACTCGGCCATTTCGACACCGTTTGGCCGGCCGGCACCCTCGCGCGGTGGCCGTTCACCGTCGACGGCGCGATCGCCACCGGACCGGGCGTCTGCGACATGAAGTCGGGCATCGTGCAGATGTTCGCGGCCCTCGCGCTGCAGGAGGACACCTCGCATATCGGGGTCCTGCTGACCGGCGACGAGGAGAGCGGCTCGGTGACCTCGCGTTCTCTGGTGGAGGCCGAGGCCCGGCGGTCGAGGGCCGTGCTGGTCTGCGAGCCGAGCACACCGTCCGGGGAGCTGAAGGTGGCGCGCAAGGGAGGGTCGGCCTACCGGCTCACCGTCCACGGCAGAGCCTCCCACGCCGGAGTCGAGCCGCACGCGGGAGTCAACGCCACCGTCGAGGTCGCCCATCAGATCCTCGCCGTCCAGAACCTGGCCGCCCCCGCGCGCGGCACCAGCGTCACACCCACGGCGCTCAGCAGTGGCACCACGTCCAACACGGTCCCCGAGAAGGCCGTCCTGGCCATCGACGTGCGGTCGTGGACGGGTGCGGAGCTCGATCGGGTGGATCGCATGATCCGCCGGTTGGAGCCCCGTCTTCCGGACGCCGGCCTGAGCTTTGAGGGTGGGGTGAACCGTTATCCGCTGGTGGCGGACATGGCCCGGGGGCTGCTGGAAATGGCCCGCGAGGAGGCCAAGGAACTCGGCCTGGAACCGCCCGACGGCACGCACGCATCCGGCGCCTCGGACGCCAACTTCACCGGGGCTCTCGGCGTGCCCACCCTTGACGGGCTGGGCGGCGTCGGCGGCGGCGCACATGCCCGGGACGAGTACGTCGACGTACGGCGGATGCCCGAACGCGCCGCCCTGCTGGCCGCACTGGTCGACCGTCTGGCGACCACGCCGTTTCGGACCGAAAGAGCACGCCGCGGCGCCCCGCCCTCCTAAGCTGAGGCGCATGAACGCGGACGACCGGGCCCGCCGGTTCGGTGTGGAGGAGGAATTCCTCGTCATCGACCGCCGGACGCGGGCCACCGCGGCAAGCTCCCGGACGATACTGGACCATGCCCGACAAGAGCTCGGCGACCGGGTCGGCGGAGAGATCACCAAGATCCAGGTTGAGAGCCGCACCACGCCCTGCACCACGACCGCCGAACTGACCGGCCAGCTCTTGGAGAACCGCGCCACCTTGGCGGCCAAGGCGGCGGAGGCCGGGCTGGGCATCATCGCCAGCGGCACCCCCGTGCTCGACACGCCGATCCCGTCCCCGATCACCGAGGGCCCCCGCCAGGACCGGGGCAACGCGACCTTCCGCGGCCTGCACCACGAACTCGACCTGTGCGCCCTGCACGTCCATGTGGAACTGCCGGATCGGGAACAGGCGGTGCTGATGAGCAACCACCTGCGGCCCCACCTGCCGACGCTGATCGCGTTGGCGGCCAACTCTCCGTTCTGGCGCGAGCTCGACACCGGATACGACAGCTGGCGCACCCTGATGTGGAATCGCTGGCCGGTGGCCGGCCCCCCGCCCTACTTCAACTCCGCCGCGCACTACGACGAGCTCGTCGCCACGCTGCTGGAGGCCGAGGCCCTGGTGGACGACGGCACGATCTTCTGGGACGTACGGCCCTCGGCGCGCCTGCCGACCCTGGAGGTCCGGGCGACCGACGTGCCGATCACCGCCGAGGAGTCGGCCGCGCTGGCCGCCCTGGTACGGGCCCTGGTGGTGAGCCTGCTGCCCGCAGTCGAGGGGGGCGATCCCGGTCCCGAACTGCGGCCGGAGCTCATGCGCCTGGCCTACTGGCGGGCCGCCCGGGACGGCCTGGCCGGATCGGGCATCGACGTGCGCACCGGCCGTCCCGTGCTGGCGGCCGACCTTGCCCGGCGTCTGCTGGAGACGGCTCGGCCGGGCCTGGAGGAACACGGTGACCTGGGCCGCGTCACCGACTGGCTGGGCCGGCTGACAGAACACGGCAACGGGGCGACCAGGCAGCGCCGGGCGGCCCGTGACGGCCGGCTCACCGACGTCGTCGACCACCTCATGGAGCAGACCGCGCCGGTCCCGCAGGGCAGCAAGACGCAGTAAGACAAGCCCGCGGCATCGCGGGAACATGGGAAACGCCGCACCAATGGGAGGCGTTTCGATGACCGAGGTCGTACCGGACCGGACGGTTCCCCTTCTCCGCCGGCGAGTCCCGCCGGAGGAGGCCGTCCGCGCCGTACGGTCCTTCACCGACGTGATGGCGACCCGCCGGTCCGTGCGGGACTTCTCCCCCGAGCCGGTCCCCGACCAGGTGATCGAGACCGCGATTCGGGCCGCCGCCAGCGCGCCGAGCGGTGCCAATGTCCAGCCCTGGCGGTTCGTCGTGATCACCGACCCCGCCCGCAAGCGCAGGCTCCGGCTGGTCGCCGAGGCAGAGGAACGGGAGTTCTACACCCGCCGTGCCTCGCCGGAGTGGCTCCGGGCGATCACCCCGATCGGCACCGACTGGCGGAAACCGTTCCTGGAGACCGCACCCGTGCTGATCGTGGTGTTCGAGGTGCACCAGGGCCCGCACAGCCCCAAGCCCTACTACGTCAAGGAATCGGTGGGCATCGCGGTCGGTCTGCTGATCGCGGCCCTGCACCACGCGGGTCTGGCCACCCTCACCCACACGCCCAGCCCGATGCGGTTCCTGAACGAGATCTGCGAACGGCCGCCGGAGGAGCGTCCCAACGTGCTCATGCCGGTCGGATACCCGGCCCCCGACGCTCGGGTGCCCGATCTGGTCCGCAAGCCCCTCAGCGAAGTGATGGTCCGCTGCTGATGTCCCAGGTCGGCAGGTCTCTGGTGAAGAACGCCTCCAGGGGGGCGACGTGACGGTCCGGACGGCGCCACTCGGCCAGCAGGTCCTCCAGCAGATGCACCTCGCCGACGAGTTCGCCGCGCCTGTAACGCCGGACGACCGGGTGGATGAACGCGCTTTCTTCGGCACGGTCCGGCTGCGGGTGCCGCTCGATGGCGAAGACGTCGCCGTAGTCGTCGCGGCCCCAGCGGAGCGTGACCGTGTAGAGATCCTCGAACCGGGAGACCGCGTAGTCCTCGGGCAGGTCGATGTAGTGCCGCAGCCGGCCCGACGCCGGGTCGAGCACCAGTGCGTCGCACAGGTACTCGAACTGGGTCCACAGGGCGGAGCTCCAGTTCACCCGATCCAGCACCAACGCGGTCAGTCCCTGGGGATCGGGCGGCGCCACGTCGTAGGGCAGCGGAACCCCGTCGTAGCGCTCACGCAGCAACCGGGTCAGCGTCCGCAGGTTGTAGCGGAAGCCGTCGATGAACGCCGAAGAGGCGTTCTTGAAGTCGCGCGCCTGGGCCAGGGTGCCGGCGAAGTACAGGTCGTCCACACCTGCCGCCTGCCAGTCGGGGGTCAGCGACGGGAGCCGTCCGTCGCGCTCCAGCCGGGGGCGGCACTCCGGCGCGAAGACGGACATGTCGGCCCGGAATCCGGTGCATCGGATCACCGTGTCGTACTCCAGCGTCGCCTGCTCGCCGTCGGCGTGGGTGTAGGTGATGGACACCTCGAACCGGTCTCCCACCGGACGGATCTCCTCGATCGTGCAGTCCAGTACCGAGTGCAGCGTCTTGAACTGGTAACTGTCGAGGAGGGCTCCGTAGTGGCCGCGCACGTCGCCCGGGTGCTTGGTGTTCCATGCCAGCCGCAGCGGTCTGCGGCTGGCCAGGTGCACCATCGAGGCGTGGCCGAGGATGGCCGAGGCGGTCTCGAAGGCCGAGTTGCCCTTGCCGATGATCAGTACTCGCTGCCCGGCGTACCGCTCCGGGTCGACCGGCATCGTCTCGTATCCGACGGCGTGCTCGATCCCTTTGATCGCCGGGATGAACGGGCCGCCCCAGCCCGCCGCGACGATGACGCACCGGCAGTGCAGCGTCCCGTCGGTGGTGTGCACCGCGAACCCGTCTCCTGACCGTTCGACCCGGACGACCGGCGTGCGGTACCGCACGTTCAAGTCGTGGACCTTCTGGAAGTCGACCAGGTAGCGGATCAGGTCCTCGGCCTGCGGGAAGTATTCCCGGGTGTAGGAGGGGAACAGCAGGCCCGAGTCGTTCAGCAGGGAGTTCCAGTCCCAGCGCAGCCGGATCTCCGGATCCGTGCTCGTGGTGTGCACCTTGTTGAGGGAGATGAGCCGCCGGTGCCGGGGGTAGCGATCGAAGAACCCCCCAGGGCGGCCTTCGCGTTCCAGCGTCAGGTAGTCGGCACCGGACCGCTGCAGGAAGTAGCTGAGCTGCAGGCCGGCGGGCCCGGCGCCGATGATGAGGTACTGGTGGCGGGCCGGCGCCGTCACCGAGCCAGCCTCAGGTAGCCCTCGTCGACGATCAGCTGCGCCATGAACTCGTACGCGGCCGGGTCCTCGGGCGCGACGGTCGCCAGGCCGTCGACGTACCGGTTGTACATGCAGAACGCGGCGGCGATGAGGACGGTGTCGTGAATCTCGACATCGGTGGCGCCCTCCCTGCGCGCGGCGGCCACGTCGTCGGCGGTGACCGTACGGGCGTCCGCCTGGACCAGCGCGGCGATCCGCAGCAGCGCCCTCAGCTTGGCGCTGACCGGTGCTCCGCCAGGGTCCGCGCGGACCTGGTCGACCAGTTCCCTTCCCTCGGGAAGCTGGGCGGCCGCGAACGCCGCGTGCGAAGCGGTGCAGAACCTGCACTCGTTCAGCGACGACACGTACGCGGCGATCAGTTCCCTTTCGCCACGGGTCAGGCTGCTCGGACCCCGCAGCAGCACCTCAGCGAGGGCGGAGAGGGGGCCGGCGGTCTCGGGCCGGTAGGCCATCAGGCCGGTAATGCCCGGAAGGTCGTTGCCCAGTTCGATGTGCGGCATCAGGCCCCATTTCACGCGGCGAGAATAGGGAGCCTATCCGGCAACCTCCACCGCATCAATAGCTTCCAGTAGAAGTCCAGGCTTTCTCTGAGCATGCGAGGTTACGCGGTAATGCGGCGGCCGGGCAATCTGCGAGAAGCGGCCGATTGCCCGGCAGAAAATGGACTGTCCGGAAAGCCGGTTCGTGCACCCGTGTTGACGCCGCCCGGCTCTCCGCACGGCTCCGCCGGTTCCAAACGAGTCGCCGAGGGTGCGGTCCAACAATCTGGAAGATGCCCTGAACCGTTGACGCGACAACGATGGGTGACTGGATGTCACTGTCGGCAGGGGGATGAGCCGTGAGCGGAGAAATGAACGTCATCGGCACCGGCTCGCTGAATACCCGCTTCCGAATTTTGTTGAGACGCGCTGGAAGCGGGCCGATGAGTTCGAGGCGGCCCATCATGATGCCGCATCGGCAAAACTAGGAGGCAGCTGATATGAGTGTGACCGTACAGCCTCGCTCGCACACCGGTCCTTTCGAGTCGCGCCTGCCGTCCCTGACGGGTGCGCTCATCATCGTGGTGGCGACGATGTTCCTGGCCCGTGTCTCGTTCACGCAGATATTCGCGTCACCTGCGTTTCAGATGATCCCCGACAAGGGGGCGGTGGCCATGGTCTTCTGGCAGGGAGCCTCAGCGGCCACCAGCTACCTGTTCCTGTTCAGCGGATTCGTTCTCGCCTGGTCGGTGCGGCCCGGTGACACGGTTCGAAGGTTCTGGCGGCACCGCTTCCTCGAGTTGTACCCGCCGCATCTGATCACGCTGGCGGCGGCGATCGTCCTCTTCACTTTCGTACCGCTGTTTCCAGTCGATTATGGCGTGGCGGTGCTCAATGGGACGCTGCTCCATGCATGGTTCCCTCAGCTGGAAATTTGGACGAGTTTCAACTCGTCATCATGGGTGGTTTCCTGCGAGGTGCTTTTCGCCCTGTGCTTCCCGGTTCTCATGGCCCTGATCGCCCGCATTCGGCCGGAGCGTCTCTGGGCCTGGACGGGCGGTGTCGTGGCCGTCATCTTCATCCTTCCGCTCGCCGCGACGTTGCTTCCGGATAATCTGGCCGCGCCCTATCCGGGGCATGAGTTCACGAAGGTTCCGGACTCCCAGTTCTGGTTCGTCACGAAGTTCCCGCCGGTACGCATGCTCGAGTTCATCCTCGGGATCCTTCTCGCGCGCGTCGTCCAGACCCGCCGTCGGCTGCCGCTCGGGGTCGGCGGTGCGACGCTGCTGCTCATCGTCTCCTACGCCGTGGCGCCGCTGTTCCCGCTGACCTATCCGATGGTGGCGGTCACGGCCGTCCCCATCGGCCTGGTCATCGCCGCGCTCGCCACCGCCGACGGCGCCGGGCGCCGGGGCTGGTTGAACAGCCGCGTCATGGTTTGGCTCGGCGGGGTCTCCTGGGAGTTCTATCTCTGGAGTCTCGTGGTCATCAACGCCGGTGTGGCCCTGCTCGACGGGGGCTTCGGCGTGCCCGCCGGACTCGCCGTGGTCGCCCTGCTTTTCGGGGTCACGCTGCTGCTGTCATGGCTGCAGTCCATTCTGATCCAACGGCCGATCATGCGTGGCTTCGGCACACCCGGGCGCTGACGTGGGCCGCGCAACCCAGGAGGTGCTGCCATCCCGAGTACTTGTGACACTGACTCCATGGGTTCAGGATCAACGATTGTGTGGGACGGCGTCGCCTTCCCCGGAAGCCGGGCCTACGAGGACGCGACGCAGGTCTTCAACCTGGCCGCTCCCGCCGAACCGGCCGCGGCGGCGACGGTGCGCACCGTCGATCAGATTCGGGACGTACTCCGCTATGCCGAGCGCGAGGGATTGCAGATCGGGGTCCACACCACCGGGCACGCTTCGGCCACCGCGCGTTCGATGCGCGGAGCCGTGCTGATCCGGACTCAGCTGGACGGCACGGTCGAGCTCGATACCGAACGCCGTATCGCTCGCATTCCAGCGGGTGTGCGCTGGGGCGCCGCCGTCCAGACGATCGCACCGTCCGGGCTCGCCGCGCCGCATGGCTCGGCCGCGACCGTCGGCGTCGTCGGCTACCTGCTGCGCGGGGGTCTGAGTTTCTATAGCCGGAGAGTCGGGCTCGCCGTCAACAGTGTCCGCGCGATCGAGCTGGTCACCGCAGATGGCTCAGTACGCCGGACGGACGACGGCAATGACCCGGAGCTGTTCTGGGCGCTGCGCGGGGGAGGGGGCGGGTTCGGCGTGGTCACCGCCATCGAGATCGAATTGTTCCCCGCGGCCAAGGTAGTCACCGGCGCGACCTTCTGGCCGGCGGTCCATGCGCCGCGGCTGCTGCCGATCTGGCGGCGATGGGCACAGGACGCGCCGTGGGATGCCTCGACGTCGCTCCGGATCTTGAATCTCCCCGACCTGCCTGAGGTACCGCCCGTTCTGCGGGGAGGGCCGGTGCTGTGCATCGACGGTGTCATCCACTGCGCGACCGAGGCGGACGTGCCGACCGCGCGCAGCCACGCCGAGGACCTGCTGGGCCCGTTGCGGGCGGCAGCGGAACCGATCCTCGATACCTGGCAGGTCACCGATCCCGCGACCGTCCTGGAGACCCACATGGATCCCGCCGATCCAGTCGCCGTCCACGGGGACCACATGTTGCTGGACGAGATCGGCGATGACGGTGTCGCGGAGTTCCTCCGGACGGCCGGTGCCGGGAGCGACTCGCCGCTGGTTCTCGCCGGGCTGCGCCAGCTCGGCGGCGCCTGCTCGATCCCGTCGCCGACCGGGGGGGTGCTTGATCACCTGGCGGCCCGGTATGCCTATTCGGCCGCGGGTGTGCCCGCTGACGAGGCCCAGGAGGAGGCGATAGCCCGCCGGTGCGCGGCCATCCGCGCCGCGCTGAGCCCATGGGACACCGGGCGGACCGCACCGACCTTTGTGGAGAACCGCCGGCAGCCACAGCGGCACCTCACCCGCGATCAATTGACGGCCGTCCACCGGATTCGAGGACGAATCGACCCCTACGGTCGATTTCGAAATGACATTATGCCTAACTGTTAAGAGTGGTTGCCCTGTTATCCGAGCGTCTCAGGAGTCCCGGTGACAATCCCCGCCGAACTTTCGCGCCAAGCGATCAAAAAACTTCGGCCGCAGCTGGACGCGCAGGTCATCACGCCCGCCGATGCGGGCTACGACGCGACCCGTACGGTATATCCGGGTGGAATAGACCACCGCCCGGCCGTCGTCATCCGACCAGACCGTGCCGAGCAGGTCGCACAGGTGGTCCTGCTCGCAAGGGAGACCGGCATTCCGCTGTCGGTTCGCTGTGGCGGGCACAGTACCGCCGGCCATGGCGTGTGCGACGGCGGTATCATGCTCGATCTCGCGAAGATGCGTGCCCTTGATATCGATTTGTCGACCCGCACCGCATGGGTCGAGGCGGGCATGTCGACCGGTGAATACACCACGGCCACCGCGGCCCACGGTCTCGCGACGGGATTCGGCGACACCGCCACGGTCGGGATCGGCGGCCTCACGCTCGGCGGCGGGGTCGGATATCTCGTGCGTAAACACGGGCTCACCATTGACAACCTCATGGCAGCCGAGATCGTCACGGCGGACGGCCAGGTCCGCCAGGTGGATGCGCACAACCATCCAGACCTCTTCTGGGCGATCCGCGGCGGCGGCGGGAACTTCGGCGTCGCGACGCGGTTCAAGTTCCGCCTCCACCCGGTGCAATCGATCGTCGGCGGCATGCTGATACTGCCGGCAACGGCCGAGGTGATCCAGTCCTTCGTGGCCGAGGCCGAGGCCGCACCCGAGGAGCTGTCGGCCATCGCCAACATCATGCCCGCCCCTCCCATGCCGTTCCTCCCCGAGGATCAGCACGGCCGGCTGGTCGTCATGGCGACCATGTGCTACGCGGGCCCGCCCGAGGCCGGTGAACGGGTCCTCGCGCCGTTCCGCGCGCTCGCCACGCCCCTCGTCGACATGCTCGAGACGATGCCGTACAGCGGCATTTTCCCGCCCGAGGACGAGGATTTCCATCCCCTGGCGGCATCGCACACGATGTTCGTCGACACCATCGGGCACGCGGAGGCGGAGACGATCCTCGACTTCCTGCGCACCTCCACCGCCATGATGTCCGCGGCGCAACTGCGCGTGCTGGGCGGCGCGATGGCCCGCGTTTCCCCCGACGCCACCGCGTTCCCGCACCGCGAGAGCCGGATCATGGTCAACCTGGCCGCGATCTACGAGACCGCCGACGAGGCCGGGCCACACGAGGCGTGGATACGACGGTTCGCGAACGCGATGCGGCAGCGCGACCACGGTGCCTACGTCAACCTTCTCGGGGACGAGGGGGAGGACCGGGTCCGTGCCGCCTACCCCGGGCGCACCTGGGACCGCCTGCGGGTGATCAAAGCGAAGTATGACCCGACCAACCTTTTCCGCCTCAATCAGAACATTCCGCCTGCCGCGGATGGTTGACCGCGCACCCTCTCACCAACGGAAAGGGACCTTCGGCGTCGTCTGACGCCGAAGGTCCCGTGCGAACGGCGGCTTCGGGTCGGCCGCCGTTCACCGGCACTATGCGGCCGCCTCCGCGGTGTCGGCCTTGGCCTCGGGTTCGGAATCCTGCGTGGGGGGCACCTGGCGAAGCCAATGCACCGTGAGCACCGCGAACGCGGTGAACAGGACGGCGCCGATGAGGCCCACCACATTGAGTCCCGAGGTGAACGCCTCGCGAGCGGAGGTGATCAGGTCGTCGGCCGTGGATCCGCCGACCTGCCGGGCCGCCTCCATGGCGGTGGCGATGTTCTCGCGGGCGGCGGCCGCCGCGTCGGCGGGCAGGCCGGCCGGCAGCGAGAGCCGGCTCTGATAGACGGCGGTGCCGATGCTGCCCAGGATGGCGATGCCGGCCGCCAGACCGAACTCGCCGTTGGCCTCCGACAGCGCCGATGCCGAGCCGGCCTTCTCCGGTGGTGCGGCGCCGAGGATCATGTTGTAGCCCAGCGCCACCAGCGGGGCGAGGCCGGCGTTGATCAGGATCAACGCGATCACGATCATGGTCAGGCCATCGGTGCTGGGGACCTGGGACAGCACCACGCAGCCTGCGGCCGTCACCAGGAGCCCGGCCGCCATGACGTAGGCAGGCCGGAAAGCACTGCCCAGCTTCGGGGTCACCGAGATGGCGGCGAAGGTGGCGATGACGCCGGGCACCAGCCAGAACCCCGTGGCCCTGGTCGAGAGCCCCTCGACCAGCTGCAGCTGGAGGTTGATCAGCAACAGAGTGCCGCTCATCATGACCCCGACCAGCAGACCCAGCAGCACGACGCTCCGGTAGACGCGGATCTTGAGCAGGCCCAGATCAAACAGTGGATCATCCAGATGGCGTTGCCGGCGGACGAACAGGACGCCGACGATCACGCCGACCAGCACGGTCACCACGGCCGCCGCCGACAAGCCATCGCGGGCGAATGCCTTGACGCCGTAGATGAACGGGATGATGGCCAGCAGCGAGAGCCCGACGCTGGGCAGGTCCAGCCGGCCGGCGTCGGGGTCGCGGTACTCGGGCAGCAACGACGGTCCGGCGATCAGCAGCAGCACCATCACCGGGACCGCCAGCAGGAACACCGAACCCCACCAGAACCACGACAGCATGAACCCGCCGATGACCGGGCCGAGCACGCCACCGAACATGAAGCAGCTCGACCAGACCGCGATGGCGGTGCCGCGCTCCTTCGGGTTCTTGAACATGTTGGAGATCAGGGCCATCGTCGACGGCGCCAGGGTCGCTCCGGAGACGCCCAGCAGCGCCCGGGCGGCGATGAGCATTTCCGCGCTGGTGGAGAAGGCCGCCAGCAGCGAGGCGATACCGAAGAGGCCCCCTCCGATCAGCAGCAGCTTCCGGCGGCCGATCCGGTCGCCGAGGGTTCCCATCGTGACCAGGAACCCCGCGAGCATGAAGCCGTAGATATCGGCGATCCACAGCAGCTGGGTGCTGCTCGCCTGCAGATCCTGGGTCAGGTGCGGGACCGCCAGGAACAGCACGCTCATGTCCACCGACAGCAACAGCGTCGGCAGAGCGAGCACTACAAGGCCGAACCATTCCCGGCGTCCCGCACGGGCGGGCACGTCTTTATCGGTGCTGGTATCCATCGCAGATCCTTTCTTGTTCTCGATGCGGCCCCGTCTACCTCTCTGACGAACGACCGGGAACACAATCGACAGACTTGGGCGTGCCGGGTTCGCCGTCGGCTCCGGTGTCCGGCAGGCGCCCGGGGACCAGCCCCCATCGGGTCGGTCGAGCCGGGGGTGACGCGCCCCGTCGCGGTGAGCGTCTGTGCTCGGTCGCGACGGTGCGCGGCACCACGATGCGGCCGATCAGTGCCGCGGTCTTCTTACTCCGCCGGCGGTTCGAACAGTGGCCGGACCTCGACACCGCCGCCGTGCTGAGTGGCCGGGTTGAGCTTGGCGACCTTCAGCGCGACATCCAGATTGGGCGCCTCGATGATGAAGAATCCGGCCACGACCTCCTTGGCCCCGTGGAACGTGCCGTCGGTGACAACGTCGCCGCGGACCGAGGTGGCCGTGGTGCTGGGCTGGAACGCGAATCCGGTGACCGGCTCGGCACCTGTCTCGGCCACCTGGTCCGGGTAGGTCTCGAGCGCCTTCGCGTACTCGGCCGGCAGGTCCATCGGGTCGGCGGGCGCCGGTGAGTAGACCAGGATCCCGTACTGCGCCATCAGAGTCCTCCTCGAATCGGTGTTTTCCTCTTACGCCCTTCCGACGAGCGAGGTCCACCGGATTCGACAGCCGGGATTGGAAAATCTCCGGCCGCAGGTCATCGGGCGGGTGCGGGCGCCCTCAGATCACCGTCCGGTTCCGCGCCGCTGTCGGGCAGCGCGAGCCACCAGGGGTTCCGCCGTGCCCACTCGATCGTCCTGGCGAGCCCATCGCGCAGGTCCGTCGCACACCGCCAGCCGAGCAAACTTCTGATCTTGCTTGTGTCCGGTACCCGCCTGCGCAGATCCTGATAGCGGTCGCCGAGCCGGTCCTGCGTTTGCACCGGCAGGACCGCCCCGGCGCCGGTCAGCTCCGCGACCAGAGCGCTCAGCCGGGCCACCGTGGTCTCGGCCGAGCTGCCGACGTTGAAGCACTCCCCGACGGCGCGTTCGCTCGCGCCGACGGCGATCGTGGCGTCGACCGCGTCCCGGACGTAGGTGAAGCACCGCGTCTGGCCGCCGTCGTCGTAGACGACCGGAGGTTTCCCGTTCAGCGCCCGGTGGACGCTCCTGCTGACGACGAACGCAGGCCGCTGCCGCGGGCCGTACACGTTGAAGTAACGCACGATGGCCGTACGGAGCCCGCGTTCGCGGGCGAAGGCGAAGGCGAGATGCTCGCACAGCGCCTTACTGGAGGAATAGCACCACCGGTCCACGGCGGTGCTGCCGAGCACCCGGTCGTCGTCCTCCCGCCACGGGACCGCGGGGTTCTTCCCGAAGACCTCGCTGGTGCTCGCGACGACGACCTTCACGCCGGCCCTCGTGGCGAGGTCCAGCACGTTCCTTGTGCCGAGCAGATTGATGTCGATCACGTCGAGCGGACGGTCGAGATAGCGGTCGACACCGACGACGGCGGCGAGGTGATAGACGATGTCGACACCGTCCCGCACCACTTCGGCCAGTCCGGCCGCGTCCCGGACGTCACCGGTGACGTAGCGGACCGAGGCCGGCGCTTCCTGGCCGGGGGGCGGCGCACCACCGTCGAACACCGTGACCTCATCGCCTCGCTGGACCAGTTCGTCGACCAGATGGCTGCCCAGGAACCCGCAGCCTCCGGTGACCACGACCCGCGCCACGACCACTACCTGCCGATCCCGCGGTAGCTGAAACCGTGCCGCCGGAACCGGTCGATGGTCTCCGGTGAGTAATAGGCGCGGCCGTCGACGATGACGCACGAGGGCGCCACCGATTCCCGGAGCGCGACGAAATCGATCTCAGCGAACTCGTCGTGCCGCGCCAGCACGGCGATGCAGTCGGCGCCGGCCAGCGCCTCCCGCGCCGTCTGCGCCTGGGCCACCCCGAAGACCTTCTCGACCTCGGCGGCGTCGGCGAGCGGGTCGAAGACGGCGACCTCGGCTCCGCCCTCCCGCAGCCCGGTGACCACGGGCAGCACCGGGGTCGCGCGCAGGTCACCGGTGTTGTTCTTGAACGCCACGCCGAGCACCGCGATCTTCGCGTCCGCCAGTGGCCGGCCGGCCCGGGCCAGCTCCTCGGTGATCAGGTCGACGGTGTAACCCGGCATGGCGTCGTTGACCTCCCGGGCGACGGGGATCGTGGCCAGCTCGACGCCGTGGTCGCGGGCCGCCCGCCACGCCATCCACGGGTCCTTGGTCAGGCACGACCCGCCGACGCCCACGCTCGGCAGCAAGATGTTGACGTTGCCGGTCCCCTTGCGCATCGTGTTCGCCGCGGCGATCACCTGCAGTACGTCGACGTCCAGCACGGCGCACAGCTTCGCCAGCTCATTGGCCATCGCGATGTTGTGGTCGATCCACCAGTTGTTGGCGAGCTTCACCATCTCGGCGGACTCCATCGACCCGCAGATGATGATCTCGGCGTCGATCGTCCGCTGCCAGAACGCGGCCGCGGCGGCCGCGCTGTCCGGGCACCACCCGCCCACGGCTATCGGAAACGTCCGCAGCTCGTGCAGGGCCCGCCCCTCCGAGAGCCGCTCGGGGCAGAAGGCCAGCCCGAAGTCCTCTCCCACCGCCAGCCCCCCGCCCTCCAGCAGCGGAGCGACGATCTTCCTGGACACGCCCGGAGGCACTGTGCTCTTGAGGATGACGAGCTGGCCCTCGCGCAGCTGCCCGGCCAGTTTCGTGCAAGCGGCCCGCAGGTAGAAGTCGACGAGCCGGGTGTCCTGGACCGGCGTGCCAACGGCGATGATCACCACGTCCGCGTCAGAGACCTCCCCGTAGTCGGTGGTGACCCGCAGCCGGCCCGAGTCCAGGCCGCTGTGCAGCAGCTCGGGCAGTCCCGGCTCGCTGAACGGGCAACGGCGCTGCTCCAACTGGGCGATCAAAGCCGGATCGACGTCGATTCCCACGACGTCCACGCCTTCCCCGGCGAGGGTCGCCGCCACGGTCGATCCCATATAACCCATTCCGATGACCGCCGCACGGGTACTTCCCTGATCAGGTAAGAATCTCATGGCACCACTTTCAGGAGGGAACGGGGCGGTGCGCGAACAGCGTGCCAAGTGGCACGTCGGCAACGCATCTCCGGTAATGCCGTGATTGTTTTCATCGTGCCTTGGCTTCGCTCTTCGGCAGACCCTGGATCGCACTGACCGCACCGCAATCCCGAAGGTGCGGCGCAAAGCCCGGCCGTACGACGATGCACGCAGTCATGCGACCCAGGGGAGTCTTCGGTGCCTGCGCGACTCAATCAGCTCGACCCGAGCGTGCCCGTCGACCTTGCCGTCCGCGTCACCGCCTCGGCGCGAACGACCGCGTCACGGGTGAGCCCGGACATCGACGACTGGCTCCGCGAGAAGAGAAGTCAGCCGTTCGAGAGCAGCATAATCACGCTGACCGAACTGACCGAACCAACGGGCTGGCGCTTCGCTCCCGACACCGGGAATCTTGAACACCACAGTGGCCGCTTCTTTACCGTGGAAGGAATGCACGTCAGGGCGAATCACGGTCATACCAGAGAGTGGTGGCAACCCATTCTCGTACAACGGGACATCGCCATCCTCGGAATAATCGCCAAGGAGTTCGACGGTGTCCTGCACTTCCTGCTGCAGGCCAAGATGGAACCCGGCAACGCCGACATGGTGCAGCTTTCGCCGACGGTTCAGGCGACGTCCAGCAACTACACCCAAGTGCATCGTGGCAGGCGCGCCCACTATGTCGAGTACTTCACCGAGCCGGAGCGGGGTCGCGTCCTCGTCGACGTCCTGCAGTCGGAGCAGGGCGCCTGGTTCCACCTGAAGCGCAACCGGAACATCGTCGTCGAGGTCACCGACCACGTGCCCGTCCGCGACGACTTCTGCTGGTTGACTCTCGGGCAGATCCGCCGGCTGCTCCAACGGCGCAACGTCATCAACATGGACGCCCGGTCGGTCCTCGGGTGCCTGCCCATCGCGGCCCCGGCGAGCGAACCGGACGGAGGCGACGAGTTCGACGGCACCCTGTGGCACTCCCTGGAGCCCGGGGGCGTGCACACGATGACGGAGATCCTCAGCTGGTTCACCGGCCGCAAGAGCGATTACCAGCTTTCCGTCCGGTTGGTTCCGCTGAACACCCTCGTGGGGTGGCGGCGGGACGCCGAAAGGATCCTCCCCGAGGGCCGCGGGAACTTCAGCATCGTCGGCGTCCGGGTGAATGCCCGGACCCGCGAGGTGCACAGTTGGAAACAGCCGCTGCTGGCACCGCACGGCCTCGCCCTGGCGGGGCTGGTGGTCCGGCGCATCGGCGGAATGCTGCACGCGCTGGTGCGCGCCGAAGTCCTGCCGGGCTACCGGGACACGGTGGAGCTCGGTCCCACCGTGCGGTTCATGATGAACGACTACGCCGATACCCCGGCGGATCGTCGCCCGGAGTTCCTCGATCACATGCTGGCGGCGCGCGAGGGCGTCCGCTACGACGTCGTGTTATCCGAGGAGGGTGGCCGCTTCCGCCATGCCGAGACGCGCTATCTCATCGTGGAGGCCGACGACGACTTCCCGATGCAGGCGCCGCCGGATTTCATGTGGATCACGGTCGGGCAACTGCTGGTGCTGCAACGGCACAGCTACTACCTCAGCATCGAGACCAGAACCCTGCTCTTCTGCCTTAACAGCCTGTGACACCGAACCGACCCGAGGAATAGTGATGGCCATTTACGTGTGGGACTACCAGAGGGAGTACGAAGCCGAGCGAGCGGACATCCTTGACGCGGTCGACACCGTGTTCCGCTCGGGCCGGCTCATTCTCGGCGAGAGCGTACGGAGCTTCGAGGAGGAGTTCGCCGACTATCACGGGGTGGCGCACTGCGTCGGGGTCGACAACGGCACCAACGCGGTCAAGCTCGGCCTGCAGGCGCTGGGAGTCGGCCCGGGCGACGAGGTCATCACCGTGTCCAACACCGCGGCGCCGACCGTGCTGGCCATCGACGCGGTGGGTGCCACCCCCGTGTTCGTCGACGTGGACCCCGGCACCTACCTCATGGACACCGATCAGGTGGCCGACGCGGTCACCCCCCGGACCAGATGCCTGCTCCCGGTGCACCTGTACGGCCAGTGCGTGGATCTCGCCCCGCTCGAACGACTGGCGGCGCAGCATGACCTGCGGATTCTTGAAGACTGCGCCCAGGCGCACGGGGCGCGCCGCAACGGCCGGCTCGCCGGGACGGGCGGGGACGCGGCCGCCTTCTCCTTTTACCCCACCAAGGTCCTCGGCGCGTACGGCGACGCCGGTGCGGTGATCACCTCCGACGACCGGGTCGAGCCGAACCTGCGGCGGCTGCGGTACTACGGGATGGAGGACCGCTACTACGTGGTGCGCACGCCGGGGCACAACGCGCGGCTCGACGAGGTGCACGCCGAGATCCTGCGCCGCAAGCTCCGTCGGCTGGACGACTACATCGCCGCCCGCCGTGCCGTCGCACAGCGGTACGCCGAGGGGCTCGGGGACACCGAGCTGACGCTGCCGCAGATCGCCCCGGGCAACGAACACGTCTACTACATCTACGTCGTACGCCATCGCGAGCGGGACGAGATCCTCGAGGCGCTCCGGGAGTTCGACTTCCACTTCAACATCAGCTACCCGTGGCCGGTGCACACCATGACCGGATTCGCCCATCTGGGGCACGCCACCGGCGACTTCCCGGTGACCGAGGCCGCCGCGGACGAGATCTTCTCGCTCCCCATGTATCCGTCGCTGCCGCAAGACCTCCAGGACAAGGTCATCACCGCCCTCCGCAAGATCCTCGCTCGCGGCTGACGCCCGCGCCCCGGCGCGGGGATACCGCGTCGGGGCGTACCGCGCTCGGCGGACCGCTCAGGACTTGATGCCGATGAGGAGGCCGGGGCGGCCGCGGCCGGTCTCGAGGAACTCGACGGAGGCGACGCCCGCCCCGGCGAAGGCCGTCTCATACTCGTGCCGCGTCAACAGCGACAGGATGTGCAGATCGGTGAAGTGGCTGATGCCCGATTCGGGATCGGCCACCAGGTAGTGCACCGTCATGCGGTGGTCCGGCCCTCCATCACGGTGTGGGAGAGCCGGGAGATGCGTCTTCCAGGGCGGGGTCATAGATCGGTGGGAGCCCGCTCATGGTCAGACCACCTTTACTTCGGGCACGTACAGGATCCACCGGCCGCCGGTCTCGCGGAACCGCTGTTCCTTGGCCATGATCTCTTCGGCGTGGTTCCAGGCGAAGAGCAGTGCGTAGTCCGGGTCGTCGGTGGCGAAGGACTCTGGTGGCCTGACCGGGATGTGCATCCCGGGGGTCAGCCGATTCTGTTTGGCGGGTGTTGTGTCGCAGACGTAGGAGACCAGTTCGGGTCCTATGCCGCAGAAGTTGGTGACGGTCGCGCTCTTGGCCGTGGCGCCGTAGCCGACGACGGTTTTGCCCTGGTCCTGCAGGGAGCGCAGCAGGCCGACCAGGTCGTCGCGGATGCGGGTCACCGAGGACGCGAAGCCTCGCAGCGTGTCGGGTTCCGTCAGTCCTTGGGCGTTCTCCTCGGCCAGTAGCCGGGCCACCGACGGAGCCGGCCGCCGGGCACCGGCACGGGCAAGCGTGTAACGGACCGACCCGCCCTGCACCGGCAGCCGCTGCACATCCACCAGCTCGAACCCGAACCGCTCGGCCATCGCCCGCACCGAACGAACCGAGAACAGATAGAAATGCTCATTGCAAATCTGGTCGAAGGAGATCCGTTCAATGACGTCCCCCAGATAGGGGTCCTCGAAGACGAAGACGCCGTCCGGGCTCAGCAACGCGTCCACACCACGCAGGAGCGAGTCCACGTACGGAATCTGGCAGATGGTGTTAGCCGAGTAGATCACGTCGGCGGGTCCCTCGGTCTCCCGGACGGCGGCCGCGGTCGACTCTTCGAAGAAATCCATGCGCAGGCGCACATCCCGCTCCCGCGCGACCTTCGCCACCCCTGCGGCGGGTTCGAATCCCAGATGGCGAATTCCGGACTCGGCGATCTTCCGTAGCAGAAACCCGTCGTTGCAGCCGATCTCGACGAAGAAAGAATCCGCGGTGGCGAGCTCGGTCTCGACGAGGCCCAGGGCGGTCCGGGCGAAGTGCTCCCGCATCACCGACGTCCCGGACGAGTGGTACGGGTAGCCCTCGTGGAACATCCGCGTGCGCGGCACCTCCTCGGCCAGCTGGACCAACGTGCACGTCTCACAGCACCCGACGGCAAGCCGGTGAAAGAACTCGGCGTCGATGTCGGCCGGGCGCAGAAACGCGTCACAAAGCGGCTGACGTCCAAGATCCAGGAACTCCTCGACCACACCGCCGCAGATTCGGCATTCGATCATCGGCGTCTCCACCCCTCCACCGGCGGCGGCCGGCCGCTCGTGAACGCAGGTATGCGGGTTTATGACTCAGCTTGTTCTGCGCACGGGCGGCGGCGCATCTCCCAGCATGCGCCGAGAGCCGCTGGTCTTGGTGGCCGTCGCGACAACGAGCCTGAGCGGGACGGTCCGACAGGGCTATGGTGTCGCCCGCTCGTGCATGAGCAGCAGGAGATAGGCGGCCGTGGTGGAGTCGTCGCGTATGCCACCCGTCCGTATCATCTGCTCGAATTCCGCGCGCGCGATCCAGTGGTGGCGCATGTCCTGTTCCTCGTGCTCACGCTGCGGCACTCCCGCGCTCAGGCCGGTGGCCAGGAACACGGTGAACGCCTGGCCGCTGGCGCCGTGCCAGCCGTAGAGCCTGCCGAGCGGGGTCCACGACGCCGCGCTCAGGCCGGTCTCCTCGGCCAGCTCGGTGCGGCCCAGCTCCTCAGCGGTGCCGGTGCGGCCGTCCGGGAAGCAGCCTTGGGGGAACTCCCAGTACCGCCCGCCAACCGGGTACCGGTACTGCTCGACCATGTGGAACCCGCCGCGCTCGGCGGCGATCACCACGACGTAGTCCGGCCGGTCGACCACCGAGTAGATGCCGTGGGTGCCGTCCGGGCGTTCCACGACGTCCTCGCGCAGCGACAGCCACGGGTTGCGGTACACCTCGCGGGAGGAGACCGTCCGAATGATGCCGGGCACGGACTCAGCGGGCCGGGTCATTCCAGTACCACCGTTCCTCGCTCGCTGATCGTCGCCGTCGACGGTAGCGACGCCGTGGACGACCACCCCACTTCGCAAGTGCCGGATTCCCCGGCGGCGAAACCGGATGTGCGCGGTTCGCGGCGCCCGGTCAGGACGTCCTACGCCGCTCGGAGAATAGGCAATGGAAAAGATGTGCACGCTGGTCGGTCCTGCGATGGTGATGGAGCTGATCGTGGGAGGTCTCAGTGTTGCCGACTGCCGCTCCGACTCAGAATCTCCATACCGATGGGACCGGTGCGGACCAGGGAAGGGTGCGCCGTGCCGTGTTCCTCTATCAGGACGGCGTGCTGCTCTCCTCAGCGGTCCGCGCGCTCGACGCCCTGGGACTGCTGAATCCAGCCGGATATCCCGACCGGCCGGACAATGGTTATCTCCGTGTCGCCTGGCGCTCGCTGGCCAGTGTCGGCTGGCTGGACGAATCGGCTCGAGCGTGGACTGACGAGGGCCGAGCCGCGATGCGCCACCGCGAGCGATACGTAGCCGGCGGACGCTTCCTCAGCCGCTTCACAAGTAATGCCCCGGACTCATGGGCCCATCCCTGGGCCGCCCCCACCGAGATGGCATTCTCGGACGTACTCGACACCCACGAGCACTGGCGGTCCAGCGCCGATCCCTCCGATGTGGTCACCGCGCACCTGGATGGCGCGCTCGCCGTCCCCGCTCTGCTGTCGCTGCGCGGCACCAGGGGCCTCCAGCGGCCGGAGGGTGAAGTCGCGAGGCTGCTGACACTCCTCGGCTGGCTGGACGGCGACGGCTCCTGGACCCCGTTCGGGCGCGCCGGACTCGCGATGGTCGACCACATGGGCATGGTGGGCTCCTATCTGCCCATGCTCGCCCGGCTCGAGCAACTCTGCCGGGGCGAGGTGCTCGTCGAACCCGGCGATGGCGAGTGGCACTGCCAGCGTCAGCTCAACGTGCAGGCCAGCGCCGCCGCCCATCGGCGCTATTTCGCCGACGCGGATCCGGTGTTCACGGAGATCTTCAGCCACACGCCGCGGCCCTCCTTCGTCGCCGACATGGGCTGCGGTGGCGGTAACTGGCTGGCCCACCTCCACGGTCTGCTGGGGGACGATGTCCGCTATGTCGGCATCGATGCCAGCCGAGTGGCGCTCGACTACGCGCGTGACGTACTCGAGGCGGCCGGGGTGCGCGAGCCGCTGCTACTGCAGGGCGACATCGGCGATCCCGGCGCGCTGCGCGAACAGCTCGCCGCGCACGGCCTGGCGATCGACGACGGATTGCACATCCGCGCGTTCCTCGATCATGATCGCCCCTATCTCGGCGGCGACCCGCGCGCTGACCTCCCCGGCTGGTCCACCGGCGCCTACGTCGCCCCCGACGGCCGTCCGCTGACGGCCGCCGAGGTGGAGTCCGACCTCGTCGAGCACCTGCGGAGGTGGGTGCCTCATGTGCGCAAGCACGGACTCGTCATCCTCGAGGCGCACAGCGTGGCGCCGCACGTGACGCGGCGTCACCTCGGAGCCCTGCACTCGGTGGCGTTCGACGCCTATCACGGCCTCTCCCATCAGTACCCGGTCGAGCACTCCGCCTTCATGCGGTGCTGCCGGATCGCCGGGCTCCAACCGGTCAGCCACCTTGAGCGTCGCTACCCGACCACCCGGCCATTCGTCGCGGTGTCCCTCAACCGCCTGATACCCGTGCAGCCGGCACCGCGGCGCATCCCGACCGAACGTCATGACACGTGGCGACCCGGCCCGGGAACCGACCGGACCGACGGCGAGGGGCTGCATCATCTCCTCTTCACCGAGGGCGACGTCGCCCACCCGCGCCAGTGGTGTTCCGGTGCCACCGGCATCGTGGTCCGCGACACGCTCCGCGCCATCGAGGCCCGCATCGACGGTGCCGGTCGCGGCGATGTCGTCCGGGTGCTCGACTACGGCGCAGGGACCGGCCTGGCCTCGATCGAGCTGATCAAAGCCTGCGTCGCACACGATGTCGAACAACGCCTCGCCGACCGCGGTGCCACCTTTGAGCTGCACCTCGTCGATATCCCGACAAGCTGGTTCGCGCAGGGGTACGAGTTACTTCGCGAGCACCCCTGGACGCGTTTCCACGCGCTGCGCACCGGCGGCGCGTTCCGTCCACTGATCGACGTCATGGCGGGCGAGCAGGTCGACGCGGTGCTGGCCAACATGGTGTTCCACCTGCTGACCGGCGAGGCCATGCGGCGCACCGCGGACTCCATCGCCGGCGTCCTGCGGCCCGGCGGGCTGCTCTCCTTCAGCTCGCCCGACCTGGGTCCGGCCAGCGCCTATTCGATGCTCTTCCACGACCCCAACCGGCTGCTGCGCCGGCACTGGCTCGCCGCGCTCGACTCGGTCGAGCCGCACTCTCTGGCGTCACCGCTCCGGGACGCGGTGGCGCGCGTGCGGCCAGAGGAGCGGGCGAGCGCCCAGCGGCGCGCCGATCGGCGGATCCTGCCCACCCCGCAGACCAGGACGTCCGTGGCGGCGGCTCTGGCACCGCATTTACACGGCACCGTCGAACGGCGCACCTACGAGCTCTTAGCCGAGGAAAGCCTGATGACGGCGCTCGTCCCCGCGAACCAGGCCGAGTATCTCGCCGAGATCACCGACCGGGGCCTTCGCGAGGCCGTCATCCACCACCTCATGCACGAACAAGTGCTGCCCGAGCTGATGCACGGGCCGGCGGGCACCGCGCTCGGGCTCAACATCGAATGGACGATCGGCAGATATGAACGATCTCGATGACGGCGAACTCGAGGTCCTTTGAGAAAGGTACCCAAGATGGTACAAGAAGCAACACACAAGGACGTCACGGCCGGCTCTAGTCGCCTCGAGTCGCTGAACGGGATGCGATTCATCGCCGGCCTGCTGGTATTCCTCACGCATGCGTTGGCCGGCTCGGCGCTGTTCGCCTCGAATTTCCAGATGGAGCATCTCGGGCTCATCATCCAGGGCGGCTGGGCCGCGCTCGTCTACTTCTTCGTGCTGAGTGGCTTCGTCATGACCTGGGCGCGGCGGCCGACGGACACCGCCCCCACGTTCTGGCGGCGTCGCGCCCTCCGGGTCTTCCCGAACTACCTGGTCACGCTTGCCGCCTACATCGGCGTGCTCGGCCTGGTGCTGCACATACCCATCCACGGCAAGACCGTGCTGCTGCATGGTCTGGCCCTGCAGTCCTTCATCCCCGACCTGGAGACCCGGATCGCCTTCAACCCCCCGACCTGGTCGCTCTCCGCCGAGCTGTTCTTCTATCTCTGCTTCCCGCTCCTCATCCGCCTCGTCGACCGGATCAGGCCCGAGCGGCTGTGGGCCTGGGCGGGCGGCGTGGTGGCGGCCGCCTTCGCCGCGCCGTTGCTGGCCCCGAAGCTGCTGCCGGCGTCGAAGCCGGTCGAGGGTCTCGGCTGGCCGGAGCTGGAGATGTGGGTGATCCAGCAGTTCCCGCCGATCCGGATGCTGGAGTTCATCCTCGGCATGATCCTGGCCAAGATCGTAATTTCCGGCCGGCGGATACCGCTGAACTTCGGCGCCGCGGTGGGACTCTTCGTCGCCGTCTACGCCGTGTCACCGCTGATTCCCGAAAGACTCAACATGGCGGCGATCCACCTCGTCCCGATCGGCCTCCTCATCCTCACGGCCGCCGCCCGGGACAGCCGGGGACGTTCCGGCTGGCTCGGCAGCCGCCCGATGGTCAAGCTCGGGGAGCTGGCCTTCGCCTTCTACATCTGGCACTACATGATCGTCATCCATGCCCGCCAGTTGCTCGGTACACCCGAGGGCTGGAGCGCGCCCGTCGGTTTCGCCGTTCTCGTCCTGCTTTTCGTGGCCACGCTGGGAGCGGCCTGGCTTCAGTACACGCTGATCGAGAACCCGATGTTCCGGCGCTTCGCCTCCTCTCGGCGTCGGCGGACGCTCGGAGCCGCCCCGATTCGATGACCGTGGGCAAAGGCGGGAGAAAGAATGTCGAGGCACCGCTGGTAGACCGGTGCCGCGGGTGACGAAGCCGAGGCGGCAGGCGGGCGCCGGTGATACTTTCGCCGGACCGGTTGTCGATTTCGGCGGGCCTCGCTCGTCGGAACCAGAGAGAAACACCGATTCGAGGAGAACCTGATGGCCCAGTACGGGATTCTGGTCTACCAGCCCGCCCCGGCCGACCCGATGGACCTCCCGGCCGAGTACGAGAAGGCGCTCGAGACCTACCCCGACCAGGTGGCCGAGACGGGCGCCGAGCCGGTCACCGGATTCGCGCTGCAGCCCAGCACCACGGCCATCTCGGTCCGCGGCGACGTTGTCACCGACGGTCCGTTCATCGAGGCCAAGGAGGTCGTGGCCGGATTCTTCATCATCGAGGCGCCCAGTCTGGATGTCGCGCTGAAGGTCGCCAAGCTCAACCCGGCCACCCAGCACGGCGGCGGTGTTGAGGTCCGGCCGCTGTTCACGCCGCCGGAGGAGTGAGAAACCGGCGGCCGCGGCCGGCCGCATCGTGGTGACGCGCACCGTCGCGTCCGAGCCCATACGCTCACCGCGGTGGGGCGCGTCACCACCGGCCTCGACACGGGTGACGGTATGTCCCTGCTCGTGAGATCCATATGATGCCGTGATGGAGGAGCCCGGAGAGGACCCGGTGCCCGATGAGCAGCTGCGCCTGATCTTCACCTGCTGTCATCCCGCGCTGGCCCGGGAAGCTCAGGTGGCGCTGACCCTGCGCCTGGTGTGCGGGGTGGGGACCGCCGAGATCGCCAAGGCGCTGCTCGTCTCCGAGCCGACGATGGCCGCGCGGGTCGCCCGGGCGATGACGAAGATCTCCGCGGCGCGGATTCCATTTCGGGTGCCGGATGTGGGGGAGCTGCCCGAACGGCTGGACGCTGTGCTGTCGGTCATCCATCTGCTTTACACCACCGGGCACACGGCGCCGTTGGAGACCGGCCTGGTCCGTGCCGACCTGGTGGATGCGCGCTGCATCTGTCCCGGCAGCTGCTGGCCATGATGCCCGACGAGCCGGAGGTCCGCGGGCTGCTGGCGCTGTTGTTGCTCACCGACGCCCGCCGGGCCACCCGTACCGATTCCGAGGGCAGGCTGCTGGTCCTCGAAGACCAGGACCGGTCCGCCTGGGACCGGTCCGCCATCGACGAGGGGCGCCGCTTGGCCCTTGAGGCGTTCCGGACCGACAGCATCGGCCGGTACGCACTTCAGGCCGCCATCGCCTCGCTGCACGCCACTGCCGACAGCTACGCCGCGACCGACTGGCGCCGGGTGCTCGGGCTCTACGACGAGTTGCTGAGGGTCTGGCCCTCGCCGGTCGTCGCGCTCAACCGGGCCGTGGCGGTATCGATGGTGCGCGGACCGGAGGCCGCCCTCAAGGAGATCGAGGACCTGGAGCGGGACGGCCGACTCGCCGGATACCACTATCTTCCAGCGGTCCGCGCCGACCTGCTGCGCCGTCTCGGCCGCCGGCGCGAGGCGGCGACCGCCTATCTCGCGGCACTGGACCTGGTCGACAACGAGACCGAGCGGCGGTTCCTGGCGGCCCGCCGCGCCGAGGTCATCGATGGTGGTTGAAACAGGCGGGTGGCCGCTGGAGTCAACGTCACGACTTGCGGTGATCGGAGGTCAGCTTCTCCAGCGCCGGCACGAGATCGTTCGGGCTCGGTATCGCTCTCACTTCGGTGCGTAGCTGGGCGGCGTTCGCTGCGTACGACGGATCTTCCAGGACCAGTTTGAGGCTGTCGCGCAGTATCAGACCGTGGCAAGGGACGGCAGCGGGAAGATCATCTTTCCGCCCCCCGCCAGGTACTCCTGCTCCCGCTCGACGAACCCGTCGCGGTAAGCCCACGGGAGCACCAGCAGCTGGTCGGGGCGGCGCGCCTTGGCATCTTCCTCGGAGATGATGGGGATCCCGGTCCCGGGGGTGAAGTGGCCGTGCTTCTCCGGGCTGACCTCACCGATGTACGGCAGGTCGTGGGCATCGATCCCGCAGTACTGAAGAGTCACGTTGCCCTTGGTCGACGCCCCGTACCCGAGAGTCAGCCTGCCCGCGGCCCGCGAGTCATCCAGGAACGCGCGAAGCTCGTCGCGGTGGTTGCGGACGCGGCGTGCGAAGGCCTCGAACGGGGCCATGTTGTCCAGTTCGAGCTCGGCCTCCCGCTGCCGGATCCGGTTGATCGCGACGGTGTCGATCTTGTGCCGGCTGGGGTCCTTGACCAGGGTGAGGCACAGGCTGCCGCCGTGGACCCCGGTGAGTTCGGCCGTCGACACGGTGAGACCGACGCGCTCGGCCATCCACTCGATCTGGCTGAACGCGTAGTACTCGAGGTGCTCGTGGCACACCGCGTCGTAGGCCAGCGCCTCGAGCATGGAAGCCACATCGGCCATCTCGACCATCCACACGCCGTCGTCGGTGAGGATGTCGCGCACGTCGGCCATGAACCCAATCGGGTCGGGCAGGTCGTAGAACATCGCGATCGAGGTGACGATCTTGGCCTTGCGGTCGCCGTACCGCTCGGCGATGGCCGCCCGGGAGAAGAAGTCCGGGATCAGTTCGATGTGGTCGGGGTAGTACCGGCGCCACTTCTCACCAGTGGGGTCGATGCCCACCAGGGTGGGACCGTCGGTCGGATATCCCTGCAGCAGGGTGGAGTCGTTGCTGCCGATGTCGACGACCAGGTCGGTGGTGTCGAGATCGACCATGCCGATGAGCTTGGCGACGTTGCCGTGCAAATGGTCAATCATAAAAGGCCGAATGCCCGAGCGGTATCCGTAGCGGTCGCCGTACATGAGCGAAAGATCGGCGGTATGCCGTAACTGCACCAGTCCACAGCCGTCCGGAAAGCACTTGAGGAGTTCCAGCGGGGCGGTCGGCACGATCTCGTTGAGGCTGCCGGGAAAGATGCCAGTCAGCGCCTGAGTTCCCAGGTCGAGCACCGGCGACAGTTTGCGGTTGCCACAAATGCGGCACTCGGTGCACTCGATGATATTCATGATGCCTTCCACTCAGTTGTCATTCGAGCCCGGAGCTGAGATACAGCGGCACGGCTTCTGTCTTGCACAGTCGATGGCGGCGGCTGTTCGGGGTCAGCGTCGTGGTGTGCGGTGATCGGCGGTCAGCTTCTCCAGCGCCGGCACGAGATCGTTCGGGCTCGGCATCGCTCTCACTTCGGTGCGTAGCTGGGCGGCGTTCGCTGCGTACGACGGATCCTCCAGGACCAGTTTGAGGCTGTCGCGCAGTATGTCGGGGGTCAGGCTGTGGCCGTTGGCCGCATAAATGCCGGCGCCGCGGTGCTCCAGTCCGTTCGCCATGGTCACCGGACCCCACCATTTCTCGACTTTGGCATCGTGCGGGGCGATGATCTGCGGGACGCCGTGTTCCAACGCTGTGGCGAAGCTCCCGACGCCGCCTTCGTGGACGAACGCCGAGCATGTGGGCAGCAGCGAGGTGAAGGGGACGAAGTCGACGGTGCGTACGTTGTCCGGTATCGCCGATGCCGATTCGAGCTGTTCGGCGGTGAAGGTCGCGATCACCTCGATGTCGAGGTCGGCGACCGCCTCGAAAAGATCAACGGCCGGGGCCACATCGCCGATGCCGGCATCCCGGTGCGAGATGCCCTGTGTGATGCACACGCGCCTGCGGGCGGGCGGCTCATACACCCACCTCGGCGCCGTCGCGGGACCGTTGAACGGCACATTGCGCACCGGGAGGTAGTGCACGCCCTCCGGCTGCCAGATCCACGGTGGCATCGGAGAGATCGTCCACTGCCCGAGCACCGTCGTCTCATCGAAGTCACAGCCGTACTTCTGCAGGAGCGGCTGCAGCCAGTCCCGCAGCGGGTCATCGGCGGAGCCGAGCCCGGCCCGGCAGGCCGAGCGCAACTGCGCCACCCTGTCCACACTGGGAGTGATCCGGGCGTGCGCCGCACCGACCACTCGCGCCGCCACCGCACCGGGATAGGCGCTGGAGTCCATGATCACCAGGTCGGGCAGCCAGCGGCGAGCGAATCCCACCAGATCATCGGTCAGGGAGTCCGGAAAGAAGACCTCATGCACACCCGTGGTGAAGTCCTCGAGTTCGACATGCGGATCGCCCCAGCCGTAGTCGCTCTGCACCGACTTCCCAGTACGGTCCCCCCTCGGATCGCAGGGGCCCTCCGGCGCCTGGAAACTCGTCATCCGCTCCTGAATCGGACGCATCACCTCACCGACCGCCACACCGGGCAGCCCACAGTGCGCGATCGCCTCGGCGACCTCCGGAGGCCCCGCGACACACACCTCATGCCCAGCGGTACGAAGCGCCCACGCCAACGGCACCTGCACATAGAGATGCGCCCTGAAGGGATTCGTCACAAAGAGAATGCGCATGACACCCAGTATGATGCCCGGCACCCGTCGCAGACGTCTCCAGGATTGCGCGTCCGACGGGCGTTCCTACGGTCGTGTTGCGGTCACCGGTCCGGGAGTTCGCGCGCACCGGACGGGCAAAGAGCAAGGGCGAAGAAAGGATCACCACTCACGTGGCGCATGATTGCCCATGCCCATGCCCATGTCGTGGCCGGAGGCGAAGGCGATGAAAGCATTGGTGTTATCCGGTGGATCGGGCACCCGCTTGCGTCCGTTCAGCCACTCCATGCCGAAACAGCTCATTCCGATCGCCAACAAACCGATCTTGGAACACGTTCTGGACAACATTCGGGCATTGCAGGTGACCGAGATCGGCCTCATCGTCGGAGACGGCGCCCCGGCGATCGCCGAGGCCATCGGTGACGGCTCCCGATTCGGCGTGCGCATCACGTACATAAGGCAGGACCGGCCGCGTGGCCTGGCGCACTGCGTGCGGATCGCGCGCCGGTTCCTCGGTGACGACGACTTCGTCATGTACCTCGGGGACAATGTGCTCCCCGAAGGCGTCACGGAGATGGCCGCGCGCTTTCGCGCCGGCCGCCCGGCGGCGCAGGTGGTAGTGCAGCAGGTGGCCGATCCGCGTCCGTTCGGGGTCGCCGAGCTGGGCGAGGACGGCACCGTGCGGCGGCTGGTGGAGAAGCCACAGCACCCGCGCAGCGACCTGGCGCTGATCGGGGTCTACTTCTTCACCGCCGCGATCCACGAGGCGGTGGCCGCGATCGCTCCCGGCGCGCGTGGCGAACTCGAGATCACTGACGCGATCCAATGGTCGCTCTCACATGGCGCCGAGGTTCGAGCCGACGAATACAAAGGCTATTGGAAGGACGCCGGACGGGCCGAGGACGTTCTGGAATGCAACCGGCGGCTGCTCAGCGGGCTGGCCACCGGCATCGCGGGGCAGGTCGACGCCGCGAGCGTGGTGGGCGATCATGTCGTCATCGGGGAAGGCGCCCGTCTCGTGGGCTCCCGGGTCGAGGGACCGGCGATCATCGGTGCCAATACCTTGATCGAGAACAGCCTTGTGGGGCCGAATATCGCGATCGGCCGGGACTGCGTGGTGCGCGCCGCCAACCTGTCCGACTCGATCGTCATGGACGGCGCCTCCATCTCGCGGATATCGGGGTTGTACGGCTCGATCATCGGCCGCTGTGCCGCCATCGGGCCGAGCGATCACGACAGTGCGTACCACCGCCTCGTCGTCGGAGATCACACCCGGATGGAAATAGCCGCGTAGGGTCACCTCGAACGAACTTCCCTCTTGACGGCGCGGCTCGGCCGGAAGCTACGGTAGGGAAAGCTACGGTAGGTACGACCCTTCAAGCACTCATGCTTCGGACACTTATGCACAAGGCCCGTTTTCGACGACATGAACAGGGATGAAGACGGTTCGGTGATCGGCTCGCACTCGGCCGCGGTGCGGCGCGCCGTCGCCGAAGCGCACCGGCGGGAGTGGGGCGCCGTACTCGCCTCGACGGCGCGGGTCCTGCGTGATCTCGACCTGGCCGAGGAGTGCGTTCAGGACGCTTACGTGTCCGCGCTCGACGCCTGGGAACGGGACGGTGTCCCGGACAACACCGGTGCCTGGCTGGCCACCGCGGCCCGCCGCAACGCGCTGGACGCGCTGAGGCGTGCCAAGACCCTGCGATCCAAGCTGCACCTGCTCGTGGAGCCCGAGGCCGAGCCCGACGTGCCGCAGACCGGATCGGCGGCCGGCCCGCTGATGCACGACGACCGGCTCCGGCTCATCTTCATGTGCTGTCACCCGGCACTGGCCCGCGAGGCGCAGATCGCGCTCACGATGCGGCTGGTCTGCGGGGTGAGCACCGCCGACATCGCCAAGACCTTCCTGGTCAGCATGTCCACGATGGCGGCCCGGATCACCAGGGCCAAGAAAAAGATCGCCAACGCCCGCATTCCGTTCGGCGTCCCCGAGCCCGACGAGCTGCCGGACCGGCTCAACTCCGTGCTCACCGTCATCCACCTGCTGTTCACCACCGGCCACACCGCACCGTCGGGCCGGACGCTGACCCGCGCCGACCCCGCCGAACGCGCGCTGGATCTGGTCCGTATGCTGCACGAGCTGATGCCTGGCGAGCCCGAGGTCAAGGGACTGCTCGCGCTACTGCTGGTCAACCACGCACGCCGGACCACGCGGACCGACGCCGAGGGGCGCCTGCTGCTGCTGGAGGAGCAGGATCGATCGGCCTGGGATGGGGCCGCCATCGAGGAAGGGCGCCGGCTCGTCGCCGAGGCGTTGGACGGCGGGACCCCTGGCAGGTTCACGCTGCAGGCGGCCATCGCGTCGGAGCACGCCACGGCACCGGCCTACGCCGACACCGACTGGGACGAGGTGCTCGTCCTGTATGACGAGCTGCTGACGGTGTGGCCGTCGCCGGTGGTCGCGCTGAACCGGGCCGTGGCGATGGCGATGGCCGCCGGGCCGATGGCCGCGCTCGGCGAGGTGGAGGAGCTGGAGCGAGCCGGCGCGCTCGCCGGCTACCACTACCTGCCGGCGGTCAAGGCCGACCTGCTGCGCCGTCTGGACCGGCGGCAGGAGGCCGCGGCGGCCTACCGGCAGGCGCTTGACCTCGCGGACAACGAGGCCGAACGCGCGTTCCTGGGCTCCCGGCTCACCGAGACCGCCGGCCGCAACTGAGTCACCCGCCCGGCCACGGGCGTCGCCGGCGGCCCATCGCGGCCGAGGGCTCGGGCGGCACGACGCAACACGAGAGATGTGGAGCGTGCGATCCCGAGACGATGATGCAGTTGCGCGGGTCCTGTGGCGGGTTCGTCGGCGATCGTGGAGGGCGGGCTCCCCGGTGAGGCCAAGCACGCGTCGCCGCCCCAGCGCAAACACGGCGACACACCCCTCTAGCCGGGCGGCCGTTGAGTTCGTCGCTCCTCGCCCGTCCTATCGGTAGTGTCCGGGCCGCACGCGGCCCGCACGGATACGGAAGGTGACCGATGAGCAGCGTCGAGGTCGGCCTGGACCTGGTCGAGGACAGTGCGGTGGCGGCCATGGTGGGGGCGGGATCGTCGTGAACAACGAGGACCTGCCCTTCCTGTTCCGCCGACGGCTGGGCGCCATGTTCGCCCGGCGCGAGATCACCATCGCCGGCGGTGGCACACGGGTCTACGACGAGTCCGAATGGCGCGGCGCTCTCGTCGCCGTCAGGCACGGGCGGATCGAGCTCGAGACCTTGGCCGGTGCCCGGAGGGTTTTCGGTTATGGGGACACCATGTGGCTGACCGGGCTTCCGATCCGTGCGCTGCACAACCCCGATCCAGAGCCCGCGGTGCTGGTCGCCCTCTCCGTCCTCCCGGGGGAGGGCGGCGGCGCCGAGTGACGCGCGGGTCACGCGCCTTCGGGGTGAGCGGCCGTACGGACTCGACCTCACCGACGAAGGTCTCGGCCGCGAGGTCGTGAGCCGCGGTGATATGAGGTGGTCGAAGAGATGGCTGGGGTCGGGCATCCTCAACGATCGTGACGCTGCGCGAACGCCGAGCGAACACGGGCCCTACGCGGGATCATGGGTACCGCTGCTCCGGATCTGATCCGCCGTCAGGAGGGCCTCCGGGGCAATGAGGGCGGTGGAGCCCGGGGCCGTGCAGGCGAAGGCGCCCGCCACCGCACCCAGGCGGGCGCACTCCAGTACATCCCGGCCGGTGAGCCTGCCGTACAGGAAGCCGCAGACGAACGCGTCGCCCGCGCCGTTGGAGTCCACCGCCGGTGCCGGCGGGACGGCCGCCGGGATGTGGTGCGGGGTGGAGCCGCCGTCTCGGGTGAGGAGGTAGGAGCCGTCCGCGCCCGCCGTGGCGACCACTGTCTCTGCGCGGCCCTCATGGAGGATCTCTCGCATCAGAGCGGTGATGCCCTCGCCCGCGCCTGCCGCGCTGAGGAAGACGAGGTCGGAGCGGAGGGCGAACTCCCGGTGGTGGTCGGCCAGTCCATCCCAGTCGTGCAGATCGGTGGAGACGGGGACGCCGAGGTGCTCGATGTCGTCGTAGAGGAAGCGCGCGAAATTCATGATGGAGAGGTGGATGTGTCGGGTGCGCCGCAGCCGGGGGAGGTAGAAGTCCCGGGGCATCCGCAGATCGGCTGAGTCGCGGGCATCGTAGAAGGACATCCGGCGGCCGGAGGCGTCCACCAGGTTCACCGCGCGGCGGGTGCCCGCGGGGGAGATCAGTGGGGCGAACTCCACATCCCCCTTTGCCAGTCGCTCGCGTACCTGCGCGCCGGTCCAGTCGTCGCCAATGCAGTCGAGCAGCGCGACCTTCAGACCGAGCGCCCGGGCGCCGAGGGCCACGTTCCCTCCGGTGTGGCCGGGCCACTCCTCGATCGGGCCGACATGGACCGAGTCGGCGAGCGGGACCGGCAGGGAGTCGACGCGGACGATGGTGTCCACCCCGCTACCTCCGACCACCAAGACGTCGTACTCCGCGTGCTGTTGGATCACAGTTGCGCCTCTTTGTCCCCGGTCCGGCGCGTCCCAGTATGGCGTGTGACCCGGTCGACGGCATGCACGTCCTGTGCGATCTACGCACACGGCGCGCGGACGACACCGCGGACCAGTCGAGGGCGCCGTCGGGGTGGAATCTCTTCCCGATCGCTCCCCTCGGCAGGTCGCGAATTGAGGGGTGGGTGCCGGTAGGCCTATCGCTCTCGGTAGAGCACGAGGTGCTCGTGGTAGAGGACTCCGTCGCGGACATCGCCGGTGGCGGTGAAGCCGAGATCGTCGGCGTAGTCGATGTGGGTGCCGGTGACGGTGTAGCGGCCGGTGTAGGCGCGTTTGCGGCCGTCGCGTTCTTCCTCGTAACGGCCGTTGGGCAGGAGTTCTTGGCGGATGCGGCCATCAGCGGTGACCCACATGCCGACGTAGGGGTGAGCGGTGGAGGAGGGTGTGGCCGGTGACCGGCGGGCACCGGGGTTTTCGCTGGCGCAGGCGGCCAGTGTGGTGAGTAGCCCGAGGATGAAGAGTGCGCCCCTGATCACGGGTCTGGTCCTTTCGGTCGGGGTTCGGTCCCGGGGTGTTGGGAGGGTGTTCGCCATCGCCGGATCACCGGCGGCGTCCAGACGGCGGACCCGGCGCCGATGTGGGCACCCGGTCCGCTTTTGATCCGGCTGTCTTGTGTGTGGGTCAGCGGCGGGTGAGCCGGTAGCCGGCGTGGTGTAGTTCGCCGTCGTGGAACTCTCCGTAGGCCCAGAAGCCGAGGTCGTCGAGGTAGTCGATGCGGGTGCCGTCGATCCAGTAGCGGCCGGTGTACGCGCTGGGCCGGTCACCGCGGGCCTCGTCGTAGCGGCCGTCGGGCAGCAGGCCCTGCCGCAGGAAGTCGTCCTGGTCCACCCACAGGCCGACGTAGGGGTGATCGGTGGTGGCCGCGGGCGGCACGACGTCGCCGGTGCCCTGGGCGGGGTCGGCCGGGTGGCCGTTCCAGAGCGTGACCTGGCCGCCGTCCAGGAGTATGTCCAGGTGCCGGTCACGGGCGATGATCGGGCCGTCCGGGGTGCTATCCGGGTCGGCGATCCGGATCACCGCGATGTCGGCGCGGTTGCCGGGGGCCAGGGTGCCGGTGGAGCCGGTGCCGGTGAAGTCGGTGCGGGAGGGCAGAACGAGGCAGTCGGCGCAGTCGATGATGATCATTCCGTCGTCCTGGGCCGCGCTGAGCAGGCCGGGGCCGATTCCAACGATCGCCTCGCCGCCGATGAGGACGTCGGCCTTCTCCCAGTCGCCCAGCAGAGGGCTCATGCTGACCACGGTGCCGCCGGCCAGGAGCAGGGGGCGTGCGTTCGCGCCGGTCGCGTTCTTGATGACAGTGAGAAATTCCATCGTGCGCATGCCAGGTCTCTCCTTATTAGTGGGTGTCTGTCAGGTTTTTCGGGCCGGCTGCCGCGCAGTGGCCGGCCCGATACCGCTGGTCGCGCCGGTCAGGACGACCGTTCGTCCGGACGGGCGGTGTTCGTTGGGTGTGGGTGGTTCATGACCGGCCCTTCCAGTGCTCTGGTGCGGGTCGCCGGGGTCAGTCGTGGCGAGCGGCCTGCAGGACGCGGTCGCGTGAGTGGCGCACTTCCTCTCGTAGCGCCTGCAGGTCGACGTCGAGGACGGTGCCGGCCCACTTGCGTACCTGGCCGGCGATGAACACGGCGTCGATGTTGCGCGGGTCGGAACCGAGCACGAGCGTGCCGATCGGATCGTTGAGCGGCATGTTGTTGAGGTCCTCGGCGTGAACGACCAGCAGGTCGGCCTGCTTGCCGGGGGTGAGGGAGCCGGTGACGTTGCCGAGCCCGATGGATCTGGCGCCCTGCAGGGTGGCGAAGTCGAGCACGTCGCGTACGCCGATCCGTGTGGGCGTCGCGGTGGTGCCGTAGGCGGCGTTGACGGCGCGCATCCGCTGGATCGCGTGCAGGGCTCGCATCTGGGTGAACATGTCGCTGGCCAGGGCGACCTCGACGTCGATACTCAGGCTGGGGCGGATGCCGACCGCGAGCGCTTCGTCGATGGCCGGGATCGCGCTCTCCAGGCCGATCTGTGCCTCAGAGGTGGGCGCAAGCGACACGGAGGTGCCGGTGTCGGCCATCGCCTGCCACGCCTCGGCGGTCAGGCCGGTGCAGTGGATGAGCGTGACGTCGGGGCCCAGCAGTTCACCCTTCGCCCAGCCGACGATGGCGTCGGATGAGGGGACGCCGAAGACGGCGTCGATGCTGACCCCGATGTCGAGGTCACGGGCGACGCGGGCGAGGTGTTCGCCGTAGGCGAGGTCTGGTCCGGCGATCTCGCCGGTCGCCAAGGTGGCCAGGCGCAGGGTGAGGAGCTGGTCGTCGGAGGCGAAGTAGGTCTCCTTCAACCGGGTCAAGTCGGCCGGCCATTGGCCGTCCCAGTCGCCGAAGTGCGGGCGCATTGAGGCGTGCACGCCGCGGATGCCGGTGTCGATGAGGGCCTGGATGGCGCTGTCGGAGTGGGCGGGGGTGCGGGAGTTGTGAGAGAAGTCGAGCATGGTGGTGATGCCGCTGTCGATGGCGGTCAACGCGGCGAGCCGGGTCCCGACGTACATGTCCTGCGGCTGGTAGGCCGGGGCGATGCCGGACAGGGTGGACATCACGTACTCACCCAGGTCGTTGACATCCGGCATGATGCGGCGGAGCTGGGCCTCCCAGGCGTGGCGGTGGGTGTCGACGAAGCCGGGTACCAGGATCGAGCCGGTCACGTCGATGACGAGCGTGCCGTCGGCGCCGCCGTGCGCGCGCAGGTCCGGGGCAATGGCGGCGATGGTGCTGTCCTGGATGAGCAGGTCGGCTTGGGGCAGGACCCCGAGGTCGGGGTCCATGGTGACGATGGTGGCGCCGGTGAGCAGGATGCGCCGGCCGGGGTCGGCGGACTGGCGGCGCAGCTGGTCCAGTGACGCGGCGGCGGTGGGGGCGGGAGTGGTCATGGTGTGCCTTCTTTCAGTCGTTTCGCGGTAACGGCCTGCCGGGCCTGTTGCCGAACGGCTTAGATGGCCTGGGCCGTGGGCAGGATGGTGATCTCGGTGAGGTTGACGTGGCCCGGCATGGCGGCCATGAATGCCACGGTCTCGGCGATGTCGGCGGACTGCAGGACATCGATCTGCTCGATCAGGCCGGCCATGAGTTTGCTGGCGTCGGGATCGGTGACGTGGTCGGGCAGCTCGGTGTCGACCATGCCGGGCTCGATGGTGGCCACGCGGATGTTCTTCGGGCCGAGCTCGACGCGCAGCAGCCGAGTGAGGTGGCTGATGTAGGCCTTGGTGCCGGAGTAGATGGAGAACTTCTCCAGGATGCGGGTCGCGGCGATGGAGGAGGTGTTGATCAGGTCCGCGGGGCGTCCGGCCTCGGCGGTGGCGCTCAGGTGCGGCAGGAAGGCGCCGATGACGTTCATCACGCCGGTGACGTTCAGGTCGATCTGGCGCTGCCAGTCATCCATCCGGAGTTCGGTGATTCCGGAGATCAGTTGGACGCCGGCGTTGTTGAAGACGAGATCGGCGGTGCCGAGCTGCTCGGCGACCTGGTCGGCCGCGGCGTGTACGGCGTCTCGGCCGGTGACATCGACGGGGATCGCGACTGCGGTGCCGCCGGCGGCGCGGATGGAGTCGGTCAGCGTGTCGAGCTTGTCCTTGCGGCGGGCGAGCACGGCGACCTTCGCGCCGAGTTCGGCCAGTCGCTGCGCGGTGGCGGCGCCGATGCCGCTGGAGGCGCCGGAGACCACGGCCACGCGGCCGGCCAGCGGGGTGCCGGTGAGCAGAGCAGCAGACATGACATGTACCTCTTTCGGGTGGAGATCGGGATGGTGGAACACCACGGGCTGGGTGGAGCGGCCGGTCAACTCGCCGGCCGGCCGGGCGTCCGGCCAGGGCCGGGCCGGTGAGCCGGCGTGGTGCCGGCGGCGCCGTGCGAGTGTTACGCCGCAGTGGCGTCGTCGTGCGCGGTGGCTGCGGACTTCTCCCGCCAGGGGGCCAGGTCCTGCTCGATCTGGTCTAGCTTGACCTGCAGGCGTTCGAGGGTGTCGGGCCCGAGATACAGGTGGGTGGGCAGCTCGTCCTGGGTGGTGACCTCGTAGATCAGGGACGCGCCCTTGACCGGGTCGCCGAGCTGGGTGTGGTTGGCGGTGCCGACCCAGTCCAGCGTGACGTGTGCAGGGGTGCCGTCGTAGTCGGCGATCCGCGTGCCGGCCACCGACAGCGAGGTGGCGTCCAGGAAGTCGGTGCGCAGCACGCCGGGCTCGACCACCATGGACTGGATACCGAAGGGCAACAGCTCCTTCGACAGCGCCTCGCTGATCCCGGCGACGGCGAACTTCGAGGCGCAGTACAGGCCCACGCCCGGCTCGCCCTCGAAACCGGACCGCGACCCGATGTTGACGATCTTGCCTGAGCCCTGGCGGCGCATGATGGGCAGCACGGCGCGGGTCATGTCGATCAGGGCGAAGACGTTGAGGTCGAACAGCGAGCGGGCCTCGGCGTCGGTGATCTCCTCCACTGCGCCCAGCAGGCCGCGGCCGGCGTTGTTGACCAGCACGTCGATTCCGTTGAACCGCTTGACCGCGGCCTGGACGGCGGCGGGTATTTCCTGGCTCCTGGTCACGTCCAGCGCGACGGCGAGGACCTCGTCGGACTTCTTCAGATCTTCTGGCAGCCGGTCGGGGTTGCGCGCCGCGACGACGACGTTGTTCCCGCCGGCGAGCGCGGCGCGGGCGATCTCCGCGCCCAGGCCGCGGGAGGCTCCGGTGATGAACCAGGTGGCCATGATGTCTTCTTTCGCCTTGGCTTTCGCCTGCTCCGGCGGGGTGGTCCCGCCGCTGACAGATCGAAGTCTGTCCAGGTCGCCGTGGTCGAAGAAGATCGTGAGTTTCCTGGGAATGCCTTACCTAGGAACCAGGATCAGGGCAGCGAATCGCCACCGTGCAGGGTGCGCCGGGTGCACAACGCCGTGAGGAGGCCGGGGCATCGCCCCGGCCGCACAACGTCGGCTGACTGGATCCTGCACGCTAGCCGGGCCCCACGTCACCGACCTGGGATGCGCGGGCCGCATCGGCGGCTTGCAGCGTGCGGGCCACCGCCTGATCGGCCCGCACGCGCAGCCGCTCGAACGCGGCGGCCGTCGGGGACGCGGGCTCGGCTTGGTAGACGACGAGTTGCTGGTGCGGGGCACCGTTGACGGTGAAGGCGGAGAACTGGATGTGCAGGTCGCCGACGTGCGGGTGGCGCAGGTGCTTGCCCTCCTGGGTCTTGGGCTTCACGTCGTGGCGGCCCCACAGGTCGGCGAACTCCGGGCTTTGCTCCGACAGTTCCGCCACCACCTCGCCGATCCGTGCGGACTCCGGATCGTGCCCGTAGGCGGCGCGCAGCTCCGCCACGCAGGAGTGCGCCGCTCGCTCCCACTCCTGGTGGAACTCCCGCCCCGCCGGGTCCAGGAAGACCATGCGGGCCAGGTTGTCGGCGGGGGTGAACCCCTCGTGCAGCGCGGCGGCCAGCGTGTTACACGCCAGGACGTCCAGCGCCGGACCAAGCGCGAAGGCCGGGGAGGTGGCCCAGCTGTCCATGAGCTGCAGCAGCTGCGGGCTGACGGGGGTGTCCTCCGCGCGGCGCCGGCGGCGGGACTCCGGCGCCTGCACCAGCCGCCACAGGTGCTCGGTTGCCACGGCGTCCAGCCGCAGTGCATGCGCCACCGCCTCGACCACCTGGGGCGAGGGGCTGGATTCGCGTCCCTGCTCCAGCCGCACGTAGTAGTCGCTGCTCATCGCGGCCAGCATCGCCACCTCCTCGCGGCGCAGCCCCTTGACCCGGCGCCGGCCGTATTCCGGCAGCCCGACCTCTTGCGGTTTGAGGGCATCGCGACGAGCGCGCAGGAATTCGCCCAACGGTGTGCTGCTGCTCATACCGTCACACTAAGGGCTGTCCGTAAAGGAAGCCGGATTTGCGCGTATCCACGTGGGGGACAAGGGCCGACCTGGGAAGAGGGTGTTGCGACCTGGCGCGGTGAGCGAGGCAGGTTCGGCGCAGGCCGCGACCTGCCATCATCGTTTCATTGCCCGCTGCCAGGGTGCTCGGCCCGCATACCCTGGGAATAACGTGCCCAGGGTAAGCAGCGTTGCCAGGCCGGTTTCTCCCCTAACCTCACGATCATGGACAGTGAGGGGAGCAACCCGCTGGGGGAGTTCCTACGCGCGCGTCGCGCGCAGGTACGGCCCGAGCAGACCAAGATGGCGGCTACCCGGGGCCGCCGCCGGGCTCCCGGGTTGCGCCGTGATGAGGTCGCCCGGCTGGCCGGCCTGAGCGTCGGCCACTACACCCGTCTGGAACAGGGACGTGAACGCCACCCCACCCGCCAGACCGTGGAGAGCCTGGCCCACGCGCTGCGACTGGACGAGGCGGCCATGGTGGAGCTGTACCGCCTGGCGCGCCCGGTCGTGCAAAGACGGCGGCCGGCCCGTGCCGAACAGGCCGGCCCGGAGGTGCTGCAGCTGCTCAACGACTGGACCGTGGCCCCGGCCTACATCCTGGGCAGGTCACATGACGTACTGGCACGCAATCGGCTGGCGGCAGCGCTGCACAACCGCTTCATCTTCGGCGACAACATGCTGCGCATGATCTTCCTCGACCCCGCGGGGCGGGAGTTCTTCCGCGACTGGGGCATCAGCGCGCGAGCCGCCGTGCACGAGTTGCGCCAGGCGGCCCGCCAAACCCCCGATGAGCAACGCATGCGTGAACTGGTCGGCGAACTATCGATCACCAGCCCGGAGTTCCGGCGGCTGTGGGCCGGTCGCGACCCTCGCGGAACGATTCCGCATAGCGGCCACTTCTTTCACCCCGACGTCGGCGAACTGCACCTGCGAACCGAGATCTTTTCGATGACCAGCCCCCCCGACCAGCGGCTGATCGCCCAACCGGCCGAGCCGGGATCTCGCTCCGCCGAGGCCCTGGCCCTGTTGGGCACGCTGGCCGTCCAGTCCTGACCGCCCGACCAGGCATGGGGCGAGGGCCTGCGCCGGCTCTGGCTCCCGCCCGTCACCCTTCATCGACGTTCATCAGCCCGCGCACGATCGAATGGCACCTCAGCAAGGTCTTCGCCAAGCTGCAGATCTCGTCCCGCAGGCAGTGGCCGCTGACTCGTCCTCGGTGCGTGGCCGCGAACAGCCGTCAGGGCGCCGGTGTTCCCGGCCGGTTCACGATGAGCATCGTGATCAGTCATATGCCGATCACATGGGTGATCCAGTGTTCAGCCGTCGTCGTAGGCCCTGCGTCTCTCCAGGAGTGTGTTCCCGTGCCAGGACGTCGTCGAATCGCCCTTTCCCTCGCTGCGTTGTCGAGCGCCGTGGCGGCGCTGGCCGGAACGTTTCCCGCGCATGCGGACAAGGAGCTCAACCGTGACAGCGGTGGGGTGCGGCTCAACCAGATCCAGGTGATCGCCACGCACAACAGCTACCACCGCGAGCTGACCGACGCTGAGAAGGCGGTGCAGGCTCGGCGGGACGCCAACTGGTGGAATCTGGCCTATTCGCACGCTTCGCACGCTTCGCTGCCCCTGCAGTTCTCCGCCCAACGGGTGCGGGGCATCGAGTTGGACATCTTGCCCGATCCCGACGGCGGGCTGTACACGGCGCCGATCGTGCGGCGGGAGGCCGGGCTCGGGACGATTGAGGACCCGGAGCTGAAGAAGCCGGGCTTCAAGGTCCTGCACTGGGGCGACCACGACTACGGGACCTCGTGCTCGTCGCTGCGCACGTGCCTGTCGCAGGCGCGGGCGTGGTCCGACGACAACCCCGGCCATGTGCCTATCCCGGTCCTGCTGGAGTTCAAGTCCACTGACCCGGCTTATGAGAAGCTGGGCGGGCCCCGCAGCCCGCGCTGGGACGCCGGCCTGATGGACGCGCTCGACGCGGAGATCCGGTCGGTGGTCGGCGACAAGAAGATCATCAAGCCGGACGACCTGCGGCGGCCCGGGCTCACCCTCGAGCAGTCGGTGCTGAGGTACGGCTGGCCGACGCTGGAGCAGTCCCGCGGCAGGTTCCTGTTCCTGATGGACAACCAGGGTGCCGATATCCAGTCCCCGTACCTCACCGGCCGCCCCAACCTGGAAGGCCGCGTCATCTTCACCAACGCTGTCCCAGGGCGACCGGACGCCGCGTTCGTCAAGCTGAACGAGCCGACGGGCACGGGGCTGGCACAGATCCAGGATCTGGTCCGGCGCGGCTACTTCGTCCGCACGCGTTCCGACGTCCCGTTCGAGGAGGCCAGGACGGGGGACACCACGCAGCTGAAGGCGGCCCTCGACAGCGGAGCGCAGGTCGTCAGCACTGATTTCCCGGTCGTCGGAATGGCCGCCAGGAACGGCAGCGACTACGTCGCCCAGCTTCCCGGCGCGGAACCGGCCCGCTGCAACCCCGTCAACGCCCCGCGCACCTGCCGTCCGGCGAACCTGGAACGCTGACAAGTCGGTGCCGGTGGCGGGAAGAGCCGATCCGTCTCGATGGTGCTCAACGGGCTGCGGGTCGGGGATGCCGGTGTGATGGCCGGACGCACGACCACCATCACCGCCCCCACCGGGCTCGATCGCTGCACCCGCCGTTGCGCAATCGCACCAAACCGATCCGTTCGGCAGACTGTTGCCTGCTGTCCGTTTTGAAGTCGGTTGCAACTGATCTGATCTCCTCTGTGATCGACGAACCCTCCCCCTTCAGCCATCTCCGGCTCGGCTCGGTCGATGCCACCCGCCGCAGGTTCCTCACCGTCACCGGGGCCGCCATGGGCCTCGCGGTCGCGGGATCGCTCCCCGGGATCGCGCGGGCCGACAGCAGCGCCGTCGAGGTGACCGACCTGCGCAGTGACCCCTTCACGCTGGGCATCGCGTCCGGCGACCCGCTCAGTGACTCCGTCGTCATCTGGACCCGGCTGGCACCCGAGCCGCTGGCGCCGTTCGGTGGCCTGGGCCCGCGCCCGGTCACGGTGCTGTGGCAAGTGGCCGAGGATGAGCAGTTCGGCAACGTGGTGCGCAGCGGGACGGCGCGGGCGCGGCGCGAGCAGTCCTACAGCGTCCACATCGACGTGCAGGGCCTGCGGCCGTGGCGGCACTACTACTACCGCTTCCGGGTCGGCCGGCACCTCAGCCCCGTCGGCCGCACCCGCACCGCGCCCCAGTACGGCCGGCCGGTGCCCGGCCTGTCGTTCGCGTTCGCCTCGTGCCAGGCGTACTGGGAGGGCTTCTTCACCGCCTACCGCGACATGGCGGCGCAGGAGCACGACGTCGTCTTCCACATGGGCGATTACATCTATGAGTACGGCGTCGGCGTCGACTCCGGGGTGCGCCGGCAGCCGGTCCCGGTCGACTTCACCCGCGAGACCATGACGCTGGACGAGTACCGCGGCCGGTACGCGCTCTACAAGACCGACCCGGACCTGCAGGCCGCGCACGCCGCCGCACCGTGGATCGTCACCCTGGATGACCACGAGGTCGATAACAACTGGGCCGGCCCGATCTCGGAGAACAACACGCCGCAGGACGAGTTCTTGGTGCGCCGCGCGAACGCCTTTCGCGCCTGGTGGGAGCACATGCCGGTGCGAATGGCGCAGTCGCCCACCGGCCCTGACATGCAGCTCTACCGCCGCTTCCAGTACGGAGACCTGGTCCGCTTCAACATGCTCGACACCCGCCAGTACCGCGACAACCAGGCCGCCGGCGACGGCTCCAAGCCGCCGAACCCGGAGTCGCTGGATCCGGACCGGACCATCACTGGCGACGCGCAGGAGAAGTGGCTGCTCGACGGCATGGCCGAGCGGTCCGCCCGGTGGGAGGTGCTGGCGCACCAGACGGCCATTGCGCAACTGGACGTCAAGGCGGGTCCTGAAATCCTCGTCCCGATGGACACATGGGACGGTTACGCCGCCTCGCGCCAGCGGGTCCTCGACGGGGCGCAGGAGCGGGGGGTGCGCAATCTGGTGAGCATCGTCGGCGACCTGCACCGCAGCATCGTCTCCGAGCTCAAGGCGGACTACGCCAACGACACCGCGCCGGTGGTCGGGACGGAGTTCGTCGGGACGTCCATCAGCTCCGGCCTCGACGGAATGGACAACGACCAGGGCGGGCTGACCATCCTCGCCGAGAATCCGCATGTGAAGTTCACCAACTTCCAGCGCGGCTACGTCCGGGTCGACGTGACGCCCGAGCAGTGGGTGGCCGACTACCGTGTCGCCGACCGGGTGATCGTGCCGGACGGGACCATCAGCACGCGCGCGCGACTCGTCGTCAAGGACGGCGACCCCAGCATCCATGTCGTCGGAGGCCAGTCATGAAGCGTCACATCGCCGTCGTCGCGCTCTCCGCGGCAACGCTCGGCCTGGTCACCCCTTCGGTGGCCTCGGCGGCGCGGCCGGACCGCAGCCCGGTGCGGCTCACGGCCACGCCGGAGCGGATCGAGGTCGTCGGGCTACCGTGCCTGCCCAGCTCGCTGCAGGTGGGCATGACCAACACCGGCACCGCCGACCTGTACGCCGACATGGAGCTCACCGCTGAGCCGCCGGTGACGCTGGACCGCCAGGTGCTCTCCTCGTGGCTGCCGGCCCGGGACCCGGACTTCATGGTGTCGACCCGCGTCGGCGTGACGGTGCCCCGGGACGCCGAGTCCGGTGAGTACCAGGTCGAGCTGACCGTGGACCGCCAGGTGCTCGCCGTCCCAGTCGAGGTGCTGCCGCTGCCGCCCAAGGGCGCCGGCGACAACCTCGCCCTCGGCGAGCAGGCGAGCGCCTCGTCGACTCATGGCAACTTCGACGTCTGCGGCGCCGTCGACGGTAACAAGAACTCGAACGACTGGGACACCCTCACCGGCTGGAACGACGCAACCAGAGGGGTGTTCCCGGACACACACCAGATCGCGCTGGCCGAGCCTGCGACGATCAGCCGGGTCGAGACGTACACGCTTGACTCGGCCCGCTACCCGGCCGCGCGATACGGCCTGCGCGACTTCGACGTCCAGGTGCGTGTGGACGGCGCCTGGCAGACGGTCCACGAGGTGCGGGCCAACGTCGTCGGCCACGTGACGTCAACGTTCGACGCCGTCACCGCCGACGCGGTGCGCATCGTGGGGCTGGCCTCCAACAACGGCGACTACTCGCGTCTCGTCGAGGTCGAGGTCTACTCCTCATGATCATGTTCCCTCGCGGTCTCCCAGCGACCGCGAGGGAACCTGATAATGGGAGGCAGTGATCCAGTCGCGGTAGCCGGCTCAATGGGGCGCAAGACCGCACACGAACATTAGGCTCTCGACCGTGGTGAATTCGGATGCCGCCTTGCCGCTGGCGGGACTGGATCGGGTCGACTGGAACAGGCTGCTGGACGGCTGCGGTGACGTCCATGAAGTCCCCTTGCTGCTGGTGGGGCTATGGGGGCACGACGACTTGTCCTATCAGCGGTACCACGGGCACTGGGGGACCCGTTCTCTGGATGAACTGGAGGAACGCTGCCGTCCCGCCAGCGGACCGCCACGGCGGTGCACGTCGCGCTAGCCCATCTCCCCGAGCGGATCGACGCGGACACGATTCACGCTCTTGACGAGCTGCTACGCGACGAACTCCCGCAATAGCGGGACGTTCGGCCGACGGTCACGCTGACGTGGATCGGGTCTGTCAATCATGCAGTCGGCCAGGATTCCCCGTGATCTTTATCTAGGAGGGTGCTTCGATGCGTGGTGACGTTTTGATGGCGGAGACGATCGCGCATGTCGCATCCGATAAGGAATATAGCATCTGCGCGCGTTCGTGGTTTGAGGCCGTGCTTACTGGTGGACTGTCTGAACTTCACGAGGAATTGCGGCAAGAGCCAAGGCTGAACAAACCCCAAGACGATGAATCTCCATGGGGAGACTCTTGCACTCTATGGGGTGCTATGAGCGTGCATCAAAAGCCTACGAGCGGCGGGCGACTTTCGTTGTATTCCATAGGCGCTTGGGAAAAGTTCCTTAAAGGACTCTCTCGCGGACCGCACTACGCTAAACTTGAGATGTCGCCCTTGGATGTCAACGGTAAGCCAGAGTCGAAAATAGCACGAATAAGTGTTGAACGATTGCGCGACGACCCGGAATGGGTGCATTTTAGCGCCATCGCGAATCAGTCTTTTCTAAACTGGCAAGAATCGCCAAAGCGGCAAAATGACTGGGCATCTCTCGTTCAAGGCCAAGCGGAAGTGCAACGCAGTAGCTTTGGAAATGTAACCAACGATGATATTGGTAATCAGACCGCACTAGAAGCGATTCTCCCTCATTCGGTTTGGGATACTATACTCAATAGCCGTCAAGAGCTCAGAGGTTATTCATGGGTGACAATATGTGCGGCGGAGATAGCGGAGCGATTGGGGGGTGTCGACGTTCTGCGCAGGACGGGAGCATTTTACGAGGTGACTAAACTATCTTACGGTGGGCTATTTCTCCGTGCAACTCCTGCGCTTAATGAATACGACGATGTTGCAGTTCGTAAAGTGTTTGAAGCGCTTGCTCCTGTTCTTCTGTCTGGGCGAACCGAACGAATCAGGGGCTACGAGCATCTCAAGTTGGTCTATAATGTCGACGCTGCGGACTACCGCTGATTGCAGGCTGCGAGCCTTCCTATGAACGTTGCTTAACCCCGTCGGTGCCGACAGCGCGACGAGCGGGACCGGCCGGGCACACGATCCCCAAAATGTCCGCAGACACCGTGACGCGGAGCACGAGTTGCGCGCTGGCTGATGTCCGTGGTTGCTCGGATGCCGTTGATCATACTTCTGCGCGCGTCACAGGGATGATCGCGACCGTCGGAGGAAGGTCCAAAACGCATGCGTTATGCGCCGGCCGATGTCGCTATCGATAGCCGGGTCGTGAGTGTCGTAGGCGTCGACTCCAGATGACAACCGGCGCACGCTGGCTGTGCTCAACGGGTGAATGATTCGTTGGGCCTGCCTTGACGCTTGGGATCGAGTCGGGCGTTCATGTCGTGCGCCCTGGGCGCTAGGTCGGCGGGACCGGCGCGACCGGCGCGTGGTTACCCCCAACCACGTGTGGAGGGGGAGGCGGATCCCAAGTGAGGCGACCGCCCAGGGCGTCACGAGATACATGATCGACGATTTTGGCAGGGTTTACCTCGGATTCTGCCCATCCGGTGCCAGGGCGCAGGACGGTACCGAATCATGCATTCGCCTTGCCGAGCGGCGGCGCATCATCGGGAACATCATCATGGAGTCGGAGTCGCGCAGGTTCGAACCCTGTGGGGGGAAGCCACACAGATGGGACCGGGCGCGACCTGCATGTTTGTGACAGCGAGCTGGTGATCGACGGATGTTTCCGGTCGGCTGACGGCTGGCGACGCATCCGCTCAGGGGTCCCCTCTGTGTCAAGGAGCCGTGCTGAGGGCGGTCGTAGGCTGTGTGGTGGCGGGTCCGGGAAGGGGCTTGTCCGAAGTGTCGGCGTGGGGATGTGAGCCGGCCGTGCTGGAGTCAGTAGTCGCTCCCCGGTGTCCTCTTGGGCCCGTCATCGGATGCATGAGGGTGTCGTCGGCCATGTGCCGGTAGACGATGTCGGAGAGTCGGTGTTTGAGGCACCGCATCGTCCATTGACGTCTTGCCTTTGGGTCGCTGTCACGTGAGCTCGGGGTGCGGAGGAGAATGTGTGCCTTCCGACCTATCCCATTTGGCCAGGGCCGGAAGGTCCGGCTGCCGTAGCGCGTCCAGCACCATGTTCACCGCCGCTCGTGGCGGAGAGCCGCGCCGTACCACCGCTGTGATCGTGCGGTTCACCGGTGCCGCCAGCTCGCGCGTCACCACCCGGTACCGCCGGTCGACCGCCAAGCCCGGCAGCAGGGCGATCGACAGACCGGCCTCGACGTGCTGCAGCGTCATCATGTAGTTGCTGAAGCGGCACACCACCCGCGGTTCGAACCCCGACTCGCGGCACAGCCGCAGCGTCAGGTTCGCCATGTACGACTGCGGCATGTCGAGCGCCCACTGTTCATCGGCGTAGGCCGCGAGGTCCGCGAGCCCGCGCGGTGCCGGGTGGTCCGGCGATGCCACCAGCACGATCGGATCGGTCGTGAGCGGCACGATGTCGAGGTCCGGGCCCAGCGGCAGCTCGACGAAGTCGGTGGTCGTGATGATGACGTCGGCGTCACCACCGCGCAGGGCCGGGATGCTCTCATGCGGCTCCAGTTCCAGCAGTTCGACGTCCAGGTGTGAGAACGTGCCGGCGAGCCGGGTCACCGCGGGCACCGCAAGGGTGTGGATCGCGCTCTGGAACGCGCCCAGCCGCACCAGGCCGACCGGCTCCTCGCCGAGGCTGCGCAGCTCGGCCTCGACGGCGTCCATGTGGTCGAGGATCGCCCGCGACCGCCGCGCCAGGATAAGCCCGGCCTGGGTGAGCCGCACCCGGCGGCCGGTGCGTTCGAGCAGGTGGGTACGGGTCTCGACTTCGAGCAACGCGAGCTGCTGCGACACGCTCGACGCGCTCAGGTTGGCGGCCTGCGCCACCGCGCGGACCGTGCCCAGGTTCTCGAGCAGGCTCAGCAGCCGCAGCCGCCATGGGTTCAGCATTCGCTCATTGTTGTTCGGTTTTACCGAACAGGACAGCCGGAATTGTGAGATGGACGTGTCGCTCGGTCCGGACTTACCGTCAAAGCCATGGCTGCTTTGACCTCCGCCTCGCTGTCCACCGCCGATGCCTTCTGGGCTGACGCCGACCGGCACCTCGTCCGCTACGCCGGTGCTGGCGCGTTCACCCGCGAGATCATCGACCATGCCGCCGGGAGCTTCCTGTTCACTGAGGACGGCCGCAAGATCCTCGACTTCACCTCCGGCCAGATGAGCGCGATCCTCGGCCACTCGCACCCGGAGATCGTCGCCACCCTCACGCGGCAGGCGAGCAAGCTTGACCACCTGTTCAGCGGGATGCTGAGCCGCCCTGTCGTCGACCTGGCACGGCGCCTGGCCGAGACGCTGCCGGAGCCGCTGGAGAAGGCGCTGCTGCTGACCACCGGCGCCGAGTCGAACGAAGCGGCCATCCGGATGGCAAAGCTCGTCACCGGCAAGCACGAGATCGTCTCGTTCGCCCGCTCCTGGCACGGCATGACGCAGGCGGCCGCGGGCGCCACCTACAGCGCCGGCCGCAAGGGCTATGGCCCGCTCGCGCCTGGTAACTTCGCCATCCCGGCGCCCAACCGCTACCGCCCCGACTTCACCGACGCCGACGGCGAGCTGGACTGGCGGCGTCAGCTGGACTTCGGTTTCGACCTGATCGACGCACAGTCGGTCGGCAGCCTGGCCGCCTGCATCGTCGAGCCGATCCTCAGCTCCGGTGGCGTCATCGAGCCGCCGCCCGGCTACTTCGGCGCGTTGCAGGACAAGTGCCGGGAACGCGGAATGCTGCTGATCGTCGACGAGGCCCAGACCGGACTCTGCCGCACCGGCAACTGGTACGCCTTCGAGCGCGACGGCGTGGTCCCCGACATCCTCACCCTGTCCAAGACGCTCGGCGCCGGGCTTCCCCTGGCTGCCGTGCTGACCAGCGCCGAACTCGAACAGGCGGCGCACGATCGGGGCTTCCTGTTCTTCACCACGCACGTCGCGGACCCGCTGCCCGCCGCGGTCGGCAACACCGTCCTCGACGTGCTGCAGCGCGACCGACTCGACGAGCGCGCGCTCCAGTTGGGCGGCATCCTCCGGCAGGGCTTGGAACAGATCGCGCACCGGCACGAGGTCGTCGGTGACATCCGGGGGCGTGGGCTGATGGCCGGCCTGGAACTGGTCGTCGACCGCGAAACCAAGCGCACTTCCGAAGAACTGGGCGTGCTCGTCACCCGGCGCTGCCTTGAGCTGGGCCTGCACATGAACATCGTGCAGCTACCCGGAATGGGCGGCGTTTTCCGGATCGCCCCGCCGTTGACCGCGACCGAGGAAGAGATCTCGCTCGGCCTGGCGATCCTCGACGAAGCGATCGGCGACGCCGCCGGACGGCCCTGATACCCGTTCGTGGCCCGGGAGCGGGAACGAGGGCGCCGCCTTTGGCGAGGGGGCGGGCATGGATGGTGTGATGGTGCGTATGCGTGTCAGGCAGGGCTGACACGCTTACGCCTGTCAATCCAGCCTGACAGCTTCCTCCAGCCTGACAGCCTCCTTGAGGAAGACGACACCGTCGACCGTGTCGAGCTGGGCCGGGTCCAGCGGGAAATAGGCGAAATCGTGGGAGATGCGCGGGGCGGGCTTCGTGATGGCCTCGGCCAGGCGGCGGGCGTCGATGAGGGAGTGGTCCCACGGGAGCGTGGACAGGATGCCCTCGACGGTGTCCGGGGGCGGGGTGTTGTCGCCCGTCGTGCCGAAGGCGGAGGCCAGGAAGGCGTACCGGTCGCCCAGGTGCGTCCCGGTGATCGCCCCCGCGCTCCACCACTCCAGCAGCAGGTCGCCGAGCGGCATGAAGCTCTTGTTCCGCTGCAGGTGGAGGTTGTGGGCGAAGACCAGGACGGGGCCGTGCTCGGCGACGGCACGCAGGTTGGCGGCCATCATCGCGTCCCGCAGTCCCGACAGCCTGGCTATCCGGGCCGGGGACGTGTCGGCCATCCAGTGGTGGTAGCGGAGCAGGCCGGTGGCCGTGCGCCCGTACAGTGCCGCCCGCTCCCTGTCCTGCGCGCTCAGCCGCGGCGCCTGAGTGTCGAGCAGCGCCACCAGGTCGTCGGCGAGCAGCCGCAGCCGCTGGGCGTCGGCGGACTGGCCGATCGACTGGGACGGGTCCATGACCGTGGCCTCGTTCGTCCACCGGTCGTCCGGGCCGAGCAGTGCGTCGAGGGTTTCTCTGGTGCAGGGGAGCGGGCCGTCGAGGAGGGCGTAGAGGGTGGTGAGCGCCTGGCGCGGGCTCTCGGCCCAATACTCCAGCGGGCCGTCGAAGCCGAAGAACCGGAGCTTTTCGTCATGCTCCTCGTTGTAAGCGCGCATCCAGCGCACGAGCTCGCGGTTGGCCGGGGACGTGCCGAAGCGGTGGCTGAAGCCGCGTTCCATGACGTCATCGAGCGTGCCCGCGCCCATCGTGATGTAGTCGTCCACCACGAGGCCCATGAGACAGTCGCTCTCGATGGCGAACGACCGGTAGCCCTCGTGCTCGACCAGATGCCGGAAGATCTCGTTGCGCAACTCGCCCAGCTCCCCCACGAAGTGCCTGGCCTCGCCCAGGCCGAGCAGCAGGGGCTTGGCGGGAAGCGACCGGAGGAACGCCGAGACGCCCGCGCCGTCAAGCGGCCGGGCCGTGCCCTTGATGTCCATACCTTCAACGGTATCGTTGAACACTCAGTGTAAACTTTTCCCTGGAAACCCCTGCTCTCATCGCGATGGACCTTCAATCGGTGATGCATCCATGAGGCCAGTGGACCTGGCGCGCGAGCATGGCCTGTCCACCCAGGCGATCAGGAACTACGAGGACGCCGGCATCCTGCCCGCCGCCGAACGCACCGTCCACGGCTATCGCACCTACACGCCGCTGCACGCGCAAGCCCTGCGCGCGTTCCTCGCTCTCGTGCCCGGGCACGGTCACCAGACGGCCATGTCGATCATGCAGACGGTCAACCGGGGTGCCACCGAGGACGCGCTGCGGCTCATCGACGAGAGCCACGGCCAACTCCTCGACGACCGCCGCACCCTCCAGGCCGTCGAAGCCGCGCTCCGCGATCTGGCGCCCGTGCCGCAGGAGCGCGGCGACACGTTCATCGGCCCCTTGGCCAGGAGCCTCGGCATCCGCCCTGCCACCCTGCGCAAATGGGAGAACGCCGGGCTGGTCCGGCCGCGCCGCGATCCGCAGACGGGCTACCGGATCTACGGCGCGGCCGACGTACGGGACGTCCGGCTGGCCCACCAGCTCAGGCGGGGCGGCTACCTGCTGGAGCAGATCGCCCCGCTGATCGCTCAGGTCCGCTCCGCCGGCGGCGTCGCCCCGCTGGAGTCGACCCTGCGCGACTGGCAGGCCCGCCTGTCCGCCCGGGGTCGCGCCATGCTCAAGGGCGCCGCCGACCTGGACGCGTACCTCCGCGCCCGCGAACCCTGAGGCCGAGTCACGCCCACCGCAGGAAACGGCATGGCCACGGAAGGAAACCATGCATGAATGACGGGGGCATTTCGCCTGATCAATGGTTCAGCAGCCGATCAAAAGCAGCAGGTCGCCGTCGAGGTCAGGAGGCTGGCGTCCAGTCCAGGGTTCGTGGGCGGCGGCCGTCCGGCGCGCAGCGAGGCTAGACGAGCCGCTCCACGGCGCGGGCGACGAGGTCGTCGGCCTCCTGCTCGGAGTACACCTCCGGCAGCGTGAGGCGCTCGACGATCAGCCAGTTCAGCGCCATGTGCAGCAGCCGCACTGAGGTCGCGTCACCGGGCAGCCCGGACGCCCGGTGGCCGGCGACGTTGGCATCGACGTCGGCGCGCACGCTCCGCGTCAGCACCGCCCGCAGTTCGGGACGCCGTGTCGCCTCCAGCCGCAGTTCCAGCAGCGCCAGGTATCCCGTCCGGAAACCGGCGACCCGGCGGACGGTCTCGCGCATCACTTCGGCGAACTTCTCCCGGTCCTGCGCGCCCTCCAGGTGGCGGGCGACGGTCTCCTCGTCCGGCTGGAGGCGCTCGTAGACGCGCGCGCCGACCTGGGTGAACAGGTCGTCGCGGCTGGCGAAGTAGTTGGACGCCGTCCCCGGCGGGACCTGTGCCGCGCCGTCCACCGCCCGGAAGGTCAGGCCCCGCGCGCCCTGCTCGGCCAGCACCTCGATGGCGGCGTCGATGAGCGCCGCCCTCCTCTCGGCGTTCCTGCGCATGGTTGACACCACTCCACTTGTAGTACTAACGTTCAAGCAACTTCGTCTATAGTACTTCAAATGGAGTGGTCATATGCGCAAGCTCGTCTACTACATCGGCGTGTCCATCGATGGCCGCATCGCGGGCCCCGGCGGGGAGGCGGACTTCTACCCGGTCGGCGGGGGCGAGGCCGCCGCCGCGTACATGGCCTGGGTCAACGCGCGCTATCCCGAGACTGTTCCCACGCAGTACCGTCCGCACGCCGGCCTCGTGGACGTCCCCAACAGGCGCTTCGACACCGTCCTGATGGGGCTGAACACCTACCGGGCCGTGCTCGACCAAGGGATCAGCAGCCCGTACGCGCACCTGCGGCAGTACGTCGCCTCCAGCTCCCTGGACCGCATCGACGACCCGGCGGTGGAACTGGTGCGCGACTCCGCCGCGCTCGTCCGGGACCTCAAGCGCGAGGACGGGCTGGACGTCTGGCTCTGCGGCGGCGGAGGGCTGGCCGCCTCGCTGCTGCCCGAGATCGACGAACTGATCGTCAAGAGCTATCCCGTGGTGGCGGGCGCGGGCCCCGCCCTCGTCGATGGTGGCTTCCGTCCCACCGCGCTCACCCCGACCGACCGCAGGTCGTTCCCGAACGGAGCCAGTATCACCTGGTACGCGAGGCGGGCCGGCGCTTAACCCTTGGGCGGCTCGATCCCGCGTTCGCGGATCTTGGCGCCAGTCGGTAAACGTGCCCGGTCACCACAGTGAGAAGGCCGCGCCGCCTGATACCTGGTGGCTCTCGGCCACGCCGTTCAATGCGACGTGCTGGAGATGGCCTCCACCAGCTCGCCGACCTTGTCCTCTGGCAGCTTCGCCGCGAGGTCGGCCTGGCTGATGATGCCGACCAGGTTCTCGTTGTCCAGTACGGGCATGCGGCGGATCCTGTGCTCGGCCATCTGGTGCAGTACTTCATCGACGTCCGTGTTCACGTCGACCCACCACACCGCGGCTTCACCGATGAGGTCGCCGGCCTTGACCTCGGCCGGGTTCCTGCCCTTCGCGATCGCCTTCACCACGATGTCACGGTCGGTGATGATGCCCTTCAGCCGGTTGTCGCCACCGCAGACCGGCATGGCACCAATGTTCAGCTCGGCCATCCGCCGCGCGGCGTTCGTGAGAGTCTCGTTGATCCCCAGGCACTCGCACCCAGAATGCATGATGTCACGGGCCGTAGTCATAGCTGCCCCTCTCATTAGTCCCCTCTATTCGGATTACTGCTCAATCCAGACGAATGCGAAACTTATCCAAAAGCAGCCTTGACCTGCGTGTTCAAGCATCGCTCTGTCCCTACCGGCATCGGGGCTGAGACGCATCGGGCGACAGGGGCCTTCTGCCCCTAACGCCAGGGCCCCCGGTCCCTGTGCCAGGGGAAACGCGGTCCAGGAGGCTGGGGGAGGGAGGTGAACGTCATGGAGACCAAGCAATGGGGTGTGCGGATCGATATCAGTGAGGCCGGCGACAACACCCATGTGCGTGCCGTGCTCAGCACGATGAACGGCACTACGGTCGAGGGGGTCGGCCACGCCCGGCGTAACCCGCGTGACCGGTTGGTGCCGGAGATAGGTGACGAGCTGGCCGCCGGCCGGGCGCTGATCGATCTGGGCGGCCGGCTCGTGCAGCTCGCTGCCACGGATATCGCAGAGTCCATCACTCACAAGTAAAAACGATCATGGAAATCGTGCAGGAGGGCCCGTAGCGGTTCCGGATCGAGCCGGAGGGGACGATGCGGGTGCCGGGCATGGTGTTCGCCTCCCGCTCGCTCATGCCCGATCCCGCAGTCGACGAGTCGCTGCTGCCGTTCCATGATCGCGTTCATCCGAGGAGCCTGCGGTGCGCGCGCCCGGAGGGATTCGAACCCCCGGCCCTATACGGCCGACTGGCGAAGA
>NZ_JABVEC010000014.1 GCF_014323705.1 Actinomadura alba
GCGCCCAGCGTCACCCGCCGGCTGCTGGACAAGTTCGCGACGCGCCTGCCCTCGGTGCGGGAGTCGACGCCCCCGCCTGGCCTGGACACTCTGACGGAGCGGGAGCGGGAGGTCCTGCGGCATGTGGCGCGGGGCCTGTCCAACGCCGAGATCGCCGCCGAGCTGGTGGTCAGTGAGACCACGGTGAAGACCCATGTCGGCAATGTCCTCGCGAAGCTGAGGCTGCGGGATCGGGTCCAGGCGGTGGTGTACGCCTACGAGACGGGTATGAGCCAGCCCGGCCAGTCCGGCTGAGCCCGTCCATACCCGGCTCATACCGTCTCAGGGCCGGGTCGCGGCCGGGAGGGTGAGCCCCGGGTCGGCCGAGTCGATGACGAAGGTGTCCCGGTCCTGGCCGAGGAGCACGATGCGGCCGCCGGGGCGCAGAACGCGCCGCGCCTCCTTGAGCGCACGCGTCCACGGCATCCCGCGAGCGAGCTCCCCTAGGGGGACCGGCAGCGCCGCCTCGTCCCCACGGGGGAGGGACAGGGGCGCGCTCATGCGGAAGACGGAGACGGAAGTCCCTTCCCAATGCCGATCACATAAGTCACGGGGACTTCTACCGTTGCTTATGGGTCGAGGGGGCGACCCACCCCAATCCGTACGACCATCCTTACCCCACAGGGAGTTCCAACGTGAAGAACACCGCTCCAACGTCCGCCGAGGGGCTGGAGCAGCCCGGGGCGGGCCCGCTCGCGGCGCAGGTCAGGGAGATCTCGAAGATCTACGGCACCGGTGACGCGGAGGTCATCGCCCTGGACCACGTGACCGTCGGCATCCCCAAGAGCCGGTTCACGGCCATCATGGGCCCTTCCGGGTCCGGCAAGTCCACCCTGATGCACTGCATGGCCGGCCTGGATTCGATCGACTCGGGCCAGGTGTTCCTCGGCGACGTCGAGCTCTCCCGCCTCGACGACAAGCGGCTCACCCGCCTGCGGCGCGACAAGGTCGGCTTCGTCTTCCAGGCCTTCAACCTCGTGCCGACGCTCACGGCGCTCGAGAACATCACGCTGCCCATGGACATCGCCGGCCGCAAGCCGGACACGAACTGGCTCGACCACGTCATCGACACCGTCGGCCTCCGGCCCCGTCTCAAGCACCGCCCCAGCGAACTCTCCGGCGGCCAGCAGCAGCGCGTCGCCTGCGCCCGCGCCCTCGCGGGCCGACCGGAGATCATCTTTGCCGACGAGCCCACCGGGAACCTCGACTCCCGCTCCGGCGCCGAGATCCTGTCCTTTCTGCGCAACTCGGTGCAGGAGATGGGCCAGACCATCGTCATGGTGACCCATGACCCGGCGGCCGCAGCCTACTCCGACGAGGTGCTGTTCCTGACCGACGGCCGCATCGTCGACCAGATGGTGGAGCCCACCGCCGAGAAGGTCCTGGAGCGCATGAAGGGCTTCGACCTGCCGGGGGTCACTGCATCATGATGACCAAGGTCACGCTGCGCAATCTCACCGCGCACAAGCTGCGGCTGGCGCTGACCGCGCTCTCGGTCGTGCTCGGGGTGGCGATGGTCGCCGGTACGTTCATCTTCACCGACTCCATGTCGAAGCAGTTCGACGACCTGTTCGCCGGCATCGGCAAGAACGTCGCGGTCGACGTACGGGCCAAGCAGGCCGTGCAGTCCGGATCGGACGAGCAGGTGAGCAGCCGGCCCCCGGTCCCGGCCGCGCTCGCCGACGAGCTGCGCAAGGTCGAGGGCGTCAAGGACGTCGTCGGCAACGTCGGCGGATACGCGGCGGTGATCGGCAAGAACGGCAAGACCGTCGCCACCCTCGGCCCTCCCCAAATGGGGATGAACTGGGTGAACGGCGGCGACTACGACATACAGTCCGGTCGCGCGCCACAGGGGCCGTCCGAGGTCGCCATCGACGAGGCGACGATGAAGAAGGCGGGCTACGGGCTCGGGGACCGCGCGCGGATCCTGCTCCAGGGCCCGACGCAGACGATGACGGTCGTCGGGGTGATCAAAACCGGCAACATGATGGGCGCGACCGTCACGGCCTTCGACACCGCGACGGCACAGCGGCTGCTGCTCAAGCCCGGTTACTTCAACGACATCCAGCTGGTGAGCAGCGGAGTCGGCGAGACCGTCCTGCGGGACCGGGTGGCGCGGACGCTGCCCGGCGATGTCGAGGCCATCACCGGCAGCGCGCTGCGGGACGAGCTCAAGGACGACATCCAGCAACTCCTGTCGTTCCTCCAGGTCCTGCTGCTGGTCTTCGGGCTCATCGCCGTCTTCGTCGGCGCCTTCATCATCTTCAACACCTTCTCGATGCTGGTCGCCCAGCGCACGAGGGAGCTGGCGCTGCTACGGGCGATCGGCGCGTCGCGCCGGCAGGTCACCCGGGCCGTGATGGGCGAGGCGCTCGGGGTGGGCATCGTCGGCTCGACCATCGGCCTGCTGGCCGGCGTCGGGCTGGCCGCGGGGCTACAGGCGTTGATGAGCGACGGTTCGGAGGGCTCCACCGGCCTGACGTTCACCGTCACCCCGGTCATCTGGTCCTACGCCGTCGGCGTCACGATCACTCTCATCTCGGCCTACTTCCCGTCCCGCCGCGCGGCGAAGATCGCGCCGGTCGCCGCGATGCGCGACGACGTCGCGCTCCCCCAGCGGTCGCTGCGGAGGAGGGCGGGCATCGGCTCGGCTCTGACCGTGCTCGGCGCCGGGCTCGTCGTGGCGGGGATCGCGGACGCCGGGCCGGAGCCGCTGCTACTGCTCGGCATCGGTGTCGGGATGGTGTTCATCGGCGTGGCGGTGCTCGCCCCGATCCTGAGCAAGCCGGTGATCCGGGTGCTCGGCGGGGTGTTCCCCCGGTTGTTCGGCACCCCGGGCCGGCTCGCCCGCGAGAACGCTCTGCGCAACCCGCGGCGCACCGCCGCCACGGCGTCGGCCCTGATGATCGGTCTCGCCCTGGTGAGCGCGATCAACGTGGTGAACTCCTCGGCCGTCGCGTCGATCGGCCGGTCGGTGGACCGGCAGTTCGGCGCCGACTACATGATCATCTCCGAGACCCAGGGCGGCTTCAGTCCCGATGCCATCAAGGCGGTCGGCCAGGCGCCGGGGGTCGACCAGGCCACGGCGATGTACGTCGGCAACATCAACGTGAACGGCAAGCGGGCCTCGGTGCTGTCCGGTGACATGGCCGGCATCACCGAGGGCGCCAAGCTCAAGATGCTGTCGGGCTCGACCGACCTCGGCGCCGACGGGCTGCTCGTCGACGAGGACACCGCGAAATCGAACGACTACAAGGTGGGCAGCACCCTTCCCGCCCAGTTCACCGACGGGGCGCGTCAGCAGTTGCGCGTCGCCGGGATCTACGAGAAGAACGACGTCATCGGATCGCGGCTGCTGTCGGAGCAGGCCTACCTGGCGCACACCGCGAAGCCCCTCGCCTTCATGGGCATGGTGCAGGTGGCGACGCCGGGCACGGCCAGCAAGCAGGCGGTCGAGGGAGCGCTGCGCGACTACCCCAACCTCCAGGTCCAGGACCGCTCCGAGGTGAAGGAGTCGTTCCAGAAGCAGCTCGACCAGGTCGTCGTGTTCTTCACGATCCTGCTGGCGATGTCGATCATCATCGCGGCGGTCGGGGTGATCAACACCTTGGCCCTCTCGGTGGTCGAACGGACCCGGGAGATCGGACTGCTCCGCGCCGTCGGCGTCAGCCGCCGACAGTTGCGCCGGATGATCCGGCTGGAGTCGGTGGTGATCGCGGTCTTCGGCGCGCTGCTCGGCATCGGGATCGGCGTGGCGCTCGGGGCGGCGGTCCAGAACGGTCTCGCCGACCAGGGCCTCGACATCCTCAAGATCCCCGTGGTGACGCTCGTCGTCTACGTCGTGCTCGGCGGCGTGATCGGCATGCTGGCGGCGCTGTGGCCGGCCTGGCGGGCGGGTCGCATGGACGTCCTCAAGGCCATCGCGACCGAATAGGGCCCGGCGCACCGGCCACCAAGGAGGCCCGCGAACGCCATCGCCCCGTACCGGCCACAGGGCCGGTACGGGGCGATTCGTACAGTGCGGTGTCTTACAAGTGCGGCGTCCTACAGTGCGGCGCTCTTGGCGACCGTCTCGGCCGCGCCGGCCGGCGCGTTCTCGGGGAAGTGGCAGGCGGTCTGGTGACCGGGCTTGAGCTCGACCATGGGCGGCTCGACCGTCTTGCAGATCTCCTGCGCCTTCCAGCACCGGGTGTGGAACCGGCAGGCGGGCGGCGGGTTGAGCGGACTCGGCACGTCACCCTGCAGCCGGATCCGCTCCCGTCCCTTGCGCTTGTCCGGGTCCGGAACCGGCACGGCGGACAGCAGCGCGTTGGTGTACGGATGCATCGGCGACTCGTACAGGCTGGTCCGGTCGGCCAGCTCGACGATCTTTCCGAGGTACATGACCGCGACCCGGTCGGCGATGTGGCGGACCACCGACAGGTCGTGCGCGATGACCACGTAGGTCAGCCCGAACTCGTCCTGCAGGTCCTCGAGCAGGTTGACGACCTGGGCCTGGATGGAAACGTCCAGGGCCGACACCGGCTCGTCGGCGACGATGAGCTTGGGCCGCAGGGCCAGCGTGCGGGCCACGCCGATGCGCTGCCGCTGACCACCCGAGAACTCGTGCGGGTACCGGTTGTAGTGCTCGGGGTTCAGGCCGACGAGCTCCAGGATCTCCTGGACCGCCTTCTTGATGCCGCCCTCGGTCTTGACCTTCTGCAGCCTGAACGGCGCCCCGACGATCGCACCGACGGTGTGCCGGGGGTTGAGCGAGGAGTACGGGTCCTGGAAGATCATCTGGATGTCACGCCGCAGCGGCCGAAGCTGCCGCTGTTTCATGTGCGTGATGTCATGGCCCTCGAAGACGATCTTTCCCGCGGACGGCTCGAGCAGCCTCATGATCATCCGGCCGGTGGTGGTCTTGCCACAGCCCGACTCGCCCACCACGCCGAGGGTCTCGCCCTTGCGCACCGAGAAGGAGATGTCGTCAACGGCCTTGACCGCCGCGACCTGCCGCCGGAGCATTCCCGAGGTGATCGGGAAGTGCTTCCGCAGGTCCGTCACCTCGAGGAGGGTCTCGCGGCTCGCCTCGGGCGCCGGTTCCTTGGTGACGTCGACCGTGGAGGTCGCCACCGCGTGGTCGTCCGCCGGCCGGTCCGCGTCGGGCCCGGTGACCGGGCCTTCCGATGTGCTCACACGTACTCCAGGATTGTCTTCAGGAGCGACGCTACTCCTGGTCCCCCGACCATGGCCGTCACAGTTTAGGCCTGATCTCGTTGTCCCAAATCTCCTTGCGCCTGGCCAGGGGCAGATGGCAGGCGACGCTGTGACCGGGCTCGAGCTCCTTGAGCTCGGGCCGTTCGGTCTCGCTCCGGCCGTCGTTCAGCTCGGCATACGCGCACCGCGGGTTGAAGGCACAACCGGACGGGAGGTTGATGAGGCTGGGCGGGGTGCCCTTGATGGGCAGCAGCCGCTCGGAGCGCTCCCGGTCGAGGCGGGGCATGGAGCCCAGCAGTCCCCAGGTGTACGGGTGCAGCGGCCGGTGGAACAGGTCGTCGACGGTCGCGTACTCCACGCTGCGCCCGCCGTACATGACCAGGATGTCGTCGGCCAGCTCGGCCACCACGCCCAGGTCATGAGTGATCATGATGATCGCGGAGTTGAACTCCTCCTGCAGGTCCCGGAGCAGGTCCAGGATCTGCGCCTGCACCGTCACGTCGAGCGCCGTGGTGGGCTCGTCGGCGATGAGCAGTTCCGGATCGCACGAGAGCGCCATCGCGATCATGGCTCGCTGCCGCATGCCGCCGGAGAAGTGGTGCGGGTAGTCGTCCACCCGCTTGTCCGGCTGCGGGATGCCCACCCGGCCCAGCATGTCGATCGCGTGCTTTCGCGCCACCTGCTTGGAAACGTCATTGTGGATCCGGTAGGCCTCGATGATCTGGTTACCGACCGTGTAGAACGGGTGCATCGACGACAGCGGGTCCTGGAAGATCATGGCCATGTTCCGGCCACGGAGCCGGCGGACCTGGTCGGGCGTCGAGCCCACGATCTCCTGGCCGTCGAGCCAGATCTCTCCCGAGACGTTGGCGTTCCGGCGGTTGTGCAGGCCGAGGATGCCGAGGCTCGTCACGCTCTTGCCCGAGCCGGACTCGCCCACGATCCCGAGCGTGCGGCCGCGTTCGAGCTGGAACGACAGGCCGTCGACGGACTTGACCAGGCCGTCGTCGGTCGGGAAGTGGATGCGCAGGTCACGGACCTCCAGGAACGCCGTCGGCGGCCGGTGCGCCGCCTCGGCGGCGGCCGGAGTGCCGTCGAGCGTCTCGGTCCGCTCCTTCTCGTCCCCCATCAGTTGTGCCTCACCCTCGGGTCGACGACCCCGTACAGAAGGTCCACGATCAGGTTGGCCAGGACCACGAAGAGCGCCGTGAACATCACGACTCCGAGCACCACCGGGAGGTCGTTGCCGGTGATGGCGTCGACCACCATCTTGCCCATTCCCGGTAGCGAGAAGGTGCTCTCGGTGAGAACCGCTCCGCCCAGCAACAGGCCGATGTCGAGACCGAAGATCGTGAGAATCGGTGTCAGAGTGGCGCGCAGAGCGTGTTTGGTGATCACGGTGCGTTCCGGGAGCCCCTTGGCCCGCGCCGTCCGGATGTAGTCCTCGTTCAACGTCTCCAGCATTCCCGACCGGGTCAGCCGGGCGTACATCGCCGCGTAGAGGAAGGCCAGCGTCACCCAGGGCAGCACGAGGTTGTAAGCCCATTTCACCGGATTGTCCAGCAGGTTCGCGTACTGAACGCCGTCGGGCCAGATCTTCCAGGTGTACGCGAACAGCGAGAGGGACACCAGGCCGGTGAAGTAGATCGGCAGTGAGACGCCCGCCAGCGCGATCGACATGGCCGCCCGGTCGAAGAAGCTCCGGCGTTTCAGCGCCGAGAGGACACCCACCGCGACACCCCCGGTCAGCCACAGGATCGACGCCCCGAAGACCAAGGAGGCCGTGACCGGGAACCGGTCCTTGATCAGGTCGAGCACGTTCTGCGACGTCCGGAAGGAGTAGCCGAAGCAGGGCGCCGAACATTTGACGGTCTGGGGTCCGTAGTCGAACTCGTCCCCCGCCACGATGCCCTTGACGAAGCGGCCGTACTGCAGCGGGACCGGATCGTCGAGATGCAGCCTCTTCTTGGCGGCCTGTACCGAAGTGGGGCTGGCATCGCGACCCACGTACCGAGACGCGAGGTCGTCGGGGGTCGAGCCGACCAGCCGCGGCACCAGGAAGAAGATCGCGAACGTCACCATGCTGACGATCACGAGGAGGAGAACGGCGGCCACCAGGCGCCGGACGATGAATGCGATCACTACGGGCGGCGGTGACGGCCGGCCGGACGGCGGATCCCCGCTGCCCGGCCGGCCATCGATGCCTTCACCTGCCTTCTACGGACTGTCTTATCTCGCGACTACTGCAGGCCGATGGAAGGGTAGTCGTACATCTTGTAGGCCAGGTGGAAGTAGACGTTGGTGAGGTTCGGCGGACGGTACAGGAGCGTCTTCTCGTAAATGAAGGGCACCAGTGCCGCCGACTCCATGATCTTCTTGTCCACCTGCGACCACATCTGCTCGCGCTGCGCGATGTCCTCGGTCTTCGCGCCGTCGTCCAGCAGCTTGTCGATCGCGGGGTCCTCGAGCTCCATCTCGTTGTAGTTGCTCGAGTCCTTGATCGCCTTGCTGTGCGCGATCTGCGAGAGGAAGCCGAAGCCGGTGGGCCAGTCCGAGCCCCAGCCGGCGATGATGATGCCGAGCTTCTCCTTGTGGACGAACGCCGGCTTGCCCGCGTACTGCGAGCTGTAGTCGCCCGAGGGGTACTTCTTGATCTGCGCCTTGATGCCGACCTTGGCCAGCGACTGCTGCATCGCCTCACCGGCGGCGACTTCCTTGTCGCGGTCACCGCGGACCGCGATGTTGGTCTCGAAGCCGTTCGGCTGGCCACAGGCCTGCAGGGCGGTCTTCGCCTTGTTCACGTCGCCCTTGTTGCCGGGCGTGGCGTACAGGTCGTACTTGGTGTACCCGGTCTCGGTCGGCGGCAGCGCCGTCGTGGCGATGTCACCGGCGACCGGCCCACCGTAGGCACCCTGCGTCGCCGTCCGGTCCAGCGCGTACTGCACGGCCTTGCGGCACTCGATGTTGTCGAACGGCTTCACCTTGGTCGACAGCATCGCGTAGCGCAGGAAGCCGGTCAGCGGGTTGTCGGCGTTCTTCTTCAGGCTGTCCGAGCTCAGAATCTTGGCCCGCGCCGCGGCCTCGGCCCCGGTGCCGGCGAGCATCAGGTGCTCGGTGCCGGCCAGGAGCCGGTTGTCGATGTCGGCGCCGGTCACCTTCATGGTGAGCTCGACCCGGTCGACGAGCTGCTTGCGCAGCGGGTCGGTGGCGGCGCTCCAGTTCGGGTTCTTCACCAGGGCGAAGGACTTGCCGATGGAGTGGTTCTCGAACATGTACGGGCCGGTCGAGACCGGGTGCTCCTGGTACTTCAGCCCGGTGTCCTTCGCCTTGGGCACCGGCGAGGTCTGCGGGTTGGTGAGCAGGTAGTCGAACTCGTAGAACGGCTGGTTCAGCTTGAAGACCAGCGTGTGGTCGTCGGGGGTCTCGATGCCCTTGAAGTCATCGAGGTTCTTGTCCTTGTACGGACCCTTGTAGTCACCCGCCGCGAGGTACTGGGTGAAGTAGTGCGGGCCGCCCTGCAGCTCGTCGGTGTAGTTGCTGCGGGCGACCGCGTACTTGATGTCCTCGGCCTTGACCTCGGTGCCGTCCTCGTACTTGACACCCTTGCGGATCTTGTACGTCCACGTCTTGCCGCCGTCGCTGGGCTGGCCCAGCCCCTCGGCGAGGTCCGGCACGACCTTGAGCCCCGCCTCACCCGGCTTGGGGTCGAAGGTCAGCAGCGCCCGCGCGAAGTACCGGGTGAAGTCCCAGTTGTACGCGTAGTAGGTGTTGCCCGGGTCCATCGAGTCCGGCGCGTCGGTGATGACGTACTTCAGCGTGCCACCGGTCTTGGTCGACGGATTGACGACCTTGCTCACCGCAGCGTCGAAGGCGGAGCCACCGCCGCCGCCATCACCGCCGCCGCCGTTGTCGTCGGAGCCACCGCCACAGGCGGCCAGCCCCAGCGCCAGCACCGCGCTCAGCGCGACGCCGACGGTCGTCTTGGTTCTTTTCATGCCCGAGACATTCCTCTCTGATTACAGAACGGGATGATTAGCGCGCCCGGGGGTCGAGGGCGTCCCGTAGGCCATCACCCAACAGGTTGAAGGCCATGACCGTGATGAAGATCGCCAGACCCGGAACGATCATGAAGTGCGGCGCGATCGGATACAGCTGCTTCGTTACCGCGTCCGACAGCATGCCTCCCCACGACGGGGTCGGCGGCGCCACACCCACTCCGAGGAACGACAGGGCCGCCTCGAACAGGATGTTGGTCGGGATCAGCAGGGTGGAGTAGACGAGGATCGGCCCTATCAGGTTCGGCAGCAGTTCCTTGAACAGGATGTGCGGGCTGCGGGCTCCCATGCTGCGGGCCGCGTCGACGAACTCGCGCTCCCGCAGCGACAGGGTCTGTCCCCGGATGATGCGGCCGATGTAGGGCCAGTTGAAGAAGCCGATGATGAAGATCAGCAGGGCGATGCGCAGCGAGTTGTCCTTCAGCTCGAAGAGGCCGAAGATCGAGGCCTGGCTGGGGATGGCGCCCACCAGCGCGATCGCGAAGAGCAGCAGGGGGAAGGCGAGGAAGACGTCCATCGCGCGGGCGATGACGGTGTCGACCCATCCCCCGAAGTAACCGGCGGCCATCCCGAGCACCACGCCGATCGACACCGACAGCAGCGTGGCGAGGAACGCCACCAGCAGCGAGATCCGCGCGCCGTAGAGGATCCGGCTGAACAGGTCGCGCCCGTTGATGGGCTCGACGCCGAACAGGTGGTCCCAGCCGATGCCGCCGTACGCTCCGGTGGGCCGGCTGAAGACCGGATCGATGAGCTCGCGGTGGAACTCGTCCGGGGGATATCCCAGTAGCTTCACCAGTACGGGCGCGAACACCGCGGCCAGGATGAGCAGCAGCACGACCACGCCGCCGCCGAGAGCGACCTTGTCGCGTTTGAGGCGGAGCCATGCGATCTGGCCGAGAGAGCGCCCCTGGATCGCCTTGCGATCGACTCCCGCAAGGACGGCGTCCGGCTGGGCTTCGACCTCAGACCCGGACACCTCGATCGGTGCGGTCACCTACATACCTCCCCAAACACGGCCACACTACGGACATCCCGACAAGCCAGAAAACCACGGTGTATTCACTGGTCCTGGACTCGCAACGTCCCTCTGCTGGAGGGAAACCTACTCTCCCCGGACGAATGTCGCGCGCAGGGGTCCCGTACGCTAGCCCCCGTGTCTGACTTGTGATCTCGTCGTCATCTAGGGCATATGTGCTCTTGATGCCATAACGGACGAACGCCCCAAAGCGTAACCAAGAGCATGTAACCCCTAGACGAGGGGCTACTGTACCTGAAAGGACGCAAGCAAAGATACGGCCGTAATCAAGTCGCGACCGCGATGGTTTTCAGGAGATCCCGCGCCTGCGCAGGATGTTCTCGATGTCGGCGAGATCAGGGTCGATGTCCGCGGACCGCTTCGGCTCTATCGCCTTCTTCTCGGCTCGGCGTCCAGCACCCCGTTGGTCCGCCGGTCGCGCCTCGGCGGCGCCCTTGTCGGCGCCCTTGCCCCCACCGGCCGCGCCGCGCCGCAGCATCACTCCGGAGACGAGATACAGCACGCCCGCGAGCCCGAGGAGCACGACACCGGCCCATTTCACCGGGCTGAAGACAAGGTCCGTCGCCCAGGCCGTCAGACCCGTGAGGTACGCGGCCATGGGCACCAGCGACCACGCGGTGCCGCGCAGGGCCGAGCCGGCGCCGCGGCGGCGGTAGGCGCGCATGCTGCCGACGAGACCCAGCAGGGTGACGGCGAGACTGACCGCGAACAGAAAGAAGTCATCCATGGCCGGCCTCCGCTCTCACTGCGATACGCCTCCATCCTCGCATCCCCGCGTGCCACGTCCACTCCTCCGCACGGACGGTTCCTCGCGGCCCGGCCTCATCCCAGCGCGCTACCCGATCCCTTAGGGGTGACGAGGGCCCTCAGGGGTCACGAGCGCGGACAGTGTCGGCACATCAAGATCGGACAACGATTCGACGACGAGGCGGCCCGGCGCCGGGGGGATGGCGACGACGCTGGGTACCGCCACGGATGCGCAGCCGGCCGCCTCGGCCGCGGTGATGCCGCTCAGCGAGTCCTCGAGCGCCACGCAGCGCTCGGCGGCGACCCCCAGCAGGCGGGCCGCGGTGAGGTAGGGCTCAGGGTGCGGCTTGTTGCTGGACACCTCGTCCCCGGCCACGGTCACGGTGAAGTGCTCACGGCCGATTCCGTCGAGAGCGTGCTCCATGACCCGCCGATGCGTGGACGACACCAGCGCGCTCGGCAGGCCCGCGTCACGTACCTCCCCCAGCAGGGCCTTGGCGCCGGGCAGCATCGGGACCTCGGTCCGCAACCGCTCGGTCATCCCGTCGAGAAGGCGCCGCCCCACCTCGTCCGGCGGCGCCACCGGCCCGCTGAGCGAGAGCATGTAGGAGACGGTGCGGGTCAGCGAACCGCCCACGAGCCGCTCTTGGTGCTCCGGCCCCCAGTTGCCGCCGAGCCAGGCCATGACCTCGGCCTCGACCTCCAGCCAGAGCCGTTCCGAATCAATGAGCAGCCCGTCCATGTCGAACAGGACCGCCTGCAGGCACCCATCGGGCTCCACGTGTCTCCCTCGCTCGGGCGCCTCGTGACCTCGCCGGATCACGTGTTGAAGTAGTTGGCCTCGGGATGGTGCGCGATGAGCGCGTCGGTGGCCTGCTCGGGCACGAGCTGGAACTCCTCCGACAGTGTTACGCCGACCCGCTCCGGCCTGAGCAGGCGTACGATCTTGGCCCGGTCCTCGAGGTCGGGACAGGCCGCGTAGCCGAAGGAGTAGCGGCATCCGCGGTAGTTCACCTTGAGGATGTCGTCGAGTCCCTCGGGGTCCTGCGCACCGAACCCGATCTCGGAGCGGACCCGCGCGTGCCAGTACTCAGCGAGCGCCTCGGTGAGCTGCACGGACAGGCCGTGCAGTTCGAGGTAGTCGCGGTAGGCGTTGCGCTCGAACAGCTCGGCGGTCGCCTCGCTCGCCTTGGCGCCGACCGTGACGAGCTGGAAGGCCACCACGTCGATCTCACCGGACTCGCGCGGGCGATAGAAGTCGGCGAGGCACAGGTGGCGGTCGCGGCGCTGCCGGGGGAAGGTGAAGCGCTCGCGCTCGGACCCGTCGTCGTGGAGCACGACGAGGTCGTCGCCCTCGCTGACGCACGGGTAGTACCCGTAGACGACGGCGGACTCGATCAGCCCCTCGGCCTGCACGTGGTCGAGCCACATGCGCAGCCGCGGCCGGCCCTCGGTCTCGACGAGCTCCTCGTAGCTCGGGCCGTCCCCGCCCCGGGTCGGCTTGAGACCCCACTGGCCGAGGAAGGTGGCCCGCTCGTCGAGGAACGACACGTAGTCCTTCATGGGGATGCCGCGGACGATCCGGTCGCCCCAGAACGGCGGCTCGGGCACCTTGTTGTCCGTGACGACCTCCGACCGGGCCGGCATGTCCTCGGGTGCGGTGACCTGGAGCCTCGCGCCGGTCTTGACGCGGCGCTCGCGCAGCGGGGGGAGCTGGGCGCCGACCTCGCCGCGCTTCACCGCCATGAACGCGTCCATGAGCCGCAGCCCCTCGAACGCGTCCCTCGCGTAGCGGACCTCGCCGGAGTAGAGCTCGGCGAGGTCCTGCTCGACGTAGGCGCGGGTCAGCGCGGCCCCGCCGAGGAGCACGGGCCACCGCCCGGACAGGCCCCGGGAGTTCAGCTCCTCGAGGTTCTCCTTCATGATCACCGTGGACTTGACGAGGAGGCCGGACATGCCGATCACATCGGCGCTGTGCTCCTTCGCGGCGTCCAGGATCGCCGACATCGGCTGCTTGATGCCGAGGTTCACGACGTCGTAGCCGTTGTTGGACAGGATGATGTCGACGAGGTTCTTGCCGATGTCGTGCACGTCGCCCTTGACCGTGGCGAGCACGATGCGGCCCTTGCCATCGTCGTCGGTCTTCTCCATGTGGGGCTCGAGGTAGGCGACGGCCGTCTTCATGACCTCGGCCGACTGCAGCACGAACGGAAGCTGCATCTGCCCCGACCCGAACAGCTCGCCGACGACCTTCATACCCTGCAACAGGACGTCATTGATGATCTCCAGAGCGGGACGCTCGGCCAGTGCGGCGTCGAGGTCGCCGGTCAGGCCGTGGACCTCGCCGTCGACGATGCGCCGCTTGAGCCGCTCCCACAGCGGCAGCGCGGCCAGTTCCTCGGCGCGCGACTGACGCATCGCCGTGGCGTCGACGCCCTCGAACAGCTCCATGAACCGCTGGAGCGGGTCGTAGGCGGGACGGCCCTCGGCCGCCGGGCGGCGCCGGTCGTAGACCATGTCGAGGGCGACCTGCCGCTGCTCGTCCGGGATCCGCGCCATGGGCAGGATCTTGGAGGCGTGCGCGATCGCCGAGTCGAGGCCCGCGTTGACGCACTCGTTGAGGAACACCGAGTTGAGCACGATGCGTGCGGCCGGGTTGAGGCCGAAGGAGACGTTGGACAGGCCGAGGGTGGTCTGTACGCCCGGGTAGCGCCGCTTGAGCTCGCGGATCGCCTCGATGGTCTCGACGGCGTCGCGCCGGGACTCCTCCAGCCCGGTTCCGATCGTGAAGGTGAGGCAGTCGACGATGATGTCCTCGACGTGCAGGCCCCAGATGCCGGTCAGGTCGTCGATGGTGCGGGAGGCGATCGCCACCTTGCGGTCCGCGGTACGGGCCTGCCCCTGCTCGTCGATCGTCATGACGACCACGGCGGCGCCGTGCTCCTTGATGACCGGCATGATCCTGGCCATCCGCGAGTCGGGGCCGTCGCCGTCCTCGTAGTTCACGGAGTTGACGACGGCGCGCCCGCCCAGCATCTCCAGCCCCGCCTGGATCACGGAGGGCTCGGTGGAGTCGAGCACGATGGGCAGCGTCGAGGCGGTCGCCAGCCGGAACGCGACCTCCTTCATGTCCGCTACGCCGTCCCGGCCGACGTAGTCGACGCAGACGTCGAGCAGGTGCGCGCCGTCCCTGGCCTGCTCACGGGCGATCTTGACGCAGTCGTCCCACCGCTCCTCGAGCATCGCCTCGCGGAAGGCCTTGGAGCCGTTCGCGTTGGTGCGCTCGCCGATGGCGAGATAGGAGGTGTCCTGCCGGAACGGCACGTGCTGGTAGAGAGACGACGCACCCGCCTCAGGGCGCGGCCGGCGCGTGGTCACGGCCCGGCCTCGGGGCGCGCCGTCGCGGGCCGTGCCATCACCGGGCATGCCGGCGCCGGCCGGTGCGGTCGCGCCGGCCCCGTCGAGCCCGACCCGCTCGATGACCCGGCGGAGGTGCTCGGGCGTGGTGCCGCAGCAGCCGCCGACGAGCGAGAGCCCGAACTCGCGGGTGAAGGTGTCGTGGGCGGCGGCCAACTGGTCGGGCGTGAGGGGATAGTGCGCGCCGTCGGAGGTGAGCTGGGGCAGGCCCGCGTTGGGCATGCAGGACAGCCCGATCCGCGCGTGGCGGGCGAGGTAGCGCAGGTGCTCGCTCATCTCGTCGGGACCCGTGGCGCAGTTGAGCCCGATCAGATCGAGTTCGAGCGGCTCGAGCGCCGTGAGCGCCGCGCCGATCTCGGAGCCCATCAGCATCGCGCCGTTCTGCTCGATGGTCACCTGGCCGATGAGCACCGTGTCGGTGCCGGCCTCGGCGATCGCCCGCTTGGCGCCGATGAGCGCGGCCTTGGCCTGGAGCAGGTCCTGGCAGGTCTCGATCAAGAGCGCGTGTACACCCCCGGCGACCAGCCCGGCGGCGTTGCGCTGGTAGGCGTCGCGCAGCTCGGCGAAGCTCACGTGCCCGAGGGTCGGCAGCTTCGTGCCCGGACCGACCGACCCGATCACCCAGCGCGGGCGCTCTGGCGTCGAGTGGGCGTCGGCGGCCTCCCGCGCGATGCGCGCCCCGGTCAGCGACAGCTCCTCGATCCGGTCGGCGATGCCGTACTCGCCGAGGTTGCCGAGGTTGGCGCCGAAAGTATTGGTCTCGACGCAGTCGACGCCCACGTCGAAGTAGGCGTCGTGCACCGAGCGGACGATGTCGGGACGGGTCACGTTGAGGATCTCGTTACAACCCTCGTGCCCCTCGTAGTCGTCCAATGTCGGGTCGTGGGCCTGCAACATCGTCCCCATCGCCCCGTCGGCAACGACCACACGCTCACGAAGTGCCTGACGCAGAGACTCTGGGGTTGCACTCATAGTGGACAACTCTATCCGCGTCCGGCTCGATCGCCGGTCCAGTCGGAGTTGAACAGATCACTGCGCGAACACCGAGCGGGATCTCCCCGTGACGGAAAGGGCATTGTGCCGCTACCGTTTCCCCCGCGACTACTCACCGGTAAGGAGTGCCAAGTGGCGATCTCGTACCGAACGATCCTCGTCGGCACCGACGGATCGGCTACCTCGTTCCGCGCCGTGGACAGGGCGGCCCGGCTGGCCGCCGACACCGGCGCCACGCTGCTCCTCGCCTGCGCCTACCACCCCATGTCCGAGCGGGAGCGCCAGAACGCCGCGGACCGGCTGGGCGACCTGGCGTACAAGGTCCAGGGCTCCACCCCCGCCGACGACGCCCTCCGCGCCGCGCGTGACCGCGCCATCGCCGCGGGCGTGCACGACGTCGACGAGGTGGCGGTCCAGGGCGACCCCGTCGACGTCCTGACCAAGGTCGCCAAGGAGCACTCGGCCGACCTGCTCGTGGTGGGCAACCGCGGGCTCGGCAGCCTGACCGGGCGCATCCTCGGCTCGGTCCCGGCGAGCCTGTCGCACCGCTCACCGTGCGACATCCTCATCGTGCACACGACCGACGGTAGGTAGCCGCACGCGACGGATGATCACTCCTCCGCGCGCGCTAGTCTTCGAGAGGCCGGGTAAGGCCGAAGTCATAGGATCGACACTGGAAGGGAGGCGGCACGTGGTCGAGCTCGAAAGCGTGCCGGATCTCGTGAATCCGGTGCTGGTCGCCGCCTTCGAGGGCTGGAACGACGCGGGCGAGGCCGCCAGCGGGGTGATCCAGCATCTCGAGTCGAGCTGGAACGCGACACCCATCGCCGAGGTCGACCCGGACGACTACTACGACTTCCAGGTGACCCGGCCCCTGGTCGAACTGGTCGACGGCGAGACCCGGGAGATCACCTGGCCCACCACCCGCGTCTCCTGGGCCCGGCCGCCGGACTCGAGGCGCGACGTCATCCTGGTCCGCGGCATCGAGCCCAACATGCGCTGGCGGTCCTTCTGCCGCGAGCTGACCGGGCTCATGCTCGAGCTCGAGGTGGAGACGGTGGTGCTGCTGGGGGCGCTGCTAGCGGACGCACCCCACACCCGCCCGGTGCCGGTCACCGGCGCCACCTCCGATCTGACCGTGACCAAGGCGCTGAACCTGGAGCCCACCCGCTACGAGGGCCCCACCGGCATCCTCGGCGTCCTGCAGGACGCCTGTTCCCGCGCCGACCTCTCGACCGTGGCGCTGTGGGCGGCCATCCCCCACTACGTCGCCCAGCCGCCCTCGCCCAAGGCGACGCTCGCGCTGCTGCGGCGGGTCGAGGACCTGCTCGACGTGACCGTGCCCCTCGGCGACCTGCCCGAAGAGGCGCGCGCGTGGGAGAACGGCGTCAACGAGCTGGCCGAGCAGGACTCCGAGGTGGCCGAGTACGTCAAGGCTCTGGAGGAGCAGAAGGACGCCACCGAGCTGCCCGAGGCCAGCGGTGACGCGATCGCCCGGGAGTTCGAGCGCTTCCTGCGCCGCCGCGGCCCCGGTGACTCCGACCCCCGGACGAACCCGCCAGGGCTGCCCTGAACCCGGCCCGGGCCGGCCACGGTACGGCCTTGTACGGCCCCGCACGCCCCTGATCTGGCCCTGACCGGCCACTGAACGAACCCTCGCTCAGTGCCGTCGCGGCCGCCCGGCACGGATCGCGCGCGGAATCCCTCATTCGCGTGCGTCGTCGATCACTTCATGTTACTTTTGCTCACCTGACGTGATCACGCGCGGCGTCCTCGATCCCTCCCGTACCGGATGCCACGTCCGTCGCGGCGCGCTCACGACATCACAGCACACCGACTGAGGGCTGGATGGGGCAGATGACACGGGGCAAACGGGGACTCGCGGCGGTCACCGGAGCCGGCGTCCTCGGCGCGGGCGTGCTGGGCTGCGGGCAGAGCAGCGCGCAGGACGACATGACGTTGAAGGTCATCGGCTCCGCCGACGTCGACCACCTCGACACCGCCAGCGGCTACGCCACCGTGGGCAGCGCGTTAACCAGGCAGTTCTCCCGCACGCTGTTCAACGTCAAGGCGGCGTCGACCTTCGACGAGGCCGTCGCCATCCATCCCGACGTCGCCACCGCGATGCCGACGACCGCCAACAGGGGCCTGAGCGCCGATCACCGGACCTACACCATCAAGCTGCGCTCGGGCGTGCTCTGGAACACCCCGACACCGCGCGAGGTGACGGCCGAGGACTTCGTGCGAGGCATCAAGCGGCTGTGCAACCCGGCCTCCCCCTCGGGCGCGCTGGCCTACTACACCTCGACCATCCAGGGCATGCAGACCTTCTGCACGGGCTTCGCCAAGGTCGGCGCCGACAACGCGCGCGCCATCGCCGACTACCAGAACCGCACCCGGGTGAGCGGGCTGGTCGCCAAGGACGACAAGACCCTCGTGATCAGGCTCGTCCAGCCCGCCAACGACTTCACCAACATCCTGGCGCTGCCCTTCGCCGCGGCGGCGCCGCGAGAGTACGACGCCTACGTGCCCGACAGCCCCGAGTTCCGGCGGCACACGATCTCCGACGGCCCGTACCAGATCACCTCGTATCTGCCGAACAAGCAGTACGTGCTCGAGAAGAACCAGAACTGGCGGCAGGACGCCGATCCGCTGCGCGCCCAGAACGTCCAGCGGATCCGGATCACGCTGGGGCAGGACTCCCCCGACTCGGTGCAGCAGCAGATCCTGCGGGGAACGGCCGACCTGTCGTGGGACCAGCCGGTCCCCCGGTCCAACCTCCCGCGCCTGCGGTCCAACCCCAACTTCAAGATCATGGACGGCTCGACGAACACGCCCTATCTGGTGTTCAACACGCTCAGCCCCAACAACGGCCGGGCCCTGGCCGACCGCGAGGTCAGGCGCGCGATCCTGTACGCGATCGACAAGGCCACGCTGATCCGGCTCTACGGCGGCTCCGACGTCGGCCAGTTGCTGCACCAGGTCATTCCGCCGGGCAGCATCGGCCATCAGCGGTTCGACCTGTACCCGACGCCGGGCGGCGCCGGCGACGCGGCCATGTGCAAGCGCAAGCTCGCGGCCGCCGGTCACCCGGGCGGGCTGCGGCTGATCTTCCCCTACCGGATCAACAGCTTCCAGCCACAGGTGGCGCAGTCGATCCAGGCCAACCTCAAGGCCTGCGGCATCACCGCACAGCTGTACCCGGACACCACCGGCAACCTCTACGGCCGCACGCTCGTCACCCCCGAGGAGACCAAGGCCGGCAAGTGGGACATCGCCACCCCGGGGTGGGTGCCGGACTGGTACGGCAACAACGGCCGGGCCACGGTCGTACCGCTGTTCGACGGCCGCCACTACGGGCCCAACTCCGCGAACTACGGCGGCTACAACAACGACAAGGTGAACGTCTTGATCGATGAGGCGCTCAAGTCAACGTCGCCGGCGCAGGCGGCGCGGCTCTGGACCCGCGTCGACAAATTGATCATGGAGGACGTGGCGGTCGTGCCCCTCATGAACAAGAAGCACCCGATCCTGCACTCCGCCCGGGTGCGCAACGCGCTCTACCTCCCGACGTCGCAGAGCTTTGACTTCAACCAGGTCAGGCTCTCGTCCTCCTGAGGAGCCGGTGGCGCCCCGCGCCGGCGTCCGCCCGTCGAAGTCACACCGGCGTCGAGTGAAGGACGACGTATGATCTCCATCCGATCGCGGCGCGGCGGCCCCACCGCCGGCGCCGGGTGGGAGCCGGTCCCCGGCAACGATGCCGCGCGGCTCGCGTGGGCGCGGTTACGCCGTGATCGGTCCGCCGCGGTGTCCATCGCGTTGATCGCCCTGATCGCCCTGATCGCCCTCGCGGCCCCCTTGCTGGCGGCGGGCACCGGGCACGCCTATGACGGCACGTATCCCGACAGCGGCCTCGACACCGCCGGGCAGCCGGTGGGACCGGGACGGGAGTTCTGGCTCGGCGCCGACCAACTGGGCCGCGACGTCCTGGTCCGGGCCTCCTACGGTGCCCGGATCTCCCTGGTGGTCGGCGTCGGTGCGACCGCGCTCGCCACGCTGCTCGGCGTCGCCACCGGGCTGGCGGCGGGCTTCCTCGGAGGCGTCGCCGACAGTGTGCTCGCACGCTCTATGGACGTCGTCCTCTCGCTGCCGTACCTGCTCATCGCCGCCGTGCTCGCCACCAGCTTCCAGCTCGGCTCGGTCCCGGCCAGCGTGGCGCTGACGATCCTGACGATCGGCGTCTTCTCCTTCGCCTCCATCGGCCGGGTCGTGCGGGCGAAGGTCAGGTCACTGCGGGAGGAGGAGTTCGTGACGGCCGCACGGGCGCTCGGCGCCGGCCGGTTACGGATCATGTGCGTCGAGCTCGTGCCCAACCTCGTCACCGAGATCACCGTGCTGGCCTCGATGATGCTCCCCGCGGCGATCATGTTCGAGGCGACCATGTCCTTCCTCGGCATCGGCGTCCGGCCCCCGATGCCCAGCTGGGGAAGCATGCTCGGTGAGAGCGGCGAGGTGTTCACGACGGCCTGGTGGCTGCTGGCGGTCCCCGGAACGCTCCTCCTGCTCACGACCCTCTCGTGCGTGCTGCTGGGCGACGGGATCCGGCGGGCGCTGGCCCCGCGTGACCACCTCGCCGGTTCCGGGCGGTAGGGCGCCGTGCTCCGCTTCCTCCTGCACCGGATGCTGTTCGCGCTTCTCGTCATGTGGCTGGTCGCCACCTCGGTCTTCGTGCTTCTGCGGCTGTCGCCGGGCCCGGTCGAGCGGGTCATCGCGGGCCCCCGCGCCTCCGCCGAGACCCTGGCCCAGATCCACCACAATCTCGGGCTCGACCAGCCGGTACTGACGCAGTACGGCGCTTTCCTCGGCGGGCTGGCGCACGGCGATCTCGGCTACTCCTACGTGAACGGCACCGCGGTGACGGCGCTGATCGGCGACCGGCTCCCGACCACGCTGTGCCTGGTGCTCGGCGCCGCGGTCCTGTGCTTCGCGGGTGGTGTCGCCACCGGCGTGCTCAGCGCGATCCGGCCGCACGGCCGATTCGACCGGATATCGACCGGCCTGGTGCTCGTGGGCCTGTCCACGCCCTCCTTCCTGCTGGCCCTGGTGCTGCTCCAGGTGTTCGTGGGCAGGGCGGGTGAGCTCGGACTGACCTTCTTCGAGGCGGGTCCGCCGCTGCAGGAGAACTTCCTGCGCCGGATGATCCTGCCGTGGGTGGGCCTGGCCTTCCTCATGGTCGCCGCCTACACCCGGCTCACCCGCGGCTCGATGCTGGAGGTGCTCGGCGCCGACTACGTCCGTACCGCGCGGGCGAAGGGCCTGCCCGAACGCCGGGTCACCTGCGCGCACGCCCTGCGGTCGGCGCTGAGCCCGGTGGTCGCCCAGTTCGGCGTAGACGTGGGCGTGCTCATCGGCTCGACGATCGTCACCGAACAGGTCTTCGGGCTGCAGGGCATCGGCCAGCTCGTCTACCACTCCATCTCCGTGGGCGACACCCCGGTGATCATCGGAGTGACGATGCTGGCCTCGCTGTGCGTCGTCGCCGCCAACCTGGCCGTCGACGTCGTCCACTCGTTCCTGGACCCGCGGCTGCGCCCGGACTGAGCCCGTACGGGCGCCGGTGACCGGCTCGAACCGACCAGGGGCTAGAGGGCCACGCCGAGCAGGGCGTCGACGATGTCACGAACCTCACCGGGTGCCCGCACATCCGTACCGTCACCGGCGGCGGCGTGCTCGGCCCAGCGGTCCACCACGGTCAGCGCGGCGGGCGCGTCGAGGTCCTCAGCGAGATGACGGCGCACGTCGGCGAGCAGCGGCGCCGCGGACGGCCCGGCCGCCAGCCGTACGGCCGCGCGCCACCGGGCCAGCCGGGCGATCGCGCGATCCAGGTCGGCGGCGGTCCACTCCCAGTCCGACCGGTAGTGGTGCGCCAGCAGCGCGAGCCGGACCGCCATCGGATCGGTGCCGGCGACCCTGAGCCGGGACACGAACACCAGATTGCCCTTGGACTTCGACATCTTCTCGCCGTCGAGGGCGACCATCCCCGCGTGCACGTACGCCCGCGCGTGCGGACGCTCGCCGGTGGCGATCTGAGCGTGCGAGGCGCCCATCTCGTGGTGCGGGAAGGCCAGGTCGGAGCCGCCGCCCTCCACGTCGAACGCCATGCCGAGGGCATCGACCGAGATCGCGGAGCACTCGACGTGCCAGCCGGGCCGGCCACGGCCCAGCGACGAGTCCCATCCGGGCTCACCGGGGCGCTCGGCCATCCAGAGCAGCGCGTCGAGGGGGTCCTTCTTACCGCGGCGGTCGGGGTCGCCGCCGCGGTCGGCGAACAGCGGCAGCATCTCGGCCCGGCTCAGCCCGCTGACCTGACCGAAGTCGGGGTCGGCGCTGATCGGGAAATAGACGTCGCCGTCGAGATCATAGGCCGCGCCCCTGGCCCGCAGCCGCTCGATCATCCGGACGATCAGCGGGATCGCCTCGACCGCTCCGATGTACTGGTCCGGCGGCAGGATCCGCAGCTCGGTCATGTCCTCGCGGAACAACGCGATCTCACGCTCGGCGAGATCCCGCCAGTCGTCGCCGGTCTGCCGGGCGCGTTCCAACAGCGGATCGTCGACGTCGGTCACGTTCTGCACGTAGTGCACGTCATGCCCGGCGTCCCGCCACACCCGGTTGATCAGGTCGAAAGTGAGATAGGTCGCGGCGTGCCCCAGGTGGGTGGCGTCGTACGGCGTGATCCCGCAGACGTACATCCGCGCGGTCGAGCCGGGGTCGGTGGGCCGGACGGCATCCGCTCCGGTGTCGTACACGTGCAGTTGGAGGCCCGTACCGGGCAATCCCTTGTCCGCCAGGCGAGGCACCTGCGGTGCGGGCCACGATCGCATGGGGGCAGCTTATCTGTGCTTTGCACACGCCCGGTGATCGGGCATGCCGGCATCCGCCCGGTTCCCCGGCTCACCGGACGCGGTACCACGCGTCGCGGCGACCCGGTTCGGCGGAGAAGTCAAAGCGCAGCCCTTCGCCGGAGAGGGCGACCAGGCTGGTCGACGTCGTGCCGTAGACCCGGCCGTCGCCGATCTCACGCCGGACGACGAGGGCACGCGGGTCCGCGCGGTCGAGACCGTCGCCGTCGATCAGCGGCAGCCACTCCCCCCATGCCTCCGCGGTGGGGCCGTCACCGGCGACCGGGCGCGGGACGGCCGCCAGCCGGGGCCGGAAGTGGGCGAGGCGTGCCGACATGTGCTCGCCGCCGGGCCCCAGGTCCGCCAGGTCGTCACCCCCCTTCAGGCCGCTGTTCACGATGAGGTGGAGCCCCGGTGCCAGGGAGCGTTCGGTGAGCTCGTCGCCGTTCCAGCTCCACAGCCGCACCTCGGTGGGCTCGGCGCACAGCAGGTGGAACGGGTCCAGCCGCTCCGGGTCGATGTCGCCGGGCTTTCCGTCGGCCGCCGCGTTCAGCGGCAGCACCCCGCGCGACACGCGCACGCCCTCGGGAGCCGGCCGTCCGTGCCCGTTGAGCACGCACGCCACCCGGGACGTCCGGGGGTCCACGGCCAGCCAGGTGCCGCCCGCCCGCAGGTCCCGTCCGCCGATCACCCCCGGCCGGTCCGGCCAGTGCGGGCCGGGTGGCTCCCAGAGGCGGTCGACGACCTCATCCCGGATCCCCGCGAGGAGCACGGGCACGGGAGCTGACGGAACAAAGCTGATCAAGGCGGTGCACATAGCGATATTGGAACATCCGGCGCGCGCGGTGCCCACAGCGGCGCGCGGCTTCCCGGGCCGGCGGCTCCTCCTGCCGGCTGCCGGCGGCTCCTACAACGGCGGCCAGGGGATCGCCGGCCAGTCCTCCGGCGGGTACGGATGGATGCGGTGCTTGAGCATCAGGTCGACGCGCCGCCGGGTCGCGTCGACCTCCTCGGCGGTGAGCAGCGCCGACAGCCTGGTGCGCAGCGCGCCGGCGTCGAGCACGGCCTTGAGCCGACGCAGTGCCTCGACGGCCTCATCGGTCAGCGGCTTGCCCCGCCACTGCCACAGGACCGTGCGGAGCTTGTACTCCACCGAAAAGCACACGCCGTGATCGCAGCCGTACACGTGACCGTCGCCGGGGGGCAGCAGATGCCCGATCTTGCGGTCGGCGTTGTTCACGACCGCGTCGAAGACCGCCATGCGGCGGATGACCGGGTCATCCGCGCGCGACAGCGCGACGAGATCGATGTCGGCGTCGGGCTCGACCCAGAGCTGCACCATGCCCGGGCCGTACGGGCCGTCACGGTGCACGGTGGGCGGCACCACGCGCCACCCCATCGCCTCGGAGACCGCGTAGGCGGCCACCTCGCGGGCGGCCAGCGTACCGTCCGGGAAGTCCCACAGCGGGCGCTCGCCCGCGACCGGCTTGTAGACGCAGGCGCCGGAGAGACCGTCCAGCTCGATCGAGCAGTAGAGGGTCGCGTTGGACGCCGCCATCAGGCGGCCTTCCACGGTGATCCGGCCCTGGGTGAGCAGCGCCTCGGCGGTCTCGACGTCCGCGGGGTCGACCGAGCCGTCGTGGCCGGACGAGGAGGCCCGGTCCCGGGAGGGCTGCGTCATAGGGCCATTGTCCAGGGCTTGGAGCGCGTCATCCAGCGCGCCTCGGTCCGCGGGTCGATGCCCGGACGGTTCACGATCACAGCGCCCATGTCAGCCGAGGTGCCCGTTCTGCCGCGGGCATACATGCCCCGCGGCGTTGAGGGGCAGGCCGCACAGCGGGCAGGGCGGGCGTCCGGCGGCCACCACCTTCAACGCGCGTTCGGTGAACGCGCGCGCCTGCGCCGCGGTGATCCGCACCCGCAGCACGATGACGTGGGGCTCCTCGACGCCGATCGTGGCCTCTTCCTCGTCCTCGGTGACCTCCTGGGCCTCGATGATGACCCGCTCGTCCTCGGGATCCCAGGCCAGCGCCATCGTGCCGACGCGGAACTCCTCCTCGACCGGCTGGTCGAGGGGGTCGTCGTCCTGCAGTTCGGCCGGGGTCACGGCGGGCACGGAGGCCGAACCACCGCTGCGGCGCAGCACCTCGTCGAGCAGTTCCTCGAGCCGCTCGGCCAGCAGAGTCACCTGGAACTTCTCCAGGCCGACGCTCGTGACCCTACGGCCCGCCCGGGCCTGCAGATAGAAGGCACGCTCGCCCGGCTGTCCGACCGCACCGGCGATGAACCTGTCCGGCATGTCGTAGGAGATGACGGGCATACGACGACCCTACCGCCGAGCCGGGCCGTTGCCGCGCTCCGCACGGCGCCGCGCGGCCACCCGGAGGCGGCGGCGTGCCGTCCGCCCGTTCACGCACCACCGCCGACCGGCGCGTCGCCGCCCGTCTCCCCGACCGGGGGCAAGATCCCCTCGGTGCCGCCGCCGGTGTCGTTCAGCCGGACGAGGAACGGGCGCAACTCGGTGTAGCGGATGACGGTCAGCGACGCGGGGTCGGCGTGGATGCGCTGGAACTGGTCGAGGTGCAGTCCGAGCGCGTCGGCGACCACGGCCTTGATGATGTCGCCGTGGCTGCAGACGAGGTAGGTGGCTCCGGGGCCGAGGCGCGCGTTCCAGTCGCGGATCGCCGTGACCGCGCGGTGCTGTGCCTCGAGCAGCGACTCACCGTCTTCGCCCGGAAACCGGGCGGCGCTCGGATGGGCCTGCACCACGCGCCACAGCGGCTCTTCGGCCAGCTCCTTGAGCGGCCGGCCGGTCCAGTCTCCGTAGCGGACCTCGCCGAACCGCTCGTCGATCTCCATCTTCTCCACGGGCGCCGACCCGGGACGCGCGAAGAGGACGGCATCGGCGGTCTCGCGGCAGCGATCGAGCGGGCTGGAGACGACCGCCGCCAGGGGTACGTCGACGAGACGCCCGGCGAGACGCCCGGCCTGGGCCCGGCCGCGTTCGTCGAGATGCACGTCGGGGGTCCACCCGGCCAGCACCGGTCCGGTCAGTGCGGTGAGGCCGTGCCGCACCAGAAGAAGCGTCGTCACGCCTGGCACTCTACGAGGTGCCACGGGGCGGTTCGTCATGGTCCATGCATCCGTATGTGCCCGAGGAGGCCGGGATTGGCCCACAATCGTCGAGTGATTGTTGACTGCGCGATCTACCGATCCGGCGTCCGTGAGGATGTCACGGGCGATTTCAGCGACGCCCTCGACGCCGCGCGCGATGACAGCGGCGCCTTCATGTGGGTCGGCCTGCACGAGCCCACCGAGCAGACGTTCCAGCACGTCAACGAAGAGCTGAAGCTGCATCCGCTGGCCGTCGAGGAGGCTCTCAGCGGCGAACACCTGCGGCCCCGGCTGGAGCGGCACGGCGACACGACCTTCGTCGTGCTCAAGACGGTGCGGTTCGACGAGCGGACCTCGGACATCGAGGTCGGCAACATCATGGTCTTCGTGGCCGACCGGTTCGTCGTGACCGTCCGGCAGGGCGACAGCACACCACTGGCGGAGACCCGCCGCCGTCTGGAGGCGAACCCGCCGCTCCTCAGCGCCGGTCCGACCGCCGTGCTGTACGGGGTGTGCGACGAGGTAGTGGACCGCTACGGAGCGGTCGCCCATCACGTCGAAGCCGCGATCATGAGCCTGGAGAAGCAGATCTTCGCGACGACGCAGAGCGACGTGACCGAGAAGATCTACGAGCTCAAGCGCGAGGTCCTCGAGTTCCGGGCCGCCGAGGACCCGCTCATCCCGATCCTCCAGGAGTTCGCCAAGGGCCGGGTGGCCGGCTGCGAGCACACGGTGGAGTACTTCCGGGACGCCCTCGAAGGCCTGCTCCGCGTCGACCAGGAGGTCGACGCGCACAACGAGCTGCTGACCAGCGTGCTGACCGCCCACCTGGCACTGCTGAGCAAGCAGGAGAACCAGGACCAGCGCAGGATCTCGGCATGGGGCGCGATCATCATGATCCCGACCATGGTCGCCGGCATCTACGGCATGAACTTCGACCACATGCCCGAGCTGCACTGGACGGCGGGCTATCCGGCCGTGCTGACCCTGATCGCGAGCATCTGCCTCTTCCTCTACTGGCGGTTCAAGAAGGGCGGCTGGCTCTAGCCGCGGGCGCCGGTCAGGTCGCGGACAGGGCGCCGGCGGCGAGGAGCCCGAGGATGATCCCGCCCAGGGCGACCCGGTAGTAAACGAAGATCATCATCGAGTGCCGCACCAGGAACTTCAGCAGCCAGGCGATGGCCGCGTAGCCGACGACGAACGAGACGATCGTCGCGACCACGGTGGGGGCGATCTCCAGCCCTCCGCCGCTGACCTTGCGGAGCTCGAACAGCCCCGACAGCACCACCGCGGGCACCGACAGCAGGAAGGAGTACCGGGCCGCCGCCTCGCGGGTGTAGCCGAGGAACAGGGCTCCGGTCATGGTCGAGCCGGACCGGGACGATCCGGGGATCAGCGAGAGGCACTGGAACCCACCGATGATCAGTCCGTCCTTGAGCGTGAGGTCGTCGACCTCACGCTTCTGCCGGCCCGCCCACTCCGAGACCATGAGCAGCAGGCCCATGGCGATCAGCGAGCTCGCGTTCAGCCACAGGTTGCGCGCGGGATCCTCGATGAAGTCCTTGAACGCCAGCCCGCACACGCCGATCGGTATCGTGCCGAGGCCGATGTACCAGCCCATCCGCGCGTCGCGGTGAGCGCGAAGCTCACGCGTCCAGAGGCTGCGGGTCCAGGTGGAGATGATCCGGGCCAGGTCGTTGCGGAAGTAGATCAGGACGGCCGCCATGGTGCCGAGCTGGATCACCGCCGTGAAAGCCGACCCCGGGTCATCCCAGCCGAGGAACTTCGGCACGATCAGCAGATGTCCCGAACTCGAGATCGGCAGGAACTCGGTCAGGCCCTGCACGATCCCGAGCACGGTGGCTTCCACGAAGTTCACGGTTTGCGGTTTCCCCTCCAGCTACAGGACGTGGCCATCCGCGGCAAAGCGTAGCGACCCGGCGGCGGCTCGTGCGCCAGGACCTGCCCGGCCTCCCGTGGTGAGCCGGCCGGCGCCGTCCGGTAACCTCCGCGTCCATGAAGCAGCGTCGCCTCGGGCGGAGCGGGCTCACGGTCTCGCGGCTCGGGCTGGGCACGATGACGTGGGGACGTGACACCGACACCGGTGAGGCGGCGGCCCAGCTCACGGCGTTCGTCGACGCCGGCGGCACGCTGCTCGACACCGCCGACGTCTACAGCGAAGGCCAGAGCGAACTGCTGATCGGCCACCTCCTGCGCGAGGTCGTCCCCCGGGACGACCTGGTCATCGCCACCAAGGCCGCCATCACGCCGGACGGCCACTATGACGCGTCCCGCCGCCACCTGCTCGGCGCGCTGGACGCCTCGCTCGACCGGCTGGGGGTCGACCATGTAGACCTCTGGCAACCGCACGTCTACGACCCCGCCACCCCGCTCGAGGAGACCCTCTCCGCGCTGGACGAGGCGGTCTCCTCGGGCCGGGCGCGCTACGCGGGGGTGTCGAACTACGCGGCGTGGCAGCTGGCCAAGGCGACCACCTGGCAGCGATCCTGGCCGGGCCGGGCACCGATCGTGTCGACCCAGGTGGAGTACTCCCTGTTGCACCGCGAAATCGAGCGCGACGTCGTACCCGCGGCACTCGACGCGGGGGTGGGCGTTCTGCCGTGGTCGCCGCTCGGCCGGGGCGTCCTCAGCGGCAAGTACCGCACCGGCATCCCCGCCGACTCACGCGCGGCGACCCCGCATTTCGCCGAGTTCGTCCAGCCCTACCTCGGCGAGGACAGCCGCCGCATCGTGGAGTCGGTGGCGACCGCCGCCGACGGCCTCGGGGTCTCCCCGCTGGCCGTCGCCCTCTCCTGGGTGCGCGACCAGCCCGGGGTGGTGGCCCCCATCATCGGCGCCCGTACGTCAGGCCAGTTGCTCGGCATCCTGGAGACCGAGCAGCTCACCCTTCCCCAGGAGATCCGCGATGCCCTCGATGACGTCTCCGATGTCTGAGCTCGCCGAACTGTTCGCGGCCACGGGCGTCCCGGCGGCCCAGGTCGCCCGCGTCACCTCCCGCCTCGGCGACAGCGCCGCCGCGCGGCTGCGCGAAGACCCCTGGCGGCTGCTGCTCGTCCCCGGTGTCGGGCCCGGGCAGGCCGACGGCTTCGCCCGCCGCGTGCTCGGCCCCGAGGCCACGCCGGGCGACGAGCGGCGGTGCCGTGCCCTGGTGACGCATCTGCTGATGAACGCGGCCCGTGCGGGGCACACAGCGACGCCGCTGCCGGATGTGCTGGCCGAGCTCGCGAAACTGCGCGTGCCCGATCCCCCGCGCGCGGTGGAGGCGGCCCTCGACGAGGCCGCGGTGATGGCCTTCATCGAGGAGCCCGATGAGGCCGAGGACTTCGACGACATGGCGGACTTCGGAGCGGCCGGTGCCCCGGACGGCGAGCCGCCCGAACCTCCGCAGACCCTCGCTCCGGCGCGGTACGGACTGGCCGAGGAGGCCGTGGCCGAGGGGGTCGTACGGCTCGCGGCGACGGCGGAGCCGCTGCTCGACGAGCCCGCGCTCGAGGCGGCGCCGGCCGGTCCGGCGGGAGGGCACGGAGCCGCCGTGACCGCCGCGGTCCGGTACGGGGTGAGCGTCGTGACCGGATCCCCCGCGGACGTGGAGCCGGCGATCACCGCGCTGGCGGGAGCCGCGGCCGCCGGAGGGCGGCGGGTGGCGGTCGCCACCGCGACCGCGCTCGCCACCGCGGCCGTCACGGTACCCGCCGGGACGACGGTCGAACCGCTGCACCGGCTGCTCGACGCGCGGGAGGTCGAGGGCGGCATCGCGTTCGCCCGGGGTGAGCAGGCGCCGCTGGACTTCGACCTCGTGATCGTGCAGGAGGCGTCCGCGCTCGACGTGGAGCTCGCCGCCGCTCTCGTTGAGGCATGCGCGGACGGGACCCATCTGGTGTTGTGCGGCGATCCCGCGGTGCTGCCGCCCGTCGGGCCCGGCCGCGTCCTCGCCGACCTGGCCGAGTCCGAGACGGTCCCGGTCGTCTCCGTGAACGCCGCGGAGGACCCGGCCACCGGCGCGGAGGGCGGGGCCGTCCGCCGTCTCGCGGCCGCCGTCGGGCGGGGCGAGCTACCCGAGGTCGACTCGCCGGAGCGGGAGGTCGTGGTCGTGGCCGCGAGCGGAGACGGCGAGGCGGTCCACCGTGCGGTGCAGCTCGTCATCGACTCGATCCCGCGTGCGCTGGGCATCCCGGTCGAGGACGTCCAGGTCGTCACGCCCGCCTGGTCCGGCGACGCGGGCGCGGCGGCGCTCAACCGGGCGCTGAAGGACCGGCTCAACCCCGGGCCGGGCGAGCACGCCGGCTTCGACGTGGGTGACCGGGTCGTGGTCTACGGCGCGCTGGCACAGGCACCGACGGGCGAGACCGGCGTGGTCACCGCCGCCGACGAGCGCGAGCTGGAGGTCGCCTTCGCGGCCGGCCCGGTCACGGTGCCGGTACCGCTGCTGCCGCGGCTCCGCCACGGGTGGGCGATCACCGCGGCCCAGGCACACGGCACGCGGTGGCCCGCCGTGGTGGCGGTCCTGCCGGCCGAGGCCGCCGGCCAGCTGTCCCGGCCGATGGTCGTCACCGCCTTCACCCGGGCCCGCCGGCACCTGTCGGTGGTGCAGGCGGCCGGGCCCGCGCTCGCCCGCGCGGTCGGCTCGCCCGATACGCCGGGCTCGCGGCGGCGCACCCGGCTCGTCGGGCTGCTGCGCGGCTGATCGGCCGCGGGGATCCACCGGCGGGGCCGCCGCCCGTTCGCCGGGCCGGCCCGCGCCGGTCCGGCGCGGATCGGGCGCCGGTCAGGCCCCCATCGCGTGCACGCCGCCGTCGACGTGCACGATCTCGCCGGTCGTTGCCGGGAACCAGTCCGACAGCAGCGCCACGCACGCGCGCGCGGTCGGCTCTGCGTCGGCGATGTCCCAGCCGAGCGGGGCGGTCTTGGGCCAGAGCTCGGTGAACTCCTCGAAACCCGGGATGCTCTTGGCGGCCATGGTGGTGAGCGGCCCGGCCGCGACCAGGTTCACCCGGATGCCCTCCGGGCCGAGGTAGCGGGCAAGGTAGCGGGAGCAGGACTCCAGGCCGGCCTTGGCCACGCCCATCCAGTCGTAGACAGGCCACGCCTTGGTCGCGTCGAAGTCCAGTCCGACGACGGAGCCGCCGCCCTTCATCAGCGGCAGGCAGGCCATCGCGAGGGCCTTCAGCGAGTACGCCGACACGCCCATCGCCGTGGAGACGTCCTCCCACGAGGTGTTCAGGAAGTTGCCGCCGAGTGCGGTCTGCGGCGCGAAGCCGATCGCGTGCACAACCCCGTCGAGGCCGTCGACGTGCCGCCGGACCTGGTCGGCGAGCCCGTCGAGATGCTCGGTGTTCATCACGTCGAGTTCGATCACCGGCGGCGGGTTGTCCGGCCCGGAGGGCAGCCGCTTGGCGTAGCGCGCCGTCAGGGTCGGCCGGGGAAAGGCCGTGAGCACGACCTCGGCACCCTGCTCCTGCGCGATCCTCGCGACGTGGAAGCCGATGGAGGCGTCGGTGAGGACGCCGGTTACGAGGATGCGCTTGCCGTCGAGAAGTCCCACGTCAGTGCCCCATTCCCATGCCGCCGTCGACCGGGATCACGGCCCCGGTGATGTAGGCGGCGTCGTCGCTCGCCAGGAACCGTACGACCTTGGCGATCTCATCGGCGGTCGCGATGCGGCCCAGCGGGATGTGCTTTTTGATCTCCGCGTGCCGGTCTTCGCCCAGCGCCGCGGTCATGTCGGTCTCGACGAACCCGGGGGCGACGACGTTGGCGGTGATGTTGCGCGAGCCGAGCTCGCGCGCCAGCGAACGGGCGAAACCGACCATGCCCGCCTTGGAGGCGGCGTAGTTGGACTGCCCACCCGAGCCCAGCATGCCCACGACGGAGGAGACCAGGATGATCCGCCCCTTGCGCTTGCGCATCATGCCCTTGACCGCGCGCTTGGAGACGCGGAAGGCACCGGTCAGGTTGGTGTCGAGAACCGAGCTGAAGTCGTCCTCGCTCATGATCGCTAGGAGCGTGTCCTTGGTCATCCCGGCGTTGGCCACCAGGACCTCGACCGGCCCCTGCTCGGCCTCGATCTTGCCGAAGGCGGCGTCGACGTCCTCTGAGCTCGTCACGTCGCACTTGACGCCGAAGAACCCTTCGGGGGGGCCGCCGGACCGATAGGTGACGGCCACGGAGTCGCCCGCGGCGGCCAGCTGCCGGGCGATGGCGAGCCCGATGCCCCGGTTGCCCCCGGTCACGAGCACCGATCTGCTCTGCACCGATCCGCTCTGGCCACCGGCGCGGTCGCCGCCCCCGGTCTCGCCACTCATCGCTGAACCTCCGTACCTCATCGCGTACCGCATCGCACCGATTCGACCTCGGTGAGCGTATCGGGCTACCAGCAGGTAGCCAGATGTGGCGGACCGACAAGAACGGCCGGGCGGCCTTGTCGCCCCGCGCGGTTCCGGCCGGTTCGACGTGCTACGGATCACGCGCGATAGGTTGCCCTGGTGCACCAGATCGATCCCGCCTTCGCCGCCCTGCCGCTGCGGGCGCTCGCCGACGCCGCGCTGGCCCGCGCCCGGGAACTGGGCGCCGAGCATGCCGACTTCCGGCTGGAACGCATCCGCAGCCAGACACTGCGGTTGCACGACGCCGCACTTGAGACCTCCCTCGACGCCGACGACGTCGGCCTCGCCGTACGCGTGGTCAAGGACGGCACCTGGGGATTCGCGTCGGGCATCGATCTGACGCCCGCGGCCGCCGCGCGGGTCGCCGAGCAGGCGATCGAGGTCGCGGTCGTCGCTTCGGCGATCAACCGGGAGCGCATCGAACTCGCCCCCGAGGCCGTGCACGGCGAACGCACGTGGATCTCGGCCTACGAGACCGACCCGTTCGACGTGCCGACCGGCGACAAGGTCGCGCTGCTGACCGACTGGAGCAGGCGGCTGCTCTCCGACGACCGCGTCGACCACGTCGACGCGACACTGCTCCAGGTGAAGGAGAACAAGTTCTACGCCGACACGGCGGGCACGCGCACGACGCAGCAGCGGGTGCGGGTGCATCCGGTCGTCGAAGCCGTCGGTGTCCGCGACGGCGCCTTCGACTCGATGCGCACGCTGGCGCCACCGGCCGGGCACGGTTACGAGTGGCTGACCGGCACCGCGTGGGACTGGGACGCCGAACTGGCCGCGATGCCGGACCTGCTGGCCGAGAAGCTGGCCGCGCCGTCCGTCGAACCCGGCGTCTACGACGTCGTCGTCGACCCGTCCAACCTGTGGCTGACCATCCACGAGTCGATCGGCCACGCCACCGAGCTCGACCGGGCGCTCGGCTACGAGGCCGCCTACGCGGGCACGTCGTTCGCCACCCCGGACCTTCTCGGCTCGCTGCGGTACGGCTCCGAGGTCATGAACGTCACCGGCGACCGCACCGCCGAGCACGGGCTGGCCACCATCGGCTACGACGACGACGGGGTGCAGACGCAGTCGTTCGACATCGTCAAGGACGGCATGTTCGTCGGCTACCAGCTCGACCGGCGGATCGCCCATCTCACCGGGCGGCCGCGCTCCAACGGCTGCGCGTTCGCCGACTCGCCGTCGAGCATGCCGCTGCAGCGCATGGCCAACGTCTCGCTGCGGCCCGCGGACGGCGGGCCGTCGACCGACGAGCTCATCGCCGGGGTCGACCGCGGCGTCTACATCGTCGGTGACAAGAGCTGGTCGATCGACATGCAGCGCTACAACTTCCAGTTCACCGGCCAGCGGTTCTACCGGATCGAGAACGGGCGGATCGCCGGTCAGCTGCGGGACGTCGCCTACCAGGCGACGACCACCGACTTCTGGAGGTCGATGGAGGCCGTGGGCGGTCCGCGGACCTATGTGCTCGGTGGCGCGTTCAACTGCGGAAAGGGCCAGCCCGGCCAGGTCGCGGCGGTGAGCCATGGCTGCCCGTCGGCGCTCTTCCGCGGGGTCAACATCCTGAACACCCTGAAGGAGGGCGGCAAATGACGCCTCAGGAGTCGGTGGAGAGGGCGCTCGCGCTGTCGCGCGCCGACGACTGCATCGTCATCGCCGACGAGTCGAGCGGGGCCAATCTGCGCTGGGCCGGCAACACGCTGACCACCAACGGCGTCAGCCGGTCCCGGCGGCTCACGGTCATCGCCCTGCGGAACACCGGCGACGGCGTGTCCACGGGCGTGGTCTCGCGGGCGGGGGTCGGCCCCGACCAGATCGAGGACCTGGTCCGGGCGGCCGAGCGGGTCGCGGCCGACAGTGAGCCGGCCGAGGACGCCGCCCCGCTGATCACCGAGAGCGCCGAGGCCGGCGACTGGACGGGAACGCCCGCCGAGACCTCCATCGGCGTCTTCGCCGGGTTCGCCCCCGCGCTGGGTGAGGCGTTCGCGGCCGCCGCCTCGACCGGCCGCAAGCTGTACGGCTTCGCGCATCACGAGATGACCTCGACCTTCGTGGGCTCGTCCACGGGCCTCCGGCTGCGGCACGACCAGCCGACCGGCAAGGTGGAGATCAACGCCAAGACCGGCGACATGTCGAGCTCGGCGTGGACCGGGGTGAGCACCCGTGACTTCACCGATGTCGACGTGACGGCCCTCACCGCCGAGCTGACCCGCCGGCTCGACTGGGGCAAGCGGCGCGTGGCCCTCCCCGCCGGGCGCTACGAGACGCTCCTCCCGCCGAGCGCGGTCGCCGACCTGATGACGTACCTGTACTGGTCCGCCGGCGCCCGCGCGGCGCACGAGGGCCGTACGGTCTTCAGCGCGCGGGAGCGGAACGGCGACGCGGGTGGCACGCGGGTGGGCGAGACGCTGGCGAACCTGCCGATCCGGCTGTACAGCGACCCCGGCGCCGAGGGGCTGGAGTGCGCTCCGTTCGCCATCAACCACGCCTCCGGCGGCGACTCCTCGGTGTTCGACAACGGCGTACCGCTCCGGCCGACCGATTGGATCGCGAACGGGAGGCTGAGCGCGCTGCTGCAGAGCCGGCACTCCGCGTCACTCACCGGCCTGCCGCTCACTCCCGAGATCGACAACCTGCTGATGAGCGGCCCGGCCGGCGGCGCCCCGCTCGACGAGATGGTCGCCCGCACCGAACGGGGACTGCTCCTGACCTGCCTGTGGTACATCCGGGAGGTCGACCCGCAGACGCTGCTGCTCACCGGGCTCACCCGTGACGGGGTCTATCTCGTCGAGGACGGCGAGGTCGTGGGCGAGGTGAACAACTTCCGGTTCAACGAGAGCCCCGTCGACCTGCTGTCCCGGCTGGCGGAGGTCGGCGAGACCCGGCGCACCCTCCCCCGGGAGTGGTCGGACTACTTCACCCGCGCCGCGATGCCGGCGATCCGGATCCCGGACTTCAACATGTCGACGGTGAGCCAGGCGTCCTAGCCCCGGGGCGCTCGCGGCCCCGGGGTGCTTCGCTCAGAGATAGTGGCGCTGGGCCTTCTTGTCCTCGTCGTAGCGGGCCCGCGCCGCGCGGGTCGTGTCCAGCTCCGACACCTCGGCCACCGGCACGTCCCACCAGGCGTCGCTGTCGGGCGCGGGCGCCAGCGGGTCGGTCTCGACGTGCACGACGGTCGTCCGCGACGACGCCGTGGCCTCCCTCAGCGCTTCGCGCAGCTCGGCGATCCCCTCGGCGCGCAGGACGTCGGCACCGAGGCTGGCCGCGTTGGCGGCCAGGTCGACGGGCAGCAGCTCTCCGTCGAGCCCGCCGGTGTCCTCGGAGCGGTACCGGTAACGGGTGCCGAACCGCTGCGCGCCCACCGACTCCGAGAGGTTGCCGATGGAGGCGAAGCCGTGGTTCTGCACGAGCACGACGACGAGCTTGACGCCCTCCTGCACCGCCGTGACCAGCTCCTGCGCCATCATGAGGTAGGAGCCGTCGCCGACCAGCACGAACACCTCACGGGCCGGGCCGGATCCGTGCGCCGCGGCCTCCTCGAGAGCGGCCATCTTCACGCCCAGGCCACCCGCGATCTCGTAGCCCATGCAGGAGAAGCCGTACTCCACGTGGTAGCCCTTGGGGTCCCGTGGCCGCCACATCTTGTGCAGGTCACCAGGCATCGATCCGGCCGCGCACACCACCACGTCGCGGGGTCCGGCGATCTCGTTGACGACGCCGAGGACCTCCGACTGCGCGGGCAGCGGGCCGTGCCCGAGGCCGTACGCCCGGTCGACGGTCGCGTTCCACGACGCGACCAGCCGACCGGTCCGCTCGCGGTGGCCCTCCTCGACATGGTGGCCGTCCAGGGCGGCGGACAGCGCGGCCAGCCCGGCGCGGGCGTCGGCGACCAGCGATACGCCTCCGTGCTTCGCGGCGTCGAAGGCGGCGACGTTGAGGTTGACGAAGCGCACCGCGGGGTCGGCGAACACACTCCGCGAGGCCGTGGTGAAGTCGCTGTAGCGGGTGCCGACGCCGAGCACCACGTCGGCGTCGCGGGCGAGCGCGTTGGCGGCGGTCGTGCCGGTCGCCCCGATGGCGCCCACCGCGCACGGGTGGTCCCACGGCAGGGCGCCCTTGCCCGCCTGGGTCTCGCCCACCGGGATGCCGGTGCTCTCGGCGAAGGCGGCGAGCTCGGCGGTGGCGCCGGAGTAGATGACGCCGCCGCCCGCGACGATCAGCGGCCGCCGCGCGCCGCGCAGCAGCTCGGCCGCCCTGTCCAGCGCCGCCGGTTCGGGAACCGGCCGCCCGACGTGCCACACCCGCCGGTCGAACAGCTCGTCCGGCCAGTCGAACGCCTCGGCCTGCACGTCCTGCGGCAGCGAGAGCGTCACCGCGCCGGTCTCGGCCGGATCGGTGAGCACGCGCATGGCGGCGAGCAGCGCCGAGGGCAGCTGCTCGGGCCGGGTGATCCGGTCCCAGAACCTCGACACCGGCCGGAACGCGTCGTTGACCGACACGTCGTACGTGCGCGGGTCCTCAAGCTCCTGGAGCACCGGGTTGGCCGCCCGGGTGGCGAAGACGTCGCCGGGCAGCAGCAGTACCGGGATCCGGTTGATCGTCGCCAGCGCGGCGCCGGTCACCATGTTGGTCGCGCCCGGGCCGATCGAGGAGGTACAGGCGAGGGCCCTCAGGCGATCGTGCATGCGGGCGTAGCCGACCGCCGCGTGCACCATCGCCTGCTCGTTGCGGGCCATGTAGAAGGGCAGTTCGGCGGTGCCGGTCCGCTCCGCCTCGAGCAGCCCCTGGCCGAGACCCGCGACGTTGCCGTGCCCGAAGATGCCGAAACAGCCGCCGAAGAACCGCCGCTCCACGCCGTCGCGCTCGGACCACTGGGCGGCCAGGAACCGCACGATCGCCTGTCCCACCGTCAGTCGCGTGCTCATGAGGCGCCCTCCGTGGTCGTGGTCGTGTTCGGGGTCGTGCCCGTCGCCGTGCCCTTCGTCGTGCCCGTCCCGGTCAGCGGCAGGCGGGGATCCATCTCCTGCGCCGCCCAGTCCCGCCGCACCCAGGCGTGGGCCGGGTCGTCGCAGATGCGCCAGGCCCGCTCGGCGGACGGCCCGGCCATCACGTTCAGGTAGTAGAGGTCGTAGCCCGGCACCGCCATGGAGGGGCCGTGCCAGCCGTGCGGGATCAGCACGACGTCGCCGGTGCGGACCTCGGCCAGCACGTCGATGGGGCGGGTGTCGGTGCCGTAGACCCGCTGGTAGCCCATGCCCTCGCGGGACACCTCGAAGTAGTAGATCTCCTCCAGGACCGACTCGCCCGGCCGGTCCGCATCGTGCTTGTGCGGCGGGTAGGACGACCAGTTGCCGTCCGGGGTGAGCACCTCGCAGGCGATGAGCCGGTCGGCCTCGAAGGCCTCGGGCGTGCAGAAGTTGTTGACCTGGCGGCTCGCCCGCCCGGCGCCGCGCAGCTCCACCGGTATGCCCTCGGCCGGCCCGTACCTCGCGGTCAGCCGGTTCTCGCAGCGGGCCGCGGGGAGCGCGAACCGGCCCCGGCCGGTCACGGTCACGGTCGCGTCCCGCGGGGCGTAGGCGAAGTCGGTCACCCGGGAGAACACGCTCGCCCGGCCCTCGAGCTCGAACGTCCGCCCGTCGCAGACGACCGTGCCCGCACCGGCGAGCGGCAGCACGAGCGTCTCGAACTCACCGGTGCTCAGGGTGATCGAGCCACCGGCGCCGAGGTCCAGGACGCGCAGGGCCGACCGATCCCACCCCGCCGCCTCGGGTGTGACTTCCAGGGCGTACGAGTCCGTCGCGGTGCTCCCCGCGCGCAGATGGTGTTTCATCGCAGCACCTCCACGGCCGCGTCGACCGCCGCCTCGACGTCGCCGCCCGGCGGGTAGAGCAGCGACCGGCCGACCACCAGGCCCCGCACGGTGGGCAGCGCGAGCGCCTTGCGCCATCCGGCCAGCGCGGCGCCGGGATCATCGGGTACCTCGCCGCCGAGGAGCAGGGCGGGCAGCGTCGACGCGGCCATCACCCGCTCCATGTCGGCGACCACCGGCACCTTGAGCCAGGTGTACGCCGAGGTCGTGCCCAGCGCCGACGCGATCGCGATCGCCCGGATCATCGCCTCGGGGGTGAGGATGTTGCGGACCCGCCCGTCGACCCGGTGCGACAGGAACGGCTCGACCATGCTCACCAGGCGGTGCGCGGCCAGCTCGGTCACCGCGTGCGCGCAGGATTCCAGCGTACGGACGGTCGCGGGATCGCCGGTGTCGACACGCAGGAGCATCTTGCCGCCGTCCAGGCCCGACGCGGCGATGGCGGCGGCGTCATAGCCGGTGAACCGGTCGTCGATCTCGAAGGACGAGCCGGCCAGCCCGCCCCGGTTCATCGAGCCCAGCACGACCTTGCCGTCGAGCGCACCGAGCAGCAGCAGGTCCTCGACGATGTCCGGCGTGCCCAGCACGCCGTCCACGCCGGGGCGGCCGAGCGCGAGGCACAACCGCTCCAACAGGTCGCGCCGGTCACCCATCGCAAGCGGATCCCGGCCGGCGGCCAGCGCACCACGGCCCGGGTGGTCGGCGGCGACGATCATCAACCGGCCGGACGCGCCGAGCAGGGAGTCCCGCCGGACCCGCCGCCGCGCCGCGTCCTCGATCGCCGCGGGACCGGTGGCCCGCATCTCGACGAGCGCGTCGAGCCGCTCACGGAACGTTCCTTGCGTCATGGGCGAATCCCCTCCATGAGCCCCTCCACCTCGGCGGCCGTCGGCATCGCCGGCGCGCAGGCCAGCCGGGAGGCGACGATGGCGCCCGCCGTGTTGGCGAACCGGACGGTCCGCTCGATGTCCCAGCCGGCGAGGAGCCCGTGGCACAGAGCGCCACCGAAGGCGTCGCCCGCGCCGAGGCCGTTGACCACCTCGACCTCCACGGGCGGCACCTCCACGCTCCGCGAGCGGGTCGCGGCCAGGACCCCCTTGGGTCCCTGCTTGACGATGGCGAGCTCGACCCCGAGGTCCAGCAGCGCCCGCGCCGCCGCGTGCGGCTCACGCTCTCCGACGGCGACCTCGCACTCGTCGAGGTTGCCGACCGCGACGCTCACGTCCCCGAGCGCGGCCAGCACCCACTGCCGCGCCTCCTCCGGAGCGGACCAGAACATCGGCCGGTAGTCCAGGTCGAGCACGGTGAACTCGGCCCGCGCCCGCGCCGCGAGGGCGGCGAGGGTCGCCGAGCGGCTCGGCTCCTCCGACAGCCCGGTCACGGTCGCCCAGAACACCCGCGCGGAGCGGATGGCCGTCAGATCCAGCTCGTCCGGCTGGATCTCCAGATCGGGCGCCTTCGGAACCCGGTAGAAGTACAGCGGAAAGTCGTCCGGCGGGAAGATCTCGCAGAACGCGAGCGGCGTCGGCAGCCCCGGCACGGCGCTCACATGACGATCGTCCACCCCGTAGTCCCGCAGCGCCCGGTGGATGTACCGGCCGAACGGATCGTCACCGGTCCGGGTGATCACCGCGGTACGGCGCCCGTAACGGGCCGCCGCGACCGCGACGTTCGTCGGGCTGCCCCCGAGGTACTTTCCGAACGTCTCGACGTCCTCCAGCGCCACCCCGACCTGGTCCGGATAGAGGTCGACGCTGACCCGCCCCATCGTGATCAGCTCTGCGGGAGGCATCAGGCGACCTTGCGCAGGTACTCGACGGCCGCGGCGACGTCGGCGTAGGGGCCGTCGCCGGCCGGCGGCTCGGCGTCGAGGACGGTGTCCTGTTCCATCACGTACCACCCGTCGTAGCCCGCGCCCTCGAGGGCGCGCACGATGCCGGCGATGTCGACGTCACCGGTACCGAGCGGCCGGTAGATCCCGGCGCGCACCGCCGCGGTGTAGGTCAGTTCGCCGCCTTGGACCCGGGCGGCCAGCGCAGCGTCGACGTCCTTCAGGTGCACGTGCGCCACGCGCGTGGCGGACGATCTTGCGAGCTCCACGGGATCGGTGCCGCCGATGAGCAGGTGGCCGGTGTCGAGGCACAGGGCGATGCCGGAGCCTTCCAGCACCTGCTCGACCTCGGCCCGGCGCTCGACGACCGTTCCGACGTGCGGGTGCAGCGTGGCGCGCACGCCGCGCCCGGCCGCGTGGCGGTCGATCCGGTCGAGGTTGCCGAGCAGCCTCGACCAGGCATGTTCGTCCAGGTTCGGCCGCCCGTCGTAACCGTCGAACCCGGTCGCCGCGGCGAGGACGAGCGTGCCCGCCTCTCCGAAGCCGTCGAGCGCCCGGTCCACCTCGGCGAGCGGGTCCGCGGCCGCGTCGTGCAGCACCACCGGGACGAACCCGCCCACCGCCCGCAGCCCGTAGGAGCCCAGCAGGGCCGAGCGGTCGGAGGCGGCCGTGGGAAGGAACCCCTCCGGCCCGAACTCGGTGGCCGCCACTCCAAGCCGCCGCATCTCACCGAGCACCCGCTCCGGTGTCAGCTGGTGACCCCAGCCGGGCACCTCGCAGACTCCCCACGAGATGGGAGCCCCGGCGATCCTGTCGGCGATGGAACTCATCGACCCCCCTCATCAGACCGGTAGGCCGGCTTGCCGGCACGGCCGAGTCTGCTGACCGGGCGGCCGACGTGTCAACAGTTTGTCCTGACATTAGGACAGCACTAGGCTGCCGCGAGTAGCACCTTTCGATGTCCCATGTCCCGGATCCGTCACGCGGGGAGGCCGGCCGTGCAGCAGCCCGTCGTGGTGGTGGACCGGGGCAGCCCCGTGCCGCTCTATTTCCAGCTGGCCCAGCAACTCGAGGCGGCGATCCGCGACGGGGTGCTCGCCCCGGGCACCAGGCTCGAGAACGAGGTGCTGCTCGCCCACCGCTGCGGCCTGTCGCGGCCGACCGTACGGCACGCGATCCAGCACCTGGTCGACAAGGGGCTGCTGGTGCGCAAGCGCGGGGTCGGGACCCAGGTGGTCCAGGCCCAGGTGCGCCGCCCCATCGAGCTGACCAGCCTCTACGACGACCTGGCGGCGGCCGGCCGGGAGCCGCGCACCGAGGTGCTCGAGCTCGCCCCCGTCCGGCCCGAGGACGAGGTCGCCGCGGAGCTCGGCACGGCGCCCGGCTCGGACGTCCTGCGGCTGCGGCGGATCCGGTTCACGGGCGCCGAACCGCTCGCCGTGCTGACCAACTACCTGCCCCGGGACATCGCCGCCGTCACGGGCGACGAACTTCGCCGGCACGGCCTGTACGAGTTGCTGCGCCGGGCCGGGGTGAACCTGCGCATCGCCAACCAGACGATCGGCGCGCGCGGGGCGACCGCGGCGGAGGCCCGGCTGCTCGACGAGCGCCGCGGGGCGCCGCTGCTGACGATGACCCGTACGGCCTACGACGACAAGGGTCGGGCGGTGGAGTACGGGACCCATGTGTACCGGGCCAGCCGTTACTCCTTCGCGCTCACGCTCGTGGAACGCTGAGCACGACGGAGCGGCGGCGGATCAGGTGTCCTCGAGCCGGAATCCCACCTTGAGGCCGACCTGGAAGTGCCCGACCTCGCCGTCCACGATCTGGCCGCGCACCTCGGTCACCTCGAACCAGTCGAGGTGCCGAAGCGTCTCACCGGCCCTCCGGATGGCGTTGCGGATGGCCGCCTCGACGCTCTCCGGCGACGTTCCCACGATTTCCGTCACCCGGTATGTACGGTCCGTCACTGAGGTCCTCCTGATGTCGCATCCGGCAGGGGCTGGGCTTAACGTGGAAACGTGAGGGTGATTCCACGGCGCCGAGTAGATGTCTACACGGTCACTGACGCGCACCGGCCGATGTCCGAGGACATCGGCTACCGCCAACGGCGTTATCTGGTGTCGATGGGCATCCGGACCGCATGCTTTCTCCTTGCCCTCTTCCTGACCGGGCACGCCCCGATCTGGATCGTGGGCGTGCTGATCGTCGGCGCGGTGGTGCTGCCGTACGTCAGCGTGGTGTTCGCCAACGGCGGTCGCGAGCCCGAGAACGCGGCGCGGTTCGACGAACGCGAAAGTCCGAACCGTAACCAGATTTCCGGACGTCCCCCAGAAATCCGGTCGTGACATCTCTTGACTAAACCATGGGGGTTTCGGTGTACGATTTGTACCGGCGCTCTGGTCCCCCGTCGGAGCGCCCGTGCCGGTGTTCCGGGCCCCCGTCGGAACACCGATGATGCGACGCCGGGTGGATTGCCCCCGTATCCACCCGGCGTCGCTTTTATTTGGCGGACGACTCTCCGGGCCGACCATCCTGACCGGCTCCCTGACTCACAAGCCTCGCACCCGTCCTGGCCGGGATCGGCCAGCGGCTCTGACCGTTATCCCGCACCGCCGTCCGCGGCCCGCCCTCCCCGACCGCGAGGAGCCCGCGCCGCGTCGCCCGGCACCGTCCCGTACCCCGGTCCGGCGGCACGGGCGGCCGGCGCCGCCTGACACACCGCGCCTGACACACTGGGTTCGTGACCGACCCCCGAGACGAGGCTCCGCTGTGCTCCGCGAAGGGCTGCCGCGCCGACGCGCGCTGGGGCATCCGCTGGAACAACCCCAAGATCCACACACCGGAGCGGCGGAAGGTGTGGCTCGCCTGCGACGAGCACCGCGAGCAGCTGTCGCAGTTCCTCGGCATGCGCGGATTCCTGCGCGACGTCGTTCCCGTGGACGAGCTGGAACCCACCGACGGCTGACGGCTCGGGCGGCTCGGGCCGGGCCGTACTCGTCACGCGCCCGTGAGCGGCGCGCCCCGCCGCCAGACTCCGGCCCTCCGGAGATCGCGGCATAACTCCGGCGTTATGAGCTTTCGAGATGTGACTGGCCGTACCTCCTGATCAAGGATTGCCGACGAATCAGGCGACAGGGAGGTCTCGTCCATGGGGAGAGGGAAGGCGGCCAGAGCCGTCCCCGTGCTGGCGGCCACGGTGGCGCTGCAGCTGGTGGCGCTGAGCGGACAGGTCCTCGACGCCGAGCCGGCGGCCGCGGACGAGGTCGGCGAGGCGGCGGTCGTGCCGATCCAGGTCACCGGTGATCCCGCGAAACGGTTCAACTTCGTGATTCTCGGCGACGGCTACACCGCGGCGGACATGCCCAAGTTCCGCGCCGACGTCGACGAGCACCTCAGCACGCTGTGGGCGTTCGAGCCGTGGAAGACCTACCGCAGCTACGTCAACGTCTACGCCGTCGAGATCGTCTCCGGCGAGTCGGGCGTGAGCTGCGACCCGGACCTGACCTCGGCCAGGCGCACTACGCCGCTGAAGATGGGCTTCTGGGGCGGTTGCAATCCCGCCAGCGTGCAGCGCCTGCTCACGGGGGACAACGCGGCGATCGACGGCTACGCGAACCTGGTGACCGGCACCACGAACGCCAACCGGCAGGTGCTGGCGCTCGCCAACAGCACCACCTACGGCGGCGCGGGCGGCAGCAAGGCCACCGCCTCGGGCGGCAACGCGCTCTCCTCGCTGATCATGCCGCACGAGATCGGCCACTCGCTCGGGCGGCTGGACGACGAGTACACCTACTACGCGCGCGGCGTACCGGGCGCCGCATACGCCGGCGGCGAGCCGGGCTCGGTCCACCACACCCTCCTCACCGAGCGGCAGATGCGCGAGCAGCGCGTGAAGTGGTGGCGCTGGCTCGGCGAGGAGAGCACCTCCGGCGGGGTCATCGGCCGCTACGAGGGCGGTCTCTACGCCACGGCGGGGGTCTGGCGCCCCAGCGAGCACTCGATGATGAAGGTGCTCGGCTACGAACACGACCAGGTGCAGCGCGAGCGCATGACACAGGCCATCGCCGAGAAGGTCGACCTGATCCAGGACCACACCCCCACCACCGCCGCCATCGGGCCGGACCGGGTCGTGTGGCTGGAGACGCTGCACCCGGCCGACCACACCCTGCGCGTCACGTGGACGCTAGGCGGCCGGCAGGTGCCGGGCAGCCGCGACGAGCACAACCTGGACCTGCGCCGCCTCCGGCTGAGGCCGGGCACGCACAGTCTCACGGCGACGGTCACCGATCCGACCGGTTTCGTCCGCGACCCGGCAGTCCGTTCCTCGGCCGCCCTCACCCGCACGCGCACGTGGACCATCGACACACGGGTCAGGACCGCGCCGGACACGGTCGCACCGGACTTCACCGGCACCACCCCCCAGGACTGGAACCTCGCCGCCCACAGCGTCGTCCACGCGGAGACCACCCATCCGGCCGGATCGGTCCCGGTCGTCCGCTGGACCCTGAACGGGCGGCGGGTCGCCACCGCGGGCAATGACCGCGACCTGGACCTCAAGCGCTTCCGGCTGCGCTCGGGAACACACCGGGTCACCGCCACCGTGACCGACCCCGCCGCGCCGCACGGCGGCGCCCGGACGCTCACCTGGACGGTCGACGCACAGCGGCCGACGGTGACCGCCGCACTGTCCCGGCCGGCCGGGACGTCGGGTGCGGCCGGCCGCGACGAGTACGTCTTCGACGAGCGGTTCACGATGAGGCTGACCCCTGCGGACATCGGGCGGGGCGCGCCGCTGGCGGAGTTCCAGGTGGACGGGGACGGCTGGTACCGCTACTTCGGCTGGCCCACCGACTCGAACGCGCCGTTCCTGTTCACCCCGCTCGGCACGAACGTCGACGGGCTGGTCTACGGCAAACTGGGCAAGCCGGTCCGTACGGTCGACTGGGACGCCGTCCCGCCGGGATATGGCCGGCACACCGTCGAGTACCGCGCCATCGACGCCGCCGGCAACGTCGGCCCCACGCAGAGCTTCACCGTGACCCTCCGCAAGTCGGGCTGACCCGGGCCATGGACGGGGCGGCCGAAGCCGCTACTCTCCGCCTGTGCAACTCGAGTTCCGCCACCTCCGCACTCTGTGCGCCGTCGCCGGCGAGGGCAGCCTCACGAAGGCCGCCGCCGTCCTGGGGGTCTCGCAGCCGGCGTTGAGCGCACAGGTGCGGCGCATCGAGAGACTGCTCGGCGGAGCGGTCTTCGAACGCGGCCGGTCGGGCGTGGCGCCGACGGCGTTCGGGGAGTTCGTGCTCGCTCGCGCCCGCACGGCGCTCATGAATCTCGACGAGCTCACCGCGGGCACCCGGCACGACACGGGGACGGCGCGGTTCGGCGGTGTCTCGAGCCCGGCGCTGGTGACCGTGCTCGAGGGCCTGCGCGGGCTGCTGCCCCAGGGCGTCCGGATCTCGGTGCAGACCGAGCAGTCCCCTCGCCTGGTGCGGGACCTGCTGGCGATCAGGCGAGTGGACGCCGCAGCCCTGGTCGACTACCCGGGCCGGGAGCTCTCCACCCTGCCCGGCATCGGCAGCCGCGTGGTGGGCGTCGAACCGGTCTTCGTGGCACTGCCGGCCGGTCACCCTCTCGCGGCCCGCGAGGAGGTGGCGCTCGGCGACCTGGCCGCGGAGGTCTGGGTGCTGTCCCCGCCGGACGGCTCCGGCTGGCCGGAGTGCTTCCTCGACGCCTGTGCGCGCGCCGGCTTCACACCGGACGCACCGCACCGGATGGCCGAGCCGTCCGTGCTGTGCGAGCTCATCATCGCACGCGGCGTGATCTCGCCCTGCCGCGCGAGCTTCCGGCACCGGCCGGGCGTGGCCGTCCGCCCGCTGGCGGGAACGCCGCTGTGGCTGCGTCATGTGATCGCCTGGCGGCACGACGGCCCGTTCGCCCCAGTCGCCGCGGAACTCTGCCTGATCGCCGCGCGGGCCCAGGCCGAGGCCGCCGAGAGCCGTCCGCACTACGCGCGCTGGCTGGCCCGCCACTCCGACGCCCCCGTTCCGCGCTGACCGCCACCGCGCCCGGCGGCGTCACGATGCCCAGGACGCGCCGACCGAGCGGCCACGCCGGGTGAGCCAGTCGAGGTAGGCCGGGCAGCCGCCGGCCACGGCGGCGTGCGCCTCCCGCGCCAGCCGGACGAGCGGCTCGCCGGGGCCGGTGAGCGGGCCCGCCGGATCCCACGTGACCAGGTGGCGCATCCATACCGGGTCCCCGGTGAGCGGCCGGACCACCACGCCCCGCTCGGGCTCGAACGTCGCCTGGCACGGCCCGACGGCCCGGCCCGTGGCGATGAGCTCGCGCTTGGTCTCGGCGTCGACCATGCGGTAGCGCACGTCGGGGGTGAATCGCCGCGCAGCGCACGCCTCCAGGAAGTGCTCCGGCCAGCCGGTGCCGTCCGAGGGAGGCAGCACCCACTCCTCTCCGGCGAGGTCGGCGAGATCGATCTGGGCCCGGGCGGCCAGCCGGTGCCCGGCCGCCAGCGCGACGAAGACCGGCTCGACCGCCACCAGGTCGTGGCGGACCGGCGGCGGCGGCCGGAGCTCGTGCCCGGGATAGTCGCTCACCAGGGCGAGGTCCAGCCGGTGCGCGGCGATCAGGTCCAGCAGGAGCCGGGTGGAGTATTCCGCGTGGACCGTGACGTGCGCGCCCGGCAGCGCCGCCTCGAGCCGACCGATCAGGCCGATGAGGAGGCGGCTCTCAAACCCGCCCACGCGCACGGTCGACACACCGGGGGCCGGCGGCCGGGCCGCGAGGATGTCGTCGACGTCGGCCAGGGCGGCGCGGGCCCGGGCGAGGACGAAGTCGCCGAAGGCCGTGGGCATGACGCCCTGCGGGCCGCGGGCGAACAGCTCCCCGCCGAGCAGCCGCTCGATCCGCCGCAGCTGCATGGTGAGCGCGGGTTGCGAGACGCCGAGCACGGCCGCGGCCCGGGTGACGCTGGCGTGCCTGGCGACGGTGTCGAGCGCGCGGAGATGGCGCACCTCCAGCTGCACGGCGGCTCCCGGGGCCGGACTACCTGGTGGCCCTCCAACCGTGCCTGCGCATCAGGACGGCGGCGACCCGCGCGAACCGCTCCGGGGCGAACACCGCGCCCTCTCGGCGGATGTCGTCCTCGTCCAGCGCGAAGACCCGATCGAGCCGCAGATAGGAGCGCCGCCCCCCACGGTCCCAGTCGCCGGAGCCGAGGTCGAGCCAGTCCGGCGAGTCCCCGTCCCCGCGGCTGGACAGCATCATCGCGAGCAGCCTGCGGCCGTGCCGGCCGACGACGAGCATCGGGCGGTCCTTCCCACGGCGCGGGTCCTCCTCGTAGGGCACCCACGCCCAGACGATCTCGCCGGGATCCGCGAGCCCGTCGAGATCCGGGGAGTACTCGATGGTCGCCGCCCGTTCGGGTGTGTAGATCTCCCTTACCGCGCCACGGGCCGGCCGTGGGTCCTCACCATGATCGAGCATCCGCGCAGCCTATCCGGCCTCACCCGAGGACCGGCCGGGTGCCCGCCCGTCCTCGGGTGCCGTCCAGCCCTCCGTCAGCGCGACGATGCGACCGGCCGTCGCCTCGCCGCTCGCCCCCCGGCCGACGGCCAGCCCGAGCAGGTACGTGGTGAGCGGCGCGGCCGGTCTGGCGACACCGTGCGCCACGTCCCTGGCGAGGTCCAGGATCAGTTTGCGGTCGACGTCCGCCGGGTCGAGCCCGAGCTCCTGGCACACGCTGTCGATCCACTTGTCGAGCACCGGTCCTACCGCCTTCCGTGATCATGATCGAGGGCCGTCCCAGGATCCCAGATCGCCCGGCGGCGGCCGTCAGCACCGCCTCGTGCCCACCCCGGAGCGCCCGGCGCCCACGCCGGTTCGGCCCGGCCCGAACCGAACCGGGCGGCGCTTCACATGCCGGTGGCGGCGTCGAGATCCGCGGGGGTGTCGCAGTCGTACCACGGCGGCCGCGGCCCTGCCGCGCCGACGAGCGCGGGGCCGAGCGGGCCCAGCAGGCCCTTGAGCGAGGCGCCGCGATAGCCGCTGAGAGCGCCCCGCAGCGTCTCGCCGTTCCACGCTCCAGCGAGCCACTGCTCGCGGCCGGAGTCGTCGGTGAGCACCGCACCGCGCCCATGCTGGCGCGCCCGCGCCAGCAGCGCCGTGACATGCGCGGCGCGCAGGAACGGCAGGTCGGCGGCGAGCACGGCCACCCAGGCGGCCCGTACCTCGGCCAGCCCGGCACGCAGCGCCGGCACCGGGCCCGAGCCGGGCGGGTCCTCCCGTACGGTGACGACGCCCGGCAGATCGGGTCGCGCCGGGCCGACGACCACGACCCGGCCGGCGTCCGAGACGGCGTCCGCCACCCAGGCGATGAGCGGCCGGCCCGCCACCCGCAGGCCCGGCTTGTCGGCACCCCCCATCCGGCGGGCCCGCCCGCCCGCCAGAATCACCGCGTCGTACCCGCCGGCGGGGACGCCACCGGGCCCGTCCGGGCCGCGGGCGACGTCGTGGTCCGGAGGGCGGTCATCCCTCGGCACTGCCGCCACCGGGATCGCCGGTCTCACGCTCGTAGGCGCTCAGGTTCTGCTCCAGCGCCTTCATCAGCTCCCACACCTGGCCGGGCGGAATGCGGACGCGCGCCACGACCTGCGCGGGAACGTGGACGAACCGGGTGGTGGACTCGGGCTCCTCGCTGACCTCGGGCGGCCGCACCTCGATGGCGAAGTCGATCACGAAGCACTCCTGGGCACGCCATACCGAGGCGAAGCTGGCGTACTCGCCCACCTCTTTGTCGGCGGGCACCGCGATCTCGACCCGGTGCTCAAGCGGCTGGTCGCTCACACTGCACATCCTTCCCGCCCGGGGCCGTCCACGCACGCGGGACGCCCGCCCGGCTGGGCGGCGCCGTGTTCAGCCACCGATCGCCGACATCGGCCGGGCGGGCTGCAGGAAGGTCGGATCATCGATGCCATGCCCGGGTCGTTTGGTGCGTACGGCCGCCCGCCACCGGTCGGCGATCTCTTCGTCGGTCGCACCGGCCCTCAGCGCGTCACGCAGGTTGGACTCCTCGGTGGCGAACAGGCAGTTGCGGATCTGGCCGTCGGCGGTGAGCCGCACCCGGTCACAGGCACCGCAGAACGGCCGCGTCACCGACCCGATCACCCCCACCTTGGCGGGGCCCCCGGCCACCAGGAAGCTCTCGGCCGGGGCGCTGCCCCGGCTGCCTGGCTCGGCGGGGGTCAGCTCGTACGCCGTCTTCAGGTGGGCCAGGATCTCGTCGGCGGTGACCATGTCCTCACGCCGCCAGCCGTGCTGCGCGTCGAGCGGCATCTGCTCGATGAACCGCAGCTCGTAGCCGCGCTCCAGGCAGTACGCGAGCAGGGGCACGGCCTCGTGCTCGTTGACCCCTCGCATGAGCACCGCGTTGACCTTCACCGGGGTCAGCCCCACGCGGACGGCGGCGTCGAGCCCCGCGAGCACGTCGCGCAGCCGGTCGCGGTGCGCCAGGCGGACGAAGACGTCGCGGTCGAGGGTGTCGAGCGAGACGTTGACGCGTTCGAGGCCGGCCTCCCGAAGCGGACCGGCCAGCCGCTCCAGGCCGATGCCGTTGGTGGTCAGCGAGACCTGCGGCCGGGGCTCGAGCTCCGCGGTCCTTCGCACGATGTCGGCCAGGCCGCGCCGCAGCAGCGGTTCACCGCCCGTGTAGCGGACCTCGGTGATGCCGAGCAACTCGGTGCCGACGCGCACCAGCCGGACGACCTCGTCGTCGGTGAGCAGCTCCGGTTTCGGCAGCCACTCCAGGCCCTCGGGCGGCATGCAGTAAGAGCAGCGCAGGTTGCAGCGGTCGGTGAGGGAGACCCGCAGATCCGTCGCCACTCGGCCGAAGGTGTCGACCAGCACGGGCGCGCCCCCTCCTGGGATCACGGCAGCCTGACGCTCAGACCTCCAATGCCCATATTGCCTCACCTTATGTCGATCGCCCGCGTACTGGTGACCTTCGCCGGCAGATCCGCCCCGGCGGCCCGCCGCCGTCAGCAGATCCGCGGCAGCGGGTCACCGACGAGCAGGTCGACGATGCGCGTGCCGCCGAAGGCCGTGCGCAGCAGGACCAGCCCCGGCGGGTCCTCCTTGATCCGGCCGATGACCGCGGCGCCCGCACCGTGCGGATGGGCGCGGACGGCCTCGAGGGCCGCGTCCGCGACCGAGGAGTCCACGATGGCGACCATGCGGCCCTCGCACGCCACGTACAGCGGATCGATGCCGAGCAGCTCGCAGGCGCCGCGCACCTCCGGCCGGACCGGGACGGCGTCCTCGTCCATGACCACGGCGACGCCCGCGTCGACCGCCACCTCGTTGAGGACCGTCGCGACGCCGCCCCGGGTGGCGTCGCGCATCCAGCGCACCGAGTCTCCGCAGGTCTCCAGCAGCGAGGCGATCATCCCGTTCAGCGCCGCGGTGTCGGAGCGCAGGTCGGCCTCGATGTCCAGCTCGCCGCGGGCCAGCATCACGGTCGTGCCGTGCTCGCCGATCGGCCCGGAGACCAGCACGGCGTCGCCGGGCCGCACCGGCCCGGGCGGCGGGCGGCCCACGAGGCCGACGCCTGCGGTGTTGACGTAACAGCCGTCGGCCTTGCCGCGCTGGACGACCTTGGTGTCGCCCGTGACGATCCGCACCCCGGCGCGCTCCGCGGCGTCCTTCATCGACGCGACGATCCGTCGCAGGTCCTCGACCGGGAAGCCCTCCTCGAGGATGAAGCCGGCGGACAGGAACATCGGCACCGCGCCCGACACCGCCAGATCGTTGACCGTGCCGTTGACCGCGAGGTCGCCGATGTCGCCGCCGGGGAAGAAGAGCGGCGACACGACGTAGGAATCGGTGGTGAAGGCGAGGGACGCGCCGCCGACGCCGAGGAGGGCGCTGTCGCCGAGCGGTTCCAGCAGCGGGTTGCGGAACGCCTCCAGGAACACCGCCTCGATGAGCGTCTGGGTCGCCTTGCCGCCGGCGCCGTGCGCGAGGGTGATGTTGTCCTCACGCAGCCTGGCCTTGCGACGGCGAACCCGTTCGATGCGCTCGAGCACCTGATCTTCCCGGGAGGCCCGCTCGACGTGGGCGTGCTCGCGCACGACCGCTTCGGCCCACTCGGCACTGCGCTCTGTGATCCCGCGCTCAGCCATGCGTGGCCTCCCGCACCCGCTCGCGGGAGAACCGGCCGAAGTTGTAGTAGGCGGCGCAGGCGCCCTCGGAGGAGACCATGCAGGTGCCGATGGGGGTCTCCGGGGTGCAGGCGGTGCCGAAGACCTTGCACTCCCACGGCTTGAGCACGCCCTTGAGGACCTCACCGCACTGGCAGGCCTTCGGATCGGCGACCCGCACGCCCGGGATCTCGAAGATCCGCTCGGCGTCGAACTCGGCATGGGCGTCACGCACCCGCAGCGCCGAGTGCGAGATCGAGCCCAGCCCCCGCCACTCGAAGTAGGGGCGAAGCTCCATGGTCTCGTTGATGACCTTCAGCGCCTTGGGGTTACCGTCCCACGGCACCACCCGGCCGTACTGGTTCTCCACCTCGGATCGGCCCTCGGCGAGCTGCGTCAGCAGCATGTGGATCGACTGCAGGATGTCCAGCGGCTCGAAACCGGCGACGACGAGCGGTTTGCCATAGGTCCGCGCGATGAAGTCGTACGGGCGGCAGCCGATCACCGTCGACACGTGACCGGGACCGATGAAGCCGTCCAGCCGCAGGTCGGGCGAGTCCAGGATCGCCTTGATCGCCGGGATGATCGTGACGTGGTTGCAGAAGATCGAGAAGTTCTTCAGCCCTTCGGCCTTCGCCCGCAACATCGTCATCGCGGTCGAGGGCGCGGTCGTCTCGAAGCCGATCGCCATGAAGACGACCTTCTTGTCCGGATTCGTTCGAGCGATCTTGAGGGCGTCCAGTGGCGAGTACACCATCCGGATGTCGGCGCCCTGGGCCTTGGAGTCGAAGAACGACCCGCGCCCGCCGGGGACCCGCATCATGTCGCCGAACGAGGTCATGATCACGCCGGGCTGCTCGGCGATGTGGATGGTGTCGTCCACCCGGCCCATCGGGATCACGCAGACCGGGCAGCCGGGCCCGTGCACGAGCGTGACGTTCTCGGGCAGGTAGTCCTCAAGGCCGTGCTTGTAGATCGTGTGCGTGTGCCCGCCGCAGACCTCCATGAACTTGTACGACCGGCCCGGCTCGCACAGCGACGCGATCGACGCGGCCAGCGCCCGCGCCTTCCCCGCGTCGCGGTATTCGTCGACGTAACGCATCACTCGATCCTCGATTCCTTCAGGGCCTCGATCTCGTCCTCGTACGCCTGGCCGATCCCCTCCAGGAAGTCCATCGCGGCCTTGGCCTCGACTTCGTCGATCTTGGACAGGGCGAAGCCGACGTGAATGAGGATCCAGTCGCCCGGCTCCGGCTCGTCCTCGGTGATCAGGCCGATGTTGATCGCCCGCCGGACACCGCTGACGTCGACCGTGGCGAGGTCGGGCTGATCAGGCAGGATCTCCACGATCACGCCGGGAATTCCCAGGCACATCGCGCGCCTCCGCTATCTCGATGGATTCCAGCACCAACTCGTCGCCGCCGGACAGGTCGACGTCACCGCCACCACAGGAGGGGCAGACGGCCAGTGGGTCGTACACGCCGTCCTGGTGACCGCACGACCGGCAGGTGACCTGCGCCGGCGTGACCACCAGATCGATCGCCGCGCCCTCGGCCACCGTGCCCTCCGCCACGAGGCGGAAGGCCTGGTCCATCGAGGGCTCGACGACGCGCAGCAGCGCGCCCGCCCGGACCTTCGCCCAGGCCACCCGGCGGCCGCCGGCGCGCTTCTCGATCACCTCGAGGACCGCCTCGGCGAGACCGATCTCATGCACCGCGACGTCGCCTCCCCCGGCCCTGCCGAGACGACCTCATGCGGCCCGTCACAGGGCTCATGTCAGATCCTCCTGATCTTGAAGTACGGGATGATGTCCGCCGCGAAAACACCACAAGAGCCGCCACCCCCACCAGCACCGCTCCTACCAGCACGTACTCCACCATCTATTCCTCCTGAGGTGGCCCTCGAACCAATGGGAGCGCCGGGTCAGCCCTTGGGTGCACCGGGACTAAAGCGCCTCTTGGATGAGCTCCCACAGAACGTGGAAGACGGTCGTCTGGGCCTCTTGGATGCGGTGCACCGATGGAGAGGGAACCACGAAAAGGTGATCGAGGCCCTCCAGCCCCGCCATCTGCCCGCCGGTGTAACCCGCCATTCCGACGGTGAGCATTCCCCGCCGCATCGCTTCCTCGAAAGCGCGGATCAGATTGACCGAGTTGCCGCTCGTGGACAACCCGAACGCGATATCGCCGGGACGGCCGAACGCGGCGAGCTGCCGCGCGAAGGCGACCTCGAAGCCGACGTCGTTGGACAGCGCGGTCACCACGGCGACGTCGGTCGTGAGCGCGAGCGCCGGCAGCGGGCGGGCGTCGCGGCCCGGGTTGAGGAACAGCGCGGCGACGTCCTGCGCGTCGGTCGAGCTGCCGCCGTTGCCGAAGGTGAACAACCGGCCGCCGGCCCGGAACACCTCGGCCATCCGCTCAGCGCAGGAGGCCATCCGCGCGCCGTCCCGCTCCAGGACGAGACGCCGCAGCGCCACGATCTCGTTCGCCTTGTCCACCGTCGACCGGCGCACGTCGTCGAGCACGTCGCCGAGGCCGCCGCCGGCGCCGGAGCCCGGGTCACCGGAGTAGAGGAAGGGGTAGAGGTCGCGCATCTCCGTCACGAGACGACCCCTATCGCCTCTTTCGCGTGGACGAGGATGACGTCGCCGACGGAGACGTCGACCAGCGCGACGCTGACCTCCTCGGTGCGGCCGCCGCCGACGTCGGTCTCCGCGAGGTCGTCGCCGAGCAGCCGTACGACGGTCACCCGGACGGCCTCGTCGGAGCAGGTGACGCAGTGGTCGCCCTCGCAGTGGTTCATGTGATCGCGCCCTTCACAAACCCGCGCCCTTCACAAGCCCGCGCCCTTCACAAGCCCGCGCCCTTCACAAGCCCGCGCCCGGGACGAGCACGCTCGGCCGCTCGAAGAACACGTGCACCAGCTCCCAGAGCACGTGGTACATGGTGACGTGCACCTCCTTGACGACCCGCTGATCATCGGAACGCACCACGAGGGCGTGGTCGACCGCCGGGCTGGGCGCGATGGCGCCGCCGTCGCCGCCGAGCAGCGCCACCGTCAGGAGGCCGCGGTGCCTGGCCGCCTCGAACCCGCGGAGCACGTTGTCGCACCGGCCGTCCGGGGAGACCCCGAGCGCGATGTCACCGGCCTGCGCGAGATACCGGAGCTGGTGGGCGAAGACGTCGCCGAACCCGGAGGCCGCGCCGACGCCGGTGAGAGTGGCGATGTCACCGGTCAGGGATAACGCCGGCAGCGCCTGCTTTCCCATGATGACCGGATGCACGAATTCCACGGCCATATGCTGGGCATCGGTGGCCGCGCCGCCATTTCCGAAGGTGAACAGCCGACCACCTCGATGGAAGCGGATCGCCATGGAATGACAGGTGGCGGCGATCTCACCGGCGGCATTGGCCAGCCCTCGCCCAGGCGCCTCTCTCTTTTCGAAAAGCCGAGCCATCTGACCGGGCGCAGACGGCATTATCGATCACTTCCCTGATCAAGATTAGTGGCAGATCACTCACCGACGTACCCATAATGACCGCATCCGAGGCACATTGATCGTTCTTTTGGTCATTCATTTATCTTTGCTCAGAAAATGTGATCATTCTTGCCGTGATCCGGATCATTCGCCTGGAGGGCGGCCACGGCCGCCTGCCCCAGGGCCAGTCCCCCGTCGTTGGGCGGCACGATCCGATGGGTCAGCACCTCGAACCCCGCGGCGCGGAGCCGCTCCCGGCACGCTCTCAGCAGGAGGACGTTCTGGAAGACGCCGCCCGAGAGCCCGGCCAGCCGCACGCCGCTCCGCCGGCCGACGTCCGTCACGACCTCGGCGACCGCGCGGGCCACCGCCTCGTGGAACCCGGCGCCGAGCGCGGCGACCGGCACGCCCGCGCGCAGCCCCGCCACGAGGGCGCGCAGCAGGGGCCCCGGATCGAGCACCCCGTCGGGGCCGACCGTGAGCGGCAGGGACGGAGGCGGCTCAGCAGCCGCGCCCGCCAGCGCCTCGAGCTCGATCGCCGCCTGACCCTCGTACCCGATCCGGTGGCGGACCCCGAGCAGCGACGAGACCGCGTCGAACAGCCTGCCCATGCTCGTGCAGTCGGCACAGCCGAGACCGCTCGCGAGCTGTGAGCGCAGCACCCGGATCTCGGCCGCCGTGCACGCGGCGACGGGGGGCAGGTCGTCGTCCCAGGGGATCCCCGCCGCCCCGAGGTGGGACAGTGCCATGCGGCAGGGGTTGCGCACGGCCGCGTCTCCGCCCGGTAGCGGAACCGCGCGCAGGTGGCCGGCCCTGGTGAATCGGTGACTGTCCGGGCCGAGCAGCAGTATTTCGCCGCCCCAGACGGCCCCGTCGGCGCCGTGGCCGGTGCCGTCGAAGGCGACGCCGATGACGGGCTCGCCGAGCCGGCCGTGTTCGGCGAGCAGCGAGGCGACGTGCGCGTGATGGTGCTGCACGAGGTGCAACGGCCGGTCGCCCACGTGCCGCTCCGCCCAGGCGCGGGTGAGGTATCCGGGATGGGCGTCGGCAGCGAGCCGGACCGGGCGGGCGCCGCACAGCTCCGTCAGCTGTGCGGCCGACCGCTCGAACGCGACGAGCGTCTCGAGGTTGCCCATGTCGCCGATGTGCGCCGAGCAGAACGCGTGGTGTCCCTCGGTGACGCAGAAGGTGTTCTTCAGCTCGCCACCGACCGCCAGGATCGGCTCGGCCGGGACTCCGAGCCGGACCGGCAGGGGCGCGTATCCGCGCGACCGCCGGATGGGCAGCTCGCGGCCCTCGACCACTCGCACGACCGAGTCGTCGCACGGCACGTGGATCGGCCGGTCGTGCGTCAGCACCGCGTCGGCCAGCGAGGGCAGCCGCGCCCGCGCGTCCTCGTCGTCGAAGCAGATCGGTTCCTCGGCCAGGTTCGCGCTCGTCAGCACGAGGACCTCGGGCGGTTCCGTCTCGGTGCCGGGCACCGGGGCGAACAGCAGGTGGTGCAACGGGGAGTAGGGCAGCATCACTCCGATCAACGGGTTGCCCGGTGCCACTCCCCCGGCGACGGGCGCGTCCGGCCGGCGGCTCAGCAGCACGATGGGCCGGGCCGGGCCGAGCAGCACCGCGGCCTCGGCATCGTCGATCCAAGCGAGCCGCCGCGCCGCCGCCAGGTCTCGTGCCATCACCGCGAAAGCCTTGCCGCCACGGGCCTTGCGCTCCCGCAGCCGCCGCACCCCCGCGGCGCTGTCGGCACGGCAGGCGAGGTGGTGGCCGCCGATGCCCTTGACCGCGACGACGAGTTCCTCCGACAGCGCCCCCTGGGCCGCGGCCAGCACCTCGTCGGAGCCGGTCACGACCGCCCGGCCACGGGTGAACGACAGCCGCGGGCCGCAGCCGGGGCAGCACAGCGGCTGGGCGTGGAACCGCCGGTCGGCCGGGTCGGCGTACTCGGCCGCACAGGGCCCGCACATCGGGAAGGCGGCCATCGTCGTGGCCGGCCGGTCGTAGGGCAGCGACCGGATGATGGAGAACCTGGGCCCGCAGTTCGTGCAGGTGATGAACGGATGGCGGTGGCGGCGGTCGCCCGGGTCGAAGAGCTCGCGCACACAGTCGTCGCACACCGCCACGTCCGGCGGCACCAGGGTGCGGGCGCCCGAGGACGCGTGGCTGGGCACGATCCGGAAGCCGTCGGCGCCGTCGGCCGGGGCGATCGGGTCGGCCCGTACGCCGGTGATGCCCGCGAGCGGGGGCGCGTCGGTCCGCAGCCGGCGCAAGAACGCCTCGACGGTCGCCGCCGGGCCCTGGACCTCGATGAAGACCGACCCGGAGTCGTTGCCGACGAACCCGGCCACGCCGAGCTCGGTGGCGAGCCGGTGCACGAACGGCCGGAACCCGACACCCTGCACGACGCCCTCGACCGTCACCCTGCGTCGCCGCGCCGCGCCCGGGTCATCGACCGCCCGCGTCACCAGAACGCTCCCCCTCCGGCCGTTCCGCTGGTTCCGCCAGTGTGCCGGATCCGGGTGCCGCGGACGCGGCTCACGCGCCGGGAGTTCGCGGGTGCCCGAGGGCGGCCGGGAGGGCACGGCGAACGGCCGTGCCCTCCCGCGCCGGAGTACCGGAGGACCGCCCCCGGTCAGCCCGCCTCGCCCTTCACCTCGTCCGCGGCGGCGGCCCGCACCGGCCCGGCCGGGCGAGCACCGGCGGGGCGAGCACCGGCCCGGTGGGCTCCGGCCCGGCGGCGCAGCAGCGGCGCGAGCGTCATGCCCAGCCCGGCGAGTGCCACGAACGTGACGAAGATCAGACCGGGGCGGTACTCGGCCAGCATGTCGGCCTGGGAGCCGCCGGCCGCCGGGCCGTCACCGGAGATGATCCCGGTGGTGACGGCCAGGACCATGGCGGCACCGACCTGACCGGCCGTCTGCACGATCCCGGCGGCCAGTCCCTGCTCGTCGTCGTCGACCCCGGCGGTGGCCTGCACGTTGATCGATGGGAAGCCGAGGGCGAAGCCGACGCCGAGCAGGATCACGCTCGGCAGGATCGCGGTGACGTAGACGGGGTCGGTGCCGATGGGCAGGAACAGCACGTAACCGACCGTCAGCGCGGCCATCCCGGCGACGATGAACCGCGGCGTGCCGAAGCGGTCGATCATCGTCCCGGCGTACGGGGCGCTCAACGCGACGAGCAGTCCCGTCGGCAACAGCGCCAGAGCCATCGTCAGCGGCTCCCAGCCCAGCACGTCCTGCAGATAGAGCGTGACGATGAACTGGAAGGACAGGTACGAGCCGAACAGCGCGACGATCGCGAGGTTGGCGCGGACGAGAGTGCCCTTGCGCAGGATGCCCAGCCGGATCAGCGGGTGCGCCACCCGCCGTTCGACCGCGACGAACGCGGCGAGCAGGGCGATCGCGAGGACGAAGAGGCCCAGCGTCGCCGGGGTGGCCCATCCCCGGTCGGGGGCGGTCACGAGGCCGTAGACCAGTAGCAGCATCGCGCCGGTCGAGGTGAGCGCGCCGAGGATGTCGTGGCCGCCCTCGGCGGCCGGGTGGTTGCGCGGGAGCAGGAAGTACCCGGCGACGAGGGCGAGGATCGCGATCGGCACCGGCATCAGGAAGGTCCACCGCCAGCCGATCCCGGTCGTCAGCCCGCCGAAGATCAGGCCGGACGAGTAGCCGCTGGCACCGAAGACCGTGTAGATCGACAGGGCCTTGTTCCGCGCCTTTCCCTCGGCGAAGGTCGTGGTGATGATCGACAGCCCGGTGGGGGCGGTGAAGGCGGCGCTGACGCCCTTGATGAAACGGGTGGCGATCAGCAGCGGGCCGGAGTCGACCAGGCCGCCGAGCAGCGAGGCGACGGCGAACACCGCCAGCGCGATCAGGAAGACCCGGCGGCGGCCGAGCAGGTCGGCGGTGCGACCGCCGAGCAGCAGCAGTCCGCCGTAGCCGAGGACGTAGCCACTGACGATCCACTGGAGGCTCGAGGTGGTCAGCCCCAGTTCGGAGCCGATCGACGGGAGCGCGACACCGACCATCGAGACGTCGAGCCCATCGAGGAACAGCACGAGCGAGAGCACGGCGAGGATGCCCCACAGCCGCGCCGACCAGCCCTGCGGCTCCTGGGAGCTCCGGTCGGCGTGGACGGATTCGGGGGTTGCAGTCAAAGTCACTGAAGCAAGTTACATGCGCCTGCATCAAATGTCTAAGCATTAAATGCGTTTGCATCAAATGTGGAGGGGTGCTATGGTCCGCGCATGAGCGAGACGGGCGAAGATCAACTCGTGCGGCGCTGGCGCGCCCTGCTCGCCTGCCACAGCACCGTGTCCTGCGCCTTGGACCGGGCGCTTCAGGACGCCCACGGCATCGGCATGAGCGAGTTCGAGGCTCTCGACCGGCTCGTCGACGCGACGTGCGAGAAGCGGCGGATGAACGAGTTGTCCGGCGACATGTACCTCAGCCAGAGCGCGCTCTCACGCACGGTGGCCCGGCTGGAGCGCGAGGGACTCGTCGTCCGCAGCATGTGCCCCGACGATCGGCGGGCGATCTTCGTGACGCTCACGGACGCCGGACGCGAGCGCCACGCGCGGGCGCGGGCGACCCAGCGCGCCGTGCTGGGCGAGCATTTCACGCCCGAGCACGCGAACGCCTGACCGCGCAGACGGCGTCAATGGCGGGCGGCCTCCGCTGAACCGCACTCAGTGGCGGGGGACGCACCACCGTCCGGCCCGGACGTCGTGCGTCCGCCGACACCGAACGCGGTTCGCCGCCCTCAGCGGCCGGCCTCGACGCGGCGCTTGCGGGCCCGCCGCTCCGCGGCCGCGATGTCGCCGCCGCGGTCCCAGATCCGCATCCGGAGCAGCTCAGGATCGGCCCGGTCAGCCGCCTCGGCGGGGTCACGGGGTCGCGCGAGCACCTCGGCCCGGGCGCGCCGGGCGACGCCCACGTTCGACCGGAAGTGCCGGAAGATCTGGACCTCGCCGGGATAGCCGCCGTCCCAGCGCCCGAGGTACTGGTAGTCCATGTCGTAGCGGCCGATGTCCAGTACCCCCACCGCGACCGCCCATGAGCGGAGCTCGGCCGGCGAGCCGGGCCGCAGCACCACCATGCCGCCGGTGCGCGTCACCGTTCCCCGCTCCTGATCCAGGACCCGCAGCGGCTCCTCGCGCTCACGCCAAGCGCGCACGTCGGCGAGCGCCCTGTCGAGGCCGTGCGTGCGCCACCGGACGGTGCCGTCCGGCGGCCGGGTGAGCGGGAGCGTCGCCCTGAGCGCCCGCGCCGCGCTCGCCTTGAAGGGCGTCCGGAGGGGCGGCAGCAAGGCGATGGGATCGGCGGGGTCGGCGTCGAACGGGGTGGGCGTGAGGAACGGCCGGTCGATCAGCACCATGGTGCCGGGCCTGGCCTGGTAGGCCAGTCCCCACAGCAGCCGTGCCAGCAACCGCGCACCCCGCTGGTCGGACAGCACGTGCCAGGTGTCGTGGAAGCGGTTGGTGCTGAACCGGGCCCGGGCGCCCGGCCGCAGCCCGATCACGGTGTGGTCCCGTCCGTCGAGCCGCACCACGCGGCGGTGCAGCTTCATGCCGTCGACAGCGACCCGCGCCGTGGCCGGCCGCTGCCTCTTGGTCATTTCGTTCAGCCCTTCACGCAGATTTACTAACACCCCGTCTCCGAGCTGACCGTATAGGAATGATCCCTCATAAGACCACCGGTTTTACCCCCGGCCGCCCCCGACGAAGACCGGCCGCAATGTGCCCTCGATGTGCCCTGAAGGAATGTCATTGCGACAGGGCAAGGACCAAGGCCTCTGCGTATGGCGGTTCGCTGGCGATCCGGCCGGCCGGCTGCCACCCCCAGCGCAGGTAATGGCTGTATGCGGAGGCCTCGGGCACGGCGGCGAGCGTGGCGTAAGGCTCGTCGCGGTCGCGGAGTAGCTCGTCGTAGAGGGTGCGTCCGATCCCATGGCCTCGGTAGGGGGCCAGTACGAGCAGCTCGATCACCGCGAACTTGGCCGCGTTCGAGATGCTGGGAGAGGGGACGGGCGCACACGCCCACCAGCCGCCCGGAGGCATGGTGAAGCCGAAGGCATAGCCGACGAGCGTCCGGCCGTCCCGAGCGGTGACCAATGTGAAGCCGGGTGATTTGGCCTGCTCGGTGGTGCGCAGTATGAATTGGTGGCGTCCATACTTGGGCGCGTTGTTATAGGGCGCTTCCGCGTACACCTGTTGGTGAATCTCAGTCAGTTCGTCGAGCTGCGCCAATGCGCCGTCACCATCTCTGCGAGCGAAGGCGATGTCCGACATGGCTACCTCCAACTAGGCGCTGCCGGGCGCGGACAAGGATAGAAGCTCGCGATACTCCACCACTGCCGGCCGCTCGGTCTCGGACTCCGGAACCAGAGCGAGGACATCGCGTGCGTTCTGCTCGACTCCCATGGTCCGGTGCCCAGCAGGGAGGGCTTCGACCACCCGGCCGGCGTGCTCGACACCGTCACCGATGTGGCCACCTCGGATGAGGGAGACAGCGCGGAGCAGGTTGATCTGCGCGGCTTGCCGGCACATCTGCGGCGGGTACAGCGCGAGCGCTGCTTCTTGAGCGTCGTCCGCAGCCGGGCTGCCGGTGTGCGCGTACACCCAGCTCTGGGTGTGCCGTAGCGCGGTCTCGGGCCAGATGCGAGCCGACAATCGATCGTGGGGAGAGCCACTCGGCTGCTTCTCCCAAACGGTCTCCATCGATCGCATGGTGGCCTCGGCCTCACGCGGCTGACCAAGCGCCGCCAATGCTTGGGCGCGAGCAGCCATCGCCTCCAGGACCGCCGGGCACCGCGAGTCCCCGGCGATCGAGATCGCTTCCTCCGCGCGGCTGATGACCACTTGGAGAGGGCGGCGTTCGTACAGACTGGACATCGCCTCATACCCGCGGACCCAGACCCTGAGGGTGAGGTCCTCAGACGCGTCAGCGGCGTGCCGGGCGATCTGCCACCAGTGCCTGGCCTCCCGCTTTTCGCGAAGGCAACCAAGTGTGAGCGCCATCAGCGCCGCCAGTTGCCCCGCCGGCCGGTACAACTCGCCGCTCGCGCGTTCATCGGAATTCCGGATCACCTGCTGGAGGGCAACGGCGTCCGCGGCGATGTCAGAAAGCAGCTCCGCCGCAGGGGTCGTGAGGAACGCGTGCCCGTGGTCGGCTGTGATCTCCTCCCAGTCCGCGATGACGTACCGGCGGTCGTCGGGCAGAACGGAGACGAAGGCGTGCCGGATCTGTTCGAGAGCGGTAGCCGAGGCTGAAGACGCCCCGAGAGCAGCGAGGCTCTGCAAGATCCGGCGGCGACTTTGATCCATCTGCACCTCATAGGAGCCGTCGGTCGACTGTTCTCCACGGAACTGACGGGCGCGCAGGTCGTCCAGCTCCGTCACGGCCGCGTATAGGGCGACCAGGTGACTGCCGGCCTCAAGGGCATCGTCGAGTCGGCTGATCGCATCGGCAGGGACCGACCGGACGCCGCGCTCCCATTTGGCCAATTGTGAGAAGTCCACGAACGCCTGAGCGGCGAGCTCACGTAGATCCATTCCCCGCACATCGCAGCGCCAATGCCGTAGGGCAGCGCCCAGTAAGTGCCGCGGAGACTCGTGCGGATCAACTGGCTGCGGAGCTCTTGGCATGCCACCTCCAGATTGTGGACGTTGTGGGCGTCTCAACTGCCCACGTCAAATCACTGTTCAGCGAGTTGTCCTCTTGGCTCAATGAAAGCGCCATACGCGCCCGTCGTACAAGCAAACGGCGTGACGAACAGAAGCCGAGATTCGACAAGGAGACCTGGTAACGGTGTACGCACAACGACGACCTTGGGAACCACCACGGCTCTACTCCTGGTCGATCGTCGGAGGAGCCGGAGTCGGCGCCTGCGGCGTGACCGATGACTACGAGGTCGCCCTGAACGAGGTCGTGGACGCGCTCGCGCGCATTCCGGCCGGACCGCGTGGTCTCGTGCACCGGGTCGCCCTGAGCTTCATCCGCACCGCGTACGTCTACGAGAGGCTGATCGCGCGCTGCCGGATCGACCCAGTGGGCGACCTCGCGTGGGATGACCTGCCCGCACCGTCTGCGTGGACCAGGCTGCGCCCGATGTTCACCGATCCCGGTCAGGTCCTCGGCGACGCCATCCCACCCGAGGCCATCACCACCGGGCTTCTCGACATTCAGGCCCACAAAGAGCGACTCGAGCGGTCCATCGCCTCCAGCACCAGGGACCGGCGGTGACCCGTCGGCATCTCGTGGGTCTTCAGACGTGGACGTGCCTGCGCGCGGCCGGACGTCCGCCCTACCGCCGGCACGAGCTGCCTGACACCGGACCCGAACTCGACAACCCCCTGAGGGAGGTATCCCGGATGAACAACCTTGGCTCTTGCCGGATCGGCGTCCTACACGGGGGCGACTCCCCCGAGCGGTCGGGGTCGCTGATCTCCGGTCGCGCAGCAGCGGACGCACTCACGTCACACGGCTACAGCGTGGAGCTGGTCGACACCTCTGTGGTCACGGTCGCGGAACTGGTCGGGCGGATCGACGTCGCGTTGATCGCGCTGCATGGTCCTGGCGGTGAGGATGGCAAGATGCAGGGCGCGCTGGACACAATCGGAATCCCTTACGCCGGGTCAGGGGTGCTGGCCAGCGCGACGGCCATGTACAAGCCCCGCTTCAAGAAGCTCGTCGAGATGGCGCGGCTCGACACTGCGGCGTACACCGCCGTGTGCGACTGCGCGACCCTTCGTGAGGCCGACCGCATCGTTGAGCGGCTCGGACTGCCCGTCGTGCTCAAGCCGACGTCCGGCGGCGGCAGCCTGGAGACGACGGTGATCCGCACGTGCGAGGACCTGTGCCACTGGCTCGAGGACCGCCCCGTCGAACTGTACGGCGAGTTCATGGCCGAGGAGTTCCTGCCCGGGGCCTCCATCACGGTCGGGCTCCTGGAGGTCGGCGGCGAGCTGAGGACGCTGCCGCCGCTGGAGACCGAGACCGACCGGGACTTCTACGACTACGTGGCCAAGCACGACCCTGCGCAGCGGCGCTACCACTGCCCGGCGCGGTTGCCGGCCAACGAACTGCTCCGGGCCCAGCAGCTCGCGATGCGCGTGCACCGCCTGGTCGGCGCGCACGGCGTGTCGCGGGTCGACTTCATCGCTACCCCGAACGGCAGGCTCAGCGTCCTGGAGATCAACACGCTGCCCGGCCTGTCACCGCAGGGGAACCTCGCCACGATGGCCGCGGCCGACGGAATCGAGTACGGGAAACTGATCGATCTCGTGACCGCCACCGCGTTCACCAAGCCCGCCTACCTGCCCTGATATAACCTGCCCCTTCGTGCAGACCACCCGTCACGCCGTGCCGTACTACAGCCAGTGGGAGTCCGCCGATCTCGTGGAGCAGATCGTGACGGGCTCCCTTCCGGCGTCCCAGGACCCGCGCTGGGCCGACTCCGGTGCGGCCACCGCGGCCGAGTACGAGTTCTGGTCATGGCGGATCTGCGGCATGGCATGCCTGCGGATGATCCTCGCTCACCGGGGCGACCCGGTGCCGCCGAGCGTCCCGCTCGCCGAGGAGTGCACGCTCGCCGGCGGATACATCCGGCACCCCGACCGCGTCGACGGGCTGATCTACGCACCGTTCGCAAGCTGGATCACCGACCGGTGTGGCATCAAGGCCACCGTTCGCGGGCAATTGCCGCACGCCGACATCGCCGAGACGGTCCACGCCGGAGGCCTCGCGATCATCTCGGTGCACCCGTGGATCCGCTGGCCCGAACGAACACCGCCCAAGCGCGGCGGGCACCTCGTACTCGTCACCGGCACCGGCCCGCAGCACCTCCTGGTACACAACCCGTCCGGCCTGCCCGGCCGAAGCCAGGAGCACGCGCGCGTAGACCTGGGCACGTTCGACCGGTTCTACGCCGGCCGCGGCGTACTGATCCACCTGTAGGCGCCGAGCAGCGGACACGACGAGCGGCCCCGCCCCCCGAGGGGAGCGAGGCCGTCTCTTCATCGCCGCCCCGCACGTGCCCTCACAGGAGTGAAGACGCACAGCACCGGAGGTCGGCGCGGGCGTTCAGCCCTTCACGCAGATCAGCTGGCGCAGGTGCGCGACGACCTCGACCAGATCCGACTGCGCCTCCATCACCGACTCGAGGTCCTTGTAGGCCCCCGGGATCTCGTCGATGACGCCCGCGTCCTTGCGGCACTCGACGCCCCGCGTCTGTGCCACGAGGTCGTCCACGGTGAAGGTGCGCTTGGCCTGGTTGCGGCTCATCCGCCGGCCGGCCCCGTGCGATGCCGAGTTGTAGGCGTCAGTGTTGCCGAGCCCCCGGACGATGTAGGTACCGGTGGCCATCGAGCCCGGGATGATGCCGAGGTCGCCCTCGCCCGCCCGGATCGCGCCCTTGCGGGTGACCAGCAGCTCGACGTCGTCGTACACCTCTTCGGCCACGTAGTTGTGATGGCACGAGATCAGCTCGTCCCACTTCACGCGGCGGCCGGTGAAGTAGCGCGTCACGACGTTCTGGACGAGCGCGAGCATGACCGCGCGGTTGCGGCGCGCGTACTCCTGCGCCCAGAACAGATCGCGGCGGTACGCCGCCATCTTGGGCGTCCCGGCGACGAAGACGGCGAGGTCCCGGTCCGGCAGGTCCTGGTTGTGCGGCAGCCGCTGCGCGATCTCGACGTGGTGCTCGGCCAGCTCCTTGCCGATGTTGCGCGAGCCGGAGTGCAGCACGATCCACACCGCGCCGTCGACGTCCGCGCAGACCTCGAGGAAGTGGTTGCCCGAACCGAGCGAGCCCATCTGCGAGCGCGCCCGGCCGAGGCGCCCGCGCACGGCAGGGGTCAGTTCCTCGAAGCCCTGCCAGAAGTCGTACCAGCCGCGCTCCTTGAGTCCGTGCACCGCCGACGGGTCGACGGGGTCCTTGTGCGAGCCACGGCCGACCGGCACCGCCTTCTCGATCTTGGCGCGCAGGCGGCCGAGGTCGTCCGGCATGTCCTCGACGGTCAGGCTCGACTTCACCGCGGTCATCCCGCAGCCGATGTCGACGCCGACCGCGGCGGGCGACACGGCGTCGCGCATGGCGATCACAGAGCCGACCGTCGCGCCCTTGCCGTAGTGCACGTCGGGCATCACCGCGAGGCCCTGCACCCAGGGCAGGCCCGAGACGTTGCGCAGCTGGTTCAGCGCGCCCGCCTCTACCGTCGCCGGGTCGGCCCACATGCGGATCGGGGCCCGCGCGCCCTCCAGCGTCTGGTACGGCATCACCTGCTCCTCTCCATCGGTGTGAGCTCCAAACCGTGATCTATGACGCCAGACAGACCTCTTTTGTTTCAACTGATTTATCAGGACCAATAACCAGTTGATTGCCTAAGACAACTAACTTGTATGCTCGCCCAGGCGCACCATCGGCCCAGCACAGCGCAGCACAGCACCGGCATCAGAGAACGACGAGAGGCCCCCTTCATGCCAGAGAGCGCCGTCAATACTGTTCCCGACGAGGTGGGGGAACCGGCGCCGTCGATCCGGCCGTCCCACATCAGGCTCACGTTGCTGGCCCTCGCGGTGGCCGGGATGGTGGTCTCGGTGCAGCAGACGCTCGTGATCCCGCTCCTGCCCCGCCTCATGGCCTCCTTCGACGTATCGGTCACCTCGGTGACCTGGGTGTTCACGGCCTCACTGCTCGCCGGCGCGGTGGCGACGCCACTGCTGTCGCGCTTCGGTGACATGTACGGCAAGAAGCGGATGATCCTCACCGCGATGGGACTGCTGCTCGCCGGATCGATCATCTGCGCCGTCGCCGACTCGCTCAGCGTGCTGATCGCCGGCCGCGCCCTTCAGGGCACCTCGTCGGCGATGATCCCGCTCGCCATCGGCATGATCCGCGACACCTTCCCCCGTGAGAAGGTCACGACCGCCATCGGAGTGGTGAGCGCCACCATGGGCGTCGGCGGCACGCTCGGCATGATCGTCACCGGGCTCATCGCGGACCGCACGCAGAGCCACCACCCCGTGTTCTGGATCGCCGCCTCGCTCGCCGCCATCGGGCTGGTCCTGGTCGGCAAGACCGCCCGCGACGTCGGCGGACGCTCGGGCGGGCGCCCCGACCTGCTCGGCGCGCTGGCGCTCGCCGGCTGGCTGGTCTGCCTGCTCCTCGCCATCAGCGAGGGCAACGGCTGGGGATGGACGTCCGGCGCCACTCTCGGGCTGTTCGCGGCCGCCGCGATCCTGTGCGCGGCGTGGGTGGTCATCGAGCTGAACGTGCGGTACCCGCTCGTGCGGCTGGAACTGCTCGTCGGCGCGAAGTCGCTGTCGGCGAACGTCATCTCGATGCTGCTGGGCTTCTCCATGTTCGCCGCGTTCACGCTGATCTCGACCTTCGTCCAGACGCCTCCGGAGGTCGGCTACGGCCTCGGCGGCTCCGTTCTCGACGTCGGCCTGTACACGCTCCCGAGTACTGTCACGATGCTCGCCTGCTCGTTCTTCGCCGGCCGGATCGCCGCCGCCATCGGCGCCGCCTTCACGCTCGCGATCGGCTCACTGTTCGCCGGGATCAGTTACCTGTGGCTCGCGGTGTCCAACGAGCACGTGTTCGATGTCCTGGCCTTCGGCGCGATCCAGGGCGTCGGTTTCGGCATCGCCTACGCCGCGCTCGGCACGCTCGCCGTACAGCACGTCCCCATGGACCAGAGCGGCATCGCGAGCGGCATCAACTCGCTCGTCCGCACGACCGGCGGAAGCGTCGCCGGGGCGGTCACCGCCGCCGTGCTGACCGGCAGCACGATCGCCCACACCTCGACCCCCTCGCTGCACGCCTACGTCGTCTGCTTCGTCGTGGTGTCCCTCGGCGCCCTGGTGGCCGCGGTGGTCGCCGCGGTACACGGCGTCCGGCACCGCGACCGGCCGCTGACGCGGCCGGGCGACGCGCGGGCGACCGCCTGACGGTCCTTGACGAATCGGCCGAAAGATCGCCCCATAGGAGGGCGACCTGTTTCCGGGGTCGCCATCGAGGAGGGCAGATGGGCGCGTACACGGCCGCGTACGAACGGAGCATCAGCGATCCCACCCGGTTCTGGGGGGTGGCAGCCCGTGACATCCGCTGGCGCACGCCCCCGGACCGGGTGCTCGACGACGGAGCACCGCCCTTCTACCGCTGGTTCACCGGCGGTGAGCTGAACACCTGCGAGAACGCCCTGGACCGCCACGTCGAGGACGGTCACGGCGGCCGGCTCGCGTTGATCTACGACAGCCCGGTGACCGGCACGCGGCGCTCCTACACCTACCGCGAGCTCACCGGCGAGGTGGCGCTGTTCGCGGGCGCGCTGCGCGCCCTCGGCGTCGACCGCGGCGACCGGGTGGTCCTCTACCTGCCGATGGTGCCGCAGGCGGTCATCGCCATGCTGGCGTGCGCGCGGCTCGGTGCCGTGCACTCGACCGTGTTCGGCGGCTTCGCGCCGAAGGAGCTGGCGGTACGGATCGACGACGCGCGCCCGAAGGTCGTCGTCTCGGCGTCCTGCGGCATCGAGGGATCGCGGGTCGTCCCGTACAAGCCGATGCTCGACGCGGCGCTGGAGCTGTCCGCGCACCAGGTCAACCACTGCGTGATCCTCCAGCGGCCCGAGGCGCCCGCGCCGGGCGGCCACGCGGAGCTGACCCGCCCGCGCGACCTCGACTGGGACGAGGCGGTCACGGGCGCCGCGCCGGCGGAATGCGTTCCGGTGGCGGCCACCGATCCGCTGTACATCCTCTACACGTCCGGCACCACCGGCCGTCCGAAGGGCGTCGTCCGCGACAACGGCGGCCACGCGGTCGCCCTGCGCTGGTCCATGGAGAACGTCTACGGTGTCGGGCCCGGCGACGTCTTCTGGGCCGCGTCCGATGTCGGCTGGGTCGTCGGGCACTCCTACATCGTGTACGCGCCGCTGCTCACCGGCTGCACGACCGTGTTGTACGAGGGCAAGCCGGTCGGCACGCCGGACGCCGGCGCCTTCTGGCGGGTCGCCTCCGAGCACGGGGTCAAGGCGATGTTCACCGCGCCCACCGCCATCCGGGCCGTCAAGAAGGAGGACCCGCAGGCCGAGCTCCTCGGGGCCTACGACCTCTCGGCGCTGGAGACGCTGTTCCTCGCCGGGGAGCGGCTCGATCCCGACACCTACCAGTGGGCGTCGCGGGCACTCGACCGGCCGGTCATCGACCATTGGTGGCAGACCGAGACGGGCTGGCCGATCGTCGCGAACCCGCGCGGGCTCGAGCCCATGGCGGTGAAGCCGGGTTCCCCGAGCGTGCCGGTGCCCGGTTACGACGTACGGGTGCTCGCGCCGGACGGGCGCGAGGCCGAGCCCGGCGCGGACGGCGACATCGTGATCCGCCTGCCCCTTCCACCGGGCACGCTGCCCACGCTGTGGCAGGACGACGAGCGGTTCGTCCAGTCGTACCTGACCCGGTATCCCGGCCACTACCTCACCGGAGACGGCGGGCGGATCGACGAGGACGGCTACGTGTGGGTCATGGGCCGCACCGACGATGTGATCAACGTGGCCGGGCACCGGCTCTCCACCGGGGTGATGGAGGAGGTGATCGCCGCTCACCCCGCGGTCGCCGAGTGCGCCGTCATCGGCGTGGGCGACGAGCTGAAGGGCCAGGTGCCGCGAGGGTTCGTCGTGCTCAAGAGCGACGCCGCGATCGATGCGGCACAGCTGCGCTCGGAGCTCGTCGGCGCGGTGCGGCGCCAGGTCGGCCCGGTCGCGTCGTTCAAGGAGGTCGCGATCGTACCGGCGCTGCCGAAGACGCGCTCGGGCAAGATCCTGCGTGGCACCATGCGCGGCCTGGCCGACGGCCGGGAGGTCCCGGTGCCCTCGACCATCGAGGACGCCTCGGTGCTGGACGCGCTGCGGCCGATCCTGCGGCCGACGACGTGACCGTCCACCGGCCGTGCCGGTCGGTCACCCGGAGGCGGCCATCACCGGTTCCGGCCGCTCGGACATCAGCCGCCGCAGCGGCCTGGTGAACATCGCGAGCACCATCGCGGCGGCGATCGCGAGCAGGCCGAGGCACATGAAGTACAGGGGCTGCGAGAGCACGGTGCCGGAGAGCCGGGTCACCTGGCCGCCGACCGCGTCGCCGACCGCGGTCGCCAGGAACCACAGGCCCATCATCTGGCCGGCGAAGGCGGCCGGCGCCAGCTTGACCGTCACCGACAGGCCGACCGGGTACAGGGACAGCTCGCCGACCGTCTGGATGACGTAGGTGCCGAGCAGCCACAGGGCCGACACCCGGGTGCCGTCCGACGCGGCGGTGGCCGCGGCCGCCATGAGCAGGAAGGACGCGCCGGCGAGCGCCAGGCCGATCGCGAACTTCACGGCGGTGCTCACCCGGTCGCCGAGCCGTATCCACAGCCCGGCGAGGACCGGGGCCAGGAGCAGGACCATGATCGGGTTGGCCGACTGCAGCCAGCTCGACGGCATGTTCCAACCGCCGAAGGACAGGTCGGTCTTGTCGTGGGCGAACGCCGTCAGCTCCGTCGCGGCCTGGTCATAGATCATCTGGAAGATCGCGGCGGCGACGAACAGCCAGGCGTAGGCCTTGAGCCGGACCCGCTCCTCTGGAGTGATCCCGTGGCTCCCGTAGAACATGAACGCGAAGTATCCGGCCGCGACGAGGATAGTGATGACGGTGAGCGCCCAGGTCACGCCGTCGAGCGTGAACGCCCCGGTGACGGCGGCGAGGGCGACCACGACCACCACCACCGCGACGCCCCGCACGGCGTACCGTGTGAAGCGCCGGCGCTCCTCGGGGGTCAGCCGGTGCGGCGGCGCATCGTCGCCGGGCGGCCGCCGGCCGAACGCGTACTGTGCCAGGCCGAACGCCATGCCCACGGCCGCGGCGCCGAAGCCCACATGCCAGCCGACCTTCTGGCCGAGCGTGCCGGCGATCGCCGGGCCGAGCAGCGCGCCGATGTTGACGCCCATGTAGAACAGCGAGAACCCGGCGTCACGGCGCGCGTCCTCGTCGCCCTTGTAGAGATGCCCGACGATCGCGGTGACGTTGGGCTTGAGCAGGCCGGTGCCCACGACGATCAGGGCGAGGCCGGCGAAGGCGAAGCCGGCACCGGCCGGGACGGCCAGCGAGATGTGCCCCAGCATGATGATGACCCCGCCGAGCAGGACGCACCGGCGGGTGCCGAGGATGCGGTCGGAGATCCACCCGCCCGGGAGCGCGACGAGATAGACCGACGCCATGTAGACGCCGACGAGGGCCTTCGCCGTCCCCCCGTTCAGCCCGAGGCCGCCCTCCAGGACCGAGGCGGACAGGAAGAGCACGAGGATCGCACGCATGCCGTAGTAGCTGAACCGCTCCCACATCTCCGTCATGAAGAGCGTGGCGAGCGCGCGCGGGTGGCCGAAGAACGTGCGGTCCGGCGGCCGCCCGGCGACGGAGCTCGTGGTCACGGACGAGTCCTCTCACAAGCGGGCAAGGGGGCGCGAGCGCCTGGATCCCACCGGACTCGCCGGATCGTCCGCACTCGCCGACCGGTTCCGGATGGCCCGGAACCCTAAAGTACGGTTGACCATATCCGGCAGCTATTCAACAGTGTGTAATGAACCGGTCAACGTTCGGTAATGAGCACCGGATCATGCGGTGCCAGATCATGCGGTGCCAGATCATGCGGTGCCGGATCATGCGAGGACGGCTCCGCCCGCGGGCCCTCGGGCCGCTCCCCGGCCGCCGGCCGGGGCTTGATCGCCAACGCCGGGACGAACACGTGCGCGAGAGGACCGATGGCCACCGCGTACACAAGGGTACCGAGGCCCACGGTGCCGCCCAGCAGCCAGCCTGCCGCGAGCACGGTCAGCTCGATGCCGGTGCGCACCTTGCGGATGGAATGCCCGCGCCGGGCGAGACCGGTCATGAGGCCGTCACGCGGCCCAGGTCCCAAGCCGGCACCGATGTAGCAGCCGGTGGCGAATCCGCCGATGAGAACGGCCGCGACGAGATAGGCCCACCGTGGCGCGAGGCCGTCCGGACGCGGCAGCACGTGCAGGAAGAGATCGGCGAACACGCCCACGAGAAGCGCGTTGCTCACGGTGCCGATCCCCGGCCGCTGCCGGAGCGGGATCCAGAGCAGCAGCACCAGCAGGCCCACGATGTTGATCCAGGCGCCTATCGACAGGCCCAGGCGCAGCGACAGCCCTTGGTGGAGGACGTCCCACGGGTCGTTGCCGAGGGTCGAGGCCACCTGAAGCGCGATGCCCAGCCCGTACAGGGCCAGTCCCACGTAAAGCTGCACCAGACGACGTATCAACAAGGCCACTATCTTGATCCACTTCCCTGAAAGAGCACAATTGGCACTAGTAAGCCATACAGTGGCGTGGTACTAAATAGCCAATCAACGAAAGTGGACTGGACAATCGACGCGATCTGGACGATCTACGCGATCCACGTGATCCGAGCACGAGAGGAGCGGGCCACATGACCCGTCGGTATGCGGAGCGGGCGGCGGGCCCGTCCGGCCCGGCCACGACCGCACGGCACGTGAGCGGCGCGCAGCTCGCCCGGCTGCTGACCGACGTCCCGGCGGAACGTCCCTACTACGCCGCGCTCGCCCGAGCGGTCCGCGGCCTCGTGCTGGACGGCCGGCTGTCCCCGCGGGTCCGCCTGCCCGCCGAGCGGGACCTCGCCACCGCGCTCGGCGTCAGCAGGACCACGGTCACCGCGGCCTACGACGCCCTGCGCGCGGAGGGCTTCCTGGAGAGCCGGCAGGGCGCCGGGAGCTGGACCGTGCTGCCCGCGGGCGGTCTGCCGCCGCCCGGTACGCCGCTCATCGGTTCCTTCGGCGCCGCACACGCCTGGCCCCAGCCGGACGCCATCGACCTCGGGTGCGCGGCCCCCGGGGCGCCCGCCGTCTTCGGCGCGGCGGTCACCGCGGCGGTCGCCGAGCTCCCGCGCTACGTCGCCGGGCCCGGATACGAGGTGGCCGGGCTGATGCCCCTCCGGGAGACGATCGCCGAGTACTACGCCGACCGGGGCCTGCCGACCCGGCCGGACCAGATCGTGGTCACCTCGGGAGCACAGCAGGGCCTCGCGCTGCTGCTCCAGACGCTCGTCGAGGCCGGCGACGCCGTGCTCGTCGAGCGGCCCACCTATCCGCATGCGCTCGACGCGATCCGCCGCCGCGGGGCCCGGCTCGTCCCCGTCGGCGTCAACGAGGGCTGGGACGTCGAGCTGATCGCCAGCAGTCTCCGCCAGGCCGCCGTGCGGCTGGCCTACACCATCCCGGACTTCCAGAACCCGACCGGCCGGCTCATGGGCGACGCCGAGCGCACGGCCCTGGTCGCCGCCGCCCGGCGGGCCGACACCTTCCTCGTCACCGACGAGACCTTCAGCGAAGTCGCTCTCGACGGCCGTCCGCACACTCAGGGCATCCTGCCGCTCGCCGCCTATGACAGCGGCGGCCGGGTGATCAGCATCGGCTCGGCGGCCAAGCTGATGTGGGGCGGTCTGCGCATCGGGTGGGTCAGGACGACCGTGCCTCTGGCGCGCAAGCTCGTACTGGCCCGGGCCTCGGTCGACATCGCGAGCCCGGTGCTCGACCAGCTGATCGTCCGGGAGCTGCTCCTGCACGCCGACGAGGTGCGCGCCGAACGAGCCCGCGACCTCGGTGAGCGCAGGGACGCCCTCGCGGGCGCGCTGGCCGAGCTCATGCCCGACTGGGAGTTCACCCTCCCGGCGGGCGGGATGTCGCTGTGGGTACGGCTTCCCGCGCCGATCGCCACGTCACTCGCCGAGGCGGCGGCGCGGCAGGGCGTGCGCATCGTTCCCGGCCCGGCCTTCGGCGTCGACGGCGTGCTCGAGGACTACGTGCGGCTACCGTACGTCCTGCCGCCGGCCGTGCTACGCGAAGCCGTCGAGCGGCTCGCGGTGGCCTACCGCGCGGTCGAGGCCGCGCCGCCGCCGCGCCCGCTGCCGGCCTACGTCTGAGCGGTCTGGATGTAACCGACCAGATGCTGGCGCTCGGTCTCGAGCTCCTCGATGGCGCTCTTGACCACGTCGCCGATGCTGACGATGCCGCTCAGCACGCCGTCCTCGACCACGGGCAGGTGCCGGATGCGGTGCTCGGTCATGATGGCACGCAGCCCGTCGACCTTGTCGTCGGGCCCGCAGGTGCGGACGTCGCCGGTCATGATCTCTGAGACCGGCACGTCCAGCAGGGCCGCGCCCCGCACCGACATGCGCCGCACGACATCGCGCTCGGAGACGATCCCGATGATTGTCCGGCCGTCCGTCGAGACCACGACCGCGCCGATATTGTGCTCGGCGAGCATTGCCAGCAGTTCCCGCACCGTGGCGTCCGGCCGGACGGTCGCCACCGCGGTTCCCTTGTTCCGCAGAATGTCGCGTATTCGCATGGACCACGCTCCAGGGGGCCTAGGCACTGGCTTCCTCTCGCAAAGCTCGCACGCCCGGACGCTCCGCGGAAGGGGGACGGTCAAGGCTTTGCCATCCGTGCGGTGGGGAGGTCCACCACCAGGAAGGCTCCCGGCACGGCGCGGACCGGCGCCCGGCCGAGGCGCACCGGCTACGGATCAGGGTTCGGCGGTCAGCGTGGACAGCACGGAGAGGAACTCCGCGGGAAGGACCAGCGACTCGCCGTCATAGCGGGTCTCCAGGAGTGTGAGCGTGCCCGCTCGCCGCCAGAACAGGTGCGGGCTGAGCGACCCCGGCCCCTCCTCGTAGGCCTGGTATGCCTGAGCCTGCAGCTCGGTCGCGGCGGTCACCACCGAGCCGTAGCCACGGCCGGCGCCCACATGGATCGGATGGGCGACGATCAGGCTCCGGTTCGGCGCGACCACGAGCGCGCCGTACGGGCCGATGTCGACGTACTCCTCCAGCCAGGCCAGGTGCGTCGCGGCATAGAAGGTCCAGCCCTGCAGGACCGTCACCCGTGCGGCGCCGAGCTCCTGCTCCTCGACCTGCAGCGATCCGTCCGCCCGGACGTTGGACCGGCCGAGCATGAACAGCGCATCGCCCGACACCGGCCAGCCGTCCATCTCGTCGATGGTCACCGTGCGCACCGTGGTCGGGGTGTCGACCACCACGGCCTCGATGAGCCCCGGGGCGAACGCCCTGGCGGCCAGGATGCCGTTGTCGGCCTCGGCCGGATAGATCCGGGTCCGCAGCAGATGCTGGGCCAGCTCGAAGTCGCTGAGGTCCAGCGGCTCCTCGATGGCGGTCACGATCGTGGAGACGTGATCGGCCACCAGCGCGGGCCAGTCGTCACGGGGCACCAGCCGCGCGAGCTGACGCAGGTTGCGCATGCTGACATGCAGCCGGTTGGCGCCCTCGAGCAGCATGACGTCGCCGGGCACCCGGCGGCAGTTGTACCCGAGGTTCTCGGCCACGAGCACCACGAAGGAGTCGAGCGCGGTGTCGTCGTACTCGCGGCGGATCATCGGTCACCGCCGGGGGTGAGGACGCCGCCGTCGGCGTCGAGGTCGACCATGCCGCCGAGCTCGACGGTCAGCTGAGTGGGACCGTGCCCGACGGGGAGCCCCGCGAGCACCGGTACGCCGATCCGGCCGAGCCGGGACGCGAGGACGCCGTCGAGTTCGGCCGGGTCGCCGCAGCCGGTCCAGGTGCCGAGCGCGATCCCGGCGACGTCGTCGAACCATCCCGCCTGCAGCAGCTGGGTGAGCATCCGGTCGACACGGTACGGCGCCTCGGCCACGTCCTCGAGGAACGCGATGGCCCCGGCCGCGGGGGGCGGCGCGTGCGGCGTGCCGAGCAGCGCAGTGAGCAGGGACAGATTTCCACCGGTGAGGACGCCCCGCGCCCGCCCCCGGGCGATCGCGTGCGTGCCGCGCACGGGTGCGCCGCCTCCCGACAGCGCGGCTTTCAGATGGACCATCGAACGCGTCTCTCCCCCGGCGACCAGGCCGGCCACCATGGGGCCGAACGAGGTCGTGATGCCGAGCCGCCGGCCGAAGGCCACGTGCAGGGCGGTGATGTCGCTGGAGCCGTGCAGGATCTTCGGATCGGCGGCGGCGAGCGCCGTCCAGTCGAGCCGCCCGAGGATCCGGGTCGCGCCGTAGCCGCCGCGGGCGCACAGCACCGCGCGCACGTCGGGGTCGCACCACGCGTCGCACAGGTCGGCGGCCCGGTCCGCGTCCGATCCCGCCAGCCGTTGCCATGCGGGCGGGCCGTCGGCCGAGCCGGCAAGGGTCACGCGGTCGAGGGAGCGCTTGCCGACGGCGACCTCGAAACCGAGCCCGCGTAGCCGGTCGCAGCCGGCCTCGAGGCGCAACTGGTCGACCGGTCCGCTGGGGGCCACGATCGCCACCCGGTCACCTGGCCGCAGCCGCCGCGGACGCACCCGGGGACATCCGGATTCCTCCCCAGCGCCATCCCGAGCGCCGCCGCTCATCGACTCCTCCTTGCTCCGCGACGGATAGAGCCTCTCAGGAGAAGCCTCTGTACGGAAGACCCCGCCCTCCGACCACGGCGCCGAGGGGTTCCCGGCTCCGGTGATCCCCATCGTAGAGGGTCGCCGCGCTTCGCTGATCACCAGCCGGGGTCCCGTCGTCACCGGGCGGCCCGCCGCCGCGGCCCCTCGCCGCCCGGCCTCCCCGCGGCCGCCATCGGGCGGAGCCCGGCGGGGCGATCGGCCACGGCCCGCATCGGCTCCGTGACCGGCGGCGTCTGCGCGCCACGGTGATCGATCACATCGACCGCGAGAACGGCTCAGGAGCCCGCTGAGCGGCGCCGGAGCCCGGTCTGGAAACACGCCTCGGGTACGGCCGTCAGCGTTCCTGCGGCCGACCCGAGGGCCGTACGATCCAGTAGATGAACGCGGCGGACGCGGGTGCGGAGCTCATGGGGGTGCGAGACTGGTGGCGGCTATGAGCTCAGCACCGCACATTCTGGTGATCAACGGCACCAAGGTCAGGCAGCCGGTGTTCATCCTCGGCTCACCGCACTCCGGTACCGATCTGCTCGCGCGGGCGATCAAACGGTCCACCGGCTTCCACCTGACCGTGGGCCGGCCGAGTCTGCTCCGGGTGACCTACGCCTTCGCCCGGCGGCCCTCCATCGCGTCCGCGAGCGAGCGCGGCGCCGCGCGCGTGCTGCGGGACGCCTATGCCGAGGCCTGGCGGATCAGCCCGCAGGGCTGTGCCGAGTGCGCGCCCGAGTGCCGGGCGCTCGGCGGCGCGGCCGCGGCCTTCACCGAGGCGGCCGGCGAAGCCGCTCCATGCGTGACGCCGCGCGGGGTCGACCGCTTCGCCGACGCCGCCCCCGAACTGATCTACAGCGCCGACGTGCTGCTCGACGCCTTCCCCGACGCCCAGTTGCTGCAGGTGATCAGAGACGGCCGCGACGTGGTGGCGGACATGCTCGAAGACGAGAGCTGCCTCACCTGGTTCCAGCCGGGGTTCGCCAACCTCGACGAGGTGTTCCCCAACCCTTTCTTCGGGGTCGAGGACGAGGTCGAGCGGGCGCGCTGGCCCAAGGCCGGCCCGGCCGTGAAGTGCGCGCTCCGCTGGCGCGGCTCGGTGCGGCTGAGCGCCAGGCTGCGCGCGCAGACGCCGGACGACCAGCTCCTCACCGTGCGCTACGAGGACCTGGTCGACCGGCCCCGCAAGATCGCCGGTGATCTGTCCGCCTATCTCGGCAGCCCGATCTCCAAGAGCGTCCTGTCCGGGCTGGCGCGCACCGGCGACCGCCGCGGGCCCGCGCCCGTGGGCGGATGGCGCGATCGCCTCACGCCGAAGCAGGTGACCCAGGTCGTGCGGATCGCCGGCCGCGAGCTGGGCCGTCTCGGCTACGACCTCTGACGGGGTCCCGTCTCCTGGATCGACCAGGAGCTCGGCCGGACCCGACCCCGCAGGCGGCGAACGTCCAGCGAGACGGAACGGGCCCGCCGGAGCACGGGCGCGGGCAGATCGTGGCAGAGCCAGCCGATGGCCACCCCGGCCGCACCGAGCCCGACGATGAGAACGCTGTAGCGCGCCACTCCGCGCTTGACGGCCCGACGCACCATGCTCACCTCTCCGCGATGGCCACTTCTGCCAACTTCACGACCTTGAACGGGGGGAGACCGACCATGGATGAGACGCCGGATGAAGGGGAGCGGTCCGGATGGTGACCCCGGGACCGGCGCGGGGCGGGGGCGGGATCGGCCCGGCGGATCAGGGACTGAAGATGTGCTGCATCCGGATCAGCCGGCCCTGCGCGTCCAGGGTCACGTGGAACATGCGGGCCCGGTTGGGCAGCGGGCCGTACCTCGCCTCGGCGCGGCGCACCATCGACGCGAACTGCTCCGGCGACACGAGCGCACCGCTGATCCAGTCGCTCAGATCGCCCTCGTAGTACGGCGCGGTGATCCTGATCATGACGCCCGGGGCGAGGCGCACGGGTTTGTAGGGCTGGATCTTGACGGGGACGAGGGTCTCGGGCCCGCCCGGCTGGCGCTCGGTGGCGCGCGCGACGAGGACCTCGCCGGGCGTCGCGCCCGGCCGGACCAGCGCGAAGATCTGGGACGCCGGCGCCGTGACGCGCACCGCGACCTCGCTCACGGGCACCGTGGACGTCGACTGCCGGCCACAGGCGGCGGGCAGTACGACGGCGGCCGCGATCAGCAGCGTCAGCGAGCACACCCGCAACCAGAAACGTATGAGAACACCTCGAACGGACACACCCATCACCCCCGGTGATGCGTTCCTACCCACATTCGCGGATCATGCCTCACCCGGCGTGACGGGTTGTCCCCGGAGCGCGCTCGGCGATCAGCCGAGGGCCTTGGAGAAGTCCTCGGCGATCTCTTCCCCGTCGCTCCCCTGCCTGGCGAACTGCGTCCGGTAGAGCTCGGCGTACAGGCCGCCCTCGACGAGGAGCTCCTCATGTGTGCCGCGCTCCACGACCCGGCCGTCGTCCACCACCAGGATCAGGTCGGCCTCCCGGATGGTGGAGAGCCGGTGCGCGATGACCAGCGACGTACGACCGTCGAGCGCGGTGCGCAGTGCGCGCTGCACGGCCGCCTCGGATTCGGAGTCCAGATGGGCGGTGGCCTCGTCGAGGACGACGATCGACGGTTCCTTGAGCAGCAACCGCGCGATGGCGAGCCGCTGCTTCTCCCCTCCGGACAGCCGGTAACCGCGGTCTCCGACGATCGTGTCGAGCCCGTCGGGCATCGCCTCGACGAGCTCGGAGATCTGCGCGGATCGGAGTGCCTCGAAGATCTGGTCGTCCGTGGCCTCCGGGCGGGCGTAGCGCAGGTTGTCGCGGATCGAGTCGTGGAAGAGGTGCGCGTCCTGCGTCACGACGCCGATGGCCGTCCGCAGGGACGACAACCCGGTCTCGCGGACGTCCTGGCCGGCGATGCGCACAGTGCCGCCGGTCACGTCGTAGAGCCGCGAGACGAGATGCGTGATCGTGCTCTTGCCGGCTCCGGACGGCCCGACGAGCGCGACCATCCGCCCCGGCTCGGCGGTGAACGAGACCCCGTGCAACACCTCGTGCCCGGGGGCGGTGTCCGTGCGAGCGATCGACTCGAGCGACGCGAGCGACACCTCGTCGGCCGCCGGATAGCGGAACGTCACGTGGTCGAACTCGATCCTCGGCGCCGTCCCGTCCGCCGGGGCCGGCAGCGGCCGCGCGCCCGGCTTCTCGTCGACCATCGGCTCGAGGTCGAGGACCTCGAAGACGCGGTCGAAGCTGACCAGTGCCGTCATCACGTCGACCTGCACGTTAGACAGCGCGGTCAGCGGGCCGTACAGCCGGCTGAGCAGGGCGGCGAGCGCGACCAGCGTGCCGAGCTGGAAGTGCCCGTTGACGACGAGCGCGCCGCCGACGCCGTAGACCATCGCGGTGGCGAGTGCCGCGACCAGGGTGAGCGCGGTGAAGAAGACCCGTCCGTACATCGAGGCGACGATCCCGATGTCGCGCACCCGCGCGGCACGGCGGGAGAACATCGCAGACTCGTCCTCCGGCCGGCCGTACAGCTTGGCCAGCATCGCGCCGGCCACGTTGAAGCGCTCGGTCATGAGCGAGCTCATCTCGGCGTCCAGCTGCATCTGTTCCCGCGTGACCTGCTGGAGCCGGCGGCCCACCAGCTTGGCCGGGATGATGAAGATCGGCAGCAGTACGAGGGCGATGAGCGTGACCTGCCAGGACAGCCACAGCATCGCGACCGTCACCAGCACCAGGCTGATCACGTTGGAGACGACCGAGGACAGCGTGGTCGTGAGCGCCCGCTGCGCGCCGATGACGTCGGTGTTGAGCCGGCTGACCAGCGATCCGGTCTGCGCCCGCATGAAGAACGCCACCGGCATCCGCTGCACGTGGTCGAAGACCTGGGTGCGCAGATCGAAGATGAGGCCCTCTCCGATGCGGGCCGAGAACCACCGCTGGGCCAGTGAGAGCACCGCCTCGAGCAGCGCGAGCGCGGCGACCCCGGCCGCCAGCCAGGTGACGACGCTCACGTCACCGGGGACGATGCCCCGGTCGATGATCGCCTTGAACAGCAGCGGGCCGGTGACGACCGTGGCGGCGGCGATGGCGTTGAGCATCAGGAACAGGGTCAGCTCACGGCGGTACGGCCGGGCATAGCCGATGATCCGCTTGACCGTGCCGGGCTTCAGCTTCTGCCGCGTGACCGAACTGTCGCGGCGGAACGACGCCATCACCGAAAAGCCATTCCCCGGCATTCCGGGCATCGCCACAACGGCCTCCAGGTGTCGATCAGAAGATGTCAACAACCTGTAATCATGTAAGCGGCCGAAATATTCCGGAGTCGGCGCTCACCGCGGTTCGGGTTCAGGTTCCGAGGTTCGGGGTCGGGTTCCGCGGTTCAGGTTCCGCGATTCAGGTTCCGCGATTCAGGCGGCTCCGCCGGAGCCGAAGAGCTCCTTGAGCCGGCCGACCTGCTCACGCCGCTCGGCCGCCGCCTGCTGTTCCAGGGTGTTGTGCGGAGCCTGCCGCAGCAGCCGCTTGGTGGCGACCGCGGCTCCGGGGTGGACGGCGAGCAGCGCCGCCGCGAGATCGCGCACGGCGCCGTCCAGCTCGGCCGCGGGGACCACGAGCTCGGCGAGCCCCAGGCGCGCGGCCTCGTCGGCGTGAACGGTGCGCGCGGTCAGGCACAGCTCGATGGCGCGCGGGAGCCCGACGATGTCGACGAGCGGCTTGGTACCGGTCAGGTCGGGGACCAGCCCGAGCGCGGCCTCCTTCATGCAGAACCTGGCGTCGTCGGCTATCACGCGCAGGTCGCACGCGAGCGCGAGCTGGAAGCCACCGCCGATGGCGTGACCTTGCACGGCCGCGATCGACACGATCTCAGGACGCCGCAGCCAGGTGTAGCCGGCCTGCAGCTCGGCGATGCGCCGCTCGGCGTCCGCGGGGTCGTCGCCCGCCGCGCCGGCGAACGAGTCCCCGCCCTCCGCTCCGCCGCGCTCGAACATGCTCAGGTCGATGCCGGCTGAGAAGGACGGCCCGGCGCCCCGCACGACGACCACGCGCACCGGCTCGGGCAGCGACTCCCCGATCCGGGCCAGCCCGCGCCACATCGCGAACGTCATGGCGTTGCGCCGTTCGGGACGGTTCAGCGTGACCGTCGCGACCGGACCGTCGACGTCCAGCCGCAGGCCGGCGTCGGCGAGTTCGCCGGCCTCCGGCCGGCTAGCTGTCGGGTCCGCCATGGGTGGGGCTCCTTCCACAACGCCGTGGCGAGCCCCCGACGCGGTCTCGCCACGGCGGCGGGCACCCGCCCACCGCCGCGCCCGACCCTACCGGGCACGGTGACGGCGACTCCGGACCGGCCCGACCGGCCCGACCTCCCCGCCACCGCGGCCGTACGGGCCGGCCACGGTGGCGGATCGGGTGTTGTGCGTTCGTGCGGGGGTGAGTGTCAGGACTTCTTACCGCGTGTAGCTCCACCGCGCCCACGCAGATTCACGCCGGACTCCGTGAGGATGCGGTGAATGAATCCGTACGAGCGGCCGGTGGCGGCAGCCAGAGCGCGAATGCTCTCGCCGGAGTCGTACCTCTTTTTGAGTTCCGCCGCCAGCTTGTCGCGCTCGGCACCGGTCACGCGGGTGCCCTTCTTAAGGGTCTCGGCCACGAGTACCTCCCGTAGTGATGTGGTGACCGCTGCGTTATCCCCCGCCATGATCAGTCATTCCGGCCGGATCGGCTACCCACTACGCCAGAAAAGATCGAAGGAGATCCCGCGCAGGTCAGGCGAGTGCCACCAGATCACCAAAATCGTCACTCCAGATGTCCTCAACACCATCTGGTAGCAAAATCACTCTTTCCGGTTGCAGCGCCGCGACTGCGCCTTCATCGTGGGTCACCAAAACGATCGCTCCGGCGAAGGTCCGGAGGGCGGAGAGGATCTCTTCACGGCTTGCCGGATCGAGGTTGTTGGTGGGCTCGTCGAGCAGCAGCACGTTGGCGCTCGACACCACCAGCGTGGCCAGTGCCAGGCGGGTCTTCTCCCCGCCGGACAGCACTCCAGCGGGCTTCTCCACGTCGTCGCCGGTGAACAGGAAAGACCCGAGGATCTTGCGTACCTCGACTTCGGGCAGGTCAGGGGCGGCCGACCGCATGTTCTCCAGGACAGACCGGGACAGATCGAGGGTCTCGTGCTCCTGGGCGTAGTACCCGAGACGCAGGCCGTGCCCCGCGATCACCTTGCCCATGTCGGGGTCGTCGATTCCCGCGAGAAGCCTGAGCAGCGTGGTCTTTCCGGCGCCGTTGAGACCGAGGATCACCACCCGGCTGCCCCGGTCCACCGCGAGATCGACGTCGGTGAAAATCTCCAAAGATCCGTACGATTTCGACAAACCCTCAGCGGTGAGCGGAGTTCGGCCACATGCGGCCGGATCCGGAAAGCGGATTTTGGCAACTTTGTCCGCGCGGCGTTCGTCTTCGACGCCGGAAAGCAGGCGCTGGGCCCGGCGCTCCATTTGCTGTGCCGCCTTGGCCTTGGTGGCCTTGGCCCGCATGCGATCCGCCTGCGTTTGCAGAGTGGCCGCCTGCCGCTGGGCATTCGCACGTTCGCGCTTGCGCCGCCGTTCGTCCGTCTCGCGCTGTTCCAGGTAGGTCTTCCAGCCGACGTTGTAGATGTCGATGACGCAGCGGTTGGCGTCGAGATGGAACACCCTGTTCACGACGGTGTCGAGCAGCCCGACATCGTGGCTGATGACCACCAGCCCGCCCTGATGAGAGCGCAGGAAGTCGCGCAGCCATGTGATCGAGTCGGCGTCGAGGTGGTTGGTCGGCTCGTCGAGCAGCAGCGTGTCGGCGCCGGAGAACAGGATCCTGGACAGCTCGACCCGCCGTCGCTGCCCACCGGACAGCGTCCGCAGCGGCTGCGTCAGGATCCGGTCGGGCAGCCCCAGGCTCGAGGCGATGGAGGCGGCCTCCGCCTCGGCCGCGTAACCGCCGAGCACGTGCAGGCGATCCTCCAGCCGCCCGTAGCGCCGCACCGCTCGGTCCCGCTCGTGGCCGGTTGTGGTCGCCATGAGCTCCTCGGCCGCCCGAAGGTCTCGGATGACCTCGTCGAGCCCCCGCGCGGACAGGATCCGGTCGCGGGCCAGCACCTCGAGATCGCCGGTGCGCGGGTCCTGCGGGAGATACCCGACCGTGCCCGAATGGCTCACGGCGCCGCCCGCCGGCATCCCCTCGCCCGCGAGCACCCGGGTGAGGGTCGTCTTGCCGGCCCCGTTACGGCCCACGAAGCCCACCCGGTCACCCGGGTTGACGCGGAAGGTGGCGCCTTCGATGAGCAGCCGGGACCCGGCGCGCAACTCGACATCGGTCGCGATGATCACAGTGGTGACGCTCCGCTTTGAGGGGAATAGGGTTGGCAGGCCGACGGCACAACAGAGCGCGTCCGGGTCATGTCACCGCGACGCGCTCAAGACCTGTCAGTCCGGGAGCATCTGATCAGTGTACGTGACGCCGAGTGCACCACATCCACGCACGGGAGTGATCAATGCGGATTCTGGGACGCCTCGCCGCGGTCGCCGGACTGCTGTCGGCCTGGACCGGGGCGGCGCTCGTACAGCCCTCCTGGGCGTGCGGCTGCGGCGCGTTCGTCGGCCCCGCGGGCAGATCCGGAGTCGACGTCGCCGACGAGACCTCGATCGTGCGGTTCGACGAGAAGGCGGGCACCCAGCAGATCGTGATGCGGCTCTCCGTCGAGTCCCGCACCCGGCACGCCGGATGGCTGTTCCCGACCCCGTCCCCGGCACAGGTCCGGCTCGGCGACCGCGTATGGTTCCGCGAACTGGACAAGCTGACCGACCCGCGGGTGGTGCGGCGGCGTTCCTGGTTCGGGTCGTTCGGCTTCGGCGGCGCCGACAGCGCCGGGGCGCCGGCGAGCCCCGGCGGCGGGGTCTCCGTGCTGGGCGAGAAGCGCCTCGGGCCCTTCACGGTCGCGACGCTCGCCGCGAACGACCCGGCGGCGCTCTCGGGCTGGCTGAAGGACAACGGCTACCGCCTCAGCCCCGGCCTGGACGAGGCGCTCGCTCCCTATGTCGCGATGGGCTGGAAGTACGTCGCGGTGAAACTCGATCCCGGCCCCGGCCAGACCCTCTCGGGAGAGCTGGACCCGCTGCAGATCTCCTTCCGCACCCGTGAGCTCGTCTACCCGATGCGGCTGTCCCAGCGGGCCACGTCGGCGCAGTCGGTGCACCTCTACGTCCTGGCGCCGCACCGGGTCGAGCGCGTGGCGTCGCGGGCCCCGCGGGACGAGATCGCCTTCGCGGGCTGGATCGACCCCGCCCAGGTGGCCTCACCCGAACTCAAGCGCTTCCTCGGTGGCCGGGTGTTCCTGACGGAGGCGCTCAACCGGCATCTGCCGCCGCGGCTCATCACCGACGACTTCCACTACCGCTACACGGCGGCCGACACGCCCTACCGCGAGACCGTCTACGAGACCGAGGTCGTGCGCCTGCTCGGTGTCCCGGCCGGGCTGGTCCTGCTGCCCGCCGGGGCGGTCGTCGTGGTGGGCGCGCTCGCCACCTCGATCGCGGTGTTCGCACGGGTGCGCCGGCGGCGCCCGGCGCGGTGATCGCGAGGTCGGTGCCCGCTCGGCCAGGTCAGTGTCGCCGGTCGGTTCGCCGCTGTGTCGGTCGCCGCTGTGTCGCTGCCCGGTCGCCGGCCGGTCGCCGCTCAGTGGGGGGTCAGTGCTGCTGCTCGGCGGCGAGCCGCTGGGCGATGGTCCCGTGCAGCTGCCGCAGCCCCGGAACGCCGAGCATGCCGATCTGCCCCTCCAGCTCGCGCAGCATCGCGTCGGAGCTCGTGACGTGCTCTGAGGACTGTATGAGCACCGTGCCCTCGCCGGTGAAGTCGAACTGGTGCTCCTCGCCCGAGGTACCGCCGACGCCGAACATCATCCGGGCCGCGCCGAGCACACCGCGCACATAACCGTGGTCGTAGTGATGGCAGGGCGACGGGCAGTCGGCCCAGCCCAGCAGCGCCTGCGGGTCGACGCGGATGGGCGGCTCGACGAAGTGCACGGGTCCGTTGGAAGCGGCCACGAACCGGCCGGTGCCGATCAGGGTGAGGAAGCCCGGGATGATCGACTGCTTGAGCTCCAGCCCCGGCTCGAAGGCCAGCAGGTTGGCGGCCCGGATCGTCAGGTTGCCCTTGTCCAGGTCGTAGGAGTTGATGTCGAAGCCCCGGTCGGCGAGCAGCAGCTTGCCCTGCCCCTCGGCGACGATCCAGTCATGGGCGTAGAGCGGTGAGTGGAAGCTCTCGGCGACGAGCATGTCGAGCGGGCCGGCCGACAGCGCCTGGAACCGGATCTGCCCGTAGTAGGCGATCATCTTGCCCTTCTGGGTGAACCACTGGCCGTTCAGGTCCACCGAGAAGGCGTACGGGTTGACGTTGTCGTTGGCGGGCAGCGTCGCCGCGTTGAACGTGGTGCTGGTCAAGGCTCAGACCTTCCTCTCGCTGGCCTGGACATAGACGGTGCCGGTGCCGGTCAGCCGGAGCTGGAAGCCCTCGCCAGAGCCACGGCCGATCATGTCCCGAAGCCCCATGGCCGTGGTGAGCGTGTTGTCCACCTGGCCCCGGTGGGCGACGTAGGCCTGCGGGTCGACGTGGATGGGGCGCTGCGGGGTGATGGGCAGCTCGATGACACCGCCGTGCGAGATCACCGCGCACGAGCCCCGGCCGACCAGGGTCGTGGTGAACAGGCCCTGACCGCTGACCGCGCCCCTGATGACCCCGCGCGCGCCGCCCTGCTCGCCCAGGAACATCGTCCCCTTCTGCAGGGTGGCGTCGTACAGGAGCAGCCGGTCGGCCTCGATGTAGAGCGTGTCGCCGGTCAGCTCGATGACGTGCACGTACAGCCCGGCGTGGCCGAACATCGCGGTGCCCTGGCCGGTCACGTGCATCATCGGCACGGATTCGCCGGCCATGCGGCGGCCGATCGCGCCGCCGATCCCCTGGCCGTCGGTCACGGTGGGGGCGAAGTCGACGTTGCCCACGTAGGCGAGCATCGACCCGCGCCTGCTGTAGACGTCCTGACCATGGCCGATGGGCACCTGCACCATCTTCGCGTTGATCGAGGTGTATCCCGGCATCAGATCTCCAAAATCCCGCCGCGCTCGGCCGGCTGAACGTAGACCAGCCCGTGCCCCTGGTACCGGAACTGCACGCTCTCACCGGAGCCCTGCCCGAGCACCGTGCGCCAGTTGACGTCGGTCACGACGTCCTGTTGCAGCTGCCCTCGGTGTGCCACGTAGGCGTGCGGATCGACGCACAGCGGCGTCCCCGGGGCGACCTCGAGCGCGATCGCGGGGCCGTCGGACAGGATCGCCACGGTCCCCTGGCCTTCCACCTTGGTGGTCGCGAGTCCCTGCCCGGTGCCCATCCCCCGCAGCCCGATGAACTGCACACCCGTCTGCAGCCGGCCGTCGAGGGCGAGAAGGCTGTCGGATTCGACCAGCAGGGTGTCGCCCGCGAGTTCGACCAGGGTGACCTCCGTCGCCTCGCTGGCGAAGTACACCGTGCCCTGGCCGGTGACCTCCATCAAGGTCATGCTCTCGCCCGCGACCCTGCGGCGCAGCGCCCCGCGCAGCCCTTCGCCGCCGGTCATCCCCTGGCGTTTGAAGGTCATTTCCCCGTCGTAGGCGACCATCGAGCCGTTCATGGCCCGGACCGTCTCCCCCGCCATGTCGACGGCGAGCATCTTCGAGCCGTGCAACCGAAATCTAGCCACGAGGCCACAACATACAGACAGCGTGGGCTGGGAGTCGATCAAACGACGGCGAATCGGCCGGATCCGGCATGGCGTGCCGGTCAGGGCGGCCGGCGGGGATCGGTGACGTGCGGACGCCCCTGACGCAAGCCACCTCGACCCGGGGGGCGCCGGCGGCGCGTCACGCCCGGCGCACGCCCGCGACGCGACCTCGTCACCGCACCCGTCACGACCCCGGCGTTCCGGGCGAAACGGCCCGATGAATGCAACGTTTCCCGCCACGCCGCACGGCGATCTCCCCAGGTCGGACGCTGATTGGGCAAGATGGCCACCATGTGGATTGCCCCTGAAGGTCGGCGCATGAAGCGCTGGTTAGTGCCCGGGCTCACCGCCGGCGTCGGCCTCGGCGTGGCGACCGCCCTGCTTCTCGACGGCCGTTCCCGCAGCGCGTGGACCGCCCTCGCCGTACTGCTGGGCTACGCGCTCCTCCTCGCCATCCGGCGGCACGAACCGGCGTTGTCGCTCAGCGAGGCGTTCGGATCGGGCCACCGCGCTCGCAGCCACCTGAGAGCGGCCGCGATGACGGGGGACGTCCTCACCATGGGCGTCGTCGCCGGCCTCGTCGTGCAGGCGCTCCGCGATGGCACGGTCGGGCCGTACGCGTGGCTGGCGGCACTCGCGGGCGCGACCTACGCGTTCTCGCTTCTCGTCGCCGGTCGCGCCCAGTGAGCCCCGATAGGCCGGGGTCCACCGGGGTCCACCGGGGTCCACCGGAATCCGCCCTGGTCGGCCCTGGTCCGCCCTGGTCGACCTGCCCTGGTCCGCCACGCCGTGCCCACCTGGGCGAATTCTGGATGAACACCACCTCACGCCTGCAGAGAAATCCGTTTTCGGGTGGCACGATTCATAGGTGTCTGTCCGAAATGTCATAAACTCGCCGCTCCCGGCGAGTGTGGTGTTTCAACCGATCGTCGACCTCGACACGGGCACGGTCATCGCCGTCGAGACGCATCCGACGCCGACCGCCGACAACGCGCCGACCCGTTTCGACCCGGCGGACGAGGACGTGCGCCGTGCGGTACTCGGTGCCCGTCTGGCCGCCGAGGCGGGAACGCGGCTGCCTCTGCAGATCACCGTCAAGATGGAGACCCTGGCCAGGGGACGCGATGCGCTCGTGGGCCTGCACCGGGGACTGCTCGACACCGGCCGGCGGCCGAACGAGATCCTGATCTGCGTGACCGGGGGGTTCGCTCCCGCACAGCGCGCACAGGTCTCCACCTCGCTGCGCGACCTGCGCAAAGCCGGTTACCTGATCGGGCTCACCGGCCTCGGCGCCGCGCACACGCCCCTCGACCTGCTCGTCGACGACACGCCGTACCTCGTGAAGCTCGATCCGGACCTGGCCCGCCGGGCATCGTCGGAGGACCGGCGCTCCGCCCTCGCCGAGGCCCTCGTCAGGCTGTCGCGCCGGATGGGGACGCATGTGCTCGCGCCCGGCATGGCCACCGAGAAACAGCTGATCCATCTGCGCGGGCTCGGCGTGCGGCTGGTGCAGGGGCCTCTGCTCGCCCCTCCTGACTGGCATCCGGGCATGGGCGTGACAGTGCCGGTCCTGCCCAGCGAGTCCGACTCCGCGCCCGAACCGCACAACGACACCGGCCTCGGCGCGCGGGTCTCGGAGTTCACCCTGCCGGCCGTCACGATGGCCGACACCGCGACCGCGGACGACGTGCTCACCGCGCTCAACGCCGAGCGGGGCACGACCAGCGTGGTGCTCGTCGACGCCCACCAGCGGCCCCGGTACACCGTCGACCGCACCAGATTCCTCCTCTCGATCTCCGGACCGTACGGCCACGCGCTGCACGCGCAGCGGCCCGCCGCCCGGCTGGCCGATCCGCCGCGGCTGGTGCCACGGACGGTCCCGGCCATCGCCGCGCTCCGCGCGGCGGGCAAGGAGAACGACCGCGTCTACGACGACCTCGTCGTCATCGACGAGGTGGGACGCTGCCTCGGAATCGTCCGGGTCGGCGACCTCATCCGCAGCCTCGCGCCCTGATCGGGCCCCGACCGGCCTGACACCCGGCACTGGGGCGGCCCGACCTCCGCCGCACGCCGCCCGGCGCCTCCCGCCGGCCGGGCCCGGCTCCGCTCAGCCGGCTCCGAGCCTGCGATAGCGGCGGCGGCGCTCGGCCATCCGCGCGTCGGCGTCACGCTGGAGCAGTTCCGCCAGTTCGGCCTCGAGCACCGCGCCCACCCGGGCGAGGAACGGCTCGGGTTCGTCGGCGGCGTCCGGTCGTTCGGCGACGATCCGGTCGACGATCCCGTTGGCGAGCAGGTCGGCGGACCGCACGCCCTGGCGCTGAGCGATCTCGGCCGCCCGCTCGGTGGTGCGGTAGAGGATCGCGGACGCCCCCTCGGGCGGAAGCGGCGAAAGCCACGCGTGCTGGGCCGCGATGACACGATCCGCCGGCAGCATCGCCAGGGCCCCACCGCCGGCGCCCTCCCCCAGCAGCAGGCAGACGGTCGGCGCCGGCAGCGTGACCAGCTCGGCCAGGCAACGTGCGATCTCCCCGGCGAGCCCGCCCTCCTCGGCCTCACGGGACAGCTCCGCGCCCCCCGTGTCGATCACGGACACCAGCGGCAGGCCCAGGTCCGCGGCCAGCCGCATGCCGCGCCTGGCCTCCCGCAGGCCTGCCGGGCCGAGTGGCTGGTGCTTGCGCTGCGCCTGGCGATCCTGCCCGAGCAGCACGCACGGGGCCGCGCCGAAGCGGGCGAGGGCGAGCAGGAGACCGGGGTCGCGTTCACCGGCCGCCGTACCGCTCAGTGGCGTCACGTCCTGGGCCGCCCTTTCGAGTAGCGCCTGTACCCCCGGGCGGTCGGATCGCCGCGACCGGCGGATCGACTCGGCCGCGGGCACGTCGTCGAGAGGTTCGTCCGGCGGCGCCGCAGCGCGGACGATCGTCCGTGGCGCGCACAGGACGTCGAGGACCCGCGCCGCGACCCTCGCGATGTCCTCGGGCGCGAGCACCGCGTCGACCAGGCCACGGGCACGGAGGTTCTCGGCGACCTGGACACCCTCGGGGAACGGCTCCCCGTACAACGCCTCGTGCACGCGCGGGCCGAGGAAGCCGATGAGCGCGCCGGGCTCGGCCGCGGACACGTGGCCGAGCGATCCCCAAGAGGCGAGCACGCCTCCGGTCGTGGGATCGCGCAGGTAGACGAGGTAGGGCAGCCCGGCCGCGCGGTGATCGGCGATCGCCGCCGCGACCTTGACCATCTGGAGGAACGCGATCGTTCCCTCCTGCATCCGGGTACCGCCGGAGGCGGGCGAGGCCAGCAAAGGCAGCTGCTCCCTGGTGGCGCGCTCGACCGCGAGCACGAGCCGTTCGCCCGCGTCGACCCCGATGGACCCGGCGAGGAATCCGAACTCGCACGCGATGATCGCCACTCGCCGTCCGTGGAGGCGGCCCGCACCGGTGATGACGGCCTCGTCCAGACCCGTACGCTCGCGGGCGCGCGCCAGGTCGGCCCGGTAGTGCGGGTCGGCGGGAACCGAAGTGATCGGTTCGTCCCAGCTCCGCCAGGACCCCTCGTCCACCACCGCCTCGATCAGGGCCAGAGCACGCGGCCCTTCCCTGAGCGCCATCACGACCACCCCGTCACGACGAGCACGACCAGACATCAAGTGGCACAGTGATCAGGTGACCTAGCCTCCTGCACAGTTATCGTGACTGTCAATCTCTGCCCCCGGAGGCCCCATGCCAACGCGCCCGTCGTCTCCGCCCGCGAGGTCGTTGCGCCGCATCGAGCGCCCGCGTCTCTATGAGCAGCTCGCCCGCACCCTGTGCGAGTACATCAGCGACACGGGCCTGCAGCCGGGCGACCGGCTGCCGCCCGAGCGCGAGCTCGCCTCCCGGCTCGGCGTGAGCCGGGTGTCCATCAGCCAGGCGCTCGTCGCCCTCGAGGTGCAGGGGATCGTCGATGTCCGGCATGGCGAGGGTGCCGTCCTGGTGGACTCCCACGCGGGGCTCGTCAGCGCGGTCCAGGCGCGGCGTCGCCGGCTGGCCGAGGTGCTGGAGGCCCGCGAGGCACTGGAGGTCAAGCTCGCCGAGCTGGCCGCTCGGCGCCGCACCGAGGCCGATCTGCTCCTCATCGACGAGGCCCTCGCCCAGATGGAACGCGAACTGCGCGAGGGAGGGCTGGGGGAGGGCGGCGACGAGCGGTTCCACGCGGCCGTGACCGCCACGGCCCGCTCCAACCTTCTCGCCGACCTGATGGGCGAGATCGCCATCGCCGTACGGGAGTCGAGGATCGAATCACTGTCGCAGCCGGGCCGTCCGGAGCACTCGCTGCGCAGCCACCGCCGTATCGCCGACGCGATCCGCGCCGGTGATCCGGTACGGGCCGCCGAGGCGATGCGCGAGCACATCCGGCTGGTGTCCGACGTCGCGCTGCTACGCGATCAGTGATCCACTCGCGCCGTACTCACCCAAGCCGAACTCACCCAAGCCGTACTCACCGAAGCCGTACTCGCTCAAGCCGAAACTCACTCGTCGAGCCAGGCCAGGATCTCCTCGGTGTGCTGCCCCAGGGTCGGCGGCGCCGTGTGCTTCTCGCGGCCACCCGCGTACGGGGCGTCGTCGAGCCGCAGCGGAGGCCCGGGCAGAGTGACACGGCCCAGGGTCGCGTGATCGACGTCCAGCAGCAGCCCCTGCGATCGGGTCTGTTCCCACTCGTAGACGTCGTCGAGCGTACGCACCTTGCCGGCGGGGACTCCCGCCTGGGCCAGCCGCTCCAGCCAGACCTCGGCCGGCTCGGTGCCGAAGACCTCCTCGATCAGGCCGACCAGTTCCTGGCGGCGGGCGACGCGGTCACCGTTGCCGGCGAACCGTGGATCATCGGGGTCGAGTCCCACGATCGGCGCGAAGGCGCGCCAGAGCCCCTCACTGCCGACCGCCACCTGGACGGGGGCGTCCGCGGTCCGGAACAAGCCGTACGGGCAGATGGACGGATGATGGTTGCCGCCGGCCTGCGGCACCTCGCCGGCCACGGTCCAGCGCGTTCCCTGGAAGGCGTGCACCCCGACGATCGCGGCGAGGAGGCTGGTCCGCACCACCCGGCCCCGCCCCGTCCGTGCGCGCTCGTGCAGCGCCGTGACCACGCCGTACGCGCCGTACATGCCGGCGAGCAGATCGCCGATCGGAACGCCGACGCGGGTCGGATCCTGCGGTGACGGTCCGGTCAGCGACATCAGCCCCGCCTCGCCCTGGGCGATCTGGTCGTACCCGGCACGCTGCCCCTCGGGCCCGTCGTGCCCGAAGCCGCTGATGGACAGGACGACCAGACCGGGATTGAGCTCGTGCAGCCGCTCGACCGAGAACCCCAGCCGGTCCAGCACGCCGGGCCGGAAGTTCTCCACCAGCACGTCGGACCGGCCCACGAGCCGGCCGAGCACTTCACGGCCCTCGTCGGACTTGAGGTCGAGCGTGATCGACTCCTTGTTGCGGTTGCACGACAGGAAGTAGGTCGACTCCCGCCGCTCCTCGGGCCCGGCGAACGGCGGTCCCCACCCTCGCGCGTCGTCTCCCCCGGCCGGATGCTCCACCTTGATGACGCGCGCCCCCATGTCCCCGAGCATCATCGCCGCGTGAGGACCGGCGAGGGCCCGGGACAGATCGAGGACGATGACATCGGACAGCGGGCCGGTCATGGACACCTCCACAGAAGTCAGGCGACAGAGACTAGTCCACTAGGCCGCCGCGCGGCGTCCGCCGTAATGCGACGGTGGGCGGACCGGCCGGACCCGTCGACGACGGCGGATCCGCCACACCGGACCCGGGACACCGGGTCCGCGTGAGCGCGATGCCCCCGCTCTGCGGCCGGGATCGATCGCGCGAGGTTGGGCGATCGGCGAGGTGAGACGATGGGCGGATGAGACTTCTCGTCCGGTGCGTGCGCGGGCTGGAGTGGGTGGCCGCCGACGAGATCGCGTCCACGGTCGGCCCCGCTCAGCTGCGGATGCGGCGACGCGAGATCCGTTTCGCCCTGCCGGAGCCGGATCCCGCCCTCTTCGCCCTGCGGACCGCCGACGACGTGTTCGCCGAGCTGGGCCGCCTCGACGATGTGGGACACACCAAGGACGTCCCTCCCAAGCTCGCCGAGCGGGTCGCCGGCCTCGACTGGCGGCAGGCCGTCGACCACGTGCGCACACTGCGCCCCCTGCCCGCGACACCCCGTTTCGACGTGGTCGTCAGCCTCGAGGGCCGCCGCAACTTCAACCGGTTCACCCTCGAGGACGCGGTCGGCGCGGTGCTGGCGACCCGGCTGGGCGGCCGGTTCGTCTCTCGTACCGCGGACGGTGGCCGGGCGGCCGGGACCGACCTGACGGTCCGGCTCCTGCTGCGGGGCGACGGCGCCACGGTGGCCCTCCGGCTGGCCTCCCATCCCCTGCACCGCCGGTCGTACAAGCTGGACGCGGGACCGGGATCGCTCCATCCGCCACTGGCCGCCGCGCTGGCCAGGATCGCCGCGCCCGATGCCCACCCGGGCGCGGAAGGGCCCGGTACGGTCGCCGACCCCTTCTGCGGCGACGGCACGATCCCGATCGAGACTCTGCTCGCCTACCCCGGGACGAGGGCGCTGGCCTCTGATCTCGATCCGGGACGGCTAGCCAACGCCCACGCGAACGCCCACCGGGCGAAGGTCGACATCGGCTTCGCCCGCGCGGACGCCGGCCGGCTGCCCTGGAAGGAGGGCGGGATCGATCTGGTCATCACCAACCCGCCGTGGAACGTGGCCGTGGACGCGGGCGGCCGGCTGACGGGCTCGCTCGAGCGCTTCTGGGCCGATCTGGCGGCCCTGACCGGCCGGAACGCCTGCGTGATCGCCGATTCCGGGCTGGAGGCGCCGGAGCGGTTGCGCGCGGCGGGCTTCTCCCTGCTCCCGCACGTCCAGCGGATCCGCATCGCCGGCCGGATCTCCGACATCGTGCTCGCCGCGCAGGGGCCGACGCCGCCGTCCCTGCCGCCCGGCCTGGCCGGCTGGCTCGACCGTGCCCTCGGAACCGGTGTCATCGGCGAGGACTCGTTCTGACCGGCCGCCCCGGCTGCTCGGACTCCGGCCGAACCACCCGGATCCGCGACCGCATCGATCCGCCGGCCCGATTCCGCCTTGACGACGACCTCCCCGTACTTCCACAGGAGGACAACGGTTCATCACCGCCGACGAGGCTTCGCCGGTCCCGGCCGCCGATCATTTGGGAAGTAGTGTCGCCGCCCGGGTGACATGGCAGGGAGAACCATGCTCTTCGGCATCATCGCGGCCTGTGAGATCGGGTTCTGGGTCGTGCTGCTCGCCGGCCTGACCGCGCGTTACGCGTTGCGGATGCGCAGGCTGAGCACCGTCCTGCTGGTGTGCGTCCCACTGGTGGACGTGGTGCTGCTGGTGGCGACCGTGATAGACCTCCGCGGCGGAGCCGTCGCCGGGATCACCCACGGTCTGGCGGCGGCCTACATCGGATTCTCGGTCGCCTTCGGTCACAGCACGATCCGCTGGGCGGACCAGCGCTTCGCCCACCGCTTCGCCGGCGGCCCCGAGCCGTGGAGGCCCCCGAAGCACGGCATGGCCCGCGCACGGCACGAGTGGAAGGAGTTCGGAAAGGCGGTCATCGCCTGGGCCATCGCCTGCGTCCTGCTCCTGGCCGCCATCGCGATGGTCGGTGACAGTGACCGTACCGCCGCCCTCACCGGCTGGATCGCCCGGCTCACGGGCGTGCTGGCCATCTGGTCGCTGTGGCCGATCACCTACACGATCTGGCCCGCGAAACCCAAGCAGACAGAGGCCGACCCGGTCGGTGAGGGCACGCCGCAGCGCTGATCCATCACGAAAACGGCCGGACCCGGCAGCACAGGGCCCGGTCCGGCCGTCATCGGGACGTGTGGTGCGGCGAGCGGCTCAGACGTTGAAGCCGAGCGCGCGAAGCTGTTCACGCCCCTCATCGGTGATCTTGTCCGGGCCCCACGGCGGCAGCCAGACCCAGTTGATCTTGACGTCGGAGACGAGCCCGTCCAGGGCGCTGTGCGCCTGATCCTCGATCACGTCGGTGAGCGGACAGGCGGCGCTGGTCAGCGTCATGTCGAGCGTCGCCACGTTGTCGCCGGACAGGTTGATCCCGTAGATCAGGCCGAGGTCGACCACGTTGATGCCGAGCTCGGGATCGACGACGTCCTTCAGCGCCTCGAGGATCTCCTCCTCGGGAACCGTGCCCACACCGGCCTCGGACGTCGCGGTGTCGGAGGCGGGGCTCTCTGGCGCGGTCTCACTCATGATGATGTCTCTCCTGTTCGCTCAGGGCCCACCCTGAGCCCCGGTCACGGGTTCAGAGCTCGGGCGGTCGCGTCCTTCCACGCCATCCAGGCGAGAAGGGCGCACTTAATGCGGGCCGGGTACTTCGACACACCGGCGAAGGCGACGGCGTCCTCGAGGACGTCTTCGTTGAGCGAACCCTCCTCCGGCGACGCGGCGCCGCGCGACTGCATGAGGGCGAGGAACTCGTCACCGACGGTCATGGCGTCCTTGACCGTCTTGCCGATGATCAGATCACTCATCACCGAGGCGCTGGCCTGGCTGATGGAACAGCCCATCGCGTCGTAGGACACGTCGGCCACCCGCGCCTCACCGTTGGCGCCCTCCAGGTGCACCCGAAGCGTCACCTCGTCGCCACACGTCGGGTTGACATGGTGCACCTCGGCGTCGTAGGGCTCCCGCAGACCCTTGTGATGCGGGTTGCGGTAGTGATCCAGGATGATCTCCTGGTACATCGACTCGAGCTGCATGAGGTCCTTCCTCGCGTACCGGACGCCTTGTGTAACTGTGAGCCCGCTCAGGCTGTTCCGAAGAACTTCTGTGCCTGCCGTACCCCGTCGGCGAGCGCGTCCACGTCGGCGAGGTCGTTGTAGACGTAGAAGGAGGCCCTGGTGGTGGCCGGGATGCCGAAGCGGCGGACGATCGGCCACGCGCAGTGGTGGCCGACGCGGACCGCGACACCGAGCTCGTCGAGCACCTGGCCGACGTCGTGCGGGTGAATGTCCTCGACGACGAACGAGACGGTGCCGCCCCGCGCCTCAGTGGTCGCCGGCCCGATGATCTGCACGCCCTCGATCTCGCCGAGCCGCTCCAGCGCGTAGGCGGTGAGCGCCTCCTCGTGCGCGTGGACCCGGTCCATGCCGATCTCGGACAGGTAGTCGCACGCGCGGCCGAGCCCCACCGCCTGCGCGGCCATCGGCACGCCGGCCTCGAACCGCTGGGGCGGCGGCATGAAGGTCGATCCCTCCATCCGCACCACCTCGATCATCGATCCGCCGGTGATGAACGGCGGCATCGCGGCGAGTAGCTCGCGGCGTCCCCAGAGCACGCCGATGCCGGATGGGCCCAGCATCTTGTGCCCGGAGAAGGCGATGAAGTCCACGCCGAGCTCCTCGACGTCGACCGGCTGGTGCGGCACCGACTGCGCCGCGTCGAGCAGGACGAGGGCGCCGACCTCGCGGGCCCGCCGGACGACCTCGGCCACCGGCGGCACCGTGCCCAGCACGTTCGACTGGTGCGTCAACGCGACGATCTTCGTACGCTCGTTGAGCAGGGTGTCGATCTCGGACAGGTCGAGCCGGCCCTCGTCGGTGATCCCGAACCAGCGGAGCGTCGCCCCCGTACGCGCGCACAGCTGCTGCCAGGGCACCAAATTGGCGTGGTGCTCCATCTCGGTGACGAGCACCTCGTCGCCCGGTCCCACGGCGAACCGCGCCGCCTCGGGACCCGAGGTGGCGGCGTTGCTCATCGCATAGGCGACGAGGTTGATCGCCTCGGTGGCGTTCTTGGTGAATACGACCTCGCCCGGCACCCCGCCGATGAACCGCGCGATGATGGCGCGCGCGCCCTCGTAGGCGTCGGTGGCCTCTTCGGCGAGCAGGTGCGCGCCACGGTGCACGGCCGCGTTGTGCCGCTCGTAGAACTCCCGTTCCGCGTCGAGCACCTGCCGGGGCTTCTGCGACGTCGCCCCGGAGTCGAGGTAGACCAGGGGGCGTCCGCCGCGGACCGTGCGCGACAGGATCGGGAAGTCCCGCCTCAGCCGCTCGGTGTCGAGCAGTGCCGAGAACGGCCTCTCCGCGCTCGCGCCGATCCCCGGACTGACCTCCGCGGTGCTCATGGTCGGACTCCCCTCTCCATCGGTGCCGTCACCGTCGTGCCCACCGTCATGCTGACGCGCCGGCCTTCACGAACTTCTCGTATCCCTCGGCCTCGAGCAGCTCGGCCAGCTCGGGGCCGCCCTCCTCGACGATCCTGCCGCCGGCGAAGACGTGCACGAAGTCCGGCTTCACGTACCGCAGGATCCGGGTGTAGTGCGTGATGAGCAGTACGCCGGTCTCGCCGCCGCCGCGGAACCGGTTGACACCCTCGGACACGACCTTGAGCGCGTCGATGTCCAGGCCGGAGTCGGTCTCATCGAGCACGGCGACCTTGGGCTTGAGCAGCTCCATCTGGAGGATCTCGTGGCGCTTCTTCTCGCCACCGGAGAAGCCCTCGTTGAGGTTGCGCTGTGCGAACGCCGGGTCGATCTGCAGGTTCTCCATGGCGTCGCGCATCTCCTTGGCGAACTCGCGCAGCTTGGGCGCCTCACCCCGGACGGCGGTGATGGCGGTGCGCAGGAAGTTGGAGACGGAGACGCCGGGGACCTCGACGGGGTACTGCATGGCGAGGAACACTCCGGCCCTGCTGCGCTCGTCGACGGTCATGTCGAGGACGTCCTCGCCGTCGAGCGTCACGGTTCCGGAGGTCACGGCGTATTTGGGGTGTCCCGCGATGGCGTAGGCGAGGGTGGACTTGCCGGAGCCGTTCGGCCCCATGATCGCGTGAGTCTCACCCGCCTTGACGGTCAGGTTGACGCCCCGGAGGATCTCCTTGGGCTCGGGCGAGCCGTCATCGACGGAGACGTGCAGATCGCGAATCTCAAGCGTGGCCATGGCTATGTCTGGGCTCTCTATCAGTCGTCGGCGCCGAGCGAGACGAAGACGTCACCGTCCTCGACCTTCACTCGGTAAGTGGGAACCGGCTGCGTGGCCGGCGGGTTCGTGGACTTGCCGGTCCGCAGGTCGAAGCAGGAACCGTGCAACCAGCATTCGATGGTGTGGTCGAAGACCTCACCCTCCGAGAGCGCGACCTCGGCGTGCGAGCACACGTCGCGGAGCGCGAAGACCTCCGGGCTGTCGTCGGGGCCGACCCGGATGATCGCCACGGGGGTGTCGTCGATCTCCACCCCCAGGGCGCCCTCGGCCGGCACGTCGTCGAGTGCGCAGACCTTGACGAAATTCGCCGAATCGCTCATCGGTCCAGCTCCACTTCGATCGCCGCTTCGACGCGCTCACGTATCTCGGGCACCGCGATGCGCTCGACCAGTTCGCCGAGGTAGCCGCGGACCACCATGCGCCGTGCGGTGTCGTAGGGGATGCCCCGCGCCTGCAGGTAGAACAGGTGCTGGTCGTCGAGGCGCCCGCTCGCGCTGGCGTGCCCCGCGCCCTCGACCTCTCCGGTGAGGATCTCGAGGTTCGGCACCGAGTCGACCCGGGTCCCGTCCGTGAGGACGAGGTTGCGGTTCAGCTCGTAGGTATCGGTGCCCTCGGCCTCGGCCCGGATGATCACATCGCCGATCCAGACGGCGTGCGCCTCGTCGCCCTGCAGCGCTCCGCGGTAGTCGACCCGGCTGCGGCAGTTCGGCACCGTGTGGTCGACGAGCAGGCGGTGCTCCAGGTGCTGGCCGGGGTCGACGAAGTACACCCCGTACATCGTGGCGTCACCGCCCGCGGCGTCGTAGGCCACCGTGGGCGAGATGCGCACGAGGTCGCCGCCAAGGCTGATCACGAAGCCGGTGAAGCGGGCGTCCTTGGCCAGCCGCGCGTGCTGGTGCGACACGTGCACGGTGTCGTCGGCCCAGTCCTGCAGGCTGATCACCGAGAGCGAGGCGCCCTCGCCGACGACGAACTCCACGTTGTCGGCGTAGGTGGCCGAGCCCTCGTGGTGGAGCACGACCGTGGCCTCCGCGAGCGGCTCGACGACGACGACCGTGTGGCCGTACGCCGCCCCCTCGGCGCCGAGGCCCTTGACCTCGACGGAGATGTGCCGGCTCGGCACGGCCTCCTTGGGCACCGTGATCACCACGGCCTCCTGGAAGGAGCCGTACGCCTGCGCGCTCACCCGGTCGGCCGGCACGTAGACGCCACCGACCCGCGGGTCGTCGCGGCCGACGCGCTCGACCGAGACGCCCTCGGGCGCCTCGACCCGCGTGTCGACCTTCCCGTCGGCCGCCGCGGGACCCTTGTGCAAGCCGCGCAGGCGGCGCAGCGGGGTGAACCGCCACTCCTCCTCGCGCCCGCTCGGCACCGCGAAATCGGCGACCTCATAGGAAGCCTTCTCATGAAGTGTCGAGAGAGGCTTGGTGTCGAGGCCCATCAGCCGACGGCTCCTTCCATCTGCAGCTCGATGAGCCGGTTCAGCTCGAGGGCGTACTCCATCGGCAGCTCGCGCGCGATCGGCTCAACGAACCCGCGCACGATCATGGCCATCGCCTCGTCCTCGGTGAGGCCGCGGCTCATCAGGTAGAACAGCTGGCTCTCGGACACCTTGGAGACGGTCGCCTCGTGGCCCATCTCGACGTCGTCCTCACGCACGTCGACGTACGGGTAGGTGTCGGACCGGCTGATCTGGTCGACCAGCAGTGCGTCGCACTTGACCGTGGACTTGGAGTGCTCGGCGCCCTCCTGGATCTGCACGAGACCCCGGTAGGAGGTACGACCGCCGCCGCGTGCCACCGACTTGGAGATGATGGTGCTGGAGGTGTTGGGCGCCGCGTGGACCATCTTGGCCCCGGCGTCCTGGTGCTGCCCCTCACCGGCGAAGGCGATCGACAGCGTCTCTCCCTTGGCGTGCTCGCCCAGCAGGTAGACGGCGGGGTACTTCATCGTGACCTTGGACCCGATGTTGCCGTCGACCCACTCCATGGTGGCGCCCTCGTACGCGACGGCGCGCTTGGTGACCAGGTTGTAGACGTTGTTCGACCAGTTCTGGATGGTCGTGTAGCGGCAGCGGGCGTCCTTCTTCACGATGATCTCGACGACCGCCGAGTGCAGGGAGTCCGACTTGTAGATCGGCGCCGTACAACCCTCGACGTAGTGGACGTAGGCGCCCTCGTCGACGATGATCAGCGTCCGCTCGAACTGGCCCATGTTCTCGGTGTTGATCCGGAAGTAGGCCTGCAGCGGGATCTCGACGCGCACGCCCGGCGGAACGTAGATGAACGAGCCGCCCGACCAGACCGCCGAGTTCAGCGAGGCGAACTTGTTGTCGCCGACCGGGATCACCGAGCCGAAGTACTCCTGGAACAGCTCCGGGTGCTCCCTGAGGCCGGTGTCGGTGTCGAGGAAGATGACGCCCTTCTCCTCAAGGTCCTCACGGATCTTGTGGTAGACCACCTCGGACTCGTACTGGGCCGCCACCCCGGCGACGAGGCGCTGCTTCTCGGCCTCGGGGATGCCCAGCTTGTCGTAGGTGTTCTTGATGTCCTCGGGCAGGTCCTCCCAGGACTCGGCCTGCTTCTCGGTCGAGCGGACGAAGTACTTGATGTTGTCGAAGTCGATGCCCGAGAGGTCCGAGCCCCACGAGGGCATGGGCTTCTTGTCGAAGAGCCGCAGCCCCTTGAGGCGCAGGTCGAGCATCCAGTCCGGCTCGCCCTTCTTGGCCGAGATGTCACGGACCACCTCCGGGTTCAGGCCGCGGCGCGCTGAGGCACCGGCCGTGTCGGAGTCGGCCCAGCCGAACTTGTAATTGCCAAGCCCTTCCAGCTCGGGGTGGGCTGCCGTAGTCATAGGGACGTCCTCCCGGACTCCTCGTTATCGGTCGTCTGATCGTCTATCTGATCGTCCGTCGCGTCCTGGGTCAGGGCGCGCGGGCCGGCATGGGGGCTGACGTGGGTGGTGCAGACGCCGTCGCCGTGCGCGATCGTGGCGAGCCGTTGCACCGGCGTGCCCAGCAGCCGGCCGAACGCCTCGGTCTCGGCCTCGCACAGCTGCGGGAACTCGGCCGCGACGTGCGCGACCGGGCAGTGGTGCTGGCAGAGCTGCTCTCCGCCACCGGCCTGGGGGGCCTTGCTGGCGGAGGCGGCGTAGCCGTCGCCCGACAGCGCATCGGCGAGCGCCCGTACCCGCTCGTACGGCGGGGCCGCGCGCACCACGGGCCGAAGTCGCTGCTCGAGCTCGGCGAGCTGCCGGCGGGCGAACTGCGCCACGGCCTGCTCCCCCGCCGTCTCGGAGAGGAACCGGAGAGCGCTCGTCGCCAGGTCATCGTACGCGTGGACGAACGCGCTGCGCCCCGCGTCGGTGATCGCGAAAAGCTTCGCCGGACGGCCCCGGCCGCGCTGAGCCTGAGGCCGCGCCCGCCGGATCTCGATCATGCCCTCGGCCAGCAGGGCGTCGAGGTGGCGGCGGATCGCCGCCGGGGTGAGCCCCACCAGCTGCCCGATACCGGACGCCGTGATCGGCCCACGTTCGAGAACCAGCCGCGCCACACGCGCGCGGGTGTCCCGCTCGCTGTGGCTGACGGCAGGCGACCGCCCGCCCGCTGACCGCGGGCTCGGCTGCGTCGTCGGCTGGCTCACGTTTTTCACAACATCAGTGTGGCCTAATTACTTCCCCGGGCACAAACGAATCCCGGTGTCGTACCTCACCCAGGTAAGACTTACCTAAGCCGCCGCAACATCATTTCGCGGCTCGACGCGCAAGTGCCGTGACAATCGCGACGGATGTTTCCCTTGTGACGCGGTGCCACAGAGTGGCGGCGCGGCGAACTAAAGGCTATATGTCGTATTCACTGGTCCACTTCACTGGTCCACGCCTCCGGCCGGTGGCCGAGGAATCCGGCTTCCGCCCCATGGGCAGGTCGGCCCCGTGGCGACGATCGGTCGCACCTAGACTCTGGGGCATGAGTCCCCCCGCCCCGCGAGCCGAGTCGTGACCGCGGTCCACTTGGCGGCGTTGGTGAAGCGCTACGGCGCGACCACCGCGCTGAACGGGCTCTCACTCACCGCGCGGCGCAGCGAGGTGACCGCGATACTCGGCCCGAACGGCGCGGGCAAGACCACCGCGGTGGAGATCTGCGCCGGATTCCGCCGGGCCGACGGCGGCACGGTTCGGGTGCTCGACCTCGATCCGGTGGCCGACGCCCGTGCGCTCAAGCCGCGTGTGGGCGTCATGCCGCAATCCGGCGGTGTGCCGGTCTCCGCCCGGGCCGGGGAGTTCCTGCGGCTGATCGCGTCCTTCTACGCCCATCCGGTCTCCCCGGCCGCGCTCCTGGAGCGTCTCGGGCTGGCCGATCACGCGCGCACCTCCTACCGCCGGCTGTCCGGCGGGCAGCAGCAGCGGCTGTCGCTGGCCGCCGCCATCGTCGGCCGACCCGAACTGGTCTTCCTCGACGAGCCGACGGCCGGCCTGGACCCGCAGGCTCGTCACGCGACGTGGGAACTGATCGAAGAGCTGCGAGAGGCGGGCGTCGCCGTGGTGCTCACGACGCATCACATGGACGAGGCCGAGCGCCTCGCCGACCGGGTCTTCATCGTCGACCATGGCCGCGTGGTGGCGCACGGCTCCCCCGGCGAGCTGACCGGAGCCGAACGGCAACTGCGCTTCCGGGCCCGTGCCGGCCTCGGCCTGGACGAGCTGCTCGCCGCGCTGCCCGCGGGAAGTGCCGCCAAAGAGTCCCCCGCCGGGCACTATCTGATCGAGGGCGAAGTGCGGCCCGAGCTCCTTGCCACCGTCACCACCTGGTGCGCCTCGCACGGGGTGCTGGCCGAGGACCTTCGGATCGAGCGCCGCACCCTCGAGGACGTCTTCCTGGAACTGACCGGACGAGAGCTGCGCGGATGAGCACTTTCATGCCCGCGCCCGGCGCCGCGCCGACGGGCCGCCTGATCGCCGCGCAGACCACGTACGAGATCCGTACGTTGCTGCGCAACGGAGAACAGCTGCTGCTGACCATGATCATCCCGGTCGTGCTGCTGGTCCTGTTCGGCGCGACCGACCTTCTGGACCTCGGCCCCGGGCAGCGGGTGGACTTCCTCGCGCCGGGCGTCCTGGCTCTGGCCGTGATGTCGACGGCGTTCACGGGGCAGGCGATCGGCACGGGCTTCGAACGCCGCTACGGAGTGCTGAAGCGGCTCGGCGCGACCCCGCTGTCGCGGTCCGGGTTGATCACGGCCAAAACGCTCACCGTGATCGCCGTCGAGCTCCTACAGGCCGCCCTCATCACGGCCGTCGCGCTCTCACTCGGCTGGCACCCGCACGGCGATCCGCTCACGGCGCTGCTGCTGGTGCTGGTGGGCACCGCCGCGTTCAGCGGGTTCGGGCTGCTCATGGCCGGCACGCTGCGGGCCGAGGCCACCCTCGCGGCGGCCAACCTCGTGTACGTGCTGTTGCTCGTGCTGGGCGGAGTGCTCTTCCCGCTGGACGAGTTCCCCTCGGGCGTACGGACCGCGCTGGAACTGCTGCCGATCTCGGCGCTCGCCGAGGGGCTCCGCCAGGTGCTCCAGCACGGCGCCGGGCTGCCCGCCCGTGAACTGCTGATCCTCACCGCTTGGGCCGTGACCGGCCTGCTGCTCGCCTCCCGATTCTTCCGCTGGGAGTAGAAATCATGGCTCTCGCCGACACGCCCGACTCGTACGGGCGGCGCGGATGGTTCGCGCGCCGGGCACCGCTCTTCACGCTCGGCGCGGTGCCGCCGCCGGCACTGATCCTGCTGGGCATCGTCTCAGTACAGGTCGGCGCGGGGCTGGCCAAGAACCTGTTCGACCGGCTGCCGCCGAACGGCGTCGTGCTCCTGCGGCTCCTCACCTCCGCGATCGTGCTCGGCTTCCTGGCCCGCCGCGTGCTCCGCACGGTGCTGCGCGACCACTCGCGGGGCGATCTCGCGGTGGTCGCCGGATTCGGGCTGACCCTCGCCCTGATGAACTTCTCCATCTACCAGGCGATGGCCCGCATCCCGCTCGGGGTAGCGGTGACGATCGAGTTCCTCGGTCCCCTGGCCGTCGCCATCGTGGCGTCGCGGCGCCGGGTCGACCTGGTGTGGGCCGCGCTCGCCCTGCTCGGCGTACTGCTGCTCGCCCGCGCGGGCGGCGACGTCACGTACATCGGGATCGGCTTCGCCCTCCTGGCCGGTCTGTGCTGGGCGGGTTACATCATGTTCAGCGTCGCGACCGGGCAGCGCTTCGCCGGATCGACCGGGCTGGCCATCGCGAGCATCATCGGTACCGCCGCGATGCTCCCCGCGGGGGTCGCCTCCGGCGGGACGGCACTGCTCACCCCGGAGCTCCTGCTGATCGGGGTCGGGGTGGGCCTGCTCTCGTCCGTGATCCCCTACTCGCTCGAGCTGGAGGCGCTCCGCCGCGTGCCCGCCCGGGTCTTCGGGATCCTGATGAGCCTGGAGCCGGCTGTGGCGGCGCTGGTCGGCCTCGTCATCCTGGGCGAGGTGCTGTCCGCGCGCGAGTGGGCGGCGATCGGCTGCGTGATCATCGCCTGTGTCGGATCGACCCGAGGCGAGAAGGACCGGCCGACGGCTCCGGAGGGCTGACGCCTCCGCGCTCGCGCGGAACCCCGGTGGCGGCGGTGATCCCGGCCATGCGAGGATCATTTCGACCACGCGGTGACGGCCGCGATCCGTGCGCTCTGCGGGGGGTGAGCGGACCACAGAAGGAGTACGTGTGCCCGCTTCCCAGCGACGTGACCTTCCCGCGGCCCGCTTCCTCGGTTTCGACTCGTCTTCCTTCACGGACTTCCTGCGCTTCAGGGCACCCGAACTGCTGCCCGTGAACCGCCTCCCGGCCACCGAGCTCCGCCTGCCGCACGGCACCACCGTGCTGGCGCTCACCTTCGACGGCGGCGTCATGATGGCCGGTGACCGGCGCGCCACCATGGGCAACCAGATCTCCAAGCGCGACCTGGAGAAGGTCCAACCCGCCGACGAGCACTCGGTCGTGGCCTTCGCCGGCACCGTGGGATTCGCGATCGAGATGGTCCGGCTGTTCCAGGTCGAGCTCGAGCACTACGAGAAGACCCAGACCACGCTGCTGTCCATGGCGGGCAAGGCGCGTCGGCTCGGCGCTCTCGTACAGGCCAATCTCGGGCCGGCGATGCAGGGACTGGCCGTGGTCCCCCTGCTGGCGGGATACGACCTCGACGCGGGCACCGGCCGGATCTTCTCCTACGACATCACCGGGGCACCGAGCGAGGAGACCGGCTTCTGCGCCGAGGGGTCCGGTTCGGTCTTCGCGCGGGGCGCCCTGAAGAAGCTCCATCGTCCCGACCTCACCGAGCGGGACGCCGCCACCGTGTGCGTGGAGGCGCTCTACGACGCCGCCGACGACGACTCGGCGACCGGTGGCCCGGATCTGATCCGCGACATCCACCCGGTGATCATGTCCGTCACCGAGGCCGGGCACCGCCGCCTTCCGGGCGACGAGGTCGGCGCCATCTCCCGCGCGGTCATCGAGGGCCGCCACGAGCGCCCGAACGGCCCGGTCGCACCGCTGCGCTGACCCACCGGCGGTTCATGACCCCACCGCTTCGCCGCCGCTGAGGGCCCCGCCCGAAGCTGACCGGAGTTGCCCTGTCACCTGCTTTCGGGCGCGGCGATGCGCGAGTGCCGACCCCATCGATGCCCGCTCCGGAAGGCCTCGCCCGGAACCTCGGCCGGATCTCCCACATCCCTTGTCATTCGAACGTCAGTTCGATAAATTATGACTGTTCGAAGTCATCAGCTCACTCAGAGCACGTAAGGCCCTCGCCCCCAAGGAGCCCTCCGTGGTGCCTGGTCCGTTCGCCGTGGCCCCGCCGTCCTGCGCGGCGGAGGCGTTGGCGATGGTCGAGGCGGCGTACGACTTCCTGAACAGCGACGATCTGCCCTCTCTGCCGGTGACGGCGCAGGCCGAATGCCTGCGGATGTGGTCCCGTGCCGACGCCAAGGGCGCCGCAGCCCGCGCGAGTCTGCTCGGGGCGTTCAACGCCTGCGACGGCCCGCGCGCCGATGGCCAGCGATCAACCGGCGCGTGGCTGACCAGGTTCACCCGTGCCACGCCCGCCGCCGCGCGCCGGCAGGCGAGCGCGACGCGGCGGCTGCGCAGCCGTCCTCATGTCCACGCGGCGCTCATCGATGGGGCGATCTCGGTCTCGTACGGCGAGTGGATCGGCGACGCGGTCGCCGCCTTCTACCCCGAGGACCAGGATGCCGTCGAGCAGATCCTGGTGGAGGCCGCCGTCTCGGGCGCTTCGGTGGAAGACCTGGCCAACATCGCGACGGTCGCACTGCGCAAGCTGCGCCCCGGCGGCACCGAGCGGGACGAGGCCCAGCGGTTCACCGATCGGGGCCTGACGCTGTCGAAGACCCTCGGTGGGGTGGGCAGGCTCAACGCGGACCTCACCGCCGAGGCCACCTCCCTGACCGAGACGGTCATCGAGGCGCTGGCGGTGAAGAAGGGCCCCGAGGACACCCGGACGAAACGGCAGCGCCGCCACGACGCGTTAGCCGAAGCGATGCGCCGCCTCGTCGACTCGGACCTGATGCCGGAACGGGGTGGGGCCAAGCCGCACCTGAGGCTCGACATGGACCTTGCCACCTTGCGCAGCCTGCCGGGGGCCGAGCACCTCGAAGACGAATGGGTCGAGCAGCAGGTCACCGCATTGGCGCGCAGACGCCTGCGGGGCCGGCAGACCGTCCGCGAGCTCCTGATCGACCAACCGGAGCAGGAGTTGCCACCGGGTCTGGCCCCGCCCGATGACCAGGCGTGCGCCCCTGGGTCGCCCGGTGCGACGAGCTCGGCCCAAGGAGCCTTCCTGGCCGGTGTCGGGCCGATCAGCGACAGGCTGGCCGCGGCACTCAGCTGCGACTCCATCATCACGCCCACCGTGCTCGGCGCCGTCGACCACGACGCGCTCAATGCGATGACGGCGGAATGGCTGGCCGCCATGGGTCTGCTGAACTGCGATCCCCTCGATGCCCTCAAGGCCCCCGACGACCGCGACGGCATCGGTCGCGACGGCACAGGTCGTCGCGACGGCACGGGTCATGACGGCCGCAACACTCAAGGCGAGGGCATCGCTCATTCCGACAGCGGTCCTCGTGCTGACCGTCGGCATGGCGGCGGCATCGCTGACGGACATCCCGGCTCGCCATGTGGTCGTCCTCCTGATGAGGACCTCGGAGTCCATGGCGACGGTGACCACGGGATCCGCGGCGTTCATGGCGATGGTGACCACGGTACCCCTGCCGAGACCCTGGTCCGATTGCGGCGGAGCATGCTCCGGTGGGCGATCCGGGTGCTCTCGGGCCCGAACGGCCTTGCCTCGTACCTGCGTACCGGGCTGCTCGAGGCTCCGCTGAGCGGTCCCGCCATCGTGCTCGACGCGGGCACCGACGGCAGGACCGTTCCCGCACCCCTGGAACGCCTGGTGCGCCGCAGAGACCGGCGCTGCCGGTTCCCCGGCTGCGATCACCCCGCTGAGTTGTCCCAGGTGCACCACATCGTGCCCAGGTCACGGGGCGGACCCACCGAGCTGTGGAACCTGCTCACGCTGTGCGCGATGCACCATCTCATCGCCGTGCACACGTGGGGCTGGGAGGTGCGGCTCGACCCGGGCGGCACCACCTGCGCCACAGGACCTGACGGACGCGTCCTCTACGAACACGACCGGCCTGGAGAACCACCCCTCCACGCCGCCTGATCGGTGTCCTGACGGATCGGTGTCCTGACCGATCGGGACGGCAAAGCCGGGACGGCGACCGGTGCCGTCGCTGCGATCAGGCGGTCAATGACCGAAATCGTCCAGTTCCTTGAGCAGTGCGGCGGTGGAGCCGGACGGTGTTTCCGGGAGGGCCCGGGTCGCCTTGTCGGATCGGCGGCCCCCCTTGCCCTCTCGGAAGACCCAGCCACCGACGACACCGCCGATGAAGCCGAAGAGGTGGGCCTGCCAGCCGATCCCCTCCTTCGGCACGATCACCGAGAACTGGTACGCGAACGACAGCGCCATGACCAGGCCGATGACGATGTCGATCCGGTGCCGGTCGAAGAAACCGCGCACGATGACGTAGCCGAAGTAGCCGAAGACCACACCGCTGGCCCCGGCACCGACCGTGTTGGGGCCCGAGACGATCCAGGCGCCCAGGCCGGCGAAGGCGACGATGAGAGCGGTCACGGCGAGGAACTTCCGGACCCCGCGGTAGGCCGCGAGGAAGCCGAAGACGAACAGCGGCCCGGAGTTGCCCTCAATGTGCGACCAGCTGAAGTGCAGGAACGGGGCACTGACGATGTCCGGCAGCGAGGCGACGTCGCGGCTCCTGATGCCGAACTCGAGGCTGAGGCGGTAACCGACCGCCCAGTTGACGAGCTGCACGCCCCAGATGACGGCGAGGAAGCCGACCATCACCCAGAGCGCCTTTCGCGCCTCGGCGATCATCGCATCGGCGTCGCGCGCCACGGCATCGCCGTCGCCACGGCCCGCGGCGCCCTCCGGCCCGTCCGATCCCTTTCGTGCGAACGAACGCATGTGCCCTCCTCGTGCCCTGTCCCGCGGTCAGATCCTACGAATGCGCGGACCCCGAGCCCGGGCGGCGGGAATCCGCCGTCACACCAGGCTACGGAGCGGACGCCACGGTCGGACGACGGGCTCACGTGGATCGCGGGATCGCCATGCCGATGCGCAGGTGGGTGGGGCAGAGCGATGCTCCGGGGGTCAGCCGCGTGATCGTCACCGTCTGGCCGGGATCGGCCACCGGAAAGTAGATCGCGTGCAGTCCCTGGTCGAGGTTGAGGGTGACGGGAGGACCCGAGCCGAACCTCACCTCGGCCTGATCTCCCGACATCGCCACATAGTCGAACCGGGCCACGTATTCACCTGCGGGCACCGGCCGGGAGATCGTCGCGGTCACAGTGGCACCGGTCATCTTCCAGCAGCCGGTGCCGCGATGGCCGACTGGGGCGGCGACCGCGAGGTCCGCGACGTCCATCGGCACCAGTCTCCCCTGATCATCGAAGGTCAAGGGCTCTGCGGCCGGCTGCGGATCGCGCATCGTCCAGCGGATGTGCTCGCTCGCCAGCGGGGCCAGCAGCCGAGAGGACTTGGCGTACTCCCCCGTCCACCCCGACTGCACCCACTCCGGAACATGCCGTTCGTAGATCTGGGCCGTCGCGGGCACCTGCTCCAGTGACCTCCGAGCGTTCTCGATGTAGGCGCGGACCCGATCCGCGTCCACGGCCCGGGTGTAGCCCTGCCCCGACCACACCGCGTGCATCGCGAACGCCGCGAGGCACATACCGGCGATCAACGGGGTGCCCTGCCACGATGCGGGCAGCGCGCGGCGATACGGATCTTTCTCCCCCACCAGCGGCAGGAAGGCGAGCCCCAGGCAGATCGCCAGGAGCGGCGCGGCCTCGGCGACGTAGCGCGACTCGAGGCCGAGAAGGTCCGCATAGCTCTCGTTCACCCGGCCGAGCGCGACCGGTACGACGTCGGTCACGACGACGTAGCCGATCAGGATCGCCCATGCGCGAATCGCGCGGCGGCGCAGCCACACGCTCAGCCCGACGATCGCCGCAATGAGGATCCAGGAACTGATCACGAGAAAGCGCGAAGGAGCGGCCAGCGCGTAGTCGAAGGTCCCGACGGACATCCAGGTCTGCGGACCGCCGACGGCGGTGACCGGCAACGTCTGACCGAGCAGCCGGCCGGCGAACGTACCGATGGCCTCGGCGGACGCCGCCTGCGGCTCCACCGTCGTCGTGTGCATCCGCGCCAGGTAGATCCCCGCGTAGACGAGCAGGGCGCTCCCGTACAGCAGCCATGCGCCGGCGTACCGGCGCAGCCCGGCCCACCACGGCGCCCCGGCCAGGTGTGCGCATGTCAGCGCGAAGAGCAGCAAGGGGATGGTGCCGGCCTTGAGGTAGAACGCCAACCCGAAGACCGTCCAGCCGATCGCGTAGACCGCGTGCCTGAATCCGTCTCCCCGGACGTACCGGATGTGGGCGTGCAGCGCCATCGGGAGGGCGATCTGCAGGGGCAGGGCGTTCAGCGCCGCCGCCCACCACACCGTGATGCCGAGCGTCATCGGCGTCAGGGCGTACACGAGCATCGGGGCGAGGATCGCGGGCCGGGTACCGAACATCCGCCGGAGCAGGCGCAGCAGGGCGAGGGATGCGGCCACCTGCATGAGGAGCGTCGTGGCGGAGGTCAGCCCCCAGCCGTAGGCGTCGACCCTGACCAGCAACCAGACCAGACCGAAGCCGCCCGGCATGAACTGCCCCGCGTGCATCCGCAGGAGGTAGTCCCAGACGCCGGTGTGCTCGACGGCGCGGGCGACGTACTCGAAGTCGTCCTGCCGGAAGTAGCCATGGCGCAGATGGTTCGCCTTCAGCACCACCTGAACGACGATGAGCAGCAGGGCGCAGACGATCACCCAGCGCGCGGACAGCGACGCCAGTGGCCCTGCGGGCGGTTTCCCGTCGTCGGTGCCGCCGGGGCGGTCCTGGGCTTCCACCGGCGGCTTCAATGACGTTCCTCACGGTCGGCCGGGCGTGGGCCGGAGCGGTACGGCGACCGATCAGAGGTCGCGACGCGGGGCGTCGTCACGTGTGGGTGACCGCCTGACAGTCATCCGCCGCCTCTTGCTGCCGCGTCAGATCGTAGGGATCCACGGGCGCACCGCTCGGCTCCGGACCGCCCTGCGAACCGTCGTCATACATGGGACGGAGAAAACCGTCCTCGCTGTCACAACGGACCGGGGCGGCACTCGTGCCCGACGAGGACAGCCAGAGCCTGACCGCGGCACCCTCCCGGTAGACGAGGATTTCGCTGGTACGGCGGACCACCACACGAATGAGAGTGCCGGGTTTCCCGGGCCGGTGCACCGGATAGACGAAGTTGTGATCCAGCTTCACCATCACGCCGCGTGTCCCGTTCTCACTCGCCTTCCGCACCTTCGTCGTCCCGTGCACCTTGACGACGTCGCCGGTGCGCTCGGCAGTCTTGGGAGCGAAGCTGGTGAGCCAGAACCTGGAGTTCTCGTCCGGGTCCCGGCTGTTCAGTTTCGCGAGCATGTCCTTCCGCTGCTCGGGAACCAGGAGCCGGGCCAGTGCGTCGGGCCGCCCCTTGTACACGGTGTCCGGATCGAGGTTGGCGGCCACCACCATCTTCTTCACGTGGAGGTAGGCGAGAGCCATGTCGTCGGCGGACAGCCCGTTCATCGCCTTGGCCCGGGGAAATTCGATCCCCGCTTCTCCGACGGCGTAGTCCTCTGCGGGCGAACCCCCGAAGGGGTCGTCCGCGCTGATCTGCGGGATCCCGGCGCCGACGGCCGGAGCGGCCCTCTGCCATGGCGCGTCACCACGCGCGTCCCACACCGCCGCAGTGATCACTGCCACGCTCAGGGCACCGGTGAGCGCGCTCACCATCGTCTTGGACCGGCCCTTGACGTGGTGATGCGGGTCGCGCCACTGCTCGACCATCGCACGCCGCCGGCGTTTCTCGGCCCGGCGCTCCGACCTGCGATCACGTGCCCGCCTCAGCGGCCCGGGCTTTCGCGACCGCTCACGAGCCGACGGCTCGATGAATGCCGCACCCTTGACGAAATCCTCACCGAAGCCGTCAGCCGGCTCCGAGGGCTCCACAGCCATCAGCTATCCAGTTCTCAATCTTCAGAGTCTTGTGACCTCAGGAACGGCCCGCATCGGACACGCGGGCAGCGGGTGCTCCGGCCTGGCCACAGCTTGGGCGAGATGCGAGATTTACCCCGTACGTCGGATTGACCAGGCGAAGAGTAGTTCGAAGATCAGCGCCGTCGCAAGGGGCGGATCGGGCCCGATCCGGACGTCGGAGGAGGTGATCTTCGCTGTCGGAGGTGAACCCTAGACTCGGTGGCATGGGACGCGCGAACGACGAAGTGGCGGATCTTCTGCAGGAGCTGGCGGACCTTCTATCGATCACCGGCGGTGAGGGCTACAAGGTCCGGGCGTACGAGAAGGCCGTGCGGGCCGTCAGCGGCCATCCCGAGGACGTGTCCACCCTCGACCTCAAGGGCCTGAAGCAGATCCCGAACGTCGGTGAGGCGATCGCCAAGAAGATCCTGGACTACCAGCAGACCGGCACCATCAGGCAGGTCGAGGCCCTGCGCGCCCAGATCCCCGCCGGGGTACGAGCGCTCACCGCGATCCCGACGCTCGGCCCGAAGAAGGCCATGGTGCTGTACGAGAGCCTGCAGGTGACCTCGGTCGCCGAGCTGGCCACGGCCATCGACGAGGGCCGGGTACGCGATCTCAAGGGCTTCGGTGAGAAGACCGAGGAGAACATCCTGCACGGGATCGCCCTGCTGGAGCAGTCCGGCGGCCGGGTGCTCGTCGACCTGGCGACCGAGCTCGCCGAGGAGGTCGTCTCAGCCCTTGGGGACGTCGCCGGCTGCGTGCGGTGCGCCCACGCCGGATCACTGCGCCGGATGCGGGAGACGATCGGCGACATCGACGTGCTGGCCGCCTCGGACGATCCGGCTCCGCTGATGGAGACCTTCGTCTCGCTCCCCATCGTCTCCGAGGTGATCGCCCGTGGCGACAAGAAGACCTCGGTCCGCACCATCAAGGGGCTTCAGGTCGACCTGCGCGTGGTGCCCCTGGCCTCGTGGGGCGCGGCCCTGCAGTACTTCACCGGCTCCAAGCAGCACAACGTGCACATCCGAGAGATCGCCGTCCGGGCCGGGCTGAAGCTCTCGGAGTACGGGCTGTTCGAGGCCGAGTCGGGCGACCTGATCGTTTCGTCCACTGAGGAGGACGTGTACGAGCGGCTCGGCCTGCCGTGGATCCCGCCGACCCTCCGCGAGGACGGCGGTGAGATCGAGGCGGCCCTGGCCGGCGAGCTGCCGCGCCTGGTCCAGGCCGATGACCTCCGTGGCGACCTGCACAGCCACACCGACCTCACCGACGGCCTCGCGACGCTCGAGGAGATGGTGGCCACGGCCGCCGAGCGCGGGCTCGAGTACTACGCGATCACCGATCACGCGCCGAACCTCTACATGCAGCGCATGACCGACGAGAAGATGCTCGCGCAGCGCGACGCCGTACGCGCGCTTCAGGAGCGTTACCCGGACATGGTCCTGCTGCACGGCACCGAGCTCAACATCGACCCGGACGGCGGCGTCGACTGGCCCGCGGAGTTCCTGGAGGGCTTCGACGTGTGTGTCGCCTCGGTGCACTCGCACTTCACCCAGGACAGCGCGGAGATGACCCGCCGCTTCGTCACCGCCTGCGAGAACCCGTACGTCAACGTCATCGGCCATCCGACCGCCCGGCTGATCGGGCGGCGGCCGCCGGTCGAGGCCGACTGGGACGAGGTGTTCAGAGCCTGTGCCCGTACGGGGACGGCGCTCGAGATCGACTGCTTTCCCGATCGCCTCGATCTGCCGGCCGAGCTGATCCGGCGGGCGAAACGGCACGGCGTGCGGTTCGCCATCGACAGTGACGCGCACGCCGTGGTGCACCATCGCAACATCCGGTACGGCATGGGGATCGCCCAGCGCGGCTGGCTCACGCCCGACGACGTGATCAACACCTGGCCGCTCGAGCGCCTCCGGGAGTTCCTGCGCAAGGGCCGCTGACCGCCGTCAGCGCAGCGGGCCGACGCGAGATCGCCGCTCGGCGGGGAAGCCGGTTCTGCTCAGGCCGGGACGGTGGTGCCCGAGCGGTCCGCCACGCCCGGGTCCGGGGGTTCCGGTGGCCCGGTGTCCCGGACCCGCCGGCCGCCCGCGTCGCCGGCGGGCCGGTCGGCGCGAGGGCCGCGATCGCGGAGGGCGAAGATCACCTGGAGGGTGGCGATCCACATCAGCGCCGAGCCGAGCATGTGCAGGCCCACCAGCACGGCGGGCACCCCCATGAGGTACTGCACGTAGCCGATGACGCCCTGTGCCAGCTCGACCGCGAACAGCACTGCGGCCCGCCGCTGGATCGCGCCCGGGGCGGCCGCCCGGCGCAGCCCGATCATCAGGGCGATGGTCAGCGCGACGGTGGCCCACGCCAGCGCACCGTGCGCCCGGGCGACCTGCTCGATCTCGAACCCGAACCGGGGGGCCTCGTCGTCACCCGCGTGCGGCCCGGACCCGGTGACGATCGTTCCCGCCGCCAGCAGCGCGACCACGACGACTCCCAGCGTGAACGCCAGCCGCCGCAGCCCGGGGCGAACGAGCGGCCGAGGCGTCTCGTCGCCCTCTCCCGCCCGGGTGTGCAGCGCCACGGCGGCCAGCACCAGTGCCGCCGACAGCATGTAGTGCGCCGCGACCGTGGCCGGGTGCAGGCCGGTGAGCACGGTGATCCCGCCCAGACCGGCCTGCGAAACGACCCCGAGCGGCTGGAGCGCGGCGAGCGGCAGGAGAGCGGGGCGTCGAGAGCGCAGCCGGTACGCGGCGACGAACACGGCCACGGCCACGGCCAGCACGAGGAAGGTGAGCGTGCGGTTGCCGAACTCGATCGCCATGTTCACCGGTGAATGGTGCGGCGTCGAGGTCGGCACGAGGCTGTCTCCCGTGCACTTGGGCCAGGTGGGGCAGCCCAGGCCCGACGCGGTCAGCCGGACCACTCCCCCGCTGACGATGATGCCGGCGTTCGTGATCACCCCGAGCAGGGCGAGCAGCCGCATCGAGGCGGGGGTCGGATGCCAGACGGCGTCCCGGAGTTTGATGAGGAGGTTCTCGGACTGCGCTGCCACGGTGAACATCGTATGAGCACCCGCGGGCCCTTCCACTCCGCCCCCTGCCCGGCGCCCCGCTCGGCGGCCCTCAGCCGCCCCTCGGCCGCCCGCCGGTATCCCGCCGGTATCCCCGCGAAAGGTCAGATGCGCGGGGGGTGGAACCCTGAGGGCTCATGTCCCGCCCAGGGTGGAACGGCGGGCCGGACCGGCGTGCGCAGGAAGGCCTGCCGGGCCAGCGCCATGAGACTGATCAACGCCTCGTGCCGCTGCTCGTACTTGGCCGGGTCGATCGTGCCGCGCTCGGCCCGCCGGTGCAGGAGTACGAGTTCGGTCGCGGCGAGCTGGTAGTCGGCCATCGCTCTGGTGGCGGGGCGGCCGCCGACGGAGCGGGCCCACTGGCGGGCCGCGCGCCGGGCCGGGATCCGGGCCAGCATCCACACGTCCTGCGAGGTGACGAGCCCGGTGTCGTAGTACGCGGGGAGATAGCGGTTGATCAGCTGGACCGTGCGCCGCCGCTCGACCAGCACCACGACGGCCAGTGCGACCAGGATGCAGAAGCCCAGCAGGTAGACGATGGCCAGCCCGCTCAGCCCGAGGACCGTCGAGGCGTTCCACAGTCCGTGCAGGGTCATGGCGGCGAGCAGCCCGGCGACCGGGGCGATGATCCGGCCCCCACCCCGGTGGGTGGCCGCATAGGCCACTCCGAGGCCCGTCATCGAGGTGAAGAGAGGGTGGCCGAGCGGGGAGAAGATCCCCCGAAGGATGAAGACGCCCTGCAACTGCGCGGCCCCGCCCTCCTCGTAGGCCCGCATGTAGTAGGTGAGGTTCTCCATCATGGCGAAGCCGATGGCGACCAGCGCCGCGTAGACGATGCCGTCGACGAAGCCGTCGATCTCGTCGCGGCGGAACCACAGCAGACCGAAGAGCACCGCGCCCTTGAGCGATTCCTCGATCACCGGAGCACCCAGCGCGGCGCTGACGAAATGTCCCTTGGTCTCACCGAAGATCGGCACAGTGACATAGATCATTCCGAGCGTGTTGAGCACGAGCGCGCCGAGAACGGCAACGCCGGCTCCCCACAGGAAGGCGAGCGCGAGGTCGCGCGGCGGCTCGGGTTCCAGCCGGTCCAGCCAAAGGATCAGTGAGACCAGGAGGGGCACCGGAAGGATGGCGAGCAGCAGGCCGAGCTCGAAGCCGGGGCCACCGAACACCGCGGTGAGGCCCAGCACCAGGAGCGCGCACAGGGACGAGATGATCAGACCCAGAATGAGGCCGATAGGAGGCCTGCCGGGGATTCGCCCCTCGAGGACGGCTTTGGGATCAACACTCGCCATATGCCGAGCGTAGTCCAGCTTGATCTCAGATGCCTGAGCGGCGCGATCCGGGGCCACTGTCGGCACGGCCGGGAGCGGCCTGTCGGCACGGCCGGGAGCGGCCGGTCGGCACGGCCGGGAGCGGCCGGTCGGCCCTGACGGGAGCGGCCGGTCGGCCCTGACGGGAGGCCCTGGTCGGCGCGGCGATGACAGGCCGGTCGGCGCGGCGGGAGGGCGCCGGCGGCACGCCGGCCGGAGGTTCTAGCGCAGCCAGCCGGCGACGAACGGATCGACCGCGACGGCCGAGAACAGCAGCGCCATGTAGACGTTGGAGAGATGGAAGAAACGCATGGGGCGCAGCGCCACACCGGTGGCACCCGCCCTGGCCCGGTTCAGCAGGCGGTGCACTTCGGCCAGGATCACCCCGCCGAGCACGACGGCGACCGCCCCGTAGAAGACGCTCATGCCCGCCACCGGCCACAGGGCCAGCGAGCAGAGGACGGTCGCCCAGGTGTAGGCGAGGCTCTCCATGATCACTCGGCGCTCGCCGGCGACGACCGGCAGCATCGGCACCCCCGCCGCCGCGTAGTCCTCGCGGTAGCGCATGGCGAGTGTCCAGGTGTGCGGCGGGGTCCACAGGAACACGACGCCGAACAGCAGGAACGGGGTGAGCGCGAGCGATCCCGTGACCGCCACCCAGCCGATGAGGACCGGCATGCATCCCGCGATCCCGCCCCAGACGACGTTCTGGGACGTGCGCCGCTTGAGCAGCAGGGAGTAGACGAAGACGTAGTAGAGGATGGCGGTCGCCGACAGGGCGGCGGCGAGCGCATTGACCATCACCACGAAGCCGGCGGTCGACAGCACCGCCAGGGTGACGCCGAAGACCAGCGCCGCGGCCGGGCTCACCTCGGCGCGGGCCAGCGGCCTGCGCCGGGTACGGCGCATCTTCGCGTCGATGTCCCGGTCGATGTAGCAGTTGATCGCGTTGGCGGCGCCCGCCGAGAGCGTGCCGAAGAGAAGCGTGGCGAGCGCTGTGCCGACGGGCGGCAGGCCCTTGGCGGCCAGGAACATCACCGGTAGCGTCGTGATCAGCAGCAGCTCGATGACGCGTGGCTTGGTGAGCGCCACGTAGGCCCGCAGCGACGCGCCGAACCGCCGGCCGCGTGCCGCCGGTTCGATCACCGCCCCGGCCGGAGCCGCCGGCGGCATCTCTTGGGCATGCTCGATCCCGAGCTTGTTGCTGAGCACCGTCACAATGGGTCCAGGTCCACCTACGCGCCATGCGATGCCCCGCCACACGCTGGGCCATGCGCTCTGTCGATTGTGCCGCAGCCGTTCCCGTCGACCGCGCACTCACTGTAGTGCCGACCTGCCAGAGGTCGCGCAGGGGGTCGCCGGACTCGCCGATCCGCAGGCCATCGGGTGGCGGCGAGCCCCCCTCGCACCTCCTGTCCGGGTGGTTAGTCACGGGGGCGATCGGGCAAGGGTCGGATTGCAACGTTTGCGGGGCGGTACCGCGGTCCGACCGCCGGGTCGGCGACTTGGATAGGCTCGGTCGCGGAGGCGATCGCCGTCGACAGGGCCGTCGACTACCGCCCGGCCATCGCTCTCGGCCGGTCACGGCGGCCGGCGAAGCAACATCCCGGCGGCCCCGATCTTTTAAATGAACAGCGAGCCTATGCCTCACGATGGGTGCATGTCGCTCGAGAGGAGCCTGAACGTTCGGTGAGTAAGGACAGCAGCACCAAGGACACCGGCCCCAAGGACCGCACTGACGACCGTGCCGAGAACGGCGCGATCGAGTGGTCCGACCTGGACCGGCGCGCAGTGGACGTGGTCCGCGCGCTCGCCATGGACGCGGTGGAGGAGGCCGGCTCGGGCCACCCCGGCACGGCGATGAGCCTCGCGCCCGCCGCCCACCTGCTCTTCCAGCGCTTCCTGCGGCACGACCCGACCGATCCCAACTGGCCGGGCCGGGACCGGTTCGTGCTCTCCATGGGGCACTCGAGCCTGACCCTCTACATCCAGCTCTACCTGTCGGGTCACCCCCTCACGCTCGACGACCTGAAGGCCCTGCGCAAATGGGGCAGCCTCACGCCGGGACACCCCGAGCACGGGCACACCCTCGGCGTGGAGACCACCACCGGCCCGCTCGGGCAGGGGGTCGGCAACGCGGTCGGCATGGCGATGGCCGCCCGCCGCGAGCGGGGGCTGTTCGACCCGGACGCCGAGCCCGCGAAGAGCACCTTCGATCACCACATCTGGGTGTTCGCCTCGGACGGGGACATGGAGGAGGGCGTCAGCCACGAGGCGGCCGCGCTGGCGGCACACCAGCGGCTCGGCAACCTGATCATGCTGTGGGACGACAACCACATCTCCATCGAGGACGACACCAACATCGCGTTCTCCGAGGACGTGGCCAAGCGCTACGAGGCCTACGGATGGCACGTCCAGACGGTCGACTGGACCGAGGGCGGCGACTACCACGAGAACGTGCAGGCCCTCGCCGAGGCCTACGCCGCCGCGCGGGCCGAGACCGAACGGCCCTCGTTCATCGTGCTGCGGACCATCATCGGGTGGCCCGCGCCGAACAAGCGGAACACCGGAAAGGCCCACGGCTCGGCGCTCGGCGCGGACGAGGTCGCGGCCACCAAGGAGATCCTCGGCCTCGACCCCGGCAAGACGTTCGACGTCCCCGAGGATGTGCTCGCCCACACCCATGGGGCGGTCGAACGCGGCCAGGCGCTGCACGCGGAGTGGAACAAGCTGTACGAGGCGTGGCGCGCGAGCAATCCCGAGCGCGCAGCGGAGTACGACCGCATCGCGGCGCGGCGGCTGCCCGACGGCTGGTACAAGAAGCTGCCGGAGTTCGAGGCGGGCAAGGATCTCGCCACCCGCGCGGCCTCGGGCGAGGTGCTCACCGCGATCGCCCCGGTGCTCCCGGAGCTGTGGGGCGGGTCCGCCGACCTGGCGGAGAGCAACAACACCACGATGAAGGGCGAGCCCTCCTTCATCCCCGACGAGCTCCAGACCAAGGCCTTCCCCGGCAACCCCTATGGCCGCACCCTGCACTTCGGCGTGCGCGAGCACGGCATGGGCGCGGTCCTGAACGGCATCGCGGTGCACGACGGCCTCCGCCCGTACGGCGGTACGTTCCTGGTCTTCAGCGACTACATGCGCCCGGCCGTGCGGCTCGCGGCCCTGATGGGCCTGCCGGTCACCTATGTCTGGACGCACGACTCGATCGGGCTCGGCGAGGACGGCCCCACCCACCAGCCGGTGGAGCACCTGTGGGCGCTCCGCGCGATCCCCGGCCTCGACGTCGTACGGCCGGCCGACGCCAACGAGACGGCGGTCGCCTGGCGGACCATCCTCGAGCACACCGACCGGCCCGCGGGCCTCTGCCTGACCAGGCAGAAGGTGCCGACCTTCGACCGGTCACAGGTGGCCTCGGCGGCGGGCGTCGCCAAGGGCGGCTATGTCCTGGCGGACGCCGGCAGCGGGACGCCCGACATCATCCTCATCGCCACGGGCAGCGAGGTGCAGCTCGCGCTGGCCGCCCGCGAGACCCTCGAGGCCGAGGGCACCCCCACCCGGGTCGTGTCGATGCCGTGCGTCGAGTGGTTCCAGGCCCAGGACGACGCCTACCGGCAGTCGGTGCTGCCGCCGTCCGTACGGGCGCGGGTATCGGTCGAGGCCGGGGTGGCGCTCGGCTGGCGCGAGTTCGTCGGCGACGCAGGTGAGTCGATCTCGCTGGAGCACTTCGGCGCCTCGGCCGACTACAAGACGCTGTTCGACCAGTTCGGCATCACTCCCGAGCGGATCGTCACGGCCGCCAGGGCGAGCCTCGTCAAGGCGGGGGCGGCCGGAAAGGGTCACACGACCGGGACCTGATCCGGAAGAGAGCGCAGAGAGCGATGGGAGTTGAGTCGGCAGTGCGCGCTCCGGCTCGACCACCGCGGGTCTCTCCAGGTGGGAGGAGCGCGCACACACCGAGGAGCGAGGCGAGGAAATGAGCAACGAGAACCTACGGCGGCTCGTCGAAGAGGGCGTGTCCATCTGGCTCGACGACATCAGCCGGGAGCGACTCCGGACGGGCAACCTGGAGCAGCTGATCAAGGAGAAGGACGTCGTCGGGGTGACGTCGAACCCGACGATCTTCGCGAAGGCGCTGAGCAAGGGCGCGGCCTACGACGACCAGGTCCGTGACCTCGCGGTACGCGGCGTGAGCGTCGAGGAGGCCGTGCGCGCGATCACCACCTACGACATCCGGTGGGCGTGCGACGTCCTGCGGCCCGTCTACGAGCGCACTGACGGCCTCGACGGCCGGGTGTCGATCGAGGTCGACCCCCGGCTGGCCCGCGACACCGAGAAGACGATCGCCGAGGCGCGCGCGCTGTGGTGGATGGTCGACCGGCCGAACCTGTTCATCAAGATCCCGGCCACGCTCGAGGGACTTCCGGCGATCACGCAGGCGCTGTCCGAGGGGATCTCCGTCAACGTCACGCTGATCTTCTCGCTGGAGCGGTACGGGCAGGTCATCGACGCCTTCTACGAGGGTCTCGAGAAGGCCAGGGAGGCCGGCCGCGACCTGTCGAAGATCGCTTCCGTGGCGTCGTTCTTCGTCAGCCGGGTCGACACCGAGATCGACAAGCGGCTCGACAAGATCGGTTCCGCGGAGGCGAAGGCGCTGAAGGGCAAGGCCGGCGTGGCCAACGCCCGGCTCGCCTACGCGCTGTTCGAGGAGAAGACCGGGACCGACCGGTGGAAGGCGCTCCAGGCGGCGGGGGCGCGCCCACAGCGGCCGCTGTGGGCGTCGACCGGCGTGAAGGACCCGTCCCTGCCCGACACGATGTACGTCGTGGAGCTCGTCGCCCCGGGCGTGGTCAACACGATGCCCGAGGCCACGCTCAACGCCGTCGCCGACCACGGCGAGGTCCGCGGCGACACGATCAGGCCCTACTACGACGAGGCCCGCCAGACCATGGCGGCACTCAAGGAGCTCTCGATCGACTACGACGACGTGGTGCGGGTGCTCGAGGACGAGGGCGTCGAGAAGTTCGAGACGTCCTGGAACGAACTCCTCGGCACCGTCCAGAAGGAGCTGGAGGACAAGGCGTGACACAGGGCCGCCCGGCCGGGCCGGCCGCTAGGCCGCCCGGCGGGCGCCCATCACGCCGCAGGGCGAGCGCGTGACGTCCGTGGTGGCCGCGGGCGGGGTGTCGGTCACCCTCCGCGAGGTCACCGACCACGCCCAGACGGTCCTCGACCGGCTCCTGAGCGACGGCGTCCCCGGGGCGCTGGCGACCAGGAACGCCCAGCTGTGGGGTCCCGAGGCGGCACCTGACGCGGCCCGGCGGCTGGGCTGGCTCGACCTTCCCTCAACGTGCCGCTCGCTGCTCCCCCGGCTCGACGAGGTGGACTCGGCCGGGCTCGACCGCGTCGTGCTGGCGGGAATGGGCGGCGCGTCACTCGCCGCCGAGGCCATCACCCGCACCGCCGGGGTGGAGCTCACCGTCCTGGACACCACCGACCCCCACCAGGTCGCCGCCGCCGCCCGGGACCGGCTGGAGCGGACCGTCGTGGTGGTCTCGAGCCAGAGCGGCACCACCATCGAGACCGACAGCCTCCGCCGCGTCTTCGAGCGGGCCTTCGAGGACTCGGGGATCACCGGCGCGGAGCTGAGGCGCCGCTTCGTGGTGATCACCGACCCGGGCTCGCCACTGGAGGCGCTGGGCCGCCGGGCGGGCCACCACATCGTTCTCGGCGACGCGGACGTGGGGGGCCGCTTCGCCGCCCTCTCGGCGTTCGGGCTGCTGCCGAGCGCGCTCGCGGGGGTGGACGTCGTTTCGCTGCTGGACGAGGCCGAGGCCCTGTCCCCCAGCCTCCGCCAGCCCTACGACAACCCCGGCCTGGCCCTCGGCTCGGCCCTGGGCGCGGCGGCGCTCGGCGGCCGGGACAGACTCGTGCTCGCCGACCACGGTTCCGGCATCCTCGGGCTGGGCGACTGGGCCGAACAGTTGATCGCCGGGTCGACCGGCAAGGACGGCAAGGGCATCGCGCCGGTCGTGGTCGAAGGCGTCGACGCGCCCGGCTTCGAAGCGGCCGACGACGCGCTGCTGCTCGTGCTCGGCGGGCGTCCCCACGCGGCCGGCCTGGCCGGCCCGGCCGAGGAGGCCGGCGTCAGCGTGTGCGGGCCACTCGGCGGGCAGTTCCTGCTGTGGCAGTACGCCACGGCGGTGGCGGGCCGGGTCATCGGCGTCAACCCGTTCGACCAGCCCAATGTCCAAGAGTCCAAGGACAACACGGCGGCGCTCCTGCGCGGCGCCACCGACGGTACCGCCCCTATGATCATCAACGCTGAGCCGGCCCTGGTCGCCGGCTCGGTGGAGATCCACGCCCCCACGGAGCTTCTCAACGGTGCCAGGGACCTCAGATCGGTGTTCGACGCGCTGCTGACGGCGGTGCCCGACCGGGGCTATGTCGCGGTCATGGCCTACCTCGACCGGATCGGCGACGCCGTCGCCACCGAACTGCGCCCGCTGCTGGCGGCGCGCTCGGCACAGGCCCGCAAGACCGCCGTCCCGGTCACCTTCGGCTGGGGGCCTCGGTTCCTGCACTCGACCGGGCAGTATCACAAGGGCGGACCCCAGACCGGCCTGTTCCTGCAGATCACCGGTGCCGTCCACGACGACGTCGCGGTGCCGGGCCGGCCCTACACGCTCAAGGCACTGCAACTCGCCCAGGCCTTCGGCGATCTGCGCGCGTTGCGGTCCCGCGACCGCCCGGCGGTCCGCCTCCACCTGCGCGACCGGGCCGAGGGTTTGGATCAGCTGCTCGACGCGCTGAAGAGCTGAGCCGAGCGTGCCGTCGCGCGATGCGCCAACGTGAGCGTGCGTCCACCGACCCGTGTGATCGCAGCGTAAGGTGGGTCACCCGACATCACGTGAGATCGGCGAGTGGGTCGCGAGTGCCCGTTCTCTCCTGAAACGATTGGGACTGAGGAGGGAACGTTGTCTGGGTTCGATGTACTCACCCGCGGTGAGGTGCTCGATACAGCGCTCAAGGCGCGCGACTACCTGATCACCTGCGGAGTTCCCGCGGCCCTCGCGGCCAAGGATCCCCGGCTCTGGGGCCGCCGGGCGGTCGACCACAGCCGGCTGGGCTGGCTCGACCTTCCGGAGAGTTCACAAGCACTCCTCGCACAGCTCGACGACCTCGTCGCCGAGGTGCGCTACTCCGGTCTCGACCACCTCGTGCTCGTCGGTCTGGGCGCGGAGGGCCTCGCGGCACAGGCGATCATCGACGCCGGGGGCGGCGCGGATCCGCGCGGGGACGTCACCGTTCTCGACGGCGCGGACACGGCCGCCCTCGACACCGTGCTCAAACGGCTCGACCGCACACTGGTGATCCTCTCCAGCAAGGCGGGCGTGTCCATCGAGGGCGACGCCTATCGCCGCGTGCTCGTGCAGGCGTTCCGCGACCATGGCCTGTCCGAGCAGGAGATCGCCGGCCGGTTCGTGGTCATCACCGACCACGGCAGCCCCCTCAGCGAGTTCGCCGGCCAGTGCGGTTACCGCGTCGGGCTGACCGACCCGTACCTGCCCGGTCATTTCGGCGCGCTGTCGGCGTACGGCCTGGTGCCGGCGATCCTGGCCGGCACCGACGTGGCGCCGCTGCTCGACCAGGCCGCCGCCGCGTCGTCCTCACTCGCGCGCGAGGACGACAATCCGGGACTGCTCCTCGGCGCCGTGCTCGGCGGATGCGCCCAGCCACCCCCGGGCGGCGTCGTCCGGGACAAGATGGTCCTGCGTGAGCCCGGCGGTGGCTCGGCCCTGACCGGCTGGATCTCGCAGCTGCTCGCCACCGGCACCGGCAAGCGGGGTCGCGGCATCCTGCCGCTCGATCCGGCCGGTCTGCCCGGTACCGACACCTGCCCCGACCTGCACGGCATCGCCGTCAACCCGCAGAGCCCCGCCGCGACCGACGCCGACACCTCGCTGTGGGCCCCGCTCGGCGCCCAGTTCCTGTTGTGGGAGTACGCCACCGCGGTGGCCGGCTGGCTCATGGGCGTCAACCCGTTCGAGTCCGCCCACGACGTGATCCAGGAGACCGAAGACGACGCCGCGACCATACTGCAGAACGCCGGCCACGGACCGCTGCCGACCGGTCAGCCGTCGTTCGTCGACGGCGGGATCGAGGTCTACACCGAGCCGTCCGGATTCGACTCCTACAGCCTGGCCGGCGGGGTCGAGGCCCTGTTGCGCCGCGTCCCTGCCACCGGCTACCTGTCGATCCTCACCTATCTGTCCGGTGACTTCTCCGGCCGCTACCTCGCACCGTCGCTGGCGCGCCGCATCCGCCGCCCTGTTGCGTACGGGTCCGGGCCGGGCTATCTGCACGGCACCGGGTCGTTCCACAAGGACGGGCCGCGCAACGGCGCGTTCCTTGTGGTGACCGGCGCCGACCTGGCCGACCACGCGGTGCCGGGCCGGCCGTACACTCTCGGGAAGTTGCAACTGGCGCGTGCACTCGCCGACGTGCGGGCACTGCGCCGCCGCGGGATCCCGGTCCTGCGGCTGCATCTGCGCGACCCCATCGAGGGGGCCGGAAGACTGATCGACATCGCGAGGGATGCCCGATGAGGGGTTTCACCGCGGTCAGCGCGGAGGACGTGCGGATCACGGCACGGGGGCCGGTGCGCGAGGCGGCCGAGCGAGTGCTGGGCCGCCTGTGGATCGACGAGGTCCCGGTCCGCCTCGCCTCCGAGGATCCGACGCTGTGGCCGTCCGGAGCGACCTATCCCGAGAGTGAACCCGGCGCGCGGGAACCGGCGTCGCACGTGTGTTGGCCCGCCCAGCCGGGGCCCGCCCGCGCGCTGCTCGCGGAGATCGGCGCGCTGGTGGAACGCGGCCGCGCCGCGGGACTGACCGATGTCGTCCTGGTGGGCTCGGGTCCCCAGGCGAGGGCGGCCGAGCTGCTCGCGCGCAGCGGACTCCGAGACCCCGCCACGGCGGCCCCCCGGGCCCGGCGGACGCCGCTCACCGTTCTCGACGGCCGCGATCCGGCACCCCTGCTGCGCGTGAGCCTCGATGAGGGTCTGCTCCACCGCATGCTCGTGGTGATCACCGGCGAGAGCGCCGGCACCGACGCGCTGCACCGGATCCTCGCCCAGGCGCTGCGGGACAAGGGTCTGTCACGGGCCGAGGTCGCCGAGCGATTCGTCTTCCTGGCCGAGCCGGGCAGCCCGGGTGCCGCACGCGCCGAGAAGGAGGGCCACACCGTCGTCGACGGCGTCGCGGGGCAGGTCTTCGGAGCCCTCTCCCCGGCCTCGCTCGTGCCCGCCGCTCTCGCCGGGGTCGACGTGGCGGAACTGCTCGACGTGGCGACCTCGGTGCTGCCGTCACTGACCCGGCCGGAGAACAACCCCGGGCTCGTCCTCGGCGCGATCCTGGGCGGGTGCGCTCGGGCCGGCCGTGACAAGGTGGTCCTCGGTGACTTCCCCGCGCGGTCGGCCGGGCTCGGCCCGTGGATCGCGTCGCTGCTGAGCGGCGCAACGCACGGCGGGCTGACACCGGTGGTGCAGCAGGGCGGGCTTCCGCTGGCGCCCGCCGACGATCTGTTCCAGATCGCTCTCGACGGGCGGCCGCACCAGGACGAGGCGACCGTGTCGGGGCCGCTCGGCGCCCAGCTCGTGGTGTGGGAGTACGCCGCCGCCGTCGCCGCCTACCTGCTGGCGGCCGACCCTTTCGCGACCCGGATCCGTACGGGGCCCGGCCCACGACAGACCCGCACCGCGACGGACCCACGGGCGAACACCGCGACGGACACACCGGCGGACACACCGGCGGACACGGCCACGGACGCGGAGACGGACCCGGAAGAGGCCGACGCCGAAGAGGCCCGCACCGGAGAGACCGGCCCCGGAGACACCGGCACGGCGCGGGCCGGTGACTGGCCGGCGGGCTCACCGGTCGGGGCTCCCGCGTTCACCGTGGGCCCGGCCACCGATGTCATCGAGGTCCACGCCGACGAGAAGCTCCTCCCCAGTGTGAGAGACCTCAAGGGCGTGCTCGACGGGCTGATCGGCGCCATGCCGCCGGATGGGTACGTCACGGTCATGGCGTATCTCGATCGGGATCGGGCACAAGGGCAGGGCAACGGGGTTCGCCGGTTGGCGGCACTGCTCGCGTCGCGCTGCGGCAGGCCGGTCACGGTCGAGTGGGGACCGTTTTACCCGGTATTCCCTGATAGAGGTATAGAGAAGGGCGTATTTCTGATACTGACCGGGAACGTCATGCATGACGCTGCTGTTCCAGATAAGCGATACCGGCTGAGCGGTCTGCAACTCGCGGACGCGCTCGGAGATGTCCGGGGGCTCAGCGAGCGGGGGCGGCCGGTCGTCCGCCTGCACCTGCACAATCGCTGGACCGGGATCGCACACTTGCTCGAAGCAGCCCGAGGAGGGGCATGAGTTCGCCCGCCCAGAGACCAACACAGCAGACCGGTGAGATGGCCAACCCGTTGCGGGACCCACGAGACAAACGGCTCCCACGTGTCGCCCCCCCGTGCATGCTGATCCTTTTCGGCGTGACCGGTGACCTCGCCCGCAAGAAGCTGCTGCCCGCGATCTATGATCTGGCCAACCGTGGCCTGCTTCCCCCGGGGTTCTCCCTCGTCGGCTTCGCCCGGCGCGAGTGGGAGAACCAGGACTTCCGGGCGGTCGCGTTCGAGGCCGTCAAGGAGCACGCGCGCACGCCGTTCCGTGAGGACGTATGGAAGCACTTGTCCGACGGCATGCACTTCGTGCCGGGTGAGCTGGACGACCCGGAGGCCTTCGACCGGCTCGCGCAGACCGTCAAGGAGCTCGACCGCGACCGCGGAGCCGGCGGCAACTACGCCTTCTACCTGTCCATCCCGCCGAAGCTCTTCCCGGTCGCCACCGAGCAGCTGCAGCGCAGCGGGCTCGCCCAGGGCGACGACGGCTGGCGCCGGGTGGTCATCGAGAAGCCGTTCGGTCATGACCTGGCCAGCGCGATGGAGCTGAACAAACTCCTCCATCAGGTCTTCCCCGAGGAGTCGATCTTCCGGATCGACCATTACCTCGGCAAGGAGACGGTGCAGAACATCCTGGCCCTGCGCTTCGCCAACGCGCTCTTCGAACCGGTCTGGAACCGCTCGTACGTCGACCACGTGCAGATCACCATGGCCGAGGACATCGGCATCGGCGGCCGGGCCGGCTACTACGACGGCATCGGCGCGGCACGCGACGTGATTCAGAACCACCTGCTGCAGCTGATGGCGCTGACCGCGATGGAGGAGCCCACCTCCTTCAACGCGGAGGCGGTGCGGATGGAGAAGGCGAAGGTCCTGTCGGCGGTGCGGGTGCCGGACGACCTCGGCCTGTACACCGCCCGAGGGCAGTACGCCGGGGGCTGGCAGGGCGGGGTGAAGGTCGGCGGCTACCTGGACGAGGAGGGGATTTCGCCTGACTCGACCACCGAGACCTACGCGGCGATCAAGCTCGGCATCGACTCGCGGCGCTGGGCGGGCGTGCCGTTCTACCTGCGCACCGGAAAGCGGCTCAGCCGCCGGGTGACCGAGGTGGCCGTGATGTTCCAGCGCGCGCCGCACCTGCCGTTCTCGGAGACCGACACCGAGGAGCTCGGGCAAAACGCGCTCGTCATCCGGGTCCAGCCGGACGAGGGCGTCACACTCCGGTTCGGCTCCAAGGTGCCCGGCACGTCGATGGAGGTCCGCGACGTCAACATGGACTTCGCCTATGGCGAGTCCTTCACCGAGGCGTCGCCCGAGGCCTACGAGCGCCTGCTGCTGGACGTGCTGATCGGCGATCCGCCGCTGTTCCCACGGCAGGAGGAGGTAGAGCTCTCCTGGATGATCCTGGATCCGATCGAGGCGCACTGGGCCCGGCAGGGTAAGCCGGAGCAGTATCCCGCCGGCGGGTACGGCCCGGAGTCCGCGGACCGGCTCATGGCCCGGGACGGCCGCCAGTGGAGGAGGCTCTGAGCATGCACATCGACCTCACGCACACCACTACGCGCCGCATCCAGGAGTCGCTGCTGCAGGCCCGCCATCTGATGGGTGGCCCCGCGGTCGGCATGGTGCTCACGCTGGTCATTGTCGCGGACGAGTCGGCGCAGTACGACGCCGTGCGCGCCTCGACCGAGGCCGCGCGGGAGCACCCGTGCCGGATCCTCACGGTGATCTCCCGCGACCCGCGCGGAAGCTCGTCGCGGCTCGACGCCGAGATCCGCATGGGCGAGACGGGGCCGGGCGAGACCGTCCTGCTGCGGATGTACGGTCCGCTCGCCGAGCACGCCGACTCGGTGGTGATGCCGCTGCTCGTGCCCGACACGCCGGTGGTGACCTGGTGGCCCGGTAACGCGGCGAACGTGCCGGGCGAAGACCCGCTGGGAGCCCTCGCGCAGCGCCGGGTGACCGACGCCTACGCGGCCCCCGACCGGCTCGCGACGCTGGCCCGGCTGGCCGACGTCTACAAGCCCGGCGACACCGACTTCGCGTGGACCCGGCTGACCCCCTGGCGCACGCTGCTCGCCGCCGCGCTGGACCAGCGCCATGGCGACATCATGTCCGGCGAGGTCGAGGCCGAGCGGGACAGCCCCAGCGCGGAGCTCCTGGCCTCGTGGCTGGCGATGCGCCTCGCGGTGCCGCTGCGACGCACCATCTCCGACGGCCCCGGCATCACGGCCGTGCGGCTGGCCACCTCGGACGGCGAGATCGCCGTGACGCGCCCGGACGGGCGGGTCGCCACGCTGTTGTGGCCGGGGCAGCCGGAACGTCAGGTCGCCCTGCACCGGCGGCCGATCGCGGAGCTTCTGGCCGAGGAGCTGCGGCGGCTCGATCCCGATGAGGTCTATCAGGAGACGGCCGCCTGGTTCGCCAAGAACCTCGCCGCGACGGCGTCGACGGACGGCACCGGGAGCGAGGCCGGGAGCAAGGCCGGGAGCGAGGCCGGGAGCGAGGCCGACGACGTGGCGACCGGCCAGTGAGCCCCCCGACCGTCCTGGTCCATCGCGACCCGACCGTGCTGGCGAAGGCCGTGGCCGCCCGTCTCGTGACCCGGCTGGTGGACGTCCAGTCCGCTCGTGGCACGGGATCGGTGGTCCTCACAGGGGGTGGGGTCGGCACCGCCGTGCTGCGCGAACTGGCCGCCTCCGGCGCACGCGAGGCGATCGACTGGCGAAATCTCGACGTCTGGTGGGGGGACGAGCGCTTCCTTCCGGCCGGGCATCCGGAGCGCAACGAGACGGGGGCCCGTGCCGCCCTGCTCGACCATGTGGACGTCGACCCGGCACGGGTGCACCCGATGCCGGCGAGTGACGGGCCGGCCGGCAACGAACCCGAGGCGGCCGCGGAGCAGTACGCCGCGGAGCTGCGGGCCGCCGCCCGGCCCGAGGACCACGGGCCGGTGCCGTCGTTCGACGTGCTCATGCTCGGGGTCGGCCCGGACGGGCATGTGGCGTCGCTCTTCCCGGGGATGCCCGCGCTGCACGACGAGCGCCCGGTCGTGGCGGTACGCGGCGCGCCGAAGCCGCCGCCCGTCCGGATCACCCTGACGTTGCCGTCGATTCAGGCCGCCAAGGAGGTCTGGATGATCGCGGCCGGCGAGGAGAAGGCCAGGGCCGTCCGCCTCGCCCTCTCGGACGCCGGCCCGGTGCAGGTGCCGGCGGCGGGCGCTCGCGGGCGGCGGCGGACCCTCGTCCTGCTCGACCGGGCGGCCGCGAGCCAGCTGCCGCCGGGCATCGAGCGCATCGCCTCGCCGTGACCACCCCGGCCGCTGAGGCCGCCCAGGTTCCGGATCAACCGGCGGACGGGCGGCCCGGCGGCCACTCGGGGGCCGGCTCGCCCTCGGGCACGACGACCCGGAACAGCCGCATCTGCAGCGCGAGGGCCGCGTAGTAGCCGACGAGGGTGACGAGTTCCACCATGCCCGCCCGGCCCAGCACGGCCGCCGCCTCGACGTACAGCGGATCGCCGAGGTCCCCGTCGGCGATCAGCTGCCGGGTGGCCTCGTGCACGACGCGCTCGCGGGCGTCCGCGAAGACCGGGTCATCCCCGCATCGCAGCGCGGTGAGCTCCCCCTCGCTCAGCCCGGCGGCACGGCCGAGCCGCTCGTGGGCGTACCACTCGAAGTCCGAGCGCTCGTGGGCGGCCACCACCAGCGTCGCGATCTCACGCTCGCGGCTCGTGAAGCCCGTGCGGAAGCGCAGGGCGGCACCGAGCTCCTGCAGGGGCAGGCCGACGGCGGGGCTGTAGAGCATGGCGTTGAAGGGCCCGCGCAGCCGGCCGTCCGCGTCGATGTTGCTCGGCGCGGCGGACCGGTCGGCCCGGGGGCCGCCGGTGATGGCGCCGTACACCTCCCCCTGCGCCTCGTCGAGCAGATGCGGATCAAGCGGCGGCAGCCGGCCGGAGGGCCGGTCGTGCGCGCTCTCGGCGCCCTGAGGGTCGATCATCTACCGCACGTTATGCCAAGAACGCGCCAAGCACATCGCGCACGGGACCGGTCGCCTTGGCCGACCCGGCCCGTACCAGGTCACCCGGTCAACGCCGGTGCGGCAGACCACGGGGACCGATCCCCCGAAACCGATCCCACGATGAGGAGGCAGGACGTGACAGGACCAGAAACGGCCTGCTCATCCCCCTGTAGTCAGTCTGTAACAAATGTCGGCGAATGTCGGTAATGATGATTTTCTTAGCGATCTCAGCCACGACGCCGGGGAGGAACCCATGCCGCTGATGCGGATCCGCACCGAGATCGACGATCGGCCCGGCCGGCTCGCGGTCCTCACCGCCGCACTCGCCGCCGAGCGGGCGAACATCCTCGACCTGTCCGTACAGGTCGGCACCGACGGCGTGGTGGACGAATTCGTCGTCGACGTGCCGCCGGACACCGACCGGGGCGCCCTCACCGCCGTGCTCGAGGCGGCGGGTGGCAGCCGTACGGCGGTGGTCCCCGCCGATCCCCGCGAGCTCGTGGACGAGCCGACCCGCGTGCTCACCCTCGTCGCCCGGCTGCGCGCCGACCCTCGGGCACTGCCTGAGGTCCTCGCCGACCTGCTCCGCGCGGACGAGGCCCGCAGTGTGGTCCACAGCGTGGACGGGCCGCTCGCGGCCGATGACGAGCCGGCCGACACGCTCACGGTGCCGATCGACCGTCGGCGGGCCGTTCGGCTGCGGCGGGCGGGGCTGCCCTTCACCGCGACCGAGGCGGCGCGTGCCGACGCGCTCGTACGGGCGGCGCTCCCCGGCGTGGTGTCCGGTCCGACCCGGCGGCGGGTGTCACTCAGAGACGGCACCGAGATCGTCGTACGGCCTCTCGAAGAGCGTGACGGGGCGGCCGTCCGCGCCATGCACGAGCGCTGCTCGGCCGAGAGCCGCCGGCTGCGCTACTTCAGCGCCGAGCCGGCCATCGCACAGCGCCTGCTCGACACCTTCTCCCGGCGTTCGCACGGCCTGACCCTGGTGGCCGAAGGACCGGACGGTTCCGTCCTGGCCCTCGCCCACCTGATGCACGTGCTCGATCCCGGCGTCGCCGAGACGGCGTTCCTGATCGAAGATCAGTGGCAGGGGCGAGGGCTCGGCCGGGCGCTCACCGAGCTGCTGGTGACGATGGCGCGGGAGCAGGGGCTGGTGGAGCTGCGCGCGGCCGTGCTCGACGAGAACGCCCGCATGCGCGAGCTCCTCGTGTCCTTCGGCGGCCGGGTCCGCGCGTCCGGCCGGCCCGGCGTAGTGGAGATCAGGCTTCGGCTCGACCACCGGGCCGGTCGACCCGGCGGAGCCGGCGCGGAACCGGCGGCGGGCGACCGCCGCGGCCGGTCGTTGGCGCGGTCGGTGGCGCGGTCGGGGCGCGGAACCGCCCGAGGCCGTTGACCCATGCCGGTGCTGGGACGATGTCCTGGTGACCGGCATCTATGACAACCCGTGGGCGTACGAGCTGGCCTGCTCCTTTCGTGACGTCGCCGCTGAGGTCGACGCCGTGCTCGGCTGGTGCGCGGAGCACCGGCCGCCGGTGCGCACCGTACTCGAGCTGGCGGCGGGGCCCGCGGAACACGCCCGCGAGTTCGCCCGGCGGGGAGTGGCCGCCACCGCGCTCGACCTCAATCCGGCGATGTGCGAGTACGCCGCGGAGCAGGCCGGGCTCACCGGGGTACGGCTCGCCGTCGTGCGGGCGGACATGGCAGCCTTCGAGCTCGGCCGCCGGTTCGACCTCATCGTCACGATGCTCGACTCCACCGCGCACCTGTCGACGCTGGACGATCTCGTCGCCCACCTGGACCGCACCGCGGCGCACCTCGAGCCGGACGGGCTCTACGTCCTGGAAATGAGCCACCCCGCCGACCGGCTGACCGACGAACCGAGGGTCAGCACCGGCTGGCAGGTCGAACGCGCGGGCGCGCACGCCACCGTCCGCTGGGGCGAGCCGGGCGACCGGCTCGATCCCCTCACACAGATGGTCGACGACCACGTCACCGTGACCGTCACGACGGGCGGCGAGACCCTGGTGATCCGGGACGTCGTCCCCTACCGGTTCTGGACGGCGACCGAGCTCACCGCGGCCATCCGGCTGTCCGGGATGCTGGAGGTGGTTGAGCAGCACGGCGACTTCACCGCCGGTGTGCCACTCGACTCCCCCGAGGCCTGGCGCATGATCACCATCATGCGCCGGTCCGCCCGGCCGGGGCGCTGAGCCCGCCCGGCCGAGAGCTGAGCCCGCCCGGCCGGGGCGCTGAGCCCGCCCGTCCGGGAGCTGAGCCCGCTCGTCCGGGAGCTGAGCCGACCGGCCCGGCCGGCTCAGCTCCCGGTGCCGCTCACGGTGTCTGAGCCCACCCCGGCATGGGGTAGGCCGCGAGCAGCTCCCGCACCTGCGCGGCGATGCCGTCGAGGGCGGCGTCGTCCTCCTTGGCGGCGGCCTGGACCGCCTGGTCGATCCAGTCGGCGATCCGCGGCATCAGCTCCGGGGTGAGGCCGCGGGTGGTGATCGCGGCGGTGCCGAGACGAACCCCCGACGGGTCGAACGGCTTGCGCGGATCGAACGGCACGGTGTTGTAGTTGAGCTCGATCCCAGCCCGGTCGAGTGCCCGCGCCGCCGGCTTCCCGGCGACCCCCTTGCCGGTCAGATCGACCAGGATCAGGTGGTTGTCCGTGCCTCCCGACACCAGGTCGAAACCGCGCTCCAGCAGCGCCTCGGCGAGCGCCTTGGCGTTCGCCACGATCTGGTGGGCGTACGCGGAGAACTCCGATGTGGAGGCCTCCCTGAGGGCCACGGCGATCGCCGCCGTGGTGTGGTCGTGCGGGCCGCCCTGCAGGCCGGGGAAGACGGCCTTGTCGATCGCCGTCGCGTGCTCGGCCGTCGACATCAGCATCGCCCCGCGCGGTCCGCGCAAGGTCTTGTGGGTGGTGGTCGAGATGACGTCGGCGTACCCGACGGGCGAGGGGTGGGCTCCACCGGCGATCAGCCCCGCGATGTGCGCGACATCGGCGACCAGTACCGCGCCGGACTCGCGGGCGATCTCGGCGAAGGCGGGGAAGTCGATGGTCCGCGGGATCGCCGTGCCGCCACAGAAGATCAGTTTGGGTCGCTCCTTCAGCGCGAGCTCGCGTACCTCGTCAAGATCGGCCCGGCCGGCGTCGGGGCCGTCCGCGCGGACCGAGTAGCGGACGGCGTTGAACCACTTGCCGCTGGCCGAGACCGACCAGCCGTGCGTGAGGTGACCACCCATCGGCAGCGCCATCCCCATGATCGTGTCACCGGGCTGGGCGAACGCCAGATAAACCGCGAGGTTGGCGGGCGCGCCGGAGTACGGCTGCACGTTGGCGTGCTCGACGCCGAACAGTGCCTTGGCACGGTCGACGGCGAGCAACTCGACCGGGTCGACGTTCTGCTGGCCCTCGTAGTAGCGCCGCCCCGGATAGCCCTCTGAGTATTTGTTGGTCAGCACCGTGCCGGTGGCCTCGAGGACGGCGGGCGAGACGTAGTTCTCGGACGCGATGAGCCGGACCTTCTCGAACTGTCGCCGGGCCTCCGCCTCGACCAGTCCGGCGATGTCGGGGTCGGCGAGGGCGAGATGAGGGATGGCGGGCTGGTGCATGACAACCTCCGCGATGGTCGATGCCCTTCACCCAGGCGCGCGGTGTACGGGCGGCCTTCGCTCCCCGGTGGTGGTCTCCACCTTGTCTGCGCCAGTCGCGACCCGCCCAGCGTACCGGTCGCCGGTCCGCGCCGAGGGGCACCCGGCGGCGCGGGCCGCAGCGGATCTCAGTTTGACGGAATTACGTAGTTGCGTAATCCTTAGGTCGTGACCGAGGGCACTGAGCGAAGTTCCGGCCTCGCCGACCGGCTGGCGCGCCTGGAGGCGCGGGTCGACGAGCTCGAGGCCGTGGCCAAGACACCGGCGAACCGCACCGGCGAACTCGATCCCGAGGTCTTCTGGGCCCTCAGAGGTCTCAGGGAACGGGTCACGGACCCGGGGGCGGTGCTGTTCACCGGCACCGCCACCCTCCCCACCGGGGAGGAGTACGAATGGCAGCAGGGTCAAGGGGTCAATGAGCTCTTGGCCGACGACTGGTCCGAGGCCGGGGCGGCACTCACCGCCCTGGCTCATCCGGTGAGGTTGCTGCTGCTCCGCGAGATCCTGCACGGCTCGCGCACCACGGCCGAGCTCAGCGAGCACGAGCGGCTCGGCACGACCGGACAGCTCTACCACCACCTGCGCCAGCTGGTGTCCGCCGGCTGGCTGCGCACGACGGCCCGCGGCCAGTACGCAGTGCCCGGCGAACGCGTGGTCCCCCTCCTCACCGTGCTGGCGGCCACCCGCCGGTGAGATCCCTCGGATCGTCAACGAACTTCTTCAACGAACTTCTTCAACGAACACTGTCGGGAGCAGAAGATGCGCCGCAAATTCCCCATCTACCTCGCCCGGATCCGGATGCCGCTCACGGTCGCGGGCATCCTTCTGTGCGTGATCCCCGGGTGGTACCAGCTCGGCTGGCTCGTACTGGCCGGAATCGTGATGATCGTGATCGGCGTGGGCACGTCCTTCCTTCCCCTCGGATATGTGCGCCGCGATCCCATCCAGGTGAGCCCGCCGGTCCAGGGTGACTGGATTCCGGTGAACAGCCCCGCCGACAAGGTCCCCAGCCACGGCACCCACGGCTACGGTCAGGCCTACGCCGTCGACCTCGTGCACACGCCCACGGACGGCACTCCCTGGAAGGGCGTGCACCGCTGGCCACCGGCTCGCCGGCCGGAGGAGTTCCCGAGCTTCGGCCGGCCCGTGCTGGCACCCGCCGACGGCGTGGTCGTACGGGTGCACCAGCGCGAGCGCGACCACTGGAGCCGCAATTCCTGGCCGGGCCTGGTGTACGTCCTAGTCGAGGGAATGCTGCGCGAGCTGACCGGGCCGAGCCGCATTCTCGGCAACCACGTCATCCTCGACCTCGGCGACGGCGTGTACGCGGCCATGGCCCATCTGCGACGGAAATCCGTACGCGTGCGCAAGGGCCAGCGGGTCACGGCCGGTGAGCAACTCGCCGAGTGCGGCAACTCGGGCAACTCCTCCGAGCCGCACCTGCACTTCCAGCTGATGGACCACCCGAGCGTGCTGGTGGCCGCCGGGCTGCCCTTCGCATTCGATCGTTACGAGATCGGCGGCGCGACGGTGGAGGGCGACGTGCCCGGCGGGCAGCAAACGTTCACGATGACTCCGCCGGTGCCGGCCGAGACCGGCTGACCGGCTCGCCAGGCGGTCTCTCGGCGCGCGGCCAGGCCGTCGAGCACTCCTACGGGACCGTCGTCGTGATGTTCGTCGAACGGCCGGACACCGTCAACGCGGCACTGCGAGCGCTGTGGGCCCGGCATCAGACGCGGGCTGCGCCGATGATGCGCGGCGAGACCACCGACAGCCGCGCGGACGGCGGAAAGATGAAGCCGCGGCAGTAGACGATGTGGAAGCCCGCGTCCTTGATCGCGGTGTAGGTGTCACGGTTCGGGCGGCAACCACCCATGATCCGCGGCCACACCGCGTCCATCGCGTCCTGGTACGCGGCGAAGGCGGAGGCACGGCTGCGCACGTGCTCGTAGAAGCGGAGTTCTCCCCCGGGCCGGAGCACCCTGCGGAACTCGGCGAGCGCCGCCGCCTGATCCGGCACCGAGCAGAGCAGACCCGACAGCGCGACCGCGTCGACCGAGGCGTCGTCGGCCGGGATCCGTTCGGCCGTGCCGTCGACGACCCGTACCGTCACGGGCGCCGCCGCGGCCGCCTCGCCGGCCCGCTCGCGCAGATAGACCTCGGGCTCGACGGCCAGCAGCTCGGCCACGGTGTCCGGGTAGTGCGGGAAGTTCAGGCCGGTGCCCGGCCCGACCTCCACCACCCGCCCGGACAACCCGGCCAGCATCTCCCGGCGCAGGTCGGCGTTGCCGCGTTGCTCGTTGCGAGCCCCGCAGCGGGTGAGCAGCCGGGCGAAGAAGGGATTGCGCATCTGAGCATGCTGCCCTAACGGAAAGCGACTGTCAGCGATTGGCCTGAGAAGGCGCCCAGGTCATCGCGCACCGGCCCGGCCGGGAGATCAGGAGACCCGGAGATGCGGAAAACCGGGAAATGCAGAACGGCCCGACCTTCCCTAGCGGGTGATCGGGCCGTACGGGAGGAGGCGTCAGCCCTTGGCCGCGGCCTCCATCGCGGCGCGCACCGCCGCACGCTTGCGGCGGAGCTTCGCGAGGGCCTCTTCGAGGATGGCCTCGCCGTCGGCGTCACTGCGCCGCTCCTTCACATAGGCGAGGTGCGTCTTGTAGGGCTCGGTCTTCGGCGGCGCGGGAGGGTTGTGCGGATCCTTCCCGGCCGGGAAGCCGCAGCGAGGGCAGTCCCACTGGTCCGGAACCGCAACATCATTGGCGAAACTGGGGCGGGTCTCGTGCCGGTTGGCACAGTAGAACGAGATCCACACCCGGGGAGCAGACTCCCCGCGCTCGGCTTCTCCCATCGGGCCGGCGCCGACACGGCTGCCCCGAATGGCGTTGCCACTACCCACGGACTACTCCTTGTTCTGCCGTGACCACCAGACCCCGGTGGCACGGCGCTCACATGACTCGGACCCGGCTCAGGAACGCGGCTCAGGAACCCTGGGACTTCAGTAGCAGCCCCAGAGCCACGATCGCGGCGAACCAGATCACACCAGTGCCGATCGTCAGCCGGTCGAGGTTGCGCTCGACGACGGACGAGCCGCCCAGCGATGAGGTGACGCCGCCACCGAACAGGTCGGACAGGCCTCCGCCCTTGCCCTTGTGGAGCAGGACGAGCAGCACCATCAGCAGACTCGTGACGATGAGCACGATGGACATTGCGATGATCACAGTTGTTCAGCGCCTTCTCTGGGCCACCCCGCCTACGCGGAGAGCGTTCTCGACTTTGGACGGCGGCCGGGTCGAGCGGTTTTACCCGTCCGCTATGAGGGTACGTCGTTCGGTCATTTCATTCAGCAGAACCCGCATCTCAGACCAGCAGGCCACGATACCTGCAGATCTTCACGAACTCAGCCGGGTCGAGGCTCGCGCCACCGACCAGAGCGCCATCGACGTCCGGCTGGACCATGATGCCGGCGACATTGTCGCTCTTGACCGACCCTCCGTACAGGATACGTACCTGATCGGCCAGATCGCCGTCATATAGCTCGGCGAGCCGGGTTCGGACCGCCGCGCACACCTCCTGGGCGTCCTGCGGGGTCGCCACCTCGCCCGTGCCGATGGCCCAGACCGGCTCATAGGCGATCACGATGCGGCGTGCCTGGTCGGCCGGGATCTTGTTCAGCCCGCCTTCGACCTGGGCGAGGGTGTGGGCGACGTGCTCGCCCGCCTTGCGCACCTCGAGACCTTCGCCGACGCACATGATCGGCACGAGGTCGTGCTTGAACGCCGCCTTCACCTTGGCGTTCACCAGCGCGTCGTCCTCGTGGTGGTACTGCCGGCGCTCGGAGTGCCCCGCCAGCGTGTACGAACAGCCCAGCTTGGCCAGCATCAGCGCCGAGATCTCGCCGGTGTAGGCGCCCTTCTCGTGCGCCGACACGTCCTGCGCGCCGTACCGGATCTGGAGCCGGTCGGCGTCGACCAGCGTCTGGACGCTGCGGATCGCGGTGAAAGGAGGCAGGACGCAGGCCTCCACCGCCTCGTAGTCGGCCTCCTTGAGGGCGAACGCCATCTTCTGCACGATGCCGATCGCCTCGAGGTGCGTGGTGTTCATCTTCCAGTTGCCGGCCATGAGCGGCTTGCGCCCCGTGGTCCCGGGCACGGCGCCCTTCGGCGTGGCCTTGGCCATGGTCAGTCCTCCAGAACCGAGAGACCGGGCAGCGTCTTGCCCTCGAGGTACTCGAGGCTCGCTCCGCCGCCGGTCGAGATGTGCGAGAAACCGTCCTCGGGCAGGCCGAGCGACCGCACCGCCGCGGCGGAATCGCCACCGCCCACGACAGTGAAGGCGTCCGAGGCGATGAGCGCCTCCGCGACGGCCCGGGTACCGCCCGCAAAGGCCTCGAACTCGAACACGCCCATCGGGCCGTTCCAGAACACGGTCGCCGCGTCGGCGAGCCGGCCGGCGAACAGCTCCCGGCTGCGCGGCCCGATGTCGAGCCCCTCGCGGTCGGCCGGGATCGCGGTCGCGTCGACGACGTCGTACGAGGCGTCGGGCGCGAAGCCGGTGGCCGCGAGCACATCGACCGGCAGCACGAGCTCGACGCCCCGCCGGTCGGCGTCCTCGATGAATCCGCGCACCTGGTCGAGTTGGTCCTCCTGCAGAAGCGACCTGCCGACCTCGTGCCCCTGGGCCTTGAGGAACGTGTAGGCCATGCCACCGCCGACGATCAGCCGGTCGACCTTGGTGAGCAGGCTGGCGATCACGCCGAGCTTATCGGAGACCTTCGCCCCGCCGAGCACCACGACGTAGGGCCTGGCCGGGTCGCCGGTGAGCCTGCGGAGCACCTCGACCTCGGCGACGACCAGACCGCCGGCCGCGTGCGGCAGACGCTGCGGAACGTCGTAGACGCTGGCGTGCTTGCGGTGGACCGCCCCGAAGCCGTCGCCGACGTAGAGCTCGGCGAGCCCCGCCAGCCGCTCGGCGAAGGCGCCGCGCTCGTCGTCGTCCTTGCTGGTCTCACCCGGCTCGAATCGCAGGTTCTCGAGCAGCGCCACTTCACCGTCGGCGAGGGACTTCGCGATCTCGGCCGCCGATTCGCCCACGACGTCGGCCGCGAACCGCACGTCGGCGCCCAGCAGCTCACCGAGGCGGTCGGCCACGGGCCGCAGCGACAGCTCCGGCCTGACCTCTCCCTTGGGCCGGCCGAGGTGCGCGCACACGATCACGCGTGCGCCGCGGCCGGCGAGCTCTTGGATGGTAGGCACGCTGGCCCGGATCCGGCCGTCATCTGTGATCTTCCCGCCGTCCAGCGGGACGTTCAGGTCCGGCCGGACCAGAACCCGCCTGCCCCGCACGTCGAGGTCGTTGATCGTCCGCATCGGACTCCTTCCAACCGTGAACCGCCGCGATCGCGCGTTCGCCCGGGGCGAGCGCGGATCGCGGCGGTGAGGGACGGTGACTAGATGCCGGAACCGACGAGCTTGACGAGGTCGACGAGGCGGTTTGAGTAGCCCCACTCGTTGTCGTACCAGCCGACGACCTTCGCCTGGTTGCCGATGACCTTGGTGAGCCCGGCGTCGAAGATGCAGGACGCCGGGTCGGTGACGATGTCGGCCGACACGATCGGGTCCTCGGTGTAGGTCAGGATCCCCTTGAGGGGGCCGTCGGCGGCCGCCTTGATCGCCGCGTTGACCTCTTCGGCGGTGGTCTCGCGGCCGAGCGTGGCGGTGAGGTCGGTGGCCGAGCCGGTCGGCACCGGGACCCGCAGCGCGTAGCCGTCGAGCTTGCCCTTGAGCTCGGGCAGCACCAGTCCGATCGCCTTGGCGGCGCCGGTCGAGGTCGGGACGATGTTCAGCGCGGCGGCGCGGGCCCGGCGCAGGTCCTTGTGCGGGGCGTCCTGCAGGTTCTGGTCCTGGGTGTACGCGTGGATCGTGGTCATCAGACCGCGCTCGATGCCGAACGTGTCATGTAGGACCTTGGCCATCGGTCCGAGGCAGTTGGTCGTGCAGGACGCGTTCGAGATGATCGTGTGCGCCGCCGCGTCGTACTGGTCGTCGTTGACGCCCATGACGATGGTGACGTCCTCGTTCTTGGCCGGCGCCGAGATGATGACCTTCTTGGCGCCGTTCTCCGCGTGCACCTTGGCCTTCTCGGCGTCGGTGAAGAACCCGGTGGACTCGATCACGATGTCGACGCCCAGCTCGCCCCACTTGAGGTTGGCGGGGTCGCGCTCGGCGAACGCCTTGATCGTCTTGTCGCCCACGACGATCTCGTTGTCGGTCGCCTTCACGTCCTGGCCGAGGCGGCCGAGAATGCTGTCGTACTTCAGCAGGTGGGCGAGGGTCGCGTTGTCCGTCAGGTCGTTGACAGCGACGACCTCGACGTCGGCACCGCTCGCCTGCAGGGCGCGGAAGAAGTTTCGGCCGATCCGGCCGAAACCGTTGATGCCTACCCGGATGGTCACGGAACTGCTCTCCTCGTACGTCGTATCGCCCGGTTTCTGCCCGGGCCGCCGGCAACGTGACACCAGGGGTGCCCCATCGAGACCCTATCGGACCACCGAAGCCGTCCCGCTGGCGGGTGAGGGCACGGTGCGTCCGAGCTGGAAGAACCGGGACGGAACCCCTGGAAAGGCCCGCCGCCCTCCCCGGAGCCTCACCCGATCATCACCGGGCGGCGGACCACGGGACAGTCTATTGGTCTAGACCAGGTTGGTCTAGACCAATGGACCGGGCGAAGGTGGGGAGCCCGCGCGGCCCGGTGGGTGCGTCGCGCTACCGGGGGATCGGGATCGACACTCTGGGAAGGTCGGGAGCGGGCTCCCGCCAGATGTTCGACAGCAGGACGCTGAGGGTGAGCAGGTGCCAGCTCTGGCTGGCCTTCTTCGGCGGTATCTGATCGAGAAGAGGCTCGATCTTCTTGCGGTCGGCGATGTCCCAGAGCTCGGCCGGCGAGCTCAGGATCTGCTCCCGCATGACCGTCGCGAGCTCGGGGCCGTACTTCCGGCGCCAGTTGAAACCCGACGTCCCCCCGGCCGGCAGCATCGGCGCTCTCCCTTCCCACTCCCGCCGCTTCCAAGGCAGCCGCGGGCGGGAGCGGTCAAAGCGCCACCGTTTGCCGTCGAAGGGAATGTGACCGAGCTGCGGAGCCAGCCGCTCCAGCAGGAGGTAGACCGGTTCCTCGCTGTAGCGCCATTCCGCCGGGAGCGCGAGGGCCTCCCGTACCACCCTCGCGTCGAGGAAGGGGTGGTAATAACACCAGTTCATCAAGGTGGCCGTGTGCGATCCGGCCAGCCAGCGGCCGGTCCGGTAGAACATGTGGAGTTTGTCGAGCACGTCGATGCCGTCGGCGCGAGCTCGTTCACGCCAGTGGTCGAGCCGCACCTCGGCTCGGGCGTTGGCCTCGGGGGTGAGCAACTGGTGCTGCGCCGCGAAGATGACCTTCAGCCGCCGGTCCACGCCGTCCGGCGTGATGTCGTCCTGATCGGTGAGGAACCCGCCGCGCAGCCGCTCCCCTCCGGATCCCGACGAGCGGGGCTGCGCGTCAAAGCTCCTCCAGCCGTTGACCCGCTCGTAGGCGGAGTTCATGCCCTCGCACATGCGCACGATGTCGTGGGCCCGCAGCACCGGGTGCCGCACCTCGACGGTGTCGTCATCGCGCCGCTCGGTGAAATCGCACATCCACTCGGCCCCGAGGGCGTCCGCCACTCGTTTGGACAGCACGACGTCGGGGTGGTCGGCGAAGCCGTGCGTGGCGCCCACGAAGGGGATGTCCTGGGCGGAGAGCGCTGCGGCGATCAGCCTGCTGTCGCGCCCGCCGGACAGCGCGAGCTGCACCGGCCGGTCGTGCTGCCGGAACGGGACGCAGGCCGCGAGCAGAGCCTCGGCCAGCGGCTCGATGCGGGCGCGGGCCTCCGATCGGCTCCGCGGCACCGGCCCCTGCTCGGGCAGTTCCCGCTCGACGACCTTCAGGGCCGTCCCATGGCGGGCTATGAGCGTCCCCGAGTTCGGCAGCGCGGAGACACCCTGGAAGGGCGTCTCTTCCGAGGCGAAGAAGCCGTGCCGCACCATGGTGTGCAGGCCCAGCACGTCATAGGCCGGCCCGGGACGGGACAGGCCCGTCTCAGCGGCGCGCGCGGCCAGGTGGACCAGGATGGCGCGACTGCCGGCGAACCGGACGCCGCCGGCCTCCGCGTAGTAGATCGGGCACGCCCGGCTGATCGAGGTGGCCGCCTCGAAGCCGCCGGCGTCGGCTCGGAAGAGGGAGAACACGCCACCCAGGGTGTCGGCGGCGGCACCGAGGTCATCGGCCCCGACGAGCAGGTCCTCGTCCGGCTTGCGGTCACCGAGGTAGCCGCAGTAACCGAGCACCCGGTCCGCTCCGCCGGTCAACTGCTCCGGCAGACCGGCGTCCTCGGGCTCGTTCGACCAGGAGAGCACCACCACCCCATCGCCCGGGGCACGCCACTCGGCGGTGCGCCAGCGGTCGACCGGCACCGGAACCGCCTCACCGATCGCCCGCCGGGCGGCTTCGAGAACGTGGTGCCGGATGGGAACGCCCGCTTCGCGGGCGGCGAGCGCGAGGTAAGTGCGCACAGCTCTCCTCCGTCGAATTGTCTTTGGCCAAAAGACACCCGGGAGGTACGGAGGGTTGACTCGATTGCGGCGACGTTCATCTGACGTTCATAAAAAACCGCCCATATGCGGTGAACCTCTGCCGTTCGCATTCGCCTCTGACCCGTGACCGAAGCCATGGACATTGATTCGACGCGAGTGCCCAGGGCCGTTTCGACCAGGCCTACAGATAGAGGCCTACAGAAAACAACCGGGAATCGTCAGGACGGGGCGGGGACGGTGACCTCCGGCAGGTCCGGCACCGGTTCCCGCCAGGCGCCGGACAGTAGGACGCTGAGCGTGTAGACGTTCCAACTCTGGCTGGGGCGCTTGGGCGGCACTTCGGCGAGGTGGGCCTTGACCTGGGTCTCGTCGACGATGTCGAACAGCTCGCGCGGCGCGCTCAGGACCTGGTCCCGGAAGATCTCGGCCATGCCCTCGCCGAAGGACCGCCGCCAGTTGAAGCCGCCGGCCACGGTGACGGCCGGCGTGGCACGGCGCCGCCAGCCCGGCCGCTCCCGGAGGCTGAACACAGCCGGCCGATCATCCGGGCCGTCGCACGGCCGCGGCATGACCGTCACGTCGCCCCCGCAACGGCGGGGCGACGCGACGGTCTCCACCCGTGGCTAGGGCGAGAGCATGTCCGCCGTCAGGTTCGCCTCGGTACCCGGCAAGCCCTGGTCCCCCGCCCGCTTGTCGGCCAGCGCCAGCAGCCGGCGGATGCGCCCCGCGATCGCGTCCTTGGTGAGCGGCGGGTCGGCCAGTTGGCCGAGCTCCTCGAGGGACGCCTGCTTGTGCTCCAGCCTCAGCCGGCCGGCCGCCACGAGATGCTCGGGCGCCTCGCCCTCCAGGATCTCGAGTGCGCGGGCCACCCGGGCTCCGGCCGCCACCGCCGCCCGTGCGGACCTGCGCAGGTTGGCGTCATCGAAGTTCGCGAGGCGGTTGGCGGTGGCCCGGACCTCGCGCCGCATCCGCCGCTCTTCCCAGGCCAGCACGGAGTCGTGGGCGCCGAGCCGGGTGAGCAATGCCGAGATCGCGTCACCGTCGCGCACCACGACCCGGTCGACGCCGCGGACCTCCCGCGCCTTCGCGTGGATCTTGAGCCGCCGGGCGGCGCCGACCAGCGCGAGCGCCGCCTCCTGACCGGGACAGGTCACCTCCATCGACATCGACCGCCCCGGCTCGGTGAGCGAGCCGTGCGCGAGGAACGCTCCGCGCCACGCGGACTCGGCGTCACAGGCGCCTCCCGCGACCACGTGCCGCGGCAGCCCCCGCACCGGGCGCCCGTGATTGTCGATCAGCCCCGTCTGCCGGGCCAGCGACTCGCCGTCCCGGAACACCCGCACCACGTACCTGTTGCCCTTGCGCAGACCGCTCGCCGCGAGCACGACCACGTCCGAAGTGTGCCCGAACACCTCGGAGAGGTCCTTGCGCAGACGCCGTGCGGCGGATCCGGTGTCGAGCTCGGCTTCGATCACGATGCGCCCGCTGACCAGGTGCAGCCCCCCGGCGAATCGCAGCAGCGTCGACACCTCGGCCTTGCGACAGCACGGCTTCATGATGGACAGCCTGCTCAGCTCGTCCTTCACCACGCCGGTCATCGCCATAGATGTAACCCCTCCCCCATAGTGAATCACCCGCTACAGGCAGTCTCGACCATCCCATCTCGCCCGTTCGTCAGTCCCGAAGATCTGTACGAAGGCATGGGCGAGCCTGGCCGGATCGTGCCTGGGCGAGCCATCGTCCGCAGCGACGTCGGCGAGCACGAGAGTCCCGCCGAGCGCCTGTACGGCTTTGTCCAGCGCCTCTGGATCATCGACGACGGCGCGGTCGGCGAGGACCACGTCGACGCGGAGATCGGGCGCATGTGCCTGCAGCACCTCCAGATGGGTGTGCGGTGAGAAACCATCGGTCTCCCCCGGCTGTGGCATCAGATTGAGCGCGACGATCCGCCGCGCCCGGGTGGTCGTCAACGCTCGCGCCAGCTCGGGCACCTGGAGGTGCGGGAGCACGCTCGTGAACCACGACCCGGGCCCGAACACGACCCAGTCGGCGTTCTCGATGGCGGCGAGCGCCTCGGCGCAGGCCGGCGGATCCGGCGGGACCAGCGAGACGCTGCGCACCTTACCCGGGGTCCGCGCGCAGGCCACCTGGCCGCGCACGCGGGTGACGTCGTGCGGCCGGGCCGGATCGGCCCCCTGGACCTCGGCGACGATGTCGAGCGGCGTCACCGTCATCGGCAGCACCCGGCCCTGGGCGCCGAGCAGCCGGCCGACCCACTCCAGCGCCGCGACCGGGTCGTCGAGCAGTTCCCACAGCGCGACGATCAGCAGGTTGCCGACGGCGTGCCCGTGCAGGTGCCCCTCGGAGCGGAACCGGTGCTGGACCACCCGGCTCCAGGTCTGCCCCCAGTCGTCGTCACCGCACAGGGCGGCGAGGGCCATGCGCAGATCGCCGGGCGGCAGCACCCCCAGCTCCTCGCGGAGCCGCCCGCTGGAGCCGCCGTCGTCAGCCACCGTGACCACGGCGGTGAGCCGTTCGGTGACCCGGCGGAGCGCCGACAGCGACGCGTAGAGGCCGTGACCGCCGCCGAGCGCGACGACCCTGGGCCCCGCGTCCGGAGTCGCACGCCCCGTCGTGGCCGGGCCGGTGTCGTAAGCGGCGTCCCGCGCGGCCGGGGGCTCGCCGCCCATGTCGTGCCCAGACCTACTCACGGCCGAGGTCACGGTGGGAGACCTGGACTTCGAGGTTCTCGTCGCGGAGCCTCGCGGCGAGCTGCTCGGCCATGGCCACGCTGCGATGCTTGCCGCCCGTGCAGCCGACGGCCAGTGTCACGTAGTGCTTGCCCTCGCGCTCGTAGCCCTCGGTGAGCAGCCGCAGGACCTCGGTGTAGGCGTCGAGGAACTCCTTGGCCCCACGCTGGCCGAGCACGTAGTCGCGCACGGCGTGGTCGAGACCGGTCCTCGGCCGCAGATCCGGCACCCAGTGCGGGTTCGGCAGGAACCGGCAGTCGACGACGAGGTCGGCGTCGACCGGCAGGCCGTACTTGTAGCCGAACGACACGACCGTGGCCCGCAGGCTCGACTCGCCGGTGTCGTCACCAAAGAAGCCGACGATCTTGGCGCGCAGCTCGTGCACGTTCAGGCGCGAGGTGTCGAGCACCAGATCGGCCTCACCGCGGACCTCGCGCAGCACCTCGCGCTCGCGCGCGATGCCGTCGACCAGCCGACCGTCCCCCTGCAGCGGATGCGGGCGGCGCACGCTCTCGAACCGCCGGACCAGCTCGTCGTCACCGGCCTCCAGGAACACGACGCGCGGCCGCACGCCGCGCGCCTCGAGCTCCTCGATCGAGGAGCGCAGATCGGTCGTGAAGGCACGGCTGCGCACGTCGACCACCACCGCGATGCGCGGCACGGCCCCCTGCAGCCGGCCGCCGAGATCGGCCATGGTCGCCAGCAGCCCGGGCGGCAGGTTGTCGACCACGAACCAGTCGAGGTCCTCCAGCGACTTCGCGGCCGTGCTGCGGCCGGCTCCGGACATCCCCGTGATGATGACGATGTCCGGTAGTTGCGCGTTGCCCGTCACCTCGGCCTCCCTCCATCTCCACGCTGCCCGTGCAGCGCCGCCGCGATCGTCTCGGCCGTCCGGCGCCCGATGCCCGGAACCTCCGCGATCTGGTCCGGCGTCGCCTGCTTAAGACGCTGCACGGAGCCGAAATGTTTCAGCAGCGTCGTACGGCGTGTCGGCCCCAGACCCGGAACGTTATCGAGTTCGCTCGCCGTCATGGCCTTGGAGCGGCTGGCGCGATGGAAAGTGATCGCAAACCGATGGGCTTCATCGCGCATCCGCTGCAGCAGATAAAGACCTTCGCTACCCCGTGGAAGGATCACCGGATCGTCCTCGCCGGGCAGCCAGACCTCCTCCAGCCGCTTGGCCAGCCCGCAGACGGCGATGTCGTCGACACCGAGCTCGTCCAGCGCCCGCTGGGCCGCCGCGACCTGCGGAGCGCCGCCGTCGACGACCACGAGGTTGGGCGGATAGGCGAACTTACGCGGCCTGCCGGTCTCGGGGTCGATGGGCTGGTACGCGCCCTGGCCCTCCTCGCCGCCATCGGCGGAGTCAAGGCCGCCGGCCGAACCGGTGCCGCCCACCGGACCGGTGCCGCCGGCAAGGCCGGTCCCGTCAGCGGGGCCGGCGGGCTCGTCGCCGGCGAATCCGTACGAAGCGAGGACGCCGTCGGCGGAGTCGGCGGGCGGCGCCTGCTCGCGCTCGGCGAGGTAGCGCTTGAACCGCCGGGTGATGACCTCGTGGATCGAGCGGACGTCGTCCTGGCCCTCGACCGCCCGGACCTTGAACCGGCGGTACTCGCTCTTTCGCTCCATGCCGTCCTCGAAGACCACCATGGACGCGACGATGTTGGTGCTCTGCAGGTTGGAGACGTCGTAGCACTCCATCCGCAGGGGCGCCTGGTCGAGGTCGAGCGCCTCCTGGATCTCCTGGAGCGCCTTGCTGCGCGTGGTCAGGTCGCTCGCCCTGCGGGTCTTGTGCTGCTTCAGCGCCTCGTGCGCGTTGCGGGCGACGGTCTCCATGAGCGCCTTCTTGTCGCCGCGCTGCGGCACCCGCAGCCGTACCGGACCGCCCCGCTGCTCGCCGAGCAGCTCGGTCATCGCCTCGGCGTCGGGTGGATCGGCGGGCACCAGGACCTCGCGCGGCACCGCATCGCTCTCGCTGTAGACCTGGATCAGGAAGTGCTCGACGAGGTCGCCCGTGCCGACCTGCTCGACCTTGTCGACCACCCAGCCGCGCTGCCCGCGGATCCGGCCACCGCGCACGTAGAAGACCTGGACCGCGGCCTCGAGCTGGTCTTCGGCCAGGGCGATGACGTCGCAGTCGGTGTTGTCGCCGAGCACGACCGCCTGCTTCTCCAGCGCCCGCGCGAGCGCCTGGATGTCGTCGCGCAGCCGCGCGGCGCGCTCGTACTCCTCAACGGCCGCGGCCTCGCGCATCTCGCGTTCGAGCCGCTTGATGAAGTGGGAGCTGTTGCCCGCCATGAAGTCGCAGAACTCCTCGGCGATCAGCCGGTGCTCGGCCGGTGAGACCCGGCCGACGCAGGGCGCCGAGCACTTGTCGATATAGCCGAGCAGGCAGGGCCGCGCGGTCTGCTGGGCCCGCTTGAGCACACCCGGCTTGCAGGTACGCAGCGGGAACACCCGGAGCAGCAGATCGACCGTCTCCCTGATCGCCCAGGCGTGGGAGTAGGGCCCGAAGTAACGGACCCCCTTGCGCTTGGCCCCCCGCATCACCATGACCCGCGGGAACTCCTCGTCGAGCGTGACGGCGAGGTAGGGGTAGGACTTGTCATCGCGGTAGCGGACGTTGAACCGGGGATCGAACTCCTTGATCCAGGAGTATTCGAGCTGAAGCGCCTCGACCTCGGTGCCGACCATGGTCCACGTCACGTTCGCAGCCGTCTGCAACATCGTCTGCGTGCGCGGATGCAACCCGGCGAAGTCGGCGAAGTACGAATTGAGCCGTGAGCGCAGGTTCTTGGCCTTGCCCACATAGATGACGCGACCTTGTTCGTCGCGGAATCGATAGACCCCCGGCGATTCGGGAATGGAGCCGGGGGACGGCCGGTAGGTCGCCGGATCTGCCATCATTCCAGCCTAGTGGGATCCACCGACGGTTCCACCGCGCCGGAGCCCGGGCCCGCCGGTCGGTCGGCTGTAACCCGGATCTCGTTCCGACTCCGCTGGAACGGACATGGATCCCTGACATAGATCATCTGACCGAGCCGTCTCGCGGGAGGGTCGCGTTCCTTGTCCCCGTTCCACCAATGGGCCGTTCTGGCCGCAACAGTCACCGCCGCGGTGGTCGCGGTCGAGGTGGTGCGCCGCCTGCTCGCGGGACCGCTCTCCCGCCGTCGTCCGGGGATGCGCGCCGCGGCGCGGCGCTGCGCCTACCCGGGCTTCGCCACGGCCGTCGTGGTGAGCGTCCACGCCGCACTCCCGACCAGCTCGCTCGGCGTGGACACGGAGCGGATCGCGCGGCACGCGCTGTGGATCGGAGTCATCGGCACGACCACCTGGCTGGTCCTGCGGATCGCCTACGCCCTGACCGACCCCGCCCTGACCCGGCTCGGCCGGGTCGAGGGCGAGCGGAACCGGCGGGCCAGGCGGGCCCAGACGCAGATGCTCCTCCTGCGGCGCATCGCGTCGGCCATCGTGGTGGTGCTCGCCGTGGGCACCGCGCTCTTCACGTTCCCGGCCGTACGGGCCCTGGGCGCCGGAGTGCTCGCCTCCGCGGGGGTGGCGGGGCTGGTCGTGGGAATCGCCGCCCGCCCAATGCTCGGCAACCTCTTCGCCGGGATCCAGCTCGCCTTCAGCGACGCGCTGCGGCTGGACGACGTCGTCGTGGTCGAGGGCGAGTGGGGCCGGATAGAGGAGCTCACCCTGTCGAACGTCGTGGTCCGGACCTGGGACGAGCGGCGCTTGATCCTGCCGGTGTCGTACTTCGCCGAGAACCCGTTCGAGAACTGGACTCGGCACGAGAGCCGGGTCATCGGCTCGGTACTGATCCACGTCGACTGGGCGGTACCGGTCGACGACCTGCGCAAGAAGTTGCACGAGTTCCTCTCCGACCACCCGCTCTGGGATCGGCGGGAGTGGGTGCTCCAGGTCACCGAGGTCCTGCCCAACGGGCTCATCCAGTTGCGCGCGCTCATGAGCGCAGCCGACTCGGCGAGCGCGTGGGACCTGCGCTGTGACGTCCGAGAGCGGCTGGTCTCCTACATCCGGGACGAGCACCCGGACGCGCTCCCGCGGTTCCGCGCCGACATGCCCGAGCCCGACCCGACGCCGTAACGCCCCGAACGGCTGCGGCATCACGATCATCACCATGATCTCGCGGCGTGATCTCGTAGCCGTTCGCGCGGAAGGCGGGAAGCTCGCCCAGGGGGTGTGTCGGTCAGGCGAGCTTGATCTCGCCGCTCTCGACGGTGATCTGCTTGGCCTCGAGCGGCTCGGACGCCGGCCCCGCGGCGACGGAGGCATCATCGATCTTGAACTTGCTGCCGTGGCACGCGCAGTTGATCGTTCCGCCCGACACGGACCCGACGGGGCAGCCCCGGTGCGTGCAGGTCGTGCTGAACGCCTTGATGGTGCCCTGCTGCGGCTGGGTCACCACGACCTTCTGATCGGGGAAGATCTTGCCCCCGCCCACCGGGATGTCGCTCACCTTGGCGAGCGCGGCACCGCCGCCTCCGGAGCCGCCGCCGCCTCCGGAGCCGCCGTCGCCCCCGGAACCGCCGGAGCCGCCGGAACCGCCGGAACCGCCGCCGTCATCCGAGCTGCCACATGCCGCGACGACGCCGGCGACCCCGACGATCCCAACGCCCATCAGCAGTCCGCGTCTGGTGTTCCCCGCCGGCTCGCCGGGTGGTGGCGTGACAGGGGGGACGGAGCTCTGCACGTCGTTCTCCACGTCCGCTGTGGACTTGCGCTGCATAGGTGATCCTCCGTGAATGCCTCATCGCGGTTCGTCGATGACACCCCTCAACACGAGAGAACCGTGCGAGCGGTTCAATCGCCGTCCGAAGTCGCCGGCGGGTGGGCGCGGGCGACGTCGCCCGCACGGTGATTCCGCTGATCAGGGTCGTGATCAGGGGTCGCGGTGACCGGGCGGAGCGGCCGGCCCAGCCTAGCCGACGCGGCCGGCCAGCCACCGCGGTCCGGGCAACCCGGCTCCTCCGGTGGCCCCGGAGTTCCACGATCGCCGGGCCCCCGTCGCCGAACCCGCGGTCAACCGTCGAGCATCTTGGCGAGGAACTGCCCCGTGTAACTCTCCTGCACCTCGGCGACGTCCTCGGGGGTGCCCGCGGTGACGAGCGTGCCGCCCCGCGAGCCGCCCTCCGGGCCCATGTCGATGACCCAGTCGGCGGTCTTGATCACGTCGAGGTTGTGCTCGATGACGATCACTGTGTTGCCGCCGTCGACGAGCCGGCCGAGCACGCCGAGCAGCTTGCGGATGTCCTCGAAGTGCAGGCCCGTCGTGGGCTCGTCGAGCACGTACGCGGTGCGGCCGGTGGAGCGGCGCTGCAGTTCGGAGGCCAGCTTGACCCGCTGTGCCTCGCCCCCGGACAGCGTCGGAGCGGGCTGCCCGAGCCGCACGTAGCCGAGCCCGACGTCCTGCAGGGTGCGCAGATGGCGGTGGATCGCCGGGATCGACTCGAAGAAACCGGTCGCCTCCTCGATCGGCATGTCGAGGACCTCGGAGATCGTCTTGCCCTTGTAGTGCACCTCGAGCGTCTCGCGGTTGTAGCGGGCGCCGTGGCACACCTCGCACGGCACGTAGACGTCCGGCAGGAAGTTCATCTCGATCTTGATGGTGCCGTCACCGGAGCAGTTCTCGCACCGGCCGCCCTTGACGTTGAAGGAGAACCGGCCCGGCTGGTAGCCCCGCACCTTCGCCTCGGTGGTCTGGGCGAACAACTTACGCACGTGATCGAACACGCCGGTGTAGGTCGCCGGGTTGGAGCGCGGCGTGCGCCCGATCGGCGACTGGTCGACATGGACCACTTTGTCGAGGTGCTCGACACCGGTGATCCGGCGGTGCTTGCCGGGGACGGTGCGGGCGCCGTGCAGTTGCTTGGCGAGTGAGTTGTAGAGGATGTCGTTGACCAGCGTGGACTTGCCGGACCCCGACACCCCCGTCACCGCTGTGAACACCCCCAGCGGGAACGCGACGTCGACGCCCCGCAGGTTGTGCTCGCGGGCGCCCTTCACCACCAGCTCGCGGCCCTTCTCGGGCCTGCGGCGGAGCTCGGGGACGGCGATCTGCCGGCGCCCCGAAAGGTAGGCCCCGGTCATCGAGTCCGCCGACTCGAGCAGGTCGGTGACCGTGCCGGAGACGACGATCTCGCCGCCGTGCTCGCCGGCACCCGGGCCGATGTCGACGACCCAGTCGGCGGCGTGGATGGTGTCCTCGTCGTGCTCGACGACGATCAGGGTGTTGCCGATGTCGCGCAGCCGTACCAGGGTCTCGAGCAGGCGGTGGTTGTCGCGCTGGTGCAGCCCGATGGAGGGCTCGTCGAGGACGTAGAGCACACCCACGAGTCCCGAGCCGATCTGGGTGGCCAGCCGGATCCGCTGCGCCTCGCCGCCCGCCAGGGTGGCCGACGCCCGGTCGAGGGTCAGGTAGTCCAGACCCACGTCCAGCAGGAACCCGAGGCGCGCGTTGACCTCCTTGAGGACCCGCTCGGCGATGTGCCGCTCCCGATCGTTCAGCTCCAGGGCGAGCAGGAACTTGGCGCACTCGCCGATCGGCATGGCCGCGACGTCGGCGATCGACCGGTCGCCGACCGTCACCGCGAGCACCACGGGCTTGAGCCGGGCGCCCTCGCAGGTCGGGCAGGGGATCTCCCGCATGTAGCCCTCGAAGCGCTCCCGCGTGGTGTCGCTCTCGGACTCGGCGTGCCGTCGCTGCACCCAGGGGATGACGCCCTCGTAGCTGGTGTAGTAGGAGCGCCTGCGGCCGTAGCGGTTGCTGTAGCTGATGTGCACCTGGGTGTCGTAGCCGTTCAGCACGGCCTTGCGGACCTTGGCCGGCAGCCGCTCCCAGGGCGTGTCGAGGTCGAAGCCGAGCGCGTCGGCGAGACCGCCGATCAGCCGCAGGAAGTAGTCGCTGACATGGCCGTTGGACCACGGCTGGATGGCGCCCTCGTTGAGGGTCTTCTCCGGGTCGGGAACGACGAGGTCGGGATCGACCTCCATGCGGGTGCCGAGCCCGGTGCAGTCGGGGCAGGCGCCGTACGGCGAGTTGAACGAGAACGACCGCGGCTCGAGCTCGTCGAAGGACAGGTCGTCATAGGGGCAGTAGAGATGCTCGGAGAACATCCGCTCGCGGCCCTCGTCGGTCTCGGGCAGGTCGACGAAGTCGAGCACGATGGTGCCGCCGGCCAGGCCGAGCGCGGTCTCGACCGAGTCGGCGAGCCGCCGCCGCGCCGAGGCTTTGACGGCGAGCCGGTCGACGACCACGGCGATGTCGTGCTTCTCGTACTTCTTCAGCTTGGGCGGCTCGTCGAGCCGGATGATCACGCCGTCGACGCGGGCGCGGGAGAAGCCCTTGGACTGCAGCTCCCGGAAGAGCTCGGCGTACTCGCCCTTGCGCCCGCGCACCACCGGCGCGAGCACCTGAAAGCGGGTGCCCTCGGCGAACTCGAGCATCCTGTCGACGATCTGCTGCGGGGTCTGCCTGCTGATCGTGCGGCCGCACTCGGGGCAGTGCGGGTGGCCGATCCGGGCGTAGAGCAGCCGCAGGTAGTCGTAGACCTCGGTGATCGTGCCGACCGTGGAGCGCGGGTTCTTGCTCGTCGACTTCTGGTCGATCGAGACCGCCGGCGACAGGCCCTCGATGAAGTCGACGTCGGGCTTGTCCATCTGGCCGAGGAACTGGCGGGCGTAGGCCGAGAGCGACTCGACGTAGCGCCGCTGCCCCTCGGCGAAGATCGTGTCGAAGGCGAGGCTCGACTTCCCGGACCCGGACAGGCCGGTGAAAACGATCAACGCGTCCCTCGGCAGGTCGAGGGAGACGTCTTTCAGATTGTGCTCGCGAGCGCCACGAACGATCAAACGGTCATGCACGATGCGTACCGGTTTCCCCTAGGCCCTGGTGACAGACGGGTCACTCCCAGGCTAGCGAGGGGGTAGGACAGGATTGTCCCGAACGAAGCCTCCCCCGCTCGCCACACTCCCGAGACCGTACACGTGTTCGAAGTATGGCCGCGACCGGAACCACCGGAGTGGTTCGGTCCTCGCCGCGGGGAGCCCGTACGGCCCGGCACGCGATCTCACCGGCGGCATGAGGGAAGATGAGAGGGCCGTCGACGAGAGGATCACCGCATGGACGACCGGCGGACGGCATTCGCCGAGCTCGAGACGGCGAACCGGTCGAACCGGCGGCGGCGACCTCGTCACGCCCCGCTGCCCGAGCCGCCCACCTGGCCGCAGGCGTTCGTCAACGACTGGAGGAGCACATGACCTACACCGGAGATGTCCAGGTCGGCGGCGCGCCCGACGTCCGCGAACTGCCGGGCCTCACCGTGACCAAGGTCGCCGTCGGACCGTACGACAACAACGCTTACATCCTGCGCTGCGCCGCCACGGGCGAGCAGTTGCTCATCGACGCCGCCAACGAGGGCACCCGGCTGCTCGAACTGATCGGCGACGGCCCGCTCGGCCGGATCGTCACCACCCACCGGCACCAGGACCACTGGCAGGCGCTCGGCCAGGTCGCCGAGGCGACGCACGCCCCCCTCGTCGCGCACCCGCACGACGCGGAGGTGTTCCCGATACCGGTCGGCGAGTACGTGGAGAACGGCGACACCGTACGTGTGGGCCGGTCCAGCCTGGAGGTCATCCATCTGCGCGGCCACACGCCGGGATCCATCGCGCTGCTGTACGACGCCGGCGGCGAGCTGACCGAATCCCCGCACCTGTTCACCGGCGACAGCCTGTTCCCCGGCGGCGTCGGCAACACGTGGGGAGACCGTTCGCTGTTCAACCAGCTGCTCACCGACGTGACCGAGCGGGTCTTCGACCGGTTGCCGGACACGACCTGGGTCTATCCCGGTCACGGCAAGGACACCACGCTGGGGAAGGAACGGCCCGCCATCCCCGAGTGGCGCAACCGCGGCTGGTAGAGCGAATTCCCCGTCTTTGCCCGGGCCCGGGGCCCGGACGGCCCGGACAGTCCGCGACCACCTGGGGCCAGCTGGGACTATCTGGATCAATCGCGCGGAAAACCACTCGCGCTCGCGGTCGTCCGGTCCTACCTTGATCTTCGGATGCTGTTCTGAGCAGCGCCCCGGCATCGCCGGTCGGCGTTCTGCGCATCGTGGCGTCCCAACCGTGGCCGGGTTCCGACCCTGAGGTTCGACTCCTCACGCGGGCGGCGCTCTTCGCCTCGCCACCTCGGTGGCATCGGGTCGCACGGCTCTGCGGGCTCCCGGCTTCGCCGGGGACGCCCCCGCCCTGCCCCCGCGGGCGAGGGGTGCCGCCCGTCCCGGATCAGATCCGGTCACCCGAGTCATCACGGAGGTGGGCCATGGCACATGTGACGGTGATGGAGTGGCAGCGGGTCCTGCTGTTCGTCGACGGCCGCCTGGATCGGGTGCTGGAGCCCGGGCGGCACCGCTACCGGGCGAAGCGCTCGGAACTCGTGACCGTGGAGATGCGGCCGCGCCTGCTCAACGTCAACGGCCAGGAGGTCATCACCCAGGACGGCATCACGGTCCGGGTCAGCGTGGTCGTGAGCTGGGTGGTCGCCGACCCGGTGGTCTTCACGACGGGCGCCGAGTCCACGCAGCTCGTTCTGTACGCCGCCGTCCAGGAGGCGATGCGGGACTCGGTGTCCACCGCGACGCTGGAGGACCTGCTCACCGAGCGCGTCCGGCTGTCCTCGGGGCTCGTCGAGGTCCTGGCCGAGCGCGCGGCCCCTCTCGGCATCTCCGTGACGGAGGCTCGCGCACGCGATCTGATGCTGCCGGGCGAGCTGCGCCGCGCCGCGCAGGAGACCCTGCTCGCCCGCGAGCACGGACGTGCGGAACTGGAGCGGGCACGCGGTGAGGCGGCGGCTCTGCGATCGCTGGCCAACACCGCCCGGTTGCTCGAGGAGCACCCGGCGCTGCTGCACCTGCGCACCCTCCAGGTCGCCGGCGGACCGGGCACCCGCGTCGTCCTGGACTCCCGTTCCCTCTCCACGCCGGACCGGCCCACCCGGCCGGACACGGAATAGGTTCACGTCCGCGACCCTTCGTCCATGAAGGGTCAGCGGGCCGTGATCTCGGTTCCGCGGGCGAGCAGGAGTACGACGTCGACCGCGGCGACGGCGATCGTCGCCGCGAAGGGCAATCGCGGAGAGCGGCCGCCCAGCGCGAGCCCGGCGGCGGTGAGCGCGCCCGCCACCGCCAGCGCGACCCAGCTCGCGACGCCGGGAGATCCCGACGGGCCGAGGACGAGCAGCCCGGACGCTGCCAGCAGCGGCACGGGAACCAGCAGTCGCACTCCGGCCGCGCCGAGCCGCTGCGGCCAGCCGCGTACGCCGGTGGCCAGGTCGGCGGGGATGTCCGGCAGCACGTTGGCCAGATGCGCCCCGCAGCCGAGGGACGCCGCCGCGAGGACGGCCCACCAGGCCGGCCACGGCCGTCCCGGCAGCCCGAGCGTCACGAACGGCGGCAGGATGCCGAACCCGATCGCGTACGGCAGCCATGACAGCACGGTGGCCTTCAGCCCGAGGTCATAGGCCCACGCCGCGGCGACGCCGGTCAGGTGCACCGCGCCCGCCAGGGGCCCGGAGGCCAGGGACAGCGGTACGCACAGCACGAGGGCGACGACGGCGGCGGTGCGCACCGTGCGCGCGCTCACCATCCCGCCGACGATGGGCTTGCCGGTCCGCCCGGCCCGCGTGTCCCGGTCCGCGTCCACCGCGTCGTTGCACCAGCCGATCGACAGCTGACCAGTGAGGATCGCCACCGCGACCAGCACGCATCCGCTCGCGCCGCGGCCGCTCGCCACGGCGAGGGCCGTGACGAGAACGGTCACCGCCACGGTCGGCTCGGGGTGGCAGGCGCGCAGCAGCCCGACGGCCGCCGCCGTACCCTGCCCGGCCCGCGAGCCGAGTTCCCGCCCAGGTGACCCGCCGACCGTCATGGCGTCGATCGTAGGCGCGAACGGCGATCGTAGGCGTGACCGGCGACCGTGGGCGTGACCGGCGACCGCGGTCCGCCCGCTCGACCGCGTGAGGCTTGCCGGTCCGCGAACGGGGGCAGTAAGGGGAGTGTCCGCTCCTGCGACCCCAGGGGACACATGAGCCGAATCGCCGCCGTCCACGGCGCCCTTCCCTCCCATCGCTACACCCAGGCCGAGATCACGGATGCCTTCGCACGCATCTGCCTGCCGGAAGGCGCCGACCGGCGGCTGCTCGACCGGCTGCACGCCGGAGCACGGGTCGGCCACCGCAACCTCGTCCTGCCGATCGACGAGTACGCGAAGCTCGACGGCTTCGGCGCGGCGAACGACATCTTCATCGAGGCCGCGGTCGAGCTGGGCGCCGAGGCGATAGGCGGCGCACTCGACGCGGCCGGCCTCGTACCGGCCGACGTCGACATGATCATGTGCACCTCGGTGACCGGCATCGCGGCGCCTTCGATCGACGCGAGGCTGGTCGGCCGGCTCGGCCTGCGCCGGGACATCAAGCGGGTCCCGGTGTTCGGCCTCGGCTGTGTCGCGGGCGCGGCCGGGATCGCCCGGCTGCACGACTACCTGCGCGGCCACCCCGGCGAGGTCGCCCTGCTGCTCTCGGTCGAGCTCTGCTCCCTCACCCTGCAGCCCGACGACGCCTCCATTCCCAACCTGGTCGCCGGCGCGCTCTTCGGCGACGGCGCGGCCGCCGTCGTGGCCTGCGGGCACGAGCGGCCGTCCAAGACAGCCGGCCCGTCCGCCGGCCCGTCCGCCGGCCCGTCCGTCATGGCGAGCCGCAGTCATCTCTATCCCGACTCCGAGCGGATCATGGGCTGGGACGTCGGTGACCGCGGCTTCCGGGTGGTGCTCGACGCGGGCGTTCCCGATGTCGTGCGCGCCCACCTGGCCGACGACGTGCACCGGTTCCTCGGCGACCACGGCCTCACCATCGACGACGTGACGGCCTGGGTCTGCCATCCCGGCGGCCCGAAGGTCCTGGAGGCCGTCGCCGAGAGCCTGCGGTTGCCCGCGGGCGCGCTCGACCTGACATGGAGCTCCCTGACCGAGACCGGCAACCTGTCCTCCTCGTCGGTGCTCCACGTCCTGCGGGACACTCTCACCATGCGTCCACCGCCCGCGGGCTCCTGGGGGCTGCTCCTCGCGATGGGCCCCGGATTCTGTTCCGAACTCGTCCTTCTGCGCTGGTAGGAGCCTGATGTCCTGGCAGCTTTCGTCGTGGTGTCTCCTGCTCGTGCTCCTCATCGGCGCCGAGCGTCTCGCCGAGCTGGTCGTCGCCCGCCGCAACGAGCGGTGGAGCCTGTCGCGCGGAGGGCTGGTGACCGGCCAGGGACACTATCCGTGGATGGTCGTCCTGCACAGCGGTCTGCTCCTGGGCTGCCTCCTCGAGGCCGGCCTGGCCGGGCGTACGTTCGCCCCGGCGCTCGGGTGGCCGATGCTCGTGCTCGTCGTCGCCGCGCAGGGGCTCCGCTGGTGGTGCATCGGTGCGCTCGGGCGGCGGTGGAACACCAAGGTCATCGTGGTGCCCGGCCTGCCGCCGGTGACGAGCGGGCCGTACCGGTTCCGGCGGCTGCGCCACCCCAACTACGTGGCGGTGGCCGTCGAGGGCGCGGCCCTGCCTCTGGTGTACGGAGGGTGGGTGACGGCCGCGGCGTTCACCGTGCTCAACGCCGTGTTGATGGTGGTGCGGATCCGCTGTGAGAACGCGGCCCTGTCCTCGCTGCCCCCGGCCGCCGATCCGGTACGGGCGCGGAGCGCGGGCCCGGCGCGGGCGTGATCGACGTCCTCGTCGCCGGCGGCGGGCCGGCCGGCCTGGGCACCGCGATCCACGCCGCGCTGGCCGGGATGGAGGCGGTCGTCGTCGAGCCGCGTGCCGTACCCATCGACAAGGCGTGCGGCGAGGGGCTGATGCCCAGCGGCGTAGCGGCTCTTCGATCGCTCGGCGTGGACGTCGGCGGGGCGCGGCTGCGCGGGATTCGCTATCTCGACGAACGCCGTCAGGTGGAGGCGACGTTCGGCGACGGCCACGGGCTCGGCGTGCGCCGCACCGACCTGCACGCCGCGCTGCACCGGCGGGCGGAGGACCTCGGGGTGAAAGTCCTGCCCGGTCACGTGGACGGTGTGCGGCAGAGTCGGGACGAGATCGAGGCCGCAGGACTGCGGGCCCGCTGGCTGGTCGCCGCGGACGGGCTGCACTCCCCGCTGCGCCGCCGGCTCGGGCTGGAGCTTCCCGACCGGCGGCCACGGCGGTACGGGCTCCGGAGGCACTACCGGATCGCACCCTGGACCGAGTTCGTGGAGGTCCACTGGGCTGCGGGGGGCGAGGCGTACGTGACTCCGGTGGGCGAGAACCTCGTGGGTGTCGCCGTGCTGAGCTCACGACGGCGCGGTTACGCGGAGCATCTCGCTGAGTTCCCCGCTCTCCTCGCGCGGCTGGACGGGCCGGGCGGGTCACGGACGCGCGGTGCCGGGCCCCTGCGCCAGCGGGTGCGCACGCGGGTGGCCGGACGCGTGCTGCTGGTCGGCGACGCCGCCGGTTACACGGACGCGCTCACCGGCGAGGGCGTGTCGCTGGCACTGCACTCGGCCGAGGCGCTGGTGCGCTGCCTTCGGGCGAACGCCCCGCAGGACTACGAGAACGCCTGGCGGCGCCTGTCCCGGCGGCACCGGCTGCTCACCGGCGCGCTGCTCGCGGCACGTCACCGTCCCGCGTCCGCGCGACTGATCGTGCCGGCTGCGCGACGCCTGCCCGTCGTGTTCACGGCGGCGGTCCGGGCGCTCGGCTGACGAGCCCGCCGAACCGCCGCGTGCGGGCGATCAGCAACCGCAGTACGCGGAGGTGGGCACGGTGAGCTCGTCGACCGGGGATCGCACGAGTCCTCCGCCCGCCGTCCGGACCGGAAATCCCTCGCGGACCCAGTACTCGAAGCCGCCGATCATCTCCTTGACGCGGTAACCGAGCCGGGCGAACTCGAGCGCGGCCCTGGTCGCGCCGTTGCACCCCGGGCCCCGGCAGTAGGTCACGATGACGGCGCCCGCCGGCACCAGATCGCCCGCCAGGCCGGCGATCTCGGCGGTGGGCAGGTGCAGCGCGTGCGGCAGATGGCCCTGTGCCCACGACTCGGCGCTGCGGGAGTCCACGGCCACGGTGCCCGTCGCACCGGATTCGAGATCGGCGTGCACGTCGCTGACATCGGTCTCGAAGGACAGGCGGGCGGCGAAGTGAGCCGCGGCGGCCGAGGCGGGGGCGGCATCGGTTGCGAGATGCTCACCGGGGCCGGAAGCGCGGCGGGCCTGGACCTTTGCGTCCACGTCGTCCGCAGGGACTACGGCGCGGCCGTCGCCAACGCCGTGGCCCGGCGCCTGGTCATCCAGCCGCACCGCGACGGCGGCCAGGCACAGTTCATCGAGGCGCCCGTCACCGGCGACCCGACCGACGACCGGATCGCCAGCAGCATGCAGTGGGCGCTGGAGCACCTCGACGAGCCGCTCACCGTCGACCGGCTGGCCCGGCAGGCGCGCATGTCGCAGCGCACCTACCTGCGGCACTTCACCCGCTGCACAGGTACGAGCCCCATGCGCTGGGTGCTGGCCCAGCGGATCCAGGCCAGCCTGCCGCTCCTGGAGAGCACCGACGCCTCCATCGAGCGCATCGCCAAGACGGTGGGCTTCGACACCGCCGTCACCTACCGCCATCACTTCGGCCGGTCCATGCGCACGTCGCCGACCGCCTACCGCCGCGCGTTCCACACTCGCGAGGCGAGATGAACCGGGCGTCAGGTCCCCATCGCCGCGGCGTGCGTCCGAAGCGGTAGCGGCGACCTCCTGTCCAAACTCGGCCATTCACTTGATTCGCACGCGCGGCTACGGAACGTTCTCTTCCCATACCTGCTGTAGTTCTCCGCATCCGCTCCGCACATGCGGACGCCGCACGTTCATCCCCCGCGAGGTCACCTATGACCAGTCCCTTCGTCCGGCGCCGACGACTCGCCACTGAGCTGCGCACGCTCCGCGAGGAAAAGGGCATGACAGCCGGCCGGCTCTCCCAGCTCCTGCACCAGTCGCGCATGAAGGTCAGCCGGCTGGAGAACGCCCATATCCGCCCGGACCTCGCCGAGATCATGAAGATCCTGGATCTTCTCGGCGTCACCGGCGACAAGTGGAACGAGGTCGTGCGGGTCGCCCGCGACGCGGCCGAGCGCGGCTGGTGGGATTCCTTCGGCGAGGCAATGGGCCCCCGCCAGCGCCTGTACGCCGACCTGGAGTCCGGCGCGTCCGCCATCCAGGAGTACAACCAGGCCGCGATCCCCGGGGTCCTGCAGACGCCCGACTTCACCTGGGGGTTAGTCGAACTGGACAGAGCCGAGGGCCCGCTCCGTTACGTTCCCGAACGGATGGCGCAGGCCCGGCTCCAGCGGCAGCGCGCCGTGCTCCGCCAGGACGGTCCGACGTACGACATCGTCCTCGACGAGGTCGTCGTTCGCCGGCTGACCGTTCCGGCGGCGGTCCTGCGCGCGCAGCTCCACCACCTGATCGAGGTGGTGTCCGCCGAGCCGGGCGTCACCGTACAGGTGCTGCCGCTCGACGCCCGCGTCGAGGGTGGCCTGCTGCCCAAGTCGACCTTCGCGCTCTACACGTTCCCCGACCCGGAGGATCCTCGGCTGGCCGTGGTCGACACGGCCGTCACCGACCTCGTGCACACCGACCCGTGCGAGTTGGCGCGATACACGGGACATTACGAGCGTCTGCGGAAAAGCTCGCTGTCCCCCGCCGACAGCCTCGCCCTCCTCGGCAAGATCGCCGAGGAGCTGACCGATCAGGCAGGACCGCAGTCATGACCATGACGCGTCACCGCTGGCGCAAGTCCCGCCGTAGCGACCCCGACGGGTCCTGCGTCGAAGTGGCGCCCGGACCCCGCGGCGGCGTCCGCGTCCGCGACACCAAGGCGCAAGGCGACGGGCCCGTGCTGCAGTTCAGCCGCGCCGAATGGGCCGCCTTCGTCCAGGCGGTCGATGACGGCACACTCGGCACGCATCAGGCGTGAGCTCCCCACCGATGTGATCGCGTCGGGTGGCGGCGGCCACTGGTCGTCCTTCAGGTCACCCGGTCGCCGTTCAGGTCACGAGGGGCGAGGGGTCTGAAGGACCGCCTGGATCTCGAGGACGATCTGGATCTTGTTGGACAGGGCCACTCCGCCACCGGGAATGGGGCCGTTGTAGCTGACGTCGAACTCCATGCGGTCGATCTCGCCGGTGGCGGTGAATCCGGCACGACCGCCCGCGAACGGGTCTTCGGCGAACGGGTCAGGACCGAACCCGTTGATCTCGAGCTTCAGCGGGACCGGGCGGGTCCGCTCCTTCAGCGTCAGTTCGCCGTCGAGAACGAAGTCGTCGCCGTCCCGGCGGATCCCGCTGGAGCGATACGTCATGGTCGGGTACTTGTCGACCTCGAAGAAGTCCGCGGAGCGGATGTGGTCGTCGCGCTGCTCGTTGCTGGTGTCGATCGAGCTCAGGTCGATGGTCGCGGTCACGCTCGACTGCAGCGGGTCTTCCGTGGTGACGATCCGACCCTCGAACGATGTGAAATGCCCCCGGACCTTACTGATCATGAGGTGCCGGACGATGAATCCCACGTCGGAGTGGATCGGGTCGATGGTCCATGTGCCCGCGACATAGCCCGGGATCTCGACAACGTCGGTCGCCATGGTGTCTCCTTGAGTTACGAGTAGTAAGACGGTTCCCTCAAGTGATGTGGTTCTGGAAGGGAACTGGCTCTATCCTCGGGATAGTCGCGAGAACAGCGCAAGAAGGCACTTTTTACTGCCTCGGTCACCTGGAGGGAACCATGGGCGCCCCGAGCTTCCACGCGCCGAATGCCGACGCCTGCCGAGCGCGCGGAATCCTCGATCGCATCGGGGACAAGTGGTCGCTGTTCGTCATCGCCCAACTCGGCGACGGAACCAAACGCTTCACCGAGCTCAAGAGGGACATCGACGGCATCAGCCAGCGCATGCTGACCGTCACGCTCCGCGGGCTGGAGCGGGACGGGATCGTCACCCGGACCATGTACCCGGTCATGCCTCCCCGGGTCGACTACGCGCTCACCGACATGGGCCGTACGTTGCTCGACACCGTCGGCACACTGGTCTGGTGGGCCGAGGCCCACCTGGCGGAGATCGATGCGGCCCGCGCCTCCTACGACGCCCGCGCCGCGCAGACCGACGCCGTCGGGTGACGTCCTGTGGGCGTCACGGCACAGCCGGTACGCGGGGGAAAACGTGGCGGAGGGTTTCGCCACGCGGAAATGCTGATCTTGGGCACCGCGCTCCTTGCCGCCGCCACCGCATGCTCATCAGGACCGTCACAGCACGCTCCACAAGCAGCGCCCTCCGCACGTTCAACGTCGATACCTGCCCCAACCACCGTTGGTCCAACACGAAGCGCACTGCCGCCCGAACAGCACTGCCCGGTCACCAAGGCCAGTGACCGACCAGCCGAACCTCCCGCAGAGGCAGCCCAATGGGCAGGAGCGGGCAGCCTGTTCGGCGGCGATGGCCTATGGGTGCTGCTCCCCTCTCCAGACGCGCGCGCTGAACGCTGGCCCGACGGCCGCTACCACCTCAAGATCGGTTGGTGGCGTGGCATCGACGGCGAGCTCGAACTGAGCGCCAGCTCACTACGGACCGATGACACGGTGACCCACGACGTCTCCGGCGGCTACGGCACCAAGGGGTTTCAGCCGACCACTCCCGGGTTCACCACCACCGGCTGCTGGCTTCTCACCGGAACCCTCGGAGAAACAAAAGTCAGCATCATCATCGACGTCAGGCAGCGTGAGGAACCATAACCACATCGGCCACCCGAGGAAGCGCCCTCCGAGCGTGGTGCTCAGGACTGGGACCGGAGGCCGTCGAGCAGGAACGACAGCAGGCGTCCGGTGTCCTGTGGCGCGTGCTCGGTCGCGACGGACAGTGCGTGGTTCAGCCTGAGCACATCCGAGACCGTCACGTCGGGGCGTACGGTACCGGCCTCCTGCGCACGGGCGAGCACGAGGCCGACCGCCTCGCGGATCTCGTCATGGCAGCGGGCGAACACCTCGGAGTGCTTGTCGATGACGGCCTTGAGCGTCTGCATGAGCCCGCGTCTGGCGGCCGCCGACTCGACGAAGGACCGCATCCATGCGGCCAGTGCCTCTCCGGGCGGGAGTGCCTCGTCCAGTTCGTACGCCTTCGCAACCAGAGAATCGACCTGATCGCGGTAGACCGCCTCCTGTAGCGCCAGCCGGGTGGGGAAGTGGCGGTAGAGCGTCCCGATGCCCACGCCGGCGCGCCGGGCGACGTCCTCGAGCGGCACGTCGACGCCGTGTTCGAGGAACGCACCTTTGGCCTCGGCCAGCAGTCGCTCGTAGTTGCGGCGCGCGTCGGCACGCATCGGACGCTCCCCGGCCGATGTCGGCATGGCGCCCTCCCTCACCCGGTTGCGAAACGGAGGATACCTCCGTATCTTTTTCGGAGGCACCCTCCGCTTAGCATGGGCGACCCCGAAAGCCACTTCGGGGGACGCCCGGAACCTTCCTGCAGAAGGAGTCTACGACTCATGTCCCAGCAGACCGCCCCTTCGGGGGACACGCTGCTCGTCGACCCGCCGCGGCGACGATCTGGTCATCATTCGGGCATCTCGCTCGCCGTCATCCTCGCTTGCCAGCTGATGGTCGTGCTCGACGCGACCGTCGTCTTCGTCTCGCTCCCCGACATCCAGCAAAGCCTGCACTTCTCCGCGACCGGCCTGTCATGGGTCACCAACGCCTATTCGCTCGCCTTCGGCGGCCTGCTGTTGCTGGGCGGCCGGGCCGGCGACGTCCTCGGCCGTCGCAGCGTATTCCTCGCCGGGATCGCGCTGTTCACCCTCGCGTCGCTGCTCGGCGGATTCGCCGGCTCCGCGGCCTGGCTGCTGGCGGCACGCGCCGCCCAGGGGGTCGGAGCCGCCCTCGCCGCGCCCAGCGCGCTGGCCCTGATCGCCACCAACTTCGCCGAGGGAGTCGAGCGGAACCGGGCGCTCAGCATCTTCTCGGCCGTCTCGTCGGCGGGCGCCTCCATCGGACTCATCCTCGGCGGCATGCTCACCGAGTGGGCGTCCTGGCGCTGGGTGCTGTTCATCAACGTCCCGGTCGGAATCGTCGTCCTGCTGGTCGCGCCGAAGATCCTTCAGGAGACCGAACGGCAGCGAGGACGCCTCGACGTCGCCGGTGCGCTGACGTCGGTCACCGGGATGGTGGCGCTGGTGTACGGCTTCATCCGGACTGCGGACGAGGGGTGGAGCGACGGCCTGACCATGGCGTCGTTCGCGGCCGGCGCCGTGCTGCTCGCGGCCTTTGTGGCCGTCGAGACCCGCGCCGAGCAGCCCGTCGTACCGCTGCGGTTGTTCGCGGACCGGGCTCGAGCCGGTGCGTACCTCACCATGCTGCTCCTGGCCGCGGCGATGTTCGGGATGTTCTTCTTCCTCGTCCAGTTCATGCAGAACACCCTCGGCTTCAGCCCGCTCAAGGCCGGTCTGGCGTTCCTGCCGATGACCGGCCTGCTGTTCACCGCGGCGCGTCTCGCACCTCGCCTGGTCCCGCGGTTCGGGGCGCGAGCGCTCATGCTGACCGGTCTGCCCCTCATCGTGGCCGGGATGCTGTGGCTGACCAGGCTGTCGGGCGACAGCGGGTACGTCTCCGGGGCCCTCGGGGCGATGCTGCTGTTCGGCCTCGGCGCGGGGCTGGTCTTCCTGCCGCTCACCCTCACCATCCTGTCCGGAGTACGGCGTGAGGAGTCCGGCGCCGCCTCGGGGATGCTGCAGATGACGCAGCAGGTCGGCGGCGCACTCGGAATGGCCGTTCTCGTCTCCGTCTATGGCACCGCGAGCCGGGACGGCGACATGAACCATGCCGTGAGCACCGCCTTCACCGCGGGAACGGTCTTCGTGGTGGTGGCCTTCCTGGTGAGCGTGGCGACCATGCGGCGGCGCGCGAAGTAGCGCACCGCGTCGGCGGGTCTGGGTCCCACCCTGAAGGCTCGGACCTGCCGAAAGAGCGATGTCGTGGTCGTTGCCGATGACGTGGGCGCCGAGCCGGCCGGGGCAAGGGCGCCGGTCTGCCCCGGCGTCCCCCGGACCTCTTAGCGCTTAATCGCACCGCTCGTCAGCGGCCTCTCCCGTCCGGGTGGGACGAGCGACCACCACGCGCCGTGACGTCGTTCAACTCGCGGCCGCTCGGCTGGGATCCGCCCCTCCCACGAGCCGGTGCGTCAGGCGGGCGCCGCAGCGCGTACGGCGTAGTCGCCGAGAGCCGGTTCGAGCAGGTCGAAGGCCGTACCGACCGCGGCCGTGAGGGCGGCGGCGATCTCTTGGTCGCGCTCGCCGCGCAGCGTCCGGCGCAGCGTCTCATTGAACAGCACCCGATGAGCGCCGCCGAGTTGAGCCGCCGCCGTACGGGCGCGAACATCGTGCGTGTCGGTACCGCTCTCCTCGGCGAGCACGAGCGCCAGCGCCTCCTCGCGCTGCTCGTGGAACTCCCGCAGCCGGGCCAGCAGGGCCTGGCTGGACGTCACCATGCGGGCGAAGTCGGCACCGGAGAAGCCGATGACCGGGTCATGGCGCGCGACGGCGGCCAGGTACGCACGCCGGAGCGCGGCCAGGGCGGACTCCCCCGGCTCCCGCTCGGCCACCGTGCGCGCGAGGCCCTCGACGAACTGGTCGTGCAGGTCCAGGGCGAGGTCCTCCTTGCGCGGGAAGTAGTTGGTGACGGTCATCTTCGCGACCTGGGCGGCCGCCGCGACCTCCGCGATCGTCACGTCGTCGAACCCGCGCTCGAGGAACAACCGGGTCGCGTGGTCCGAGATCGCCTGCCGGGTCTGCTGCTTCTTCAACTCGCGCAGACCCATCGTCGCCTGGCTCATGAGCCCATCATCCCATTACCCGCGGATAGATTTGTAGTTGACCTATTCTTAGGTCTGATCTAACTTTAGGTCCTCGCCAGGATCTCAGGGAGCTGAATCACCATGCACGTCCATGCTCCGGCACCCGCCGACGCCGATCTCCTCGAGGACCGCCTCACGCCGACCGGCCGCACGCCGTGGGCGTTCGATGCCGGCGCCGAGTTCGACCGGCAAGTGCGCAACCTGCTGGACAAGGGGTATCCGAAGATCACCGGCCGCACCCCGGCGTCCTTCACCGAACTCGTCACACCGCTGCGCGCCACCGCCGTCGCCCTAGGCGGAGGCATGCGAGCACCCGAGAACGGCCGCGTGCCGTTCCTGCTCGTCGTCACCAGGACGCTGGCACCCATCGAGCAGTCCCTTCCTCTCACGACCTTGCACGGCAGGACCAAACCCGGCTTCGTCGACGACCGCTCCTACGAACCGGGCGTCATCGAGCGGTTCGTCGCCACCCCTGAGGTGGAGCTGCCCGATGAGCGTGCGTACCTGCTGTTCGACGTCGATCGAGGCGAGGAGTTCTGCGGCGCCGTCCCGAATCACGCGATGGCCGCCATCGCCGAGCGGCGGCGAACTCCGCTCACCATCGAGGAGGGCATCGCACTTGTGACGCACCACCCTGCGGCGCTCGCCAAGAACAAGTGCTTCTCCCTCGGCGGCTCCCGATGCGACGACCGCCGCGTTCCCGCGATCTGGATCAGCAAAAACGCCCCGAAGCTCGGCTGGTGCTGGGAAGGCAATCCGCACACCTGGCTCGGCATGGCATCCGCCGGAGGCCGCGCGGCGGTGTGACGGCCACGCCCCGCTTCAGTGGCCGATGTCCGTACCGCCGCATGCCTCGATGAGCCAAGCCGTTCATCGAGATCCGCGGCCGGATCGGCGACCCGTTCGGGTGCGCACCGTTCGACGAACCACGACGGCAGCAGATCCGGCCACTCGTCGTCCGACGGCCAGGCATCGACTCGCCCGATCACCCGGGCCAGGACCTCGCCGGCCCGGGCTGTCACGCCCGCGGGATCGTCCGCCGTGAAGTGGACCTGCACGAGGAACGGAAGCAAGCCGATCTCCTCATCCGTTCGGGACGTCTAGTACCGGTACCGAAGGAGCCGGCCGATGTCACGGAAGCCGGGGATGCGCGCCATCACCCACATCCCCATCCGCCCCGAGGCCGGTAGTTTGTCCAGGCCCGGCACGTCCACGCTGCGCAGCGCGTCGAGACAGGTCAACCCCTGGTGCCAACCCTCGATCTCGTACGGGTCGTCAATGCCCCAGTGCAAGGTCGCACCGGCGTTGCGCACCGCAGGCACCAGCTTCTGCAGCCGGATGCCCAGTGACCCGTAGCCGTCGAAGAGAAGTTGGCCGCTGGCGAACCGCCCGGTGATCCGCTCGATGAGGCGCCTGCCCTCCTCCTTGCGCAGGTACATCGACAGGCCCTCGAAGACGGCCACCGTCGAACGGTCGTCGGGCACATCCTCGAGCCATCCGTCCTCGGTGACCGAGGCGCCGATCATCCGGTAGTCGCCCGCACGCTCCGGCAGCAGCCGTCGCCGCAGCTCGAGGACCTCCGGGTAGTCGACGTCGAGCCAGCGCACCGACGCCGTCGGGTCGAGCCGGTGGACCCGGGTGTCCAGGCCACAGGCGAGGTGCAGCACGGTGGCCTCCGGGTGACCGGCCAGGAACTCGGCGGTCCAGTCGTCGAGGACCTTTGCGCGGAGGGCCACACCCGCTGCCGTCGTGCCCCTGATCCCCGTTCTCTTGCGGAAGTCGTAGTCGATCCGCCGCACGGCCAGGTCCGCCTCGCGGTCGCACAGGATCGGATTCGCCGAGCGGCTGTCCAGTGCCCTACCGTACAGCGTGGCGAGCATCGTCTCGGGGGCGCCGGTGAGAGTGATCTTCTCTTGATCCATGGCTCCTCGGATCTGCGCGTGGTGACCGACCGTACCCGTGAGTCCTGAGGTCATTCAGCGCCCCGGTTGATCCTGTCCAGCAGTACGTCCCTTTCCGTACGAGTCGTTACTTCTACTCTGGGTCTGCGACCAGTGCGCCTAGCGGGCAGGAGCCTGAGATGAGCGGCGAGGGCAAGGACAAGGACAACGTGCGGGACGGGGTGTCGCTGACGAACCTCGACCAGCCGCTGTTCAAGGGGGCGAACGCCACCAAGCGAGATCTGGTGGATTATCTCGACGCCGTCCGTGACCGGATCATCCCGGTCCTGCGGGACAGGCCGCTCTCGGTGGTCCGGGTGCTTCGAGGGCAGGAGCCGTTCATGCAGAAGAACGTCCCCAAGTACGCCCCGGCCTGGGTGGAAAAGGTGCCCATGTGGGCCGAGACCTCCAAGCGCGAGGTGTCGTACGCGCTGTGCAACGACCGCCGCACGCTGCTGTGGTTCGCCAACCAGCGCGCGATCGAGTACCACCCGACGCTGAGCCGGGCGGATCGTCTGCACCAACCCACCGACCTCATCATCGACATCGACCCGCCCTCCGCCGACGCGTTCCCACTCGTCGTCAGTGCCGCGCACCTGGTCCGCCGGGCACTGACAGATGCCGGCCTGGCGGGTGCGGTCAAGACCAGCGGGGCGAAGGGCGTGCACATCTTCGTCCCGATCACGACGGACGTGCCCATCGTCGACGTGGCGGCGGCGACCCGCGCGATCGCGGCGCGTGCCGAGCGTCTTGATCCTGAGCTCGCGACCACGGCGTTCATCCGAGAGGACCGCGGCGGCAAGGTGTTCCTCGACTCGACCCGGGCCGGTGGTGCGACGGTCGTGGCCGCGTACAGCCCACGGGTCCGCCCCGGCCTTCCGGTGTCCTTCCCCGTGGCCTGGGAGGAGCTGGACAGCATCACCCCGGCCGATTTCACCGTGCACACGGCGGCCCGGCTGCTCGCCGACGACGACCCGTGGGCCGCTGGGCTGCCCGAGCCGCAGCGGCTGAACGCCGACCTGATCGAGGAGGGCCATACGATTCCGGTCGCCCGCGTACAGGCCATGCACGAGGGCAAGCGGCGCGCCCGCGCTCGCCGCGAAGCCAAGTGACAGCCCATACCGGCGACCTGCCTGCCCTGGGGAGCTCCGCCAGGCAGCAGGTGAACCCCCTCGCGGACCTCGACACGGTCGAGTGGCCGGAGCTCCATCACGCGTACGGGAGCGCCAAGGACGTACCCGGTCAGCTCCGTGCTCTGCGGTCACCGATCACCGAGGAACGGCGGCGGGCACAGGGGGAGCTCAGCGGGAACGTCTACCACCAGGGCACGCGTTGGCAGGCCAGCGCGGCGGTCGTCCCCTTCCTGGTGGGCTTGGTGGAGGCGCCGGGCACTCCAGAGCGACCCGTCGTCCTGGATCTGTTGCGCGCTGTCGCGATCGGAGATCTCGACGACGGTTCCCTCCGCTTCAAGCCCGAGGAGCGGTTCGCAGCAGCGGATTCGATGACCGGCGAGCATGTCGCCGCAGTGCTGAGGTGGCTGTACAGAGAAGACGAATCCGAGGAGTCCGAGGAGGAGGACTGGCCGGATTTCGTCGACGTCGCCGATGTGCTGTGGGCCCGGGACGCCTATCTTGCCGCGGCCGGATCCGCCGACCGGTTCGTCGCCTGGGTCGGCGATGACGATCCCGCAGTCGCGGTTCAGGCCGCCGAGCTGCTGGCCTGGTACCCCGAAACCGACGGGGCCGTGCCTGCACTGCTCGAGGTCCCCGCCAACGGCGATCGTGCCGCCGTACGCGTCAGTGCCAACCTGACCCTCGCCCACCTGCGTGACGGTGATCCACGAGTCGATCGGCGACTGCGGGACCTGCTGGACGCCGAGGACTATGCGGTACGGCTCACGGCCGCCGTCGCCCTGGCCTACCGGATCGGCGAGGGGATGCCCGAACCCGCCCTCGACATCCTGCTCCAGGCACGCGACAGGGCGACGGAGCTGATCTCGATCGAGATCCCCTGGTCCCGGTCACTGGTCGGGTTCGCGTCCGCGGCCCTGTACCGGATCGGGCTGGGCTGAGCGGGGCTCTGGGGGGTGCATGACGAATGAGGAGCTCCGTGGGCTTCGCCGCCGTGGGCGTCGCAGGCGCGATGCTGGCGGTTTCGGCGTGCTCGATCACGTGGGGCGGGAGCGCGGTCGATACCCGCAAGAAGGCCGAGACCATCGGCCTGGTGATCAACCGGTCCCGCGAGACCCACACCGCTGAGGATTTCGCCCGGCGGGCCGTCTCGCTGAGCGGCACGGGTTTGGAGGTCAAGGCCCTGGAGGCGAAGGGCGACAAACGAAAGGGCGGAGCGGTCATCGTCATCAGCCTGACGGTGACGCGGTCGTCCGGCATGTACGGAGAGCCGGAGACCGTGACGCAGTGCTACCGCTACACCATTCGCGACGGCATGCACGACCACGAACCTCAGCGCGTCGACTGCCCCAACCGTGATCCGCTGGCTCTCCCGACTCCTTCTCCCACCCCGGTCTGGCGCCTTCCACAGGGGGCTGAACAGCGGTTGCGTACGGCACTTCGCGGAATGCCCACGCGGGATCGCCATGACCCCGGCGGTGCGGGCCGTGGTGAAGCGCGCCGTGCGGGGCCCGGGTGTGACCCACGATGTCATCGCGTCAGCGGGCGCGGTGGGGATCGCGGTGTCGGCGGACCGGTACGACTGCGTCATGGCGAGGATCCTCGACGGGAGGAGCGGCCAGGTGGAGGTGTGGCGCCCGGCACGCGTCTACCTTCAGCCCGGTGAACTGGGCTGCGGCGCTGACGCCGCCGCAGCGGGCGGCGGGCAACGCTCGCCCCACTGAGACCACCCCGCCGCCGGACCGTCCGGAGATAAGTACGAGGTGAACCCGCAAGCGTGATCTCTCCCGCCTCATTCCTCGGCCTCTCGTCAGTGCGGTCGTGCGCCGTCCCGGGGAGGCTCAGGCCGGGGTGGAGCCGGGGTCCAGGCCGAGGTGCAGACCCAGCTTGTACCGGCGGTACTGCTCGGCCAGCACATTCTCGGGCAGTACCGGCCACAGGGTGAGTCCGCCCGTCCGCCGGTCGACGACGACCACCCGCTCGTGCTCGCCCTGGCCGTACGGGATCGGGCGCGCGATGTAGCCCTCGGCGAACTCCTCCACCACCACGGCCACGCGAAGCGCGCCACCGCGCGTGAGCCACGTCTCGGCACGCCGCCACGCCTCCGCCCTGTCGATTCCGTACGGCTGAGCGCCCAAATAGGCGGTCAGCGCCTCCGCCGTCCGCCGCAGCGTCCGGCATGGCTCGGCCGTCCCGCAGCTCAAGCACCTCTGCGTTCCGTCGGCGTCGGCCCTGTACCTGTGCGTCCCGACCGCCGCGCTCAGCGCGGCCGCGCCGGCCAGGGTCAGCCGGCGAGCCCTTCTGAGGAACGCCGCCGTGTGGCCGTCCACCAGGCCGCGAGCCGCGAGATCCTCCAGCGCGGCGCCGATCCCGGTGGGGTCGGCGCGCATCGCGACCGTCATCAGCTCCCGCACCCGTACCTCGGCGAGCTCGTGCAGTTCCGCACCTGTGCGGGTCATGCGCTGACCTGCCCAGCGGCGGCGACGTCGAAGACCGCCGTGACGGTCCGGCCTTCGCTGTTCCCGAACCAGCCCCAGCGGTCGGCCAGTACCGAGACGGTGCGCAGGCCGCGTCCGGACTCGGCGAGTTCCGTGGCCTCCACGGCGACGGGCTCGGTGGGGCCGCCTTGATCCGTCACCGTGATCGCGACGGTGTGCGGACTCCGGTCGATCTCGAGGGTGACCGAACCGCCCGGCTGCCCGGACTTGGTGTGCCGTAGCGCGTTGACCACGAGTTCGTCGGCGGCGAGCAGCACGTCATCGAGGGCGTCGCAGTCCTGCAGCAACATCGCGACGAGCCGCCGTGCCGTGGCCACCTCCTCGGCACCGCCGGAAAAGACTCGCCGCCAGCGCAGAGGGCCGGGCGCCAAGGCCGTGAACGTCAGGGGCATCGGGCACCTCACGGGTAAGGGAATGAGCCGTCGTCGAACGGCCCGATCGATCGAACCGTCAGGACCCCCATCGTCACAGCCCGTGTCCGGGTCGGTACGGAGATTCGTGCCCTAATCCGGCCATCCGCTTGATTTGCACGCCCGACGACAAAACATGCCCGCTGCGGACGCGCCAGCGCCGGCACCGTCGCTCACGCACGTGCGGATCGAGCACGTGCAGGGTCCAATCAGCGGCAACAGACCCATGTCCGCATCCGGCCACGCCTTTTGGTTGCCGCACGTGACCACTGAGGTCCCTGTTCAATACGCACCGTAGTCAAAGATACGTTCGATTACCGCGCTGAAGCCGCGGACTCATCCCGCTTGGAGTCACGATGAGCAGTCCATTCGTACGACGCCGCCGGCTCGCGGCCGAACTGCGTACCCTGCGAGAGGAGCGCGACCTGACGACCGACGAACTCGCCCGGCTCATCCACCAGTCCCGCTCCAAGATCAGTCGGCTGGAGAACGGGCAACTCCGTCCCGACCTCGCCGAGCTCATGGACTTACTCGACGCCCTCGAGGTCACCGGCGATCGGTGGGACAGGGTCGTACGGCTGGCGCGCGACGCTGCCGCGCGCGGCTGGTGGGACTCCTTCGGCGACGCGATGGGCGCCCGGCAGCGGCTGTACGCCGATCTGGAGTCCGGCGCTGAGAGCATCCGCAGCTACAACCAGACGGGAATTCCGGCGATCCTGCAGACCCGTGAGTTCATCGCGGCGCTGGTCGAGCTGGACCAGGGCGAGGGGCCGGTCGACTACCGTCCCGAGCGCATGACAGATGCCCGGCTGCACCGGCAGCGCAGATTGCTCAGCCCGGACGGCCCCACCTACGACATGGTGCTCGACGAGTTCGTGGTGCGCCGGCTCGGGGTTCCACCGGCGGTGATGGCCGCTCAGCTCAGGCACCTGATCGAGGTGGTATCCGCCGAGCCGCGCGTCACGGTTCGGGCCCTTCCGTACGACGCCCGCATCACCGGCGGCCTGTTGCCGAAGTCGTCGTTCTTCCTCTATGCCTTCCCCGATCCGGCCGACCCGCCAATGGCGGTCGTCGACACCGTCACCACCGATCTCGTCCATACCGAGCGGCGCGAAGTATCGCGGTATACAGGACATTACGACCGTCTCTGCCGAGTCGCGCTGTCGCCCGCCGACAGCCTCACCTTCCTCGGCAAGGCGGCCGACCAGATGTCCGACGAGGCAGGACGGCGTTCATGACAGCGAAGTACCCCCACTGGCGCAAGTCACGACGCAGCGACCCGAACGGAGAGTGCGTCGAGGTGGCGCTGGCCGCCGACGGCACCATCGGCGTCCGCGACTCCAAGGCCGGAGTGGCCGGCCCCGTGCTCGAATTCACCCGACCAGAGTGGGCCGCCTTCGTCAGCCGCGTGCGCCGGTCCGGCTAGCGGACGCTTCCTACAATGCTCGGGCGAGCACGCTGACGACCGTGATGTGCACACCGCGGCCGCCGGGACGTGTACATCACCGTTCACCGGCTCCCTGTTCCGAACGGCACGGGAGCAGCCCGCTCCAACATCGACCGTGGACAGCAGATCGGGTGCGAAAGATACACGAGCACCCGCCAAGTACGGATACAAACAGGCCTCGGCAATTCCGGCTGTGGACAAGGCGGCACCGCACTGCACAGCTGAACGATCAGCAGATGAGAGCGGCCATGGGAGGCGGCAACCGGCGGGGCAGGCCGCGTCGAGCGGTTGCCGGAGGCGGCCACAAATCGGTCTTGACCGGACCGGGCCGCAGGGCGCACCCTGGCGGAGGACTCGTCCCTATGCGGGCGTCACGATCACTGGCGTGTAAGACGCAGGAGGTGCCATGGAGGAAATAGAGCTGACTAATGAACAGCAGCAATTCCTGGCCAGAGTGCAGGAACTTCGCCGGCAGGCTGCCGCGCAGGTAAGTAAACTGCGTGCGGAGCGACTGAGCGCGATCGATGCCGAGGCTCGCGAGGAAACGCTGAGGGCCGAAAGAAAGATCATTGATCTGCGCGGCGACCAATGGCCTGGCTGGATCCTCGCCGACCAGCCATTTGACAACTTCAACAATTGGGACAACTTCGACAACTGGGATGACTGGAACGACTGGACCAACACCAACAGCTCGGTTCATCTCACGGACTACCCGCATCTCCGCGACGCCGTCGACCTCGGTCGACCGTTCGGGGGCGCGGGACCCGGGGTGACCGATCCGCTACCGTGATTGCCGAGGGCATTCGTGTCCTTGCGCTGGCGCGGGAATGGCGCGCGGTTACCGACCTTGCCGTCAACGGGGGCACCTATGTCGTCGACAGCGGCCGCTATCTGCCCACGCCCGAGGGTGCGCAACGTTACCGCAGCGGGGTATATCGGCCGCGCGACGACTGGCGGCGCGTGACCAAGACGGAGCGCGACCTGCTGCTCGGCATCACTGGCAAGGACGATCTGCACAACACCGTGATCCTGCTCGACGCGCCGGGCGAGTTGCTTCATCGCGCCTGGGATATGCGCCTGGATGCGATGACCCGGTCGCGCGCCGAGCACCAGGAGGGCAAGCGGCACGCGCTGCCGTTTCTCATCGCGTGTGTCTCGGAATGGCTGGTCGAGAAGGTCTTCCAGCCGTTTGAGCTGTGCAGCGCGGAGGTCAACTTCACCCACCCACCGCGCGTGTCCACGACGTACGACAGTGAGCAGGGGCGGGACCGCGGCCTGCATGTGGACAACTGGGGTCATCCGCGGCGGATGCCACAAGAACGTGGTGCGGCCGGCATCCGGGTGGGGGTCAACCTGGGTCGCGAAAGCCGAGCGTTCGTGTTCGTCAACCTTGGCCTGTCGGAATGCGCCGAGGCTCTGCGGGAAGAGCCGCTCGATAATCACCTCGCCACCGCACTGGCCGATCGGAACGCCTCCGCACTTGCGGAATGCTTTCTGGACCGCAATCCTGGCTATTCTGTGACACGAGTCGTGCTGCGCCCCGGTCAGGCGTACATCGCGCCCGTGCAGAACATCGTCCATGACGGCTATACCGCCGGGCGCCGCACCTTGGACGTCAATCTCCAACTGTCGTCCAATCACTTCGTTCACCGCGAGGAGTTCGACGCGCGTGCAGTACAGGTAAAGCGACGGACCCGGCCAGCGCGGACCACCGGCACGCGCCGATACGGCCCGCTCCAGTTGCTGATCGTCCAGGGAACGCCGCTGTGCAACATCGACTGCGATTACTGCTATCTGCCGGATCGCACCGTTCATCGGCCCATGTCTCTCGGCACGTTCCAGCAGACGCTGAACCGGGTGGCCGAGGCCGATCTGGTCGAGCGCGAGTTCACAGTGGTCTGGCATGCCGGTGAGCCGCTGGTGATGGGCCGGGAGTTCTACGAAAGCGCCTGGGAACTCTCTCGAGAGTGCGCGCGGCAGGGCGGCTTCACGATCACCCACTCCATTCAGACCAACGGCCTGCTCGTCGATTCTCGCTGGTGCGAGCTGTTCACCCGTCTCGGCTTCCGGGTTGGGCTGAGTATCGACGGCCCCGCGCACATCCATGACAGCAATCGCCGCAGCAGGGCCGGGCGCGGCACACATGCCCGCGTGATGCGTGCCGTACGCCTGCTCCAAGAGCACAAAGTCCCGTTCTCGTTGATCGCGGTGGTGAGCTCCGCGATGCTCCCGTACCCCGAGGAGTTCGCCGACTTCTTTGTCGCCAACGGCATACCGGAGATCGGCTTTAACATCGAGGAACGTGAGGGCGTAAACACCTCCTCCAGCCTGGAAGGCCATGAGGAGGAATACCGGGTATTCCTGCGGACGCTCTACCGCGCGGCACGCGAAAGAAACCTACGGATTCGCGAGTTCAACACGGCAGAGCAGCACATCCTGTTCGCCTCAGGAGTCCGCTCGGCCCAGGCCACGCCGTTCCAGCTTCTGAACGTGGACTCTGGCGGCGCCTTTTCCACATTTTCCCCGGAACTGCTCGGTCACCGGCATCCACAGCACGGCGAATTCACGATCGGCAACGTGTGGAAGGACTCGATCCGCGACGCGATGAAATCCGATCGGTTCCGTGCCCTGCTCGCCGAAATCGACGAGGGCGTACGGCTGTGCGGGGCAAGTTGCCGCTACTTCCCGCTGTGCGGTGGTGGGGCCCCATCGAACAAGTGGTTCGAAAACGATACCTTCGCCTCCACGGAGACACTGGAGTGCCGCCTGACCAAGCAGGCGGTCATCGACGTGGTCCTCGACGGAATCACGCAGGACCTGCGGTGAGCGCCCAGGACCGGCACACCTGGCGTTGGCTACTTCATCCGTACAAGATTGACGTCTACCTGCGGACTTATTTCGAACAACGGCCGCTGCACATTCACCGCGCAAATTCGGAGCACTACGGAGAGCTGCTGACAGTGGTTCAGCTCGGCAACCTGATCGCGTCAGGTCTCTTTCGGCATCCGTCGATCCGTTTGGTCCGCGACGAGGTACCGCTGCCGCCGCAGTCCTACATCCGGGAGATTTCCGCACCAGGCGGGGCGCGCGTCGCAGCGATCGACCCACAGCGCGTCATGTCCGCCTACCGCGACGGCTGTACGGTTGTCTGCCCCGCGATAAACCGGTACTGGCGGCCGCTGGCTCTCCTGTGCCGCGGTCTGGAGGCCGAGTCGGGCTACGACGTGCAGGCCAACGCGTACCTGACCCCGCCGGCTTCGGTCGGATTCGCACCGCACTGGGATTCCCATGACGTGCTCGTCGTGCAACTCCAGGGGGCCAAACGCTGGTTCGTCTTCGATCGGCCCCAGCGGAGGCTGCCGCTCGACGACGAGGTGTGCCGATCGGCTGAGACGACCGGTGAGTTCACCGAGATCGGGCTCGATCAGGGAGACCTGTTGTACGTTCCGCGCGGGCATGTTCACCAGGCGGCCAGCCTGGACAGCGAGTCATTGCACGTATCGATCACCGTCAAGCCGCCGAGCTGGTACGACGTGCTGCGCACCGCGCTGGACGAACGAGTGCGGTCCGATCCATCGCTACGGGCCGCGGCGCCGTTTGGCTACCTCAATGATCAGATTCTTGAGGACGGCGATGCCGCTGCGCCCACTGCCGCCGGGCTCGATCTCACGAACGCGCTGAGGGCCACGGCAGATCGATTCGTCCTCGGCCGCCTCACCTATCCGTCCGGGCTCTTCGACCTCGCCGATCGTCACGTCGCCGGCCCCCTACGGCCACGGCCGGATCTGATCTTTCGGGTGAGCGAGGTCGGCGAACGAGTCAAGCTGTTGTTCCCCGGCGGTGGCACGCTGGAGTTCCCGGCCGCCTTCGCCACCGCACTGCGGTACGTGGCGGCGGCCAAGCACGTGACCATCGATTCTGTAGCGGCGTTTCTTCCCCCTCCGGAGGCGGAGCACCTGCTCGCCGAACTCGTGGACCATGGACTGCTCGTGCCAGTAACAGGATCTGAGGAGCTGGGGAGGGTACCGCCATGACGCCACAGTACGACGTGGTTCTGGCATCCGGTTGCCCGAGCAGCTCACCGGCGAGGCCATCGAGGAGATCGCGAACTGCAGGAAGGTCTTCACCATCCTCGGCCACGATGACCTCGGCTGGCTGACCGAGCTGACCGCCGCGCCCGTGGAGAGCGTGTATGAGGACTATGACCATGCCAGACCGCGTACCCGCAACTACGAGGAGGCGGCAGCCAAGATCGCACAAGCCGCCCACACCAAGGCGCCCGTGGTCTATCTCACCCGGGGAGCGCCTTGGCATTCGACACGGTGTCGGCCCTTCTCCTAGGCGACCCGTCGCTGTCGGTGCGGGTGATTCCGAGGATCTCATCGGTCGAGGCCATCCTCGCTGCGCTGGGGATCGCGTGGCGATCCGGTATCACTGTCACAGACACCGAGGAAGCGGTCACGCACCAACGTGCGTTCTCGACCGATTTGACCCATGCGCTGATGCTGCCGGGAGTGTTCGGCAGCGAGTTTCCCTCGATCGGCCGCCCGCCGACCGCAGGTCAGCGGCGACCAATGCGAACAACTACAAGATCACGCGACTTCGCCGGGCTACCGCGTCGAGAACACGGCGAGGTCGTAACCGGCGCGTTCCATCAGGGCCGTCACGTCGGGCAGCCAGGCCGGCTGCCATTCCGGGGCGCGCCGCAGCATGTCACGCACGTGACTGTCCCAGTGCATGTAGCGGGCGGACGAGCCCTGCAGCGGTATCCGGTCGAAGACCGGCTCCAGCCGGTAGGGCGGGTCGCATCCGGGATCGTGGTGCACGACAAGGGTGGTGGCGCGGCCGGTGCGGTCGTCCCCCAGTTGCTGCCGAAGCTCGGATCCCAGGTCGAGCAGCGAATCGGTGAGCGTCGTGTCCTCGACACCCTCCATGATCTCGCCGTCGGCGGTGACACTGATCAGTACCGGGAAACTGGCCTCAGGGCTGGGGCAGCGGCGCGAGAGTTCGGCCGCGGCCTTGCGGAGCGACCCGTCGTCCGAGGCCGCGTCGCGCGGCAGCCGGTAATCGGCCGGGACGTCATTGAGCACGGCGGTGACGGCTTCGTCCAGCTCCTCGGCCGTGAGTTCGGCGGGACGGATCCCGGTGCCGTCCGGAGTGACGGAATGTTCGGCGGCGTTCAGCTCCAGCCACTCCTGGGCAACAGGCACCCAGCCCACCTCGTCGCGAATCAACGTGAAGATCCGCATGACTGCGGACCAGAAGGGCTGCGGCTCGGTGTGGAAGTCGGCGTCCGCGCTGACGAAGGCACCGCCGTGACCGAAGGCGAGCGCGAAGGCCATCGGCGCTTCAGGCACCGCGACCAGCAGTTCGTCGTAGCTGTCCATGTCGATCACCGGCAGTCCGCCCAGCACGGCGGCGACCTCGTCCGGGTCCTCGTCCGAATCGTCGCTGGTCTCGGTGACCTCGAATCCCTCGGCGCGCAACCGTCCCGCGAGGGCGGAGGCATGTGCGCGGCTCTCCGGAGTAGTGATCAGGAACAGCTCGGCCGGCTGTGCGTCGTTCACCGGAGGAGGCGTCAGGTCGGTCTGGAATCGCATGCTGGAGGAGTATAGGGAGCAGCCCCGACAGACATGATCCGGACCCAGGCTCCTGCTGTTCGACGGATGCACGATAGTGCTGATCCTCATGGCAGGGTGGAGGCTCATGGACTGTCGAATGGAAGCCAATGGCCCTACGATTCTGGCGTAACGGGGATCGCGACGGTCGGCCGTATGGCCATGGTGAAAGTGGTGAGCACATGGGGGGCTTTCCGCCCGGATCCAGCGGGATCGATCCACCCCTGATGACGGGGATGATCAAAGAATTTCAGCGTGGGCGGGGCGATCTCACGGCGGCGGTGGGCGGCTATCGGACGAAGCTTTCCGCGCTCGGAGTGGACACATCCGCGCTCCGGGAGATCGAGCGGGTATGCGGCTGGATCGATGATCAGATCCCCATGCTCATCAAACGCCGGGATCTGGCGATCGCTCTCGACGATGACACCCAGTCGGGCCTGACCATGATTGACGAACGTCTCGTCCTCTCGCCGGCGGAGGCGCGTCGGCAGGGTGCGGCGCTTGCCGCTCGCTTCAGAGCCGCAAAGAATGTGCGCCCCGGCGATGACGACTACCACGAGCTACTCAACGAGCTTGGCGCACACCGGTTCGACTCCGACTATTCGGCCGCCTTCTTCGCCAGCCTCGGCCCGGAACTCACCCGCCGGCTCCCGGCAATGATCAACAAGTACGGCAAGGACGGCCACGTCCCCCGGCAGATCCAGGAGACCAGCACCGCACTCGCCAGTGCGGTGTCGGGCGGCATGGACGTGCCGGGATTCGGCACGGTGACCAATGCCATGTTCGACAAGAACCTGTCCAGCACCGACAAGAAGGGCGTCGCGTCGCTGGTATGCCATGGGAAGTTCCCGCCCGAGTGGCTCGCGAGCCTGGCCCGGATGCACGCGCTCGACCCGATGTACCGACTCGCCCTCTCCGAGACGGGCACGAACCGTCCCGGTATCGACAGCCAGGACAAGGACACCTACGCGCTGTTCCTGCGCTCGCTGGGTAACAACCCGGCCGCGTCTCGGCTGGCCTTCGTAGGTCTCGCCGAGGACAAGACCGGAAGGACGACACCCCATCAGGTCGCCTTGGGACAGCGCCAGGACTCGGATCTCGCGGGGGTGCTGACCGCCTTCACGCGACTGGCGCAGGCCGACGGGAAGGTCGCCGAGCAACTCGGCCGCGCCTTCGCCGGCGCGTCCGGCGCCTACGACGAGAAGGACGGTAAGCACAGACAGCAGTCCGCGCAGTTCGCCTTCACCCTCATGACGGCATTGCCGAATGTCAAAGACGGGATCGCGGAGCCCATGCGGATCTCCATGTCACAGATCGCAGGTTCGTACGCCACCGAGATCGCTGAGGGCTCCAACATCGATGACCGCAACCAGGAGTCGAAGTTCGGCCGCGTCACGACGCACACTCCCGGCCTCGATCCCATGTTCAGCCTCAGCCCGGAAGACACCTACCGATTCCTGAAGACCTTCGCCGACTCCCCCGAGCACATGAAGCCGTTCCAGCAAGGGATGGGTGAACTTACGCGCCGCCTGGTCGCCGAGGGTGTACGCATCGAAGCGGCCAAACAACGCGGCGATCTGCCTCCAGACACCCCCGGCCTGGAGCGGGTGATGCAAGCGCTTGGTTACGTCGGAGGGCTGCAAACCCAAGCCGAGAAACAGGTGCAAGGGAACCTGGACAAGAGCCACGCTCAATCCGCTCAGACCATGAGCGAGATGATCGGCCTCGGCATCGACTTCGGCAGCATCTTCCTACCCGGCGGAACACTCGCGGCCGACGCCGCCTGGACACTCGTCCTGTACTACGTGGGCAAAGGCCAGGACGCCCTTACTCAGATCCCCGAGGGCAAGACCCGCCTGGCGGCGCTCGAAGACAGGGAACTGCAGGCATCCCTCGGACTTCAACATTCGACGGTCCAGCAGCTGATAGGCGCGGGCTACAAGATGAAGGTGACGCCTCAGGAATTCATGGCCTCCAGCTCCAAAACTCCGCATCCCGGTGTGACGTTCGCCGACGACAGCGGCAAGCTGCTGGCCTACTCAGAGATCGCTAAGAACCCGAAAGCCCTGGACAACTACATTGCCTGGCTCAATGCAAACGGACGTGGCGGCGCTAGCGACACCAAATTTGGCCAGGCGACCGTCAATGTCACACGAGCATTCCAAGGAGCACAAAAGGCGGCATCCGACACGGCTAGTTCGTGGCCGCAGTAGCGAGCAGTGGCATATTAGAGGCATGTATCACGTATGGAGACAGTCTGTGCTTCCGTAGATTTCAACCTTCCCTTTTGCGGGCACCCGGAGCGTAAGATTAGTCCGCGCCGTACCATTATGTAGCTTTGTTACAGGATCACCCCCTTTTAGATACGTAGTCTTATAACCACCCAGATTATCCACAGATCCAAGCACACGCCTCGACAATTCAACCGGGCTTAGAGCTGGCGAGTCCTTCTTGTCGGCTGTAACCGCGTAAGTCCGTTCCGCTCTCCTATGACCACAGGGAATGTCCTTGCCACCGGAATCGGAAACTCGAACGTTTTCGACGATCGCATCCTTGAGTAGTTGGTCGACATGGCTCTTGAGGGTCTGCTCCGCCTGGACGACCGTCGGACCTTCCTCCTTCTTCCCACATGCGGCGACCGCCGGTCCGGCTACCAGAATGAGACCGACCATAAGTACGCAAGCGGGTGTCCTCATGCACTCCTCCAAGCAGCAAGGTCGAAGAAGGCGTGTACGCGGCCACGATCAGCCCGTACATTGCCCTTAGGATGCCCAATGATCCCATGCCTCCGCCATCGCGACAGGAGATATGAGCAGTGGCCGTCGAGGTGCCCAACCCGAAGTACGAGGAGCTCGAGCGACTCCTGCGCAAGCTCAAGCGCGACGCCGACCTCGTGGAGCGAGCACTCGACAAGCCACAGCGACGGATGCGCAGTCGGCAGGTCTGGGTCAGCGACGGTAACGGCACCGCGGCCCGATTTGAGCAGGATCTGACCTACCAGCGTGGGCAACTGCGTAAGAGCATCCGGGCCCTGATCGCGGCCGTCGAGGAAACGCTCAAGCAGACCCCAAAGAAGATTCCCATCGAACAAGCAATGACCACACCTGGCCGATAACACACCCAAAGCCATGGATATCGCCGCTCGACAGGAGCGCTCATCCCTCGCGAGATCAAGCGCCCGCACGGTGACCACGTGACGCGACTGCGTTCCATGACTGCGTCGGTGTGCGAGGCTGCGCCTTCGAGATTTCGTGGGGTGGGTCGGCATCCCGCGCGGCCCGGAGATAGCGACACGGGGCACGAGGACCGAAGTGGCCGCATCCGGCCACTCGTGCGGTTCTCCGCGCCAACCTCGGAAAGCTGCTTGTTCAATACGCACCGTAGTCAAAGAAGTGTTCGATCCGTGTCGCCCTACGGCACGACCGCTCTCCGGAGGACCACGGTGACCAGCCCCTTCGTCCGCCGCCGACGCCTGGCCGAGGAACTACGCACCCTTCGCGAGGCGAAGGGCATGACCGCGGAAGCACTGTCGCAGCTCATCTACCACTCCCGGACGAAGGTCAGCCGGCTCGAGAACGCCCACATCCGCCCCGACCTCGCCGAGGTCATGAAGATCCTCGACATCCTCGAAGTCACCGGGGAGAAGTGGAACGAGGTCGGACAGATCGCCCGCGACGCCGCCGAACGCGGCTGGTGGGACTCCTACGGCGACACCATGGGATCCAGCCAACGCCTCTACGCCGACATCGAGTCCGGCGCCGCCACCATCCGCGAGTACAACCCGACCACCATCCCCGGCCTATTTCAGACTCCTGAATTCACCTGGGCGCTCGTCGAGTTGACCAAGGCCGAAGGCACCCTCGACTACCTGCCTGAACGTGCCGTAGATGCCAGGCGGAACCGGCAGAGCGTCATACTGAGTCCCGACGGACCGGCTTATGAGGTCGTACTGGACGAGGTCGTCATCCATCGTCTCGGCATTCCTGCATCGATCATGAGCGCGCAGGTAGAGCACCTCATCGAGACGGTGAACGCGCACGCCAACGTCCACGTCAGACTCCTGCGGGTGGACGCCCGCGTTGAAGGGACACTGCTCCCCACAGCAGCGTTCTTCCTCTACGGGTTCGCCGATGTCGAGGACCCGCCGATGGCCGTCGTGAACACCATCAACACTGACTTGGTTCACACAAAGCCGGACGAAGTGGCACGGTATACACGACGATATGAACATCTCCGGCAGGCTGCGCTTTCCCCACCGGACAGCCTCGTACTCCTAAGGAAAGCGGCCGAACGGTTGATCGACAAGGCAGGATCCCGTAAATGACCGCTGAGTACGTTCACTGGCGCAAGTCACGCCGCAGCGAGCCCAACAGCGCGTGTGTCGAGGTGGCGACCGCTCCTGACGGCACGATCGGCGTACGCGACTCCAAGGCTCAGAGCAACGGCCCCGTTCTCGTCTTCACTCATGCCGAATGGGCCACCTTCACCGAGGCCGTCCGCCGCGGCGTCGAGACTCGCTGAGGCCGCGAAGGAACGACTGCGCGACATCTGCCCGGGGCCGGCACATCCGACTCTGGCCTTGGGCTCGTTGCGGCCTGTATGACGACCAACCGCCAGCCGCGACTCACGATACGTACCGAAGAACGGCAGCAAGCCTGGCCCTGCGAGGTTTCGCAGGCAGGGTGGCTCTGGGGCCATCCTGTCCCGACTACACCAGCCACCTTTGCTCTGAGCGTGGAATGTGAGAGACATGATGGCGTGGCCGTCTCGACGCAGGCATGGACTCGGCTGATCTCGGCCGGCGCGGTCCTTCGCCATGAGCCGGGCGGCATTCTGCTTCGGCAAGGCGATCCGCCCGCCCACGTGCTCGTGCTCATCGCCGGGCGGGTGAAGGTCTTGCGGTCGTCACCGGACGGCAGCGTTCTCGTGCTCGCGGTGCGCGGGCCCGGTGAAATCCTCGGTGACATCTCCGTGCTCGGCGGCGACGACCGTTCGGCCACCGTCATCGCGATCGATCCGTGCGAGACACGGGCGATACCCGCCGACCGGTTTCTCCTGCTCGTACGGTCACTGGGGTTGGAGACAGAGCTGCTGCGGCACGCGATGAACCGTATTCGAGAGGGTGAGGCGTGGCGCGCCGAACTCGCCGCGCTTCCCGCAGCGCCACGGCTTGCACGGACACTGCTCCGGCTGACAGCCCCCGGCCAGGCGATACCGGTCGACGTGGGCCTGGACCAGACAGAGCTCGGCCAGGCGGCCGGTCTCTCCCGCAGCACCGTAGCCGCCGAGCTCGCACGCCTGCGCGACCAGGGCCTCGTCACCACGGCACGCCGCAGAATCGTCATCACCGACCTTCCCCGGTTGCGAGCCCTGGCCGAATCGGGCCACGGCAACGTCTGATTTCAGACAGTCACCGAGCCGAACCCTGTGCATCGTGTGGAAGACCACACACCGGAGGAGACGCGACAATGCCGTCCTTTCAGTCCCTGCTCGTCGTCGACGCGGAAGGGTTCAGCCGCAACCGTGACGCCGAGCTGCCCGGCATCCATACCGAGATCCGTGATGTCGTCGGGCGCGCCTGCGAACGCAGTGGCCTCGGCGAGACCTGGGAGTCCGTGCGCTTTCTGCAGAGCACCGGCGACGGCATCCTCGCTGTGCTTCCCTCCGACGCGATGCCCACCCTGGTCCATCCTTTCGCCGACCACCTGCAGGAGGCCCTGGCCGAGTCCGCGCCACGGCTACGTGCCCGCGGGTTGCGGCTCCGACTCCGGGTCGCCCTGCACGCTGGGCTCGTCGATGATGAACACCCGGTCACGGCGGGCATCTCGACCGCCACGGTCGATGTCAATCGCCTCCTGGACTGTGAACCGTTGCGAGCGGCACTGCGCGACAGCGATCCAGACGTCACGTTCACGGCGGCGCTCGTTTCCGCGGAAACGTTCGAGATGTTCGTGCGCGCCGGCTACACCGGCCTGCACCCGAACCGGTTCACGGAGGTTCGGGCGAAGGTCAAGCAGTTCGATCGGCCGGCGTTCCTGTACGTTCCGACACCATCCCAGCGCGAGCGCCCGGACGGCGCGGCCCCGCCAGACGACGGCCCGCGTGACCCGGCGCCCGCCCCGCCCGGCGGGATGTCCTTCGGCAACGTGGCGGCGGCCGGCGACGCCGCACAGAACATCATCGGCGCCCAGGCCGGCGGCGACATCCGCCAAGAACGGTCATGACCGCGACGGCGTACGCGCCGACGGTCGGTGACGTAGACGTCACCGGGGACGGCGCGCAGAGCGTCATCGGCACGACGGTCAGCGGCGACCTCGTCCAGAGCCAGGTGAAGTACGTGCGCGGGCGCCCGGCGTTCTACCTCAGCGCCAGCGATATCACCGACCGGGTGGCGAGCTACGTGCCCGCGGGCAACCACGATCTGATCGTGAAGACTCTCGAGGCCAGCCATGCCGTCTGCCTCACGGGACCGCCCGGATGCGGCCGCGAGACCACGGCCATCGCCGCCCTCCGCGAGCTGCGCTCCGACATCCGAATCCGCCGGTTCTCTACCGACATAGAGGACATGGAGGAGATCGGCGCGAACGGCGCGTGCGGCTACGTGGTGCGAGGCGCGGATGAGGAGCCGGCACAGCTCAGCGGCCTGGTCGACGCCGTACGCGCCGCCGGCGCGTACCTGGTGGTGGTCGGCGACGAAGCCGAACAGGCGCGCCTCGGCATCATTCTGCGTTGCGTGGCGGTCGAGCCTCCCCATCCGGTGCAGGTCTACCGGCACCGGCTGATGCGCCGAGGGCTCGCCGACACCACGTGGCCGCACTGGAACGAAGCGTCCGCGCTGCTGGAGAACGTACTGCCGGCCGGCGCACGCCGCCTCGTCGATCTCATCGAGCAAGCTGAGCAGCGGGACGGCGGTATCGCGGCGCGGCAGGCGGACGTGGCACACGCGTTCCGGGGTTGGGCCGAGGAACTGCGCGCCTGGTTCAAGAAGCACCGGGAACCCCGCGACCGGGCTCTTCTCGTCGCGGCGGTCACGCTCGCTCCGATCGAGGAGACGCACGTCTACTCCGCCGCCTGGTCGCTCGCGCAGCGGCTTGAGATCACCAAGGACGGCGCGGGACTGGTGTGGTGTCCGGTGACAGATCTGTGCAGTCTTCTGGAAGCCGAACGGGAGGACGACCGGATCGCCTTCCGCCGTGACGGCTATGCCGAGTCGGCGCTGCGGCACGTGTGGAACGACTACCCGCTGACCCGCACGGATCTGCTCTCCTGGCTGGCGGCACTGCCCACGGACGAGGCCGTGCCAACTCGGCAGCGGAACAGACTCGTCGAGACCTTCGCGGACCTGGCCGCTGAGCACAGCGCGGCCGACCGTATCGCCGAGGCGGCACGGGCGTGGGCTGAGACGGGCCTGGCCGACCTGGCCTTCATCGCGCTCTCCCGCACGTGCCTCCACGCTCGTGTCGGTGGTCGCGTTCGCCGAACGCTCTACGACTGGTCGTACGCGGCGCGTACACCACAGACGCTGAAGCTGACCATCGCCCGGGTTTGCGAGCCCCTCGGCCAGACGTACCCTTCAATCGCCCTGACCCGGCTCAAGCACCTGGCTACGAACGGTGACGCTCAGGTCGTAGGTGAAGTGATCAGCGCCGCGCTGAGCCTGGCGTCGCACCAACGCCGGCAGGTGCTCGCGGCGGCACTCGACTGGAGTTCGGGCAAGGGCGGCGCGAACCTTTCGGACAAGGCGCGGGAGCGCCGGATCCGCGCGGGCGTGACGATCTTCCTCCACATGGCGGGGTGGGTCTCTCCGTCCGGCCTGCCCGAGATGCTGGACGGGGCTGAGGCCATCGATCCGCTGAGGTGCGCCACGGCGTGGAGGGCGGCACTGCACACCCGTGGCGGCAGACTCGGAGAGCGGGACCCCGGGTTCGAGGACACCATCCATCGATGGCTGGACGCCGCGGTGCGCCGTCCCATGCTGCGCGAGCGACTCGTGTGCGCCTTCGTCGCGGCGGCGATGCCGCACCCGATGCCGTCGGTGTACGGGCTGGGGCTCGCGGAGACCGATCCGGCGACCTCGAAGATCATGATCGATATGGTGCGGAGCTGGGCGGCGCTGGACAGCACGGATGCGGTCCGCAGGGAGATCAAGGAGGACATCGTCATACCGCTCACGCGTCCGTGGTGGCTGCGGCTGCTCAAGGTCCTGTACGTGTGGCTGCGGACGCTGGTCATGGCGGCTCGACGATCAGGTTGAGCAGCGGAGATCGGGTACCTGACGGCGGACAGGGCGCAGGCCTGGGTGCCGTTGGGAAGGCGTTGGCGTTCTGTCCGGGCAGACGACAGGGATGGGATGACCGGATCTGGTCGCTTTCGTCCTGATAAGTCACCCGGGGTCGGCCTCCGTACGTCCTACGGGTGAAATCGGGGGTGGGCCCACCTTCTCCCCTACTGAAGGCGAGAAGGCTGTGCAGGTAAGACGTGTAGTGATCAGTGCTGCCATCAGCGCTGCCCTGGTGGCGGCGATGATGCCGTCGGGCGGCGTCGCGGCCGCGGCGGGCGAACCTCGGCAGGTCAAAGCGGCGGCCAAGGTGACCAGAGACTTCAATGGCGACGGTTACCAGGACATGGCCATTGGCGCTCCGAACGGAACGGTGGGCGGCAAGACCGGCGCCGGTTACGTCACCGTCGTGTACGGCTCCAGGTCCGGGCTGGACACGAGCAGGCATCAGGTCGTCAGCCAGGACGAACCCGGCGTTCCGGGCCCGGCCGAACCGAACGCGGGGTTCGGGACCTCGGTCGCGGCCGGCGACCTCAACGGAGACGGGTACGCCGACCTGGCGATCGGCTCGCCGCGGTACGGACCGTACGACAACGTCTTCTACCACGGCGCCGTGACCGTCCTGTTCGGCGGCGAGGACGGCCTGGGCCGGGCGACCTCGGTCGCGGGACAGTACCGGCTGGGCAACGCCGTCGGCATGGGCGACGTGAACGGCGACGGCAGGGCGGAGCTGATCGCGACTGAGACCCCCAGCAACTTTGGTGACGTGTACCTGTTCGACGTCGCCGAGGGCGCGTACACAGTGAACCCGCTTCCCTACGGCGCCGGCCGGAGCGGGCTGACGGCCATCACCACCGGCGATGTGAACGGCGACGGATACGCCGACGTGGTGACGTCCTATCCCGCCGTCGGCGGAACGCCCATGGTGGATCTCTACCTGGGATCGTCCGGCGGGCTGAGCACGGAGACCACCGTCACGATCGAGTACGCGGACACGGCCGCGCTCGGCGACATCAACCGTGACGGTCGCTCAGACCTCGTCACCGGGTACATCAGCCAGAGCCCTGCCCGGGGCGGCGAGGTGTACATCCGGTACGGGACGCGCCAGGGCCTACCCGCGGAGCCGGATCTCACCATCAACCAGGACACCCGGGGAGTGCCGGGGACGACCGGCGAGTACGACCGGTTCGGGTCGGCGGTGGCGGTGGGCGACGCCAACGGCGATGGGTACGCCGATGTCGCGATCGGAGTGCAGGGCAAGCCCGTCGGCGAGGCGAACCGGGCTGGATCGGTGGTCCTGCTGAAGGGCCTCCCACGGGGCCTCACCACGGCGGGAGCCCGGTCTTTCAGCCAGGACACTCCCGGCGTGCCCGACACGGCGGAGCCGGACGACCTGTTCGGGTGGACCGTCTCGCTGATCGACTTCAACCGTGACGGCAGGGCCGACCTGGCCGCGGCCGCGGTGGGCGAGAACAAGCGGGATCCCAACAGCCTGTACCGGGGCGACGGCGCGGTCAGCGTGTTCCCCGGGACACGCTCCGGCGCGACGGGCACGGGAGCCATGACCTTCGGACCCGCCGACCTCGGCGCCGACCCCGCCAACGCGGGCTTCGGCTGGTCGCTCATCCCCTGACGCCACGCGCCCGGTCGGCACAGCCCGATCGAACGGAGGTACGGCCGGGCGTCGTGTTCTCATGAGCCGCCGGCCGGTCGAGCGGCGAAGACGAGCCGGCGGGGATGGCCGTATCCGGCCACTCCCCCGGTTCTCACAGCGACCCCGGAAAGCTGCGTGTTCAATACGCACCGTAGTCAAAGGCATGTTCGATCCGTGCCCCTTTCGGCACGGCCGACCATCCGGAGGACCACGGTGACCAGCCCCTTCGTCCGCCGCCGACGCCTGGCCCTACGCACCCTTCGCGAGGCGAAGGGCATGACCGCCGAGCGAGACGGCCGACAGGATCGCCGAGAATCAGGCAGGGGCCGGTCAATGAGCACGAAGTACACCCACTGGCGCAAGTCGCGCCGTAGCGAGCCCAACAGCACCTGCGTAGAGGTATCGCCGGCCTCCGACGGCACGATCGGCGTCCGCGACTCCAAAGCCGGCGAGACGGGCGCAGTCCTTCGGTTCACCCGGTCCGAGTGGACGACCTTCATCAACCACATTTACCGAGCTCACCAGTAGATCGTGATCTTGCGGTCGTTCGGGCGCTGTTGAGCGCGGATACGGCGCTGACCTAAGCCATCAGGATGCTTTGTACACCTCGTCAAGGTGCCACTCGAGGAACTCGCGGCCCGGCCGGTCCGGTCGTCGCTCAGGTAGAGCGATCTGTCGGCCCGCCCGGGCATAGAACTGGTCGCCGTTACCGAACTCCTCCCGCAGTCGCGGGCTCACGAGGAGTCTGTGATTCGGATCGACACCGAGGTATCCGCGATCGAAGAGGGTGTGGACGTCAGAGCGCAACAGCAGGCCGTTGTCGAGCCGGTGCTCGCCTCCCGCCGGCAGCGGTCGGATGTGGGCGGCCTGCAGGACGGGCCGGATCTTGTTGCCGGTGATGGCACAGCGCCTGTCGTACGCACGCAGGACCACTGCTTGGAAGGCGTGCTGCCCGAGGCGCCGAGGGGTCAGCCTCGGATCGCCGTAGACGGGACCTCCGCGGTGCCAGGGCTGTGAGAAATCGATCTCGACGCTGTGGCCGAGCAGTCGGAAGACGAGCTCCTCGAAGTAGCCGGCATGTGCGTGGGCGGCGAGGTCGTAGCCCTTTCCCTGGACGATGTTCGACGCGAAGTCCGGCGGTGGGTCGACTTCCTCGCCGACCGGAAAGAAGCGCGTGTCTCGGACGAAGACGCAGCCGATGACGGGGTCCTCTCCCACAGCCATCGGCGCGCGGCGGTAGTGCCCGATCCGGGCCCGCATCTGCTGGAGGCTGTCGACGCCGTTCGCCTCGCCGAAGAACTCCCAGGCCTCGGAGACGCGGAGCTGCGCGAACCCGCTGTAGAAACCACCGCCCACCACGCGGTTGTGCGGGTAGTGCGACTTGAAGAAGAACGGCTCGCCCGGCGTGAGGACCTTGAATTCTCGCGCACTGGAGGGACGCCAGAAGTTGACCTCGTTCAGTCCGGGACGCGCTGAGAGAAAGCGGTACCAGTCACCGTCGGTCACACCAACGTACGCCTTCACATCTGGGATTATGCATGCCCCCGGGAGAGAGCCACCAGGTACTGATCAAATCAAGGTACGGGCGCTATGTCGTCAGTCGAGGGCGAACTCTGACGCAGCGGGTGGTCGCGGGGCCGCCGCATCGCTGCCGGAACTGGTAGACACCGCACGGTCCCCGGTTCCGAGCCCTTCTCGGAGCCGACCCACCCGTACGGCTGACCCGCCGCGCTGGTGCGACCTTGGCGCAAGCACGCGAAACGGCGGCCGACCCCGTCCATCCAGGCGGCACAGTGCTCACGCGTACAGCCGACGGCGACCTGCGCTGGTGGACATGGGCTGGTCACCGCACCAATGCCACGCTGAAGGCGAGCCTCGGCAGCGTGGCGGACTCGGCTCAGCGGGTCGACGACTCATTCGTCCGGCTGCACACGGACGTCACACGCGACCTATGGAAGGTCGCGGTCGCCGAGTCGCGTGACCGGCTCTGCCTACCCGACGGCGACGACACGGCGCTGGAAGGGCCGAAGTTCAGCGCCGCGCTCCCGCCACCTAGCCGAAGCGACCTTGGCCGCTCGCCTCGCGGACCTTGAGGGTGCGACACTCTCCTTGCGCGAGCAGCATCGCCTCCTCTCGGTCTGAGCCGGGACGCCTTTCCAGCCAGAAGTGTTAACTTGGATTGCGCAGGAGCCGGGTACGACCCCGCTGGCTCACGACCAGTGGCTCCACGAGAAGCAGGGAGATCCAGGTTGAAGCCCTGGCAGTACCGTGAGGTGCTGTAGCTCAACGGTCAGAACCCCTCTTTTTCCAAGACCGATGGGTCCGTCGCGAACGGCGGGCCCATCGGCATGTTCACGGCCGTTCGACGTGCGTCGGAGCCATGGCGGCACAGCGCCGCCGCGAGTTCCCGATCGGGTGAGCCTGAACGGCGGATAGAGGCTCGCTCGCCGCCCTTAGCTGACCTACCTCGTAGCTCGTGACTGTTCGCGGCGAGCGGCACCGACCGACGGATGTGGAAACGTGAGGGGCATTCACCAAGGCCTAGGCTGAGCGACATGACCGAGCTTGAGGACCTGGTCGTGCGGCTTCGGGAGTTCGCGGCCGTACGGGAGTGGGATCAGTTCCACACGCCGAAGAACCTCGCCATGGCACTGGCCGGCGAGGTCGGGGAGCTGCTCGCCGAGTTGCAGTGGCTCACACCGGAAGAGGCGGAGCGGGTCATGCACGATCCGGAGGCTGCCGCGCGGGTCAGGTCAGAGTTGGCCGACGTCACCATCTATCTGACGAGGCTGGCCGACGTCCTCGGCGTGGACCTCATCGCCGCCGCGCACGTCAAGCTGGACGAGGGGGAACGTCGCTACGACGCCGCGACGTATCGAGGGTCGATCCGCAAGGCCCCACCGATCACCTGACAGCCTCCATGATCGCTTGTAATCTGCATAGCGGTATTTGCGGCCCGACGGGCTTCCGCCGATGAGGTGATCGCGGACACGCCCCCACCCGCACGAGTTCTTCGTGCTGCCTGAGGGTCAGTCCGTAACGGCGTTTCGGTTGTCGGCCGAGGGCGTGCTCGAGTCCCCCATCGAACGACGCCTGGCCACCAGAATCACCGACCATCTGAAGATGTCGATGGGGCTCTCGACCAGCGAGAGCGAGAAGAGGTCGTGGCGCAACAGCCTGCCGCTCCTCGCCCGCGATCTCGTCGAGGCCGACCTTGGCAAGGTCGAGATGCTCATCGAGTACCAGCTTCCCCGTACGAGCAAGCGCGCGAACGTCGTCCTCGCCGGGGTCGACCACAAGGGCAACGACCGCTACGTGGTCGTGGAGCTCAAGCAGTGGAGCCGGGCCGAGCTCTTCGAGGACAGCGAGACACTCGTTCTAGTCCCGGGCTATTCCAGAGTGCTCCCCCACCCGCTGCAGCAGGTGCAGGGCTACTGCGACACCATCGTCGACTTCATCGGTGCGCTGGACCGCGACCCCGACACCGTGCACGGTGTCGCCTACCTCCACAACGCGGCGGATCCGGACGTGCACGACCTGTTCGACCTGGTGGAGAGCCAGTACACCCGGCTGTTCACCAAGACCCGCCGTGGCGCCTTCCTGGACTATCTGCGCTCCCAGTTCGCCTCAGAGCCCGGTGCGGGTGCCGGCGACCGTCTGCTCGACAGCGCGGTAAGGCCGTCCAAGCAGCTCATGCGGCTCGCTGCCGCGGAGATCAAGGACCGTGAGCAGTTCGTCCTCCTGGATGAGCAGCGCGTGGCGTACGAGATGGTCCTGTACGCCGTGCGCAAGGCTCGACAGGCGGACAACAAGCGTGTCGTCGTGGTCACCGGTGGCCCCGGAAGCGGCAAGAGCGTCATCGCGCTGTCGCTGCTCGGAGAACTCAGCCGCAGGGGCCACCCGGCTCTCCACGCGACCGGGTCACGCTCGTTCACCCAGACGATGCGACGCCACGTGGGCAAGGGCAACCGACGGGTCCAGAACCTCTTCAAGTACTTCAACAGCTTCACCAACGCCGAGAAGAACGAACTCGACGTCCTCATCTGCGATGAGGCGCATCGCATCCGGGAGACCTCGGCCAACCGCTTCACCCGATCCACACCGGACGGCCGCAGGTCGACGAGCTCATGGCGGCCGCCCGGGTACCTGTCTTCCTCCTCGACGAGCATCAGGTCGTCAAGCCCGGTGAGATCGGCACCTTCGAGGCCATCAAGAGCCATGCCGAGAGCTTCGGCTTCCGCGTCGAGCATGTCCCACTGGAAGGCCAGTGGCGGTGCGGCGGGAGCGAGAAGTACGAGGAGTGGGTCCTGAGTCTGCTCGGTCTCGACGCCGGTGACGGGCCACAGCCGTGGACGGGCGATGACCACTTCGCGGTCACGCTCGCGGACTCACCCGAGGAACTGGAGGCGATCCTGCGCGGCAAGGCCCAAGAGGGGTTCTCCGCCCGCATCGCCGCCGGCTACTGCTGGCCGTGGAGCGATGCGCGTTCCGACGACACTCTCGTACCTGACGTGCGGATCGGCGACTGGGCCAAGCCGCGGAACGTCAAAGGCGACCGCGCCGTCGGGAACGCCCCCTCCAGCGCGCTGTGGGCGACGATGGACGGCGGTTTCGAACAGGTCGGCTGCCTGTACACCGCCCAGGGCTTCGAGTACGACTGGTCCGGCGTGATCATCGGTCCCGACCTCGTGGCACGTCACGGCCGGCTCGTCACCGTACGCGACCGCAACAAGGACCCTCAGCTCACCAGGCGCAGTGTCACCGACCTGCAGGTCGAGCGCCATGTCCGCAACATTTACAAGGTCCTGCTCACGCGGGGCATGGCCGGTACGGTCATCTATGCCGTCGACCCCGAGACCCAGGAATTCCTGGCGAGTCTGATCGAGCAGCACTCGCAGCGGCTGTGAGACCGGCGGCGACGGGACGCAGAAAGGCCGCCAGTTCCTCTGAGGATCAGAAGAGCCGGCGGCCTTCCCGCCTTCATCGAGCGCGGCGTCCGTCAGGAGACGCTGGCGGCCTCCTCGGTGCCCTCTGCCTTGGCCAGCAGCTTGGCCACCATGTTCTGGATCTTGATCTGGCTCGCTTTGATCTCAGGAATCTCAGCGACCCGAGCCCGGATTTCGCCCAGGTCGGCCGTCCTCGCCTTGAGTTCGGCGACATCGTCGGTCAAAATGCCGATCTTTCCTTTGACCTCGGACATGTCCGCCTTAAGGACCCCGACGTCATCCTTGAGGCCCTCGACGTCCGTCTTGATGAAGGCCACTTCGTCGGTGAGATTATCGATCTTGAATTCGAGCCGCCTGTGCAGCGCGTCGTGATCATTCGCACGCCCTTCAAGCACGGCGACGCGATCCCTGAGGGTGTCGTTTGCTCCCACGGGCTTCCCAGCCTCCTCTGTGAGGTTGTTCGTTCCGAAGGGCCCGCTGATCAGCGGAGAGTCCCCTGAGGCGAACGCCAACCCTGCCTGCCCGGGCAAAGACGACGTGTGCCGGATTCGAGCCGGACGCGCGTTACGCGCGTGTGCCTGCCATGAGGTAACTCCGGCGCCAATGGTCACAGCAGTCACACGCCGTGTCAATTCGATCACCATTCGTATGGAGGTCGGGTCCTCCGGGCCAGACACCTGCGGCGGCTCCGCGCGGACCGAACGGCGTCCGCGGGCGCCAGGTAGATATGTCATGCTCGCCGGGTCGCGGCCGACCGGTGACCGTCAGCTTCGCGCCAGGCGGGTGAGCGCCTCGCCGGTGAGGCGGTAGACGGTCCACTCGTCCTGCGGGAGGGCACCGAGGGCCTTGTAGAAGCCGATGGCGGGCGAGTTCCAGTCGAGCACCGACCACTCGACGCGCCCGTATCCCCGTTCGTCGGCGATCTTGGCCAGCTCCGCCAGCAGCCGCCGGCCGTAGCCGTGCCCGCGCGCCTGCGGGCTGACGTAGAGATCCTCGAGGTAGATGCCGTGGCGGCCAAGCCAGGTGGAGAAGCTGAGGAACCACAGGGCGAATCCGACGACCTGGCCCTCGTGCTCGGCCACGTGCGCGGACACGCGCGGCTCGGGGCCGAACAGGGCGGACCGCAGATCCCCCTCGGTGGCGTGGACCTCGTGCGCGGCGCGTTCGTACTCGGCCAGCTCACGAACGAGCCGCAGGATCGTCGGGACGTCTTCTGGGACGGCGGTCCGAATCATGCGATGCAGGTTACTGGCCTCGCCGCACCGTCTCGCCCGCGTGGCGGAGCGGGTCCCTGGCCGGACGCCGCCCGCCCCTGGCCTGGTACCGCCCGGCCGCCTTCTCGATCCGTACACTTGTGGCCCAACGCGATCGAACCGGTGTGAGGCGGCACATGAGCGAGGCGATCCAGACCATCGAAAGCGCGGCCGGCACGCTCGCGCTGAGGTCGGTCGAGATCTCGCTGACCTACGGCGGCTACCTCGAGGGCATGCCCAGCCGTAAATTGAACGACGAACACCTGCGACGGCAGGTCGAGCGCGTGCGGGGGCTCTGGCGCCACATTCCGGTGCACCTGGTGGAGCCGGTCAGGACGGTCGCCGACGACCGGGAGCCGCATCCCCGCTGGGGACCGATGGAACTAATGCCTCCACTGGAATGCGTCGGTCTCTTCCATGGCAGGCCCACACCGCGCGCCGTGGGCGACTGGATGTACACGGCCCTCGTCGTCATCTGGTATCAGGAGATCGGCGACGGTGTGATCCACCCCACGGCGATGGCGCGGCTGGGCCACCTCCCTTGGGCCGAACTGGCCAGGGACTTCTCCTACGACGACCTGTGAGGATGCACGCCACGGCCGCTCAACGCCGCTCCGGGTGATGACACGGCGGTGGCAAGACGTCGCGCGACAAGATCGGTTACGATCCACTCGCGCCTCCGAGCACATAGGACCGGGAGACCCTCGAGTGACTCAAGCTCCAGCGGGCAGCGAAGACCCGGAGAATCCGCCGGACGGAGACGACGCCACCGGCGGCCGTCTCCTGGAATACCCGCGCGGCGGGCCGACAGTGCTGCGCATCGTGCTCGGTTCGCATCTGCGCCGGCTGCGCGAGCAGCAGAACATCTCGGCCGAGGACGCCGGCTACACCATCCGCGCCTCGCACTCCAAGATCAGCCGCATGGAGCTGGGCCGGGTCGGCTTCAAAGAGCGCGATGTCGCCGACCTGCTCACCCTGTACGGAGTACTCGATCCCACCGAGCGGGCCGTGGTGCTCTCGCTCATGGAGCAGGCCAACACGCCCGGCTGGTGGCACCAGTACGGCGATGTGCTGCCGAGCTGGTTCGAGGTCTACATCGGCCTCGAAGAGGCCGCCTCGCTCATCCGCACCTACGAGGTGCAGTTCGTCCCCGGCCTGCTGCAGACCGAGGACTACGCACGTGCCGTGATCCGGCTCGGCCACCCCGAGGCCTCGCCCGGCGAGATCGAGCGCCGGGTCCGGGTGCGGATGACCCGCCGGGAGTGCCTCACCGGCACCGAGCCGCCCACCCTGTGGGCGATCATGGACGAGGCCGCTCTGCGGCGTCCCATGGGCGGCCGAGAGGTCATGCGCGGCCAGCTCGTGCACCTCCTCGAGGTCAACAAGCTGGCCAATGTCACGCTCCAGGTGGTGCCGTTCGACACCGGCGGCCATGCCGCGGCGGGCGGGCCGTTCGCGATCCTGCGGTTCGGCGAGCAGTCCCTGCCCGACGTGGTCTATCTCGAGCAGCTCACCAGTGCGCTCTATCTGGACAAGCTCGCCGACGTCGACAAGTACCTGCACACCATGAACCGGCTGTCCGTGGAGGCCGCCCGTCCCGAGCACACCGCGCGACTGCTCACCGCCCTGCTAGATCAGCTCTGAGCACGCGGGGCGCGGTCAGGGGCGGGTCGGCGGGCCGCCGACGAAGCGCACGTCGGGCGGGAGCGGTGCGTCACGGAAGCGCGGCCACCGGTTAATCCGGTGGAATTACGGTGGCGCTGCACTGTTGGGACTCGCGAATATCGCGAGGCGCGTCTTGGGGGGTGCGGAGTGAGGCGACTCTGACCCGGTGGGCAGAAGGATCCATCCGCCCGGCCAGATTGACCGGTCGGTCAATCAGGGAATCTCGGACATGGACGACATGGACCGACCCGGACCCCCACTGGAGGTGGCGGATGGGCAACTACTCCTGGCAGGACGGCGTCGCTTTCGTCGCCGGTCTAGCCGTACTCCTCGCGCCCGAACTGTGGGCGGACGACGCGGGCAAGCAGCCCCTGATGGTGCTCGGCGCCCTGCTGGCCCTCGCGGGCCTCTACGCGCTGCTGGCGGCCGGCGGGCCGTCGTCGTGGACCACGACGGCGTTCGCGGTCCTCATCTTCGTCTCGCCCTGGGCCTTCGGCTTCACTGGTCAGGACGCCGCGGCATGGACGGCATGGATCGCCGGCGGCGTCGCCGCTATCGTCGGCCTGTGGGGCGCAACTCAGACTCGGAGTTCGACGACGGCCTGAGCTTCCTGCCGAGATGGCCCCTGGCGTGCGAGCGGCCAGGGGCCACCGGCGTTTCCGGGCCTGGGCGGACGCGCATGCGCGCCGGCGACCGGGAGGGCCGATGAACAGGCGACGCCCCGCACGGGCGGACACCCGCATGCGCATCCTCGACGCGGCCGAGGAACTGTTCGCTCGGGCCGGCTACGACGGCTCCTCCACCGCCGGCATCGCCGAACGCGCAGAGGTCCCCAAGGGGCTGGTCTTCCACTACTTCCCGCAGAAGATCGACATGCTCACCGCACTCATCGACGAACGCACCTCGATCGAGATGCTCGCCGAAGAGGACGTCGAAGCGCTGCCCGGCGACCCGGCCGGCACGCTGTCCCGGCTCGCGCGGCGCTTTCCGCTGCGGGCCTCACCCGCGATGCGCCGCATCCTGTTCCGGGAGGCCGACACCCACCGATCGGCCAGGGAACGGCTCCGTCGGGTCAACACCGAGGTGGTGCACCGCGCCCGCCGGGCGCTGGAACTGGCTCTGCCCGGCGCACGCGGCGACACGGCGCGGCTGGAGGTCGCGGCGGCCACGTTCGCGACGGTCCTGCTCTACCAGGAGAACCTCCACCAGCTCACCGGGCAGCATGTCGACCCCGACGCGGTCGCCGACCTCATCGCCCGCGCGCTCGGCCCATGATCCGAGCACCCGCCCCGAGGCCGGCGCTCAGGCGATCTCCTCAATGAAGGCCATGAGCTGGGTGAGGTTGCGGCATTCGAACATCGGCACGACCTCGTCGTAGGCCGAGGCGGCCGAGTCGCCGGTGTCCCAGTCCCGGCGCGGCTCGGGATTGAGCCAGTACGCGTGCCGGGCCCGGCCGGCGAGCTCACGTAGCGTCGGCAGCGCGAGGTCGCCGTAGTTCGAGCGGGCGTCGCCGAGCACGAGCAGCGAGGTCCTCGGGCCGACGGCGTCGCCGTAGCGCTCGGCGAAGACCTCGATCGCGTGACCGTAGTTGCTGCGCCCACTGATCCACACCAGGTCGGCCTCCTGGGCGAGCCGGGTCATCGCGTCGACGACGTCCACGCCGGGGGCGAAGAACCTGGTGATCTCGTCGGTCGAGTCGATGAACGCGAACGCCCGTACCTTGGTGAACTGCTCGCGCAGAGCGAAGGTGAGCAGCAGTGTGAAATGCGCGAACGAGGAGACCGAGTCGCTGGCGTCGCAGAGGATGACCAGTTCGGGCTTGTGCGGACGGCGCGGGCGGTGGTGGGTGGTGACCGGCACTCCCCCGGTCGACAGCGACGCCCGGACGGTACGGCGAAAATCCAGCCGTCCCCGGCTACCGGCCCGGTGCCGGGCGGCCAGCCGGGTGGCGAGCCTGCGGGCGAGCGGGTAGACCTCGCGGCGCAGCGCGTCCAGGTCCGCGCGGGACGCCCGGCCCCAGTCCAGCCGCTCCAGTGGCGGCCGAACGGCCATCCGGGCCGTCCGCTCGAGCCCGCCCTCCTCGGCGATCCGCCGCCGCACCTCGACGCCGACCAGGTCCTCGAATCGGGTGATGCGGTCACGGAACGTCTGCCGGGCCGCCCGCTCGGCGATACCGCCCCTGTCCTCGCCGGTCAGCACGGCGCGGAGCAACCCGGCCATCAGCGTGTCCGCCGACATCGCCTGCAGCACGCCCGAGGAGAACCACGCCTCCCCGCCGGGCGAGCGGCCATACTGCCCGACGACCGCCCGGACGAACTGACGAAGACCCGCGTCGTCCCCGGCGAGCAGCAGGTCGGCGAGCTCGCGCCGCCGGGCCTGCACCTCGGGGTCGAGTGCGGGCGGTACGGGCGTGGCCGGCCGCTCCGGGCCACCGGACGGCCGGGACGGCGCCGGACCGGCGACGCCCTCACCGAGCGCGGCGGGGAACCACAGGTCGAAGAGAGTGTCGAAGATCTGCCGGTGCGCCGGCCGCTTGACCACCGTGGTGGCGTACGCGGCCCGCAGTGCCTCCCGCTCGCCCAGCCCGATGACCGTCAGCGCCCGTACGGCGTCCAGCCCCTCCGCGATGGACACCGGGAGGCCCGCTTCTCGCAGCGCGGCGACGAAGGCGGTGTGCCGGTCGAGGAGCGGCATCAGCCCGGCAGCCCCGGTCCGGGCAGACCCAGTTCCTTCACCGCCCGCTCGTGGTCGGACGCGTGCTTCAGGACGACGCCGAGGGTACGGGCGACGGCCGCCTCGTCGAGCTCGTCGACGCCCAGGGCGAGCAGGGTGCGCGCCCAGTCGATCGTCTCGGCGATCGACGGCGCCTTCTTGATCTCCAGAGCCCGCATTGCCCCGACGGTCCGGACCACCCGGTCCGCGAGTTCGGCCTCGATGCCGGGCACCCGGGCGAGCACGATGTCGCGTTCCCGCTCGGGCCTCGGATAGTTCAGGTGCAGGTAGAGGCAGCGGCGCTTGAGCGCCTCCGACAGCTCCCTGGCGGCGTTGGAGGTCAGCACGACGAAGGGCCTGCGGGCCGCGGTGATGGTGCCGAGTTCGGGGATCGTGACCTGGTAGTCCGACAGCACCTCGAGCAGCAGCCCCTCGACCTCGACGTCGGCCTTGTCGGTCTCGTCGATCAGCAGCACGGTCGGCTCGCCGCGGCGGATGGCCGCAAGGAGCGGCCGCTCCAGCAGGAACTCCTCGGTGAAGATGTCGTCGTGCGTCGTCTCCCAGGCCCGGTCGGCCGGCGCGGCCTGGATCCGCAGCAACTGCTTCTTGTAGTTCCACTCGTACAGCGCGCGGGCCTCGTCGAGCCCCTCGTAGCACTGCAGGCGCACGAGGCCGGCGCCGGTCACGGCGGCGACGGCCTTGGCGAGCTCGGTCTTGCCGACTCCCGCCGGGCCCTCGACCAGCAGTGGCTTTCCGAGCGCGTCGGCGAGGAAGACGGTCGTGGCGATGGCCTCGTCGGCCAGATATCCCACCGCCGCCAGCCGCTCGGCGACCTCGTCGGGCGCGGTGAAGAAACCGCTCGAGGACCCGTCATCGATCACGATCCGTGCTCCTCCCGGCGCCGGCGCGGCGCCCGCCGCTCAGGCCTCATACCTGTGGCGGAGCCGAGACTGGCACCGCCGAGGGACGACACCGGGCCGTGGCACCTGTATACCGGCATCATGACCACTTCTCGACCGCCCCGCGATGCCGACCTGACCGCCGCCTTCGCGGCTAGGCAGGAACTGGGCCCCGACTACGACGCCGCGTTCATCGAGTCGGTCGTCGACCGCGTCGAACAGACCATCGACGCCCGCATGGGCACGCAGGTGCCCGCCCGGCCCGAACGCGACCATCACGCCGCCAAGGCGGAGCGTGGGGCGAGCATCGCCGTCCTGTGCATCAGCCTGGTGGCGGCGATCCCGCTGACCGCGATCGGCGTCGCCAACGCGGGCCTCCCCGGCCTGGTGCTCTCCTGGGGCGGCATCGTCATGATCAATCTCGCCTACGCCCTGCGGTTCCTGCGCGGCTGACGATCACTTGCCCGGCTCGGGGTCGCGCGGCAGGCCGAGGAGCCGTTCAGCGATGATGTTGAGCTGCACCTCGGTCGTACCGCCGTAGATGGTCATCGCGCGGCTGAAGAGCATGTACCGCGCCCACTTGCCGCTGAGCCCGCGGGTGTCCTCCAGCACCGCGTTGGCGCCCTGGGCCGCCCAGACGTAGTCGGCGACGTCCTGGTTGAACTGGACGCCGAGCAGCTTGCGCACACTGGCCTCCGCACCCGGGTTCAGCCCCGACAGCTGCTTGACGGTCGTCCGCAGGCCGAGCAGGTCGATCGACTGCCCCTGCGCGACGAGCCGGCCCACCTCGACGCGGGTGACGTCGTCGAGTTCCCGGCCGTCGAAGAACTCCAGCAGCTCCGGCAGCCCGGCCCCGAGGCCGCCGCCGGTGGACAGCGAGACCCGCTCGTTGCTGAGCGTGTTGCGGGCGACCTGCCAGCCCTTGTCCACCTCGCCGACGACACAGTCGTCCGGCACGAAGACCTCGTCGAGGAAGACCTCGTTGAAGATGGCCTCGCCGGTGAGCTCCTTCAACGGCCGCACGTCGATGCCCTCGGACTTCATGTCCACGAGGAAGTAGGTGATGCCGTCGTGCTTGGGCGCCGCCGGGTCGGTGCGGGCGATGCAGAAGCCCCACTGGGCGTGCTGCGCGACGGACGTCCAGATCTTCTGGCCGGTGAGCTTCCACCCGCCCTCGACCCGCACGGCCTTCATGGACAGTGCGGCCAGATCGGAGCCGGCACCCGGCTCACTGAACAGCTGGCACCAGACCATCTGCCCGCGCAGCGTCGGGCGCAGGAACCGTTCCTTCTGCTGCTCGGTGCCGTAGGTGAACAGCGACGGCACGAGCCAGGCGCCGATCACCAGGTTGGGCGGCTTGACCTTGGCCCGCCGCATCTCCTGCTGGATGAGGATCTGCTCGACCGGTCCGGCCGCACGACCCCACGGCTTGGGCAGGTGCGGGACCGTCCAGCCCTCGTCGCCCATCACGGTGTTGAGCCGGCCCTTGTCCTCGATGGCCGCCAGCTCGGCGATCTCGGCCCGTACCCGCTCGCGCACCGGGAGCGTGTCGTCGTCGAGCTCGACCTCCACCGGACGCACGGAACCGGCGAGGGCCAGGTCGGCCACCGAGGCCGCCCATTCCCCGGCCGACCCGAGCAGGGAGCGCAGCGTGAGGCCCCGGCGCAGGTAGAGGTGGGCCTCGTGCTCCCAGGTGAACCCGATGCCGCCGAGCACCTGGATGCAGTCACGGGCCGTCTGCACCGCGGCGTCGGGCGCGATGACGGCCGCGACGCGGGCGGCGAAGGCGGCCTCCTCGGCCGCGTCGTCGATGGCGCGCGCGGCGTCCCAGACGGCCGCGCGGGCCTGCTCGAGCGCGATGAGCATCCGCGCGCACTTGTGCTTGACGCCCTGGAACTGGCCGATGGGGCGGCCGAACTGCTCACGTACCTTGGCGTACTCGGCGGCGGTGCTCACGCACCAGGCGGCGACGCCGGTCGCCTCGGCACCGAGCAGCACCGCGGCGAGGTCCCGGACCCGCCGTCCCTCCAGGCCGTCCAGGACCCGGTCGGCGGCGACGCCGACGTCGGTCAGCGTCACCCGGCCGGCCCGGCGGACCCGGTCGAGGCTCGGCAGCTCCTCGACGGTCGCAGCGGCCGCGTCGATGACGACCCATTCCTCGCCGTCGGCGGTGCCGACCGGCAGCACGATCACATCCGCGAGCACCGCGCCGAGGACGGGCTCGACCGTACCGCTGATCACCAGGCCCTCGTCGGCGCGCCGCCCGGTGAGGCCGGTGGCCAGCGACACCGCGCCGGTGCGGGTGCCGTCCGCCAGCCCCGGCAGCAGTTCCTCGTGCGCCTTGGCGTTGCGGGCGGCCTGGATCACCGCGCCCGCGAGTACGGTGGGCAGGAACGGCCCTGGGGCGGCGGCGCGGCCGAGTTCCTCGAGCACCACCGCGACCTCGAGCAGACCGTATCCATGGCCGCCGTGCTCTTCCGCGATGTGCAGGCCGAGCAGGCCCTGGTCGGCCAGGCCTGCCCAGAACGGCGGCCGGGTCTCGGTGCCGGCCTCCAGCGCGGCACGCACCGCCTGCACCGTCACGTTGCGCTCGACGAATCCGCGCACCGATTCCGCGAGCGCGTCATGCTCCTCGGTAAGCCCGATCGCCATCCGACACCTCTTCCCAGACCACTGCCGTTCGCCGCCCACAACCGACATCGATTCTAGAACGGCATTCAGGTTCCCCCCGAGCGACCCTACCGATGTCCTCGCGGCCGGCGGGCGGGAGCCCTCAGTCGGCTGCGATCACCTTGCCGCCCGTGTCGTCGCCTTCGCCCGCCGCCGGACCTTCGCCCGCGCCACGCCGGATCCCGATCACGCTGGCCACGGTGGTGACCGCCAGGGTGCCGCCGATGATCGAGAGGGACAACCAGATCGGGATCTCCGGCGCCCACGACACGTGATAGCCGTGCAGCGCCTCGAGGATGAGCTTGACCCCGATGAACCCGAGGATGGCCGCGAGTCCGTGGCTGAGGTAGACCAGCCGGCGTACCAGGCCGCCCAGCAGGAAGTACAGCTGCACCAGACCCATCAGCGCGAAGGCGTTGGTGGTGAAGACGAGGTAGGGCTCCTTGGTCAGCCCGAAGATCGCTGGGATGGAGTCGAGGGCGAACAGCAGGTCCGTCGACCCGATCGCGATGACGACGATGAACAGCGGCGTGAACAGTCGCCTGCCGTTCCGCTTGATGGAGATCCTGGCGCCGTCGTACTCCTCGGTGGTCGGCAGCACCCGCCTGCTCCAGCGCATCAGCGCGTTGTCGCCGGCGTTCTCGTCGTGCCCGGTGCGCAGCAGCCCGAACGCGGTCCAGATCAGGAACGCCCCGAAGACGAAGAACACCCCCTGGAACTGGGCGATCACCGCCGCGCCGATCGCGATGAAGATCCCTCGCAGGACCAGAGCCAGCACGACGCCGAGCATCAGCACCCGGTGCTGGCTCTCCCGCGGCACCGCGAAGCGCGTCATGATCACGTAGAAGACGAAGAGGTTGTCGACGCTGAGGCTCTTCTCCGTGACGAATCCCGCGTAGAACTGCGCCGCGTAGTCGCCTCCGGCGAAGGCCAGGACACCGAGCCCGAACAGCACCGCCAGCGCGATGTAGACACCCGACCAGAAGGCCGCCTGCCGGGTGCCGAACTCCTTGCCCCCGGAACGGTCGATCCAGATGAGATCGGCGAGGATGAGGGCGACAAGTGCGCCGAGCGTGACGGCCCAGACCCACAACGGTACGTTCACAGATGACCTCCGGCAGACAGAACTGATCGCCGGAGGTCTCTCCCGCCCTCACCGAGTGAGGACCGATGGCCCCGGGCCGGCAGGGCCGACCGTGATGACGAGACCATCGCAGGGGGATACTCCCCTCCTATGGGACAAATTGTACCGGATCACACGGAGCGGTCATCGCGTTCCCCTCTCCGGCTGCCGCGCGAGGCCCCGGTAGAGGTCCGCGAGCTGGTCCACGGCATCGTCCTCGCTCGGCAGCGAGGTGGCCCGCTGAGCCGCCGCGGCGCCGAGCCGTACGGCCAGCGCCGGGTCGGACAGCACCCGCCCGACCGTCTCCTCCAGCGCCCCGGTGTCTCCGGCCGGTACGAGCAGAGCGGCGTCGCCGACCAGTTCGGCGATGCCGCCCACGTCGGTGGCCACCAGCGGGCGGCCGGAGCGCAGCACCTCCTGGACAAAGAGCGGCTGCCCCTCCCACACGCTGGGCACCACCGCGACATCGGCGGCCTCCAGCAGCCGCGCCACGTCGGAGCGGCGGCCGAGCAGCCGGACCGGCAGCTTCTCCGCCTCGATCCGGTCCCGCAGCCGGGCCTCCAGCGGACCGTCTCCGGCGATCACGGCGACCGGTCGCGGGGTGCGGCGTCCCCAGCCGGCCGCCGCGTCCAAGAGCGCCGGCAGCCCCTTCTGGTCGGCCAGCCTTGCCACGGTGACGATCAAGGGCCGGTCGCCGACTCCGAGTTCGGCTCGCACCTCGGCGCGGACGCCCGGCCCCGGCGGCTCGCCGGCCGAGGGCGCGGGGACGAGCGCCCGGCCCACCGACCGGGCGCCGAGCGAGCGCATCCGCTGCTCCAGGTCGGGCGAGACGCCGAGGACGCAAGCGGCGCCCCGGGCCACGATGCGCTCGAGAGCGCCGTAGGCCAGACCGGTCATGCCGCCCGCGATGACCGCGTTGTGCAGCGTGACCACCAGTGGCGGGCCACCGGGCGCGAACCTCAGCGGCCCGGTCGTCGTCCGCAGGCACGCGGCGGCGGCCATGCCGCCCGCCCGGAGCCCGTGAGCGTGGACGACGTCCGCGCCCTGTAGCAGGCGCCTGAGCCTGGCCACGGTACGGGTGTCTCCGACCGGCCGCGGCCGGTCGGAGATCTCGACCTCGGCGAAGCGCGCTCCGGTGCCGGTGAAGTCGAAGAGCTCGGCGGTCCGCGCCGGACCGAGGACCACGACCCGGGCGCCGCGAGCGACCAGTCCGGCGGCGACGGAGCGGACGTGCCGTCCCACTCCCCCGGCGCTGGTACCCAGCACCAAGGCGATCCGGAGCCCCTCGACGGTGCCCGTGCCACCGCCGTCGCCGTCGCCGTCGCCGTCGCCGTCGCCGGTCGTGCCGCCGACCCGGTCCCGCTCAACCATCACGTGCCACCTTCCGGCTGAGGACGGCCCGCAGGTCCCGCCCGTCGATCACGAGGGCGATCGCGGCGAAGACCGCCGCCGCGGCCGCCGCGGCAAGTGCGCCCACGCCCATGTTCGTCACCAGACCTCCCGGGCCGATGCCCCAGGCCACACCGTAGCCCGCCAGGCCACCCGCCGTACCCCCGACGACACCCGCGGTCATCGCCCGGCCGAGCCCGGCGACCGCCGTACGGCCGCGGGCGCGGATCAGCGCGGCCACCAGGGCCGCGCCGGCCACCGTCATGCCGATCGTGTTGCCGAGACCGAGCGCGGGCACGACCCAGTTCCTCGGGACGGTCAGCGCCAGCGCGAGATCCGCGGCGATCACCACTAGCCAGCCCGCCACGGTGGCCCCCGCGGACGCACGGCCCCGGTGGCACGCGAAGAGCACCCGGCCGAGATGGGCGACCAGGCCATAGCCGAGCAGGCCCGGCGCGAAGGCGAGGATCGCGTGGGCCAGCGCGCCGGGGAAGGTGCCCGGTGCCCGGTCGAACAGGTGGGCGACGGGCAGCGCAACGGCGGCCAGTGCCGCCGCGCCGGCGCTGGAGACCAGCACGACGGCGCGCGTCGTCGAGGCCGTGACGCGGTCGAACTCCGCCCTGCCGGCCCGCGCCGACAGCACGGGGAAGGCACTCGTGGCGATCGGCACCGCCAGGATGGCCCACGGCAGCAGGAACACCGCCCAGGCGTAGTTGTAGTGCGCGAGCGCTCCCGCCGTGTCGCGTCCACTCAGCACCATGACGGTGAGCGTGGCGAGCTGCTGCGCCACGACCGTCGCCAGCCCGGCCAGCGCCAGGCGGGAGATCCGCCTCGCCGTGCCGGGCGGGAAGGTGAGCGTCGGGCGGAGGCCCAGCCGGAGCGGCCGGACCGCGACCATGGCGGTGCCCACGAGCGCCACCACACCGAGCGTGGTGCCCACCGAGAGCGTGAGTTCGGCGCTGTGCGGCAGGGTCGCGAGGTCGTTCGGGCGGCCGGTGCCGACGAGCACGTACGCAAGGTAGGCGCCGATCACGACCAGGCTCGACACCAGCGGCGCCAGGGCCGGGCCGGTGAAGCGGCGATGGGCCTGCAGCACGCCGTAGAGCACGACCGCGAGCCCGTACAGCACGATCTGAGGGGCGAAGACCACCAGCATGCCAGAGGCCACACCCACCACGTCGCCGGGCGCGCACCGGCCCGCCTGGCCGTGCACGAGCAGATCCATCACCGGGCCCGCCGCCAGTGCGAGCACCACCGACAGCGGCAGCAGCGCGAGTACCACCCAGGTGAGCATCGCCGAGGCGATGCGGCGCACCTCCTCGCGCTCGCCGCGCTCGACCGGGCCCGCCAGCACGGGAACGACCATGCTCGCCAGCGCGCCGCCCGCGACGATCTCGAAGACGACGTTCGGGATCTGGTTGGCGAGGAAGTACGCCTGGCTCAGGCACGACGTCGTGACCGTCTGCGAGAACACGAACGTGCGGCCGAAACCGGCGACGCGCGCCAAGACGGTGAGGAGCGCGATGAGGACGGCCGCCCCCGCGAGGCCCCCGGTGAGGCGGGCCAGCCGTGATGTCACTGTGCCGCGTCGGCCACCTGAACGGCGTCGGACCGATCGTCGCGCTCCGGCGAGGGGGCCGGCTGCGCGGGCCGCCGGCCCAGCATGTCGAGCCGGTGCAGCACCGGGGTCCGTTGGATGACCTTGGTGAAGCTGACGAACTCACTGGCGCCGTTCAATGCCACCAGCCCGGCCAGCACCGCCAGGCGGCCGCCGCGGCCCATCCTGGTCGCGCCGAGGCCCAGCAGCGCCCCGAGCGCGTTGGCGCCCGCGTCGCCGAGCATGGCCCGCTCACCGAGGTCCTCGGGCAGCAGCGCGGCCGCCGCGCCGAGCGGTGCGGCGACCACCGCGGCCGAGGATCCGGCCGCCAGCGGCGCACCCGCGAGCAGGCCCACTTTGATCGCCCGCCCCGGCCGCAGGTCGAACAGGTTCATCAGGTTGGCGGCGCCGGCGATGATGGCGCCGTTCAACAGCACGTCGAAGGGGGTGTGCCGCGGCTCACGAGCCAGCGCGGCGGCGGCCAGTCCGGTGGCGCCGATGCCGACGATCTTGGCTCCGCCACTGGTCAGCTCACCACGCGCCAGCGCCCCGAGATGCCCCTTGAAGCCGCGCGAGGATGCCGAGCCGGCCAGGTCGTCGTAACCACCGAAGACACCCGAGCCCACGCCGGCCAGTATCGCCGCGGCCCGGGTCCGCGCGGGCAGGCCCGGGGTGAGCAGGCCGCCCGCGGCGGCGCCCGCGACGAAGGCCGGCCCCTCGAGCAGGGTCACCGGCTCACCGCGGTGGTTGGTGCGGCCCCATGCGTCGGCGCCGTCGCGGTCGCCCACCGCAGGCGGCCGCCGGGTGAGCGCGGTGTAGGCGGCACGCGCCGCGACGGCGCCCAGGGCACCACCGATGATCAGACGCTTCATGTGCGCTTCTCCGTGGTCGGGACGGGCGTCGGGAGATAACCGTTGGCGCCCGACCCTATTCCGTAGTTGCCGGACTTGCCGGTTATCTCGGTCACCAGGGCGAGGACCGTGACGATCTGGCCCGAGGCGGTGTCGGCCGTGTTGACGGTGGAGACGCGGGCACCGGTGTCGGACCCGCGCAGCACCGCGATGAGCCCGCCGTCCTCCGCGGCGGTCGACGGCCCGGCGAGCACCGTGCCACGACCCGCGTCGTCCAGCGCGGCGGTCAGCGAGACGAGGGCCCGGTTGCCGATCTCACCGCTCTTGCCCGTGTACAAGGTCGATGGTGCGATCACGACGGCGAGTGTCGCACGCGCGCCCGGCTTGCCGCTGGTGGTTACGTAACCCCGGTCCTTGAACCCGGCCAGGACCTCCCCGCCGGCCGCCTCCTCGCGCCCGGCGCGAGAGGCCTGATCGGTCACGAGGACGCTGGCGAGCACCGCCCCCGCCCGGTCGTAGGGCGTGCCCGTCTCGGAGAGCGTGACCCCGCCGGGCTTCACCGCCCTCGCCAGCTGATCGAGCACCTCGACCTGGTCCTCGGCGAAGTACTTGTTCTGGATGTTGACGCTGCCGGTGTAGGTGGCGCCCGCGTCGGTCACGGCCTTCGCCACCTGCTCCCGGATCTTGTCGTTGGAGCCCGGCGTCTCGACCAGCACGACCTGCTCGTCCTTGAGGCGGCCCGCGACGAGCTGGGGGCCGAGGACGCCGGCGAACTGCTCACCGCCCTTGATCCGGCTGTCCTGGTCGGTGAGCTGGTCGCGCAGGTCGTCGTTGCTCTGCTGAGCCCGGGTGACCTCGCTCCTGAGGACACCGGCGAACTTGTCCGGCAGGAAGCTCGCTCCGAGGACCAGCCCCACCGCGAGGGAGAGGAAGATCGCGACGATGGACACGAGGTGGTAGCGGAAATCGATCACGAGAAGAGTCCGGTCAGCCAGAAGAGGAAGGCGTGCCATCTGTCCGCCAGCGCCGGGGCGATGACGTCCCCCGCGGGCGATACGGACACGGCCACGACGATTGCGATGAGTGCGGAGAGCACAAGGAACAGCAGCGACCAGGTCGAGATCCGGCTGCGGTAGAGCCGGCTGACCCCCTTGGCGTCGACGAGTTTACTGCCCACGCGGAGCCGGGTGAGGAAGGTGCTCGCCATTCCGGCCCGGCCCTTGTCGAGGAACTCCACCATGTTGGCGTGCGTGCCGACCGCGACGATGAGGGTCGCCCCCTTCTCGTCGGCGAGCAGCATCGCGATGTCCTCGCTGGTCGCGGTGGCGGGAAAGGTCACCGCTTCCAGGCCCAGGTCGTGCAGCCGTTTGAGCCCGGGCGCCTGGCCGTCGTGGTAGGCGTGCACGACGAGCTCGGCCCCGCAGGTGAGGGCGTCGTCGGAGACCGAGTCCATGTCTCCGACGATCATGTCCGGCCGGTAGCCGGCCTCGATGAGGGCGTCCGCGCCGCCGTCCACGCCGATGAGCACCGGGCGGTACTCCCGCAGGTACGGCCGGAGGGCGGCGATGTCCTCGCGGTAGTGATAACCGCGCACGACGATGAGGGCGTGCCGGTCCTCCATCTTGGTCTTGATGTCGGGCACGCCGACCCCGTCGATGAGCAGGTCGCCCTCGCGGTTGATGTACTCCATGGTGTTGACCACGAACGCCTTGAGCTGGACCGACAGGCCCGCCTTGGCGTCGGCGATCGCGGTCTCGAGCGTCTCGGGCGTGTGTTCGGTGCCCTTGGCGATCATCTCGTCGCCACGGAAGACGGTCTCGCCCTGGATCCCGACGAGATCACCCTCGGTGAGCCGCGCGAAGATCTCCGGCCCCACGTCATCGATCAGCGGGATGCCGGCCTCGACGAGGATCTGCGGCCCGAGGTTCGGATAGCGGCCGGAGATGCTCGGCGCCACATTGACGACGGCGCCGACCTTGCAGGCGACCAGGGCCTCGGCGCTGACCCGGTCGAGGTCGACATGGTCGATGACGGCGACCTCACCTGGCCGGAGCCGCTTCGTGAGGGTCTTGGTCCTGCGGTCGAGCCGGACCGTCGCGTTGACGCCGGACCGGCCGTTCACCCGGCCGCGGCCGAGCGCCTGGAGAGCGCGCTGCGGGAGCCTCTGCGGCAGCCGCAGACGCCACTCGGACTTCGGGGACGGGTGATTCATCGCCTGCCATCCTGCCAGAGCAGCAGGGATGACATGGCTACGACGATCGTTTCAGGCGTGTCAGTACGCACCCTCTTCGCCCCCGTACGCCCCCTTCGGCCAATGCACCCCACCAGCCACGGACCCCCGAGCGGGCCGATGGCGGCTGGACTGAGGAGCGCGCGGAGCGCGAGCGGGCCGATGGTGGCTGGACTGAGGAGCGCGCGGCGAGGAACGAGCGAGCACGCGACGAGGGAAGCCGCCATCTTCGAGGCCCGCGAGCCGCCGAGCGGAGCGAGGCAGGGCAACAGGGCACGAGCGAGCACGCGACGAGGGAAGCCGCCATCTCCAAGGCCCGCGAGCCGCCGAGCGGAGCGAGGCAGGGCAACAGGGCACGAGCGAGCACGCGACGAGGGAAGCCGCCATCTCCAAGGCCCGCGAGGCGCCGAGCGCAGCGAGGCAAAGAAACAGGGCC
>NZ_JABVEC010000015.1 GCF_014323705.1 Actinomadura alba
TGCCCCGACACGCCACGACTCAACGAAACGGCCGCGTATAGGTGCGCATGGCGTATGGGTGGGTCAGTAGCCTCGGGCGCGGCGGGCGGCGGGACGGGCGCCTCGACCGGATCCGCCGTGCCCGACCCGCTGGAAGGCGCGTACGAACTCGCCGCCGAGGTTGACCCCGGCGCCCAGCGCCAGGGCGACGGACATGGCGCTGATCAGGCTGAGCACGCCCGTCGTGGCGGCGCCGGTATTGAGCTCGATCATGCCTTGGTAGAGCAGCGTCCCCGGCAGGAGCGGCGCGATGGCCGGCACGACGTAGGGCAGCGCAGCCGCCCGGCGGCGGCGTGCCACGAGGTTGCCGAGCAGGCCCACGAGCACCGCGGCCAGCGCCGAGGCGAGCACCGGTGGCAGCTCCGCGCGCAGGATCAGCACGTACAGGACCCAGATCAGGGCGCCCGCCAGGGCGGCGGGAACCAGCACGTCGCGGGGCACGGCCAGGGCGACGGCGAACGTCAGCGACACGGCCGCGGCCGCGAGGACCGCCACCGGTCGCAGCGTCAGGGGAGCGGCCGGCAGATCGTTGACGTCGATCGCCACGCCGAGCCGGACCGCGAGGTAGACGGACACGCCGAGACCGGCGACGATCGCGGCGACGATGAAGAACACCTCGAGCAGCCGGGCGGCGGCGCTCACCAGGTCGCCGGTGATGCCGTCCTGAATGCTCGCCACCAGCGGCCGCCCGGGCAACAGCGCGACGATGGAGCCGGTGACGATGGTCGACGCCTGGCCGGACGCGCCTGCCGCGATCACCAGCGCCGCGCTCGTGGTGCCGATGGCCGCGGCCAGGGTGAGCTGGAAGAATTCCGCGATACCGCGTTTGGCCAGCGCGGCCGCGGTCCGGTCGCCGAGCACCGTCGCGATGAAGGCGGTTCCGGCGACGAGCGGGCCACCGCCGGCGAGCACACCGGCCGAGGCGGCGATCAGGCCCAGGGCCACGACAAGCAGCCACTGCGGATACGGTCCGCGGCGGCGCTTGATCTCCCTGACCCGCTCGAGGGCCTCGTCGAGATCGATCAGGCCGATCGAGGCGTCATGGACGAGCCGGTTCAGCTCCACGAGTCGCCAGTACGCCGGAGTACGCCGGCGGATCGACCGCGCTCCCGTCACCGGAGGAGCGCCGTTGCCGGGATGCGCCGAGACCAGGATGCCGGTGAAGGTGACCTGGACCTCGCAACGCGGCAGCTCGTAGGCCACCGCGAGGCTCAGCATCGCCTCGTTGACACGTTCGGTCGGCTCACCACTCGCCAGGAGCAGTTCCCCGACGCGCAGGACGAGATCGATCGAACGGTAGGAGATGATCTCGCCGGGCTCCGGCTCGGGCGGCGCGTCGGACGGCGCTCCGCTCATCAGGGCACGCCAGGTTCGTCGCAGTCGCTCCGTAGCCGCCACTATGCCCCTACCTGACCCCACATCAGCCGATATCCCGCGCAGGGTACCCGGCACGGTACCGGCCCGGGAAGTTCGAGATCACTGGGTTTTCCGACCATGGCGCATGGGGACGTCCGGGGTCGGTTCTCCGTCAGGGGGCCGCCACGACCCCCGGCCGCCGCTCGCCGTACCGGGTGGCCTGCTCGAACGCGTGCCCAGCCCGCAGGACGTCGAAGTCGGCCCGGTGCGGACCGACGATCTGCAGGCCCACCGGCAGCCCGTCCGCGGTGAACCCGGCGGGCACCGACAGCGCCGGGCAGCCGGTCGCGGAGATGAAGTAGGCCGAGCGCATCCAGTCCAGGTAGTTGGGCGTGGGTTCGCCGGCCACCTCGGTGGGGTATTCCAGCTCGACGTCGAACGGGGGGACCTGACTGACCGGAAGCAGCAGCAGGTCGTAACGTTCGAAGAATTCGCGTACCCGGTGATAGAGCCGGGTGTGCAGCGTCTCGGCGGTGGCGAGATCGCGTCCGGTGAGAGCCCGCCCGGCCTCGATGTTCCGGGCCAGTGAGGGCTTGATGCGTTCGCGTTCGCGGTCGAGGAGCGGGCCCATGATCATCTCGAACTGCCATGCGCGCAGCGTGCGGAAGACCTCCTCTGCGCCGGACAGGTCGGGGCAGTCCTGGTCGACGACGCAGCCCAGATCGGTGAACACCTTGACCGCGGGTTCGAGCGCCCGGGTCACGGCCGGATCGACCGGAACGGTGCCGCCCAGATCCGCCGACCAGGCCACCCGCAAACCGGAGAGGTCGCGCTCCAGCGGCCGGCCGAACGACGAGCCCGGCTCCTCCAGTGCGATGGGCGAGCGCGGGTCCGGACCGGCCAGCACCGACAACAGCAGCGCGGCGTCGGCGACGGTGCGAGCCAGCGGGCCCTGCACGGACATGGTCGACCATCCCGCCTGCTCCGGCCAGGTCGGGACCCGTCCGGGCGAGGGGCGGAACCCGACGACGTTGCAGAACGAGGCCGGATTGCGCAGCGAACCGCCCATGTCGCTGCCATCGGCCAGCGGATGCATGCCGCAGGCGAGCGCGGCGGCCGCGCCACCGCTGCTCCCGCCCGCGGACCGGGTCAGGTCATAGGGGTTGCGGGTCGCGCCGAAGAGCGGGTTGAAGGTGTTCGAGCCCGCCGCGAACTCCGGCACGTTGGTCTTGCCGAGTGTGATGACCCCGGCGGCGCGCATCCGTTCGATGATCAGTTCATCGCGTTCGGGCACGTTGCCGGCCAGCAGCGGAGAGCCGTACGTCGTGCGTATCCCGGCGGTGTCGTGGGTGTCCTTGTGCGCGACCGGCAGCCCGTGCAACGGCCCCACCTCGGCGCCGGAGGCGAGCCGTTCATCGGCGGCGCGGGCTCGCTCCAGTGCCGGCTCGGCGGTGAGGGTCACGATGGCGTTGACCCGCGGGTTGACCCGCTCGATCTGCGCCAGATGCGCCTCGACGACCTCGCGGGCCGAAACCTCGCGGGTGCGCAGGCGGCGCGCAAGGTCCCGGGCCGACGAGAAGCAGATCTCTGTGGACAACGCAGTCCCTCCTGAAGGAGCCTCTGGCGGCCATTGTGCCCGGTGCCGTGTCGAGCGGGTTCGTCGTCTCCCTCCATTACGGTGCGGCGGCATGAGCGATCAGCGGTTCTCGCCGGTCGGCCCCGCCACGTCGCTGCCGGCTGAGGGGCGAAAGTCCTGAAGCCGGCGGTTTTGTCGTCTGGCTGCCCTACGGTGTGGCGACATGGTTGATCAACTCGCTCCGCTGTCGGATGAGAACACTCTGGTGATTCCGAAGGGCTGGCGGCGGCGCCTGCATCCGCGCCGGGGTGGAGTTCCCGGTCCGAAGATCACGATCGGTGGTGCCGCGGGCGAGGCGCTGCGTTCGCTGGAGGAGGACGGCCGGGCCGAGGCCGAACATCTCATCGCCGACCCGGGCTGCGACCGGGAACTGGCCGAGAGCACCCGCAGGCACCTGGCGGGCGACGCCGACCCGCGAGGTGCGGCGCTGCTCGCGGCCGTCATGATCGGGCGTAGCCGGATCGCCACCTCTGAGGAGCACGAGCGGTTCGTGGACGGCTGGGTCGCCGTCCACGGGCCGGCGTTCGCCGCCTGCGCGTTCACGGAGCTTTGCGACATCGACGTCAAGCCGGGTCAGGTCCTGGACATCTATCGGATGCCCCCGGCCGCCCGCCGGCTCAGGGCACTGCTGGCCGCCATCGGAGATCAGGAGTATCAGGAGGCCGTGGACCGCCTGGCGGAGCGCCGGGGGACGCCCATGAAGAGGTTCATCACCGCCTACCTTGTGCCGACCAGGCTGGACTGGGTGGACGAGTGCTGCGCCGCGCCCGACTGCTACCCGCGGCAGATGATGCTGTGCACGCTCGGGTCGGCCGGGCAACTCGAGCTGGTCGGTGGGTGGGCGAACCTGACCTACCCCGACTGCTATCTGGAGAATCTCGCGACGATGGCCGAGGGCGTCGGCCCCGCCATCGCGCCGTTGCTGGCCGAGGCGATGGACCGGCTGGATCCCGATCCCGAGCGGCGCAGGGCGCTCCTCGACGTGCTCTCCGCGCTGCCGTCCGACGAGGCGTTCGAGCTGCTGTTGGAACGGGTCGACCGGCCGCATTTCCGGGCCGCCCTGCTGGAGGCGATGAGTCGTTACCCGGTACGGGCGATCCGGCTGCTCGCACAGGCCGACGGCGCCACGGCCGCCGAGCTGCTGAACGAGCATCTGAGCGCCAACGCCGAGCTCCTCGTGGCCGTTGTCGCGGACCTCCCGGCCGAGGTCCAGGAGGTGATCGAACGGATCACGGCCGCCGTGGAACGCGTCCCCGAGGCGTCGGCCGAGGCCCTGCCCCCGCTGCTGGTCGACCCGCCGTGGGCGCGGGAGAAGCCGAAGACGAAGCCGGTCGTCATCAAAGGACTGACGCCTGCCACCGGGCCGAGCATGGCCTGGGAACCGGGCGAGCGGGAGAGATGGCTGCACACGGGCCTCTTCTACCCTGCGCGCTGGCCGATGGACGAGCCGTTGGAATCAGGCCGTCACTGGGAGAGCCCTCCGACCTACGACAAGGACCCGGGCTGGGCGCGGCGGATCGAGGATCTCCGGTCCGGTCGGCTTCTCGGATACGACGAGGTCCCGATCATCACACTGGGACCCGAGCAGCTGATCCGCCCGCTGCTGGCGGACTGGCGGCCGAGAGGCTGGAACAGCTCCGACGGCACCTGCCGTCCCGAGGAATGGATGCGGCACGTCGTGGCGCGCTACGAGCTGGACGCGCTCCCGGTCGCCGTGCAATTCGCCACGTCGAACGCGGCCCGCTTCGGATCGCTGCTGCTGCCGTACCTGGACGCCCAGGTGGCCGCGCTCGCCGCCGACTGGCTACTGCGGGTCAAGACGGCCCGGGAGATCGCGACCGTGTGGTTCGGGATGCACGGGGCCGCGGCCGTGCCATTTCTGCTGCCCGCGGCGCTCGGCAGGCTGGGGACACAGCGGCGGGGCGCCGAATACGCGTTGCACTTCCTCGCGTCCGAACTCGGCGGTGACGCCGTCATCGAGGCCGCACGGGCTCATGGTGACGATGCGGTCGCCGCCATCGAGGCGCTTCTGGCGGCGGATCCGCGGGACCTCGTTCCGCGCAAGGTGCCCAAGGTCGGGGAGTGGGCCGCCCCGGGCGCGCTTTCGCAGGTGCTGCTACGCGGCCGTGAGCGGGCGCTGCCGGCCGGAGCGGTACGGCACCTGGTCACGATGCTCGCGATGTCGACGCCCGAGGAGGTGGACCCCGGGATCGCGGTGGTCCGGGAGCTGTGCGACGGGGAGTCGCTCGCGGAGTTCGGCTGGGCGTTGTTCGAACGGTGGCGTGAGCGCGGAGAGACGGCCGGTGACGCCTGGGCGGTGACCGCGCTGGGCTGCGTCGGCGACGATGAGACGGCGCGGCGGCTGACGCCGATCATCAGGGCCTGGCCGGGTGAGGGCGGGCACGCCAAGGCGTCAGAGGCCTGGACGCGCTGGCGCTGATCGGGACCGACGTGGCGTTGACGCAGCTGCACGGCATCGCGCAGAAGGTGAAGTTCAAGGCGCTCAAGCAGCGGGCGCAGGAGAAGATCGAGCAGGTCGCCGAAGCGCTGGGGTTGACGGGGGAGCAGCTGGGGGATCGCCTCGTCCCCGGGTTCGGGCTGGACGCCGACGGGAGCATGGTCCTCGACTACGGCCCGCGCCGCTTCATCGTGGGTTTCGACGAGCAGCTCAAGCCGTACGTGGCCGGCGAGGACGGCACGGGCCGCAAGGCCCTGCCGAAACCGGGGGCCAAGGACGACGCCGAGGCCGCGCCCGCCGCGTACCAGCGGTTCACCGAGCTGAAGAAGGACGTGCGCGCGATCGCCCCGATCCAGTTGCGGCGCATGGAGCTGGCCATGGCGACGGGCCGCCGGTGGACGCCCGCCGAGTTCCGGGAGTACCTCGTCGGCCATCCGCTGGTTTGGCACATCGTGCGGCGTCTGGTGTGGCTGGCCGAGGACGGTGGCAAGGCGACGGCGTTCCGCCTCGCCGAGGATCGCAGCTTCGCCGACATCGATGACGACGTGTTCACGCCGGCGGACTCGGCGCTGGTCGGCATCGCGCATCCGCTGCACCTGGGCGACGCGCTGGGGGCGTGGTCGGAGGTGTTCGCCGACTACGAGATCCTGCAGCCGTTCCCGCAGCTCGGCCGTGCGGTGCACGTCCTCACCGACGAGGAACGCACCAGCGGGCGGCTGGAGCGGTTCGAGGGGCTGAGCGTGCCGTTCGGCAAGGTGCTCGGGCTGGAGAAGCGCGGCTGGCGGCGGGGCGTGCCACTGGACAACGGCACTGAGCGCTGGATCTCCCGCGAGGTCCCCGGCGGCCGGTACGTCGTGATCAACCTGGATCCGGGGATTCAGGTCGGTAACGTGGACATGGACCCCGAGCAGCGGCTCGAGCACATCTGGCTCGGCGACCAGCCGTATGACTACTTCCCGAGCCGCGTCAGCCCGTACGCGTTCGGGGAACTGGACCCGGTGACCGCCTCCGAGATCCTCACCGACCTCACCGAGCTGGCCGAGTCCGCCCGATGAATCGCGATGAGACCGCCCTGGTCATCCCGGACTCGTGGCGTGAGCGGTTGTACCCGCGGCGCGGCGGCGTTCCGGTCTCCGAGATCAAGATCAAGGATCTCGCCCCCGCGCGGGTGCGGAGGCGTGTCCAGACCATCCGTCCCTTCCTCGAGACGGTCCTCGATCACGAAGGCAGTGAGCGGGAGCTCGTCCGGCGGGCACGTGACCACTTGAGTGGTGAGGCGAATCCGCTCGGTGCCGCAGTGCTCCGCAAGATCGACTCCAAGGCCACACAGCCCTGTCTCCCCTTGGAGAAGTGGGTGGACGCCTGGGTCGTCGAGCATGGGCTCGCCTTCGCCGCGTGTGCGTTCGCAGAGCTCGGTGGGATCACTGTCGACCTTGATCTGAGGCGAAAGGACTTCCCCCACCTCGTCAGGCACAGCGGATGGCACGGGGTGGTGGGGGCATCGGCCGGGCGGCGGCTGCGTGCTCTGCTGGCCGCCGCGAACGAGCGGGACTACGCGGAGGCGGTCGGCCGGTTGGCGGATCACCGGCGGACTCCGCTGCAGCGGATCGTGGTGTCGTTCCTGGTGCCGACCCGGCAGGACTGGGTGGCGGAATGCTGTGCCGAGCCGCCGCGCCGCGCCCAATATTCTGAAACGCACGACGCCACGATGCTCTGGTGTGCTCTGGGATCCGCCGAGCAGCTCGCGCGGCTCGGTGGGTGGGCGCGGTTGGCGAGGGGGGAACATTCCCTGGAGTTGCTCGCCACGGTGGCCGAGGGTGTGGGGCCGGCCATCGCACCGGTCCTGGCCGGTGCTTTCGACGAGGGGCTCAGCGAGGGAACTGGCCAGGTGCTCCTCGAAGTGCTCGGGGCGCTCCCTGGCGATGAGGCGTTCAGGCTCATGGCCACCCGGCTCGACAAGGCGTACGTCCTGCCCGCGATGCGGGCGATGGCACGGCGTTTCCCGGTGCGTGCGCTCCGCGTGTTGCCGTCAGTGGCGGCGAGCGGGTCGAAGTCGGCCGTCTTGGCGAAGGAGTTGCTGACCAGGCATCTGCTGGACGAGCCCGAGCTCACCGCCGCGGTGGTTCCGAGGCTTCCCGACGTGGCGCGTACGGTCATCGAGGCAGTCCAGCGCGCCAGGGTCGCGGACGCTTCCGCGGACGCCCTTCCGCGGCTGCTGGTCGAGCCGCCGTGGACCCAAAAGCGCAAGGCGCACAAACCGCTTGTCATGCCCGGCGATCCGGCCGGCGTCGAGCGGGCCCTGAGGTGGACGCCGGGTGAGCGGGAGGAGTGGGCCAGGGCCGACGGCAGAGGCTATGTGGCCTCCGCGGACCGGTCGGAGCTGGAAAGGGACCTTGCGGCCTTCCAGAAGAGACCCTCCAACCAGTACGTGGCGTTCAAGCTGTTCAACCACGGCCCTGAGGATCTGGTCCGCCCGTTGCTCGCGGACTGGCGGCCCAGAAGCTGGTGGTTCGCCGTCGAGTGGATGAAGGCGCTCGTCGCCCGGTACGAGCTCGAGGCGCTGCCGCACGCGCTGGAGGCCGCCAGGACGCAGCCGGCCTCCCAGGGGAGCGTCCTGCTTCCGTTCCTGGACGCCGAGGTGGCCGCGCTGATGGCCGGCTGGCTGGCCCGGCTGAAGTCGGCACGGACGATCGCGATCGCGTGGTTCGACCGGCACGGCGTCGATGCGGCAAGGCTCTTGTTCCCCGCCGCGCTCGGCAAGCTCTCGAAGGAGCGCCGCCAGGCCGAGGGCGCACTGCGGCTCATCGCGGCGAAGGCCGGTGCCGAGAGGATCGTGGCGGCTGCGGCAGCGGCAGCGGCGAACGGAGAGGCGGCCGCGGGGGCGATCGAGGCGCTGCTGGCGACCGATCCGCTGGACATCCTCCCGGCCAGACCGCCGAAGGCGGCGGACTGGCTGGAGCCGGGCCTGATGCCCCAGGTGCTGCTGCGCGGTGGTGACCTGGCGCTGCCGGTCGCCGCGACCGAACATGTGATCACCACGCTGGCGATGTCGAAGCCCGGCGAGGCGTACGCGGGGGTCGAGGTCGTCCGGGAGTTGTGCGATCCGGAGTCGCTGGCCGAGTTCGCGTGGGTGGTGTTCCTGCAGTGGCGGGCCCATGGTGCTCCGGCCAAGGACGGGTGGGCGCTGACCCAGCTCGGCCTGCTGGGGGACGATGAGACGGTGCGGCGGTTGACCCCGGTGATCCGGGCGTGGCCGGGGGAGGGGGGCCACAAGAAGGCGGTGGACGGGCTGGAGGTGCTGGCCGCCATTGGGACCGATGTGGCGTTGACGCATCGTACGGCATCTCGCAGAAGGTGAAGTTCAAGGGCGTCAAGGCGCGGGCGCAGGAGAAGATCGAGGAGGTCGCCCGGGAGCTCGAGCTCACCCCCGAACAGCTCGCCGACCGCCTCGTGCCGGACTTCGGGCTGGGCCCCGAGGGCGGTCTCACTCTCGACTACGGTTCCCGGCGCTTCGTCGTGGGTTTCGATGAGCAGCTCAGGCCGTACGTGAACGATGGGCGGGGCAGGCGTCTCAAGGCACTGCCGAGGCCGGGCGTCAAGGACGACGATGAGCCGGCACATGCGGCGTACAAGCGGTTCGCCGCGTTGAAGAAGGATGTCCGGGCGGCGGCGGGCGACCAGATCCGCAGGCTGGAGTCGGCCATGGTGGCGCGGCGGCGGTGGACGGCGGCGGAGTTCCAGATCCTGTTCGTCGCACATCCGCTGCTGTGGCACATCGCGCGGCGGCTGGTGTGGCTGAGCGAGGACGGTGGCAAGGTCACAGCGTTCCGGGTGGCTGAGGACCGCACGTTCGCCGACGCCGGCGACGTTGTCCTGACCCTTCCGGAGTCGGCGTCGATCGGCATCGCACATCCGCTGGACCTGGGCGAGGAACTCGCCGCCTGGGTGGAGGTGTTCGCCGACTACGAGATCCTGCAGCCGTTCCCGCAGCTCGGCCGGCCGGTGGACACGCTCACCGACGAGGAAGCCCGGGGCGGCCGGCTGCACCGCTTCGAGGGGCTCACCGTGCCGTTCGGCAAGGTCCTCGGGCTGGAACGGCGCGGCTGGCGGCGCGGCGAACCACTGGACGGCGGCGTCGAATGCTGGATCTCCCGAGAGACCCCAGGCGGCCTGCACATTGTGATCAGCCTGGACCCGGGAATTCAGGCCGGCCATGTCCAGATGCTCCCCGAGCAGCGGCTCGAGCACGTCTGGCTCGGTGCGCAGCCGGGTGACTACGACCCGGACCGCGTCGGCCCGTACGCGTTCGGCGAGCTGGACCCGGTGACCGCCTCCGAGATCCTCACCGACCTCACCGAGCTGGCCGAGTCGGCAGTCTGAACCGTGTCGTTTGCGGGTGTTTGTCGTAGCGCTCCGTTACGGTGTGGCGGCATGACCGATCGACTTCCCGCGTTGCCGGACGAGGACACCCTGGTATTTCCGGACTCGCTGCTGCGGCATTTGCATCCCCGGCACGGTGGTCTTCCCGGGCCACGGGTCGAGGTCGACAAGACCGCGGGCGAGATCGCGCGGAAGCTCGTGGAACAGGCGCGAGCCGGAGGCGATCCGATTCGGCTCGGCGATGATTCTGAGCTGGCCAAGCTACGACGGCAGCTGACCGCCGAGGCAAGCCCGGAGCGTGCGGCGGCGAGCGTGGTGTTTACGGCGCTGAGGACGCACGAGCGATGGGTCCTGCCCGCCCGTGAGATGACCGCGTTCGTGGATTCCTGGATCGTCGAGCACGGGCCGGCGTTCGCCGCGTGCGCGCTGGTGGAACTCGGCGTGATCTTGGCTACTCGGAGCGGCGTCGGCGGCTGGGAGGCGACTCGGAGCCGGCACGGCTACGTCGCGGACAGCGACGTGTGGCGCGAGACCCTACGGCGGACGCGCACCCTCTTGGCCGCGGTCGACGACCGGGAGTATCGGGAGGCGGTCGATCGGCTCGCGGGTCACCGCCGGAGTCCCGTGCAGCAGGTGATCGTGTCGTACCTGGTGCCGACGCGGCAGGACTGGCTGGACGAGTGCCGTGCCACCCGTCTGGTCACGGGCGGGGCCGTCACCGGTCGGGTCGCCGAGGAGCCCTGGTGGCTGGTATCTCATGCGTTCAGCACCGCGGACCAGCTCAGCGCGTGGACGGTGATGCGCCCGCGGAACGACTGCTCCATGGGCCTGCTCGTCACGCTGGCCGATGGCGCGGGCCCGGTCGCCCTCCCTCCGTTCGTCCAGACCCTCGATGAGGATCTCCTCGACAGCGACGAGCGCAGGCGGGTGCTCGAGGTGATCGCCCATCTGCCCTTCGATGAGGCCTTCCAGGCGCTGGTGGATCGGATCGACCAGAAGTACGTCAAGCCCGCGTTGACCACGGCGATGAGGAGGTTCCCGGCGCGGGCGTTGAGGTTGCTGGCCGCGGCGGGCGCCACCGAGCCACTTAACGATCATGTTCGGGCCAACCCGGAGTTGACCGCCGCGATGCTGCCTGGTCTTCCGGATGAGGCCCGTGCGGCCATCGAGTCGGTCTTGGCGGCTGACGCGCGGGTGGAGGAGTCGCCGGCGGACGCGTTGCCCCGGTTGCTGGTGGAGCCTCCGTGGACCCGCAAGCGGAAGGCGAGAAAGCCGGTCGTCATCGCGGGCCTCACACCGCCCGGTGACCAGCGGATGCGCTGGGCTCCGGACGAGCGAGAGGCATGGGCCGCCTCGCACGTCTCTCGACGGTGGCCGCTGCTTCCCGAGGTCACCGACTGGGAAGAGGCGATCACGTGTTTTCGGGACGGTCGTGTCCCTTGGTGTTGGGACCCGCGCCTGCTGACGCAGGGCCCCGAGCGCCTGGTTCGGCCGCTGCTCGCCGAATGGGACCGTTTCCGCTACGAGATCAGCGACGTTCCGTCGCTGAAGTCGATCGTGGGCCGGTTCGGAACGGACGCGCTTCCGGTGATGTCGTGGATCGAGAGATATTACCCGGCCGACGCTGCCCCGCTGTTGCTGCCGTGCCTCAATGCGGAGATCGCGGGACTGATGGCCGGCTGGCTCCGGCTCAAGTCGGTCAGGCAGGCGGCGATCGCGTGGTTCGGGCGGCATGGTGCGGACGCCGCGCGGATGTTGTTCCCCGCCGCCTTGGGCACGGTGGGCACGGAGCGGAGACAGGCGGAGGAAGCGCTGCGCCTGCTGGCTTCCAAGATCGGTGCCGATGAGATCGTGGCGGCCGCGCGGGACCTCGGTGACGAGGCGGGAGGTGGGATCGAAGCGCTGCTGGCGACCGACCCGCTGGAGATACTTCCGGCCAGGGTGCCGAGGATCGAAGATTGGCTGGATCCGGTCCTGCTCCCGCAGATCTTGTTGCGTGGTCGCAAGAAGGCGCTGCCGACCGCGGCGACCGGGCACGTGCTCACCATGCTGGCGATGTCGAAGCCGGGTGAGGTCTACGCGGGCATCGAGGTGATCCGTGAGGTGTGCGATCCGGTCTCGCTGGCCGGTTTCGGCTGGGCGTTGTTCGAGCGCTGGGAACAGCAGGGCGGGCCGCCCAAGAACGGGTGGGCGCTGACTCAGCTCGGCCGGCTCGGCGATGACGAGACGGTGCGCCGGCTCACCGAGGTGATCCGGGCGTGGCCTGGAAAGGGCGCGCACCGGAAGGCGGTGGACGGGGTGGACGTCCTCGCCGCGATCGGGACCGACGTGGCGTTGATGCACCTGCACGGCATCGCGCAGAAGGCGAAGTTCAAGGGGCTCAAGACCCGGGCGCAGGAGAAGATCGAGCAGATCGCCGCCGCATTGGAGCTGAGCCCCGAGCGGCTCGCCGACCGACTCGTTCCGGACTTCGGGTTGGATTCCGACGGGAGCATGATTCTCGACTACGGTCCGCGCCGCTTCCACGTGGGCTTCGACGAGCAGCTTCGGCCGTACGTGACGGATGAGGACGGCAGGCTGCTCAAGGCGTTGCCGAAGCCGGGCGCTGAGGACGACGAGTCGGCCACCGCGGCGTACAAGCGGTTTTCCGGGTTGAAGAAGGATGTCAAGACGGTCGCCGAGGACACGGTTCGGCGGCTGGAGTCGGCGATGGTGATGCGGCGGCGGTGGGCGCCCGCCGAGTTCCGGATGTTGTTCGCGGAGCATCCTCTGGTCTGGCACATCGCGCGGCGGCTGGTATGGCTGAGCGAGGAGGGCGGCAAGACGACGGCGTTCCGGCTGGCCGAGGACCGCACCCTCGCCGATGTCGAGGATGACGTGCTGACCCTGCCCGAGTCGGCGAAGGTCGGCATCGCGCACCCACTCGATCTGGGCGACGACATCCCCGGTTGGTCGCGGACGCTGGAGGACTACGAGGTCCTACAGCCATTTCCCCAGATCGGCAGGCGGGTGTACGCGCTCACCGAGCAGGAATCCCGCATCGACAGGCTCACTCGGTTCGAGGGGCGCGATGCGTCGTTCGGGAAGATCCTTGGGCTGGATCGGCGTGGCTGGGAGAGCGGCGGGTCGCCGGATGGCGGACGGGACTGGATCTCCCGTGAGCTTCCCGGGAACCGCCGCATCATGATCGACTTGGACCCGGGCTTCGGGCTCGGCTCTCCGGATCAGGTTCCCGTGCAGAAGCTCGACCGCATCTGGCTCACCGACCATGCCGTGGACTTCTCGGCACGCCACGGTTCCTCGTTCCGCTTCGGTGACCTCGACCCGGCGACCGCCTCCGAGATCCTCGCCGACCTGACCAGCCTGACCGGCGGCGTGGACGCCCGATGACCGAGGCGAGCATCGAGTTCCGCGGATCCTGGTGGAGGCCCCCAGCATCGCGCTTGGTGAGCCGGATCCCGTGACCGTGTCCGAGGTGCTCACCGAGCCGGCACAGCCCGCGGTCTGACCCCGTACCTGGAAGAAAAGACGATGACTGAGAAGACCACTGAAGAGATGGTGCAGCGGCCCCCCGCCGAGGTGCGGTTCGCCGAGGAGCTGGACCGGCTGCGGGAGGCCGACACCGGGCCCCGGCCGCCCGGATGGGCGCTGAGCATGGAGGCGGCCCGCCGGTTCATCGTCGGCGACGACGCCCTGGGCGTCCGCCGCAAGTTCGTGGGCGACCCGTCGCTGATCGACCGGGCGCTGGTCACCCTGGCCACCAGCCGGGGCCTGATGCTGGTCGGCGAACCGGGCACCGCCAAGTCGCTGCTGTCGGAGCTGATCGCTGCAGCCGTCAGCGGTGACTCCACGCTGACCATCCAGGGCGGCGCGGCGACCACCGAAGACCAGATCAAGTACTCGTGGAACTACGCGCTCCTGGTCTCCGAGGGGCCGTCCACCCGGTCCCTGGTGCCAGCGCCGCTGCTGCGGGGCATGGCCGAGGGCAGGGCCGTACGGTTCGAGGAGATCACCCGTTGCCCGCTGGAGGTACAGGACTCGCTGCTGTCCCCGCTGTCCGACCGGGTGCTGGCCGTCCCGGAGCTGACCGGTCCGGACGCGATGGTGTTCGCCCGTGAGGGCTTCAACGTCATCGCGACCGCCAACACCCGTGACCGCGGCGTCAACGAGATGAGTGCCGCGCTCAAGCGCCGGTTCAACTTCGAGACCGTGTTCCCCATCGCCGACTTCGCCACCGAACTGGGCCTGGTCGAGGCCGAGGCCACCACGTTGCTCGAACGGTCGGGCGTCGGGGTCCCGCCGCGCCGGGACGTGCTGGAGGTTCTGGTCACGACGTTCCGGGAGCTGCGCACCGGGATGACGGGGAGCGGCCAGGCGATGGACCGGCTGTCGACGGTGATGAGCACGGCCGAGGCGGTCTCGGTCGCGCATGCCGTCGGCATTCGCGGCTGGTTCCTGCGCGGAGAGGCGGGCGCACCCGCCGACATCGTCGAGTGCCTGGCCGGAACCGCCGCGAAGGACAACCCCGACGACCTCGCCCGGCTGCGCCGCTATCTGGAGCAGCAGGCACGGCGCCGCGACGGTGCGCAGTGGAAGGCGCTGCACGCCGCCCGTAACCTTCTGCCCGGCTGATGGCGGGAGGTCGGTCGGGGTTGGTTGGTCGGGGCAAAAATGTCACGTTCATCGGGGTCCGGCACCACAGTCCCGCCTGCGCCCGGCTGGTCGGGCAGACCATCGAGGCGTTGCGCCCGGCGTATGTGCTGGTGGAAGGGCCCGCCGACTTCGGCGACCGGCTGGACGAGCTGCTGCTCGGCCACGACCTGCCGGTGGCGATCTTCAGCCACTACCGGGACGAGACCCGCGTACACGCGTCGTGGTCGCCGTTCTGCGCGTACTCCCCCGAGTGGGTCGCCCTCACCACTGGCCGGGCGTACGGCGCCGAACTGCGGTTCATCGACCTGCCCGCCTGGCACCCCGCGTTCGCGGACCGGCGCAACCGCTACGCCGACGCCGAGGAACGCTACGCCGAGGTCACGCGGCGGCTCTGCCGATCGTTCGCCGTCGACAACACCGACACCCTCTGGGACCACCTGTTCGAGGTCGCGGACGACGAGGGCCTTGAGGAGAGGCTGGCGGCCTACTTCGACCTGGTGCGCGGGGAATCGTCGGCGGGGCCGGACGACGCCGCCCGCGAGGCCTACATGGCGCGATGGATCCGGGCGGCCGCCGCCGACGCGGGGGACCGGCCGGTCGTGGTGGTGACCGGTGGCTTCCACCGCCCGGCGCTCCAGGCCCTCGCCGGGCAGGAGGACTCCGGCCCGGCACCACACGGAACCGGATGGCCCGAGGTGCCGCGCCCCCCCGAGGGCGCGGCCGGCGGAAGCTTCCTCGTGCCCTACTCCTTCCAGCGGCTGGACTCGTTCACCGGCTACCAGTCGGGCATGCCGTCGCCCGAGTACTACCAGCGGCTGTGGGAGGGCGGTCCGGAGCAGGCCGCCTCGGCGCTCACCGAGACCGTCGTGACCCGGCTGCGCGAACGCCGGCAGGTCGTCTCCACCGCGGATCTGATCGCCGCGCGCACGCTCACCGAAGGGCTCGCCCGGCTGCGCGGCCACCACCGCCCGGCGCGCACCGATCTCCTCGACGGACTCGTCGCTGCCCTGGTGACCGACGACCTGGATCAGCCGCTGCCGTGGACCGCCCGGGGGCCGCTCGCCCCCGGCGCACACCCGGCGGTGAACGAGATGGTCACCGCCTTGAGCGGAGACCGCGTCGGCCGGCTGCATCCCGGCACACCGGCGCCGCCGCTCGTTCACGACGTCGCCACAGAGCTCGAACGCCTGAAGCTCGACCAGGCGGGTACCGTCACCGTGCGGCTCACCGACGAGCGGGGCCTGCGCCGCAGCCGCGCCCTGCACCGGTTGCGGGTCCTGCGGATTCCCGGTGTCGAACGCGAGTCCGGCCCGGCCACGGCCGCGGAGCCGGTACTGGAGGAGAGGTGGACGCTGTCGTTCGGCGACCACCGGCTACCGGCGCTGATCGAGGCGGGCGCGTACGGCGCCACCCTCGGCGACGCCGCGGCCGCCGCGCTCGACGAACGGGCGACCGAGGCGGGCTCCGCCGCCGGACGGCTCGCCACCGTGCTGTTCGACGCCGCGCTGTGCGGCTGCGTGGACGTGTCCGGTCGGATCGCCGAGACCATCGCCGCAGGCATCGCGGGCGCCGTCGACGTGGGCGACCTCGGCCGGGTTCTCAGCACCGTCCTCGGCCTGTGGCGCCATGACGAGCTACTGGGAACCGCTCGCAGCACGCTGTTCGGCACGGTCATCGAGGGATGTGTCACGCGCGTGCTGTGGCTGGTCGAGGGGATCCGCGGCGGTCCCGCGCCCGCGGACCTGACGCGGCTGCACGCGCTCGCCGCGACCCGGGATGCGCTGCTGCACGCCGCCGCGCCGCTCGGCCTGGACCGGGAGGCCGCGCTCGCCGTCGCCGGGCGGATCAGTGCCAACGCCGCCGCGCCGCCGGACCTGCGCGGCGCTGCGTTCGGGCTCGGCTGGTCGCTGGGCACCGTGGTCGACCCGGTGCGGGCGGTACGTGGCGCGGCCGGGCCGCACACCCTCGGTGACTGGCTCGCAGGGCTGTTCGCCCTGGCCAGAGACGAGGTGCTGGCCGTCGAGAGCTCCGACGGAGCGGGCGTTCTCGGCGTGCTGGACGAGATGATCGTCGCGCTGGCCGAGGACGACTTCCTGGTGGCGCTGCCCGCACTGCGGCAGGCGTTCGAGTTCTTCCCGCCGCGCGAGCGTGAGATCATCGCCGGCCGGCTGCTGGACCGGCGGGGACTGCGCGGCTCGGCACGGGCCCTGCTGCGGACCGCAGCCGATCCCTTGATGATCGCTAAGGCGAAGGCATTGGAGGCGAATGTGGAACGGCTGCTCGTCGCGGAGGGCCTCGTGCCACGGAGGGATCCGGCATGACGACGCCGGATCCGGGGCTCGAACGCTGGCGGCTCATCCTGGGCGCGCCCGCCGAGGGGTGCACCGGTCCCCTGACCGGCGACGCCGCGGACCGGGACGCCGCGCTGGGCTGGCTGTACGGCCGCGATCCCGACCTGGAGCGCCGGGGCGTACGGCGCGGTGGCATCCTGCGTTCCGGTGACCGCCAGGGCGGGGACGGACCGTCGGCGCTCACCACCGTCGACTGGCTCGACGACGTGCACCGCCTGTTCCCCAAAGAGACCATCGAACGGCTCGAACGCGACGCCGTCGAGCGCTACGAGATCCACGAGGTGGTCACCGACCCCGCCGTCCTGGAACGGATCGAGCCCAACCCGACGCTGTTGCGCGCCGTGCTGCGCACCAAGCATCTGATGAACCCGCAGGTGCTCGCCCTCGCGCGGCGCATCGTCGAAGAGGTCGTGCGCGAGCTGATGCGGAGGATGGCCACCGAGGTCCGGCAGGCGTTCCACGGCACCCGGTCCCGGCGGCCGAGCCGGATGCGTCAGGCGCGCAACTTCGACTTCCACGGCACCATCCGGGCCAACCTCGCCCACTACCGGCCCGAGGAGAAACGGGTCTACATCGAGCATCCCCGGTTCATGTCCCGCACGCGGCGGCACCTCGACCAGTGGCAGCTGATTCTGCTCGTCGACCAGTCCGGCTCCATGGTCGGCTCGGTCATCCACTCCGCCGTGACCGCCGCCTGCCTGTGGGGACTGCCCGGGCTCAAGACCCACCTCATCGCGTTCGACACCGACGTCGTCGACCTCACCTCCGACGTCACCGACCCGGTCGAGCTGCTGCTCAAGGTCCAGCTCGGCGGCGGCACCAATATCGCGCGGGCGGTCGACTACGGCGCCGGACTGATCGAGAACCCGCGCCGGGCGATCGTCGCGGTCGTCACCGACTTCTACGAGGGCGGCGACGAATACCGGCTCGTCGCCGCAGTACGCCAGATGGTGCAGCAGGGCACGCAGGTTCTCGGACTCGCCGCGCTCGACGAGGACGCCACCCCCTCCTACGACCGCGACATGGCGCAGCGCCTGGCCGACGTCGGCGCGCACGTCGGCGCGATGACTCCCGGACAGCTGGCCGCCTTCGTCGCCGAACGGATCGGCCGATGATCCCGACCCGCGGCGACCTGCTCGCCCTGACTCCGGACGCGCTCGCCGCACTCGCCAACCGGGGCCTGGTCAAGCGTGCGGCCAAGGAACTCGACGCGGGGGCCGCGCCGGAGGTGGAGCACGGCGAGAACGGCACTGTCCGAGGAAGGTTCCCCGATGACGTCGAGACGACGCTGCCGGCGAGGGCAGGCCTCGACGGTGCGTCCTGCACGTGTGCGGCCACCGGTGTATGCCGCCACCAGATAGGCCTGATCCTGGCCTACCAGCGCCAGGCGGCGCAGGCGCAGCCCACAGCGCCCATGGAATCCACGGAGCCCATGGAGGGCACCGCTCCGAAGCCCCTGGCGGAGGTCGCCGCTCCGGCTTCGCCCGCGCAGGCGATCGGCGTCGCCCCGCCGGACTGGTCGCCCGGAGCCTTCGACGACGACGCGTTGGCCGGCGTTCTGGGCGAACGCGCGGTCGCCGCCGCCCGGCGCACCCACCGGGCGGGCTACGCGGCGCGGATCCACCGGCCCACCGCCGCCGACCCGGTCGCGTCCGTGGAGCTGCCGACCTGCACGGTCCGGTTCCTCGTGCCGGGAGAGCTCGGCTACGTGCATACCGACGCCATCGCCGCGATCCGCGGCGAGGTCATCGCACTCGCCGTGTGGTCCTTCCGGGCGGCGGACGAACTGGGGGCGTTCGGTGCGGACGTCCGGATCGACGTGGGAGGCGGGGCCGACCGGGCCACGGTGGGCTCCGGTCTCGAGGCCGCGTTGAGCATCGTGGACCAGGTGCTGCTCGACGGCGCCATGCACGCCGGTCCGGTGGTGGCCACCGCACTGATCCGGGCCGGGCGCGAGCTCACCGGAAACGGCCTGCACTGGCCCGCCGCCGCCCTGGACGACCTCGCCGGGCAACTGACCGCATACCGGGAGCGCGACGCCGGCTACGACCCCGGACGCTTCGCGGAGCTGCTCACCGAGGTCCATGCCCGGCACAGGGCCGGCCGGCACGAGGGCGGCAGCCCGCGCTCGCAGGTGCTGGGCACCGATGAGTCCACCGAGAGTCCGTTGCGCCGGGTCCGGCTCGTCTCCCTCGGCTGTCGCGTCGGCGGCACCGACGCGCGGCGTTCAGTGGGGGTCTACCTCGCCCACGCCGGCTCCGGGATCGTCTTGGTGCTGAAGCGCGCCTGGGAGGTCGCCGACGGAGAGATCGTGACCGGCCACGACCTCGCCACGCGCCGGATCGCCGGCTCGGCCCTCCGCGAGTTCGCCGCCGCCAACATCGTCTCCGAGACCGCCTCCCGCAGCGCCAGCCGCGTCGTGCGGCTGGCGGCCGGCCGGGTGGCGAAATCGACGATCACTCCGCTGGGCGCGGCCTGGGAGCACCTGCCCGACACGGTGCTCGTACGGGACCTGCGGGCGCTCGGCGCGATGCTCGGTGCGCTCCCGCCGCGCCTCATCCGGCCACGGGTCGAGGCCGAGCTCGTCCGGGTCATCGAGATCGCCGAGGTCAGGGACATCGGTTACGACCCGGGCGGCCAGCGGCTGGAGGCGGTGATCGCCGATCAGGCGGGGACGACGGCGGTCATGTCCGCCGCGTACAACCCGTACTGCCCGGGAGCGCTGGACCGCCTGGCCTCGGCGCTGAGCGGGGAGCACGGGGACCCGCTCTACCTCAGCGGATCCGTACGCCGTGTCCGCGGGACGGTCGAATTGGACCCGATCGCGGTCATGACCGCCGACGGCGTCGCCTCGCCCGACCTGGCGCCCGGCGACGGCGATGCCGCGCTGATGGCCCGCACCGAGCAGCGGGCGGACCCCCTGAGCAGCGCGCTGGAGACCGCTCTCGCCACCTGCGCCGAGGCCGCGCACCGCGGACTGCGGCATGTCCCGGCCGGTTTCCACGCCCGCATCGGGCAGTCCGTGTCCGAGCTGGACAAGGCAGGTCTGCGTACCGCCGCCGGTCTCCTCACCGAGCTCGGCGCGGTACTCGGCGGCGATGACACCGGCCGGATGGCCGATGCCTGGGTGAACGCCCAGCTCCGCCTTCTCACGACCGCCGAACTCAGCTGACCGGGTGGACGAGGTAGTAGAGGTCACGACCGCCCGACCTGAAACGTACGTAACCCGATCGCCCTGCCTCGGGCGGTTCGTATACTTTTCCGGTCTGAATTGCCTGCTTTCGGCCAGGCGGGCCCGATGGTCGCCGTGGACATGAGAACGTGAGCGTCCGAGCCGACGGCGGAACCCTTTGCGGAAAGGAGCACCGGTGAGTTTCAGCCACCTGTCCCATCTCGAGTGCGGACGGTGCGGGACCGGCCACGACGCGGACCGACCGCAGAACCTGTGCGAGGCGTGCGGATCCCCGTTGCTCGCGCGCTATGACCTCGCGGCGGCCCGATCCGCGGTGCGCCCGGCCGACCTCACCGCCCGGCCGGCGGACCTGTGGCGCTACCACGAACTGCTCCCGGTGCGCCGCGCGGACGCGGTGACCACCCTCGGCGAGGGCATGACACCGCTGCTGCCGATGGCCCGGTACGGCGAGAGCATCGGGCTGCCCCGGCTGCTGATGAAGGACGAGGGGCTGGTCCCCACGGGTTCGTTCAAGGCGCGCGGCGCGGCGGTCGGCGTCTCACGCGCGGCCGAACTCGGGATCAAGCGGCTGGCGATGCCGACGAACGGCAACGCCGGAGCGGCCTGGTCGGTGTACGGCGCGCGGGCCGGGCTGGCCGCGACGATCGTCATGCCGGTGGACGCCCCAGAGATCACTCGCCGCGAGTGCGTGGCCGCGGGCGCCGACCTGCACCTGGTCGACGGCCTCATCAGCGACGCCGGGCGGATCGTCGGGGAACTCGTGGCCCATGCGGGCGGCCAGGTGTTCGACGCCTCGACGCTCAAGGAGCCCTACCGCATCGAGGGCAAGAAGACGATGGGCCTGGAGATCGCCGAGCAGCTCGGCTGGCGGCTGCCCGACGTGATCATCTACCCCACGGGCGGCGGCGTCGGGCTGATCGGGATCCACAAGGCGCTGAACGAGCTTCTCGAGCTGGGCTGGATCAGCGGGCCGCTGCCCCGGCTGGTCGCGGTGCAGGCCGAGGGCTGCGCGCCGATCGTACGCGCCTTCGAGCTCGGGGAACGGGAGAGCACGTTCTGGCCCGACTCGCGCACGGTCGCGTTCGGCATCAACGTGCCCAAGGCGATCGGGGACTTCCTCATCCTGGAGGCGCTGGCCGAGACCTCGGGCACCGCGATCAGCGTGAGCGACGACGAACTGCTCGCCGACCTGCGGAAGGTCGCCGCCCTGGAGGGCGCCTTCGTCTGCCCGGAGGGGGCGGCCGCGTTCACGGCGGCGCGCAGGCTGCGCGCCTCGGGCTGGATCGGCGCGGATGACCAGGTCGTCGTGCTCAACACCGGTGCCGGGCTGAAGTACCCCCAGACGGTTCCGGTGGACGCTCCGGTACTGCCGGTCGACGGCCATCTCGGATGAGGTGACGTCCGGTCCGGAAGGCCGCGGTGTCGCGTCAGCTCTTTCGCGGGGCACGTGGCGCAGGATCTTGGGCCGAAACGCGGCGAACAATCGTACGACCACGACCGTGTTCGTTGGCGTGATCGTACGATTGTTCGCGGCTTTCGGTGTTCGCGGCCTGGCGACCGAGGACGACGAAGCGGTCAGGCGCCCTGGAACCTGGTCTGCGGGACCTTCTTGCCGCCGTCCTTGGCCTTGCTCGGGTCGTTGGCCTCGTAGGCGGCGACGACCTGGGCGGGAATCCGGCCGCGGTCGTTCACCGTGATGCCGTGCTGCTTCGCCCAGGCCCGGATGTCCGCGGAGCGCTCACGGGTGTGCGTGGTCCGCGTGGTGGTGCCCCGGCCGGAGCGGCCGACCTGGCGCCCGCCCGCTTTGCGCGCCTTCTCCACGAAGGGCGTGAAGTTGTTGCGGAGCTTGTCCGCGTTCTTCGCGCTCAGGTCGATCTCGTAGGTGACGCCGTCGATCGAGAACGTCACCGTCTCGTCGGCGGCTTTGCCGTCGATGTCGTCGAGCAGCTCGACGACCGTTCTCTGTGCCATGAAAGTGTTCCTCCCAAGCCTGGTAGCCGGTCAGTCTCCCGGCTTGGCATCCGGATGAGCGGCTATGAACTTCTCGTAGACCTCATCGGCGATCTTGCCGCGTGCGCTGACCTCGACGCCCTCACGGCCGGCCCACTCGCGAACATCACTGTTGGAGTAGCCGCGCACGCGCGGGCCAACGTCGGTCGAGCTCTTGCGGGCCCGGCCCGCCTGCTTGACCTCTGCTGCTTTCTCGAGATACGGCGCGAGGGCGTCTAGCACCTCTTGCAGCTTCTTAAAATTCTCATCGCCGAGATCAATAGTGTACTTGGTCGCAGCGATCTCGAAGTCCCGTTTGGCGACGTCTTCGCCGTCATAGCCATCGAAATCGTCCACCATGATAACTTTAGTCGCCACTGCACGTTCCTTTCTCGGCGGCCCCGCCTCAGCATAGGGTAATGGGATCGAGCGCCGGACGACTGCCATCCGCAGGAGTCGTGAGGTCCGAGAGCCGATCGGCGTCGTGGTCTGACCGGCCGATCCACACCATGTCGTGGCCATGTTGACCGCGCGCGCTCGGCAGCGGATGCCCTCGGCGGCGCGCAATCGCCGCAAATAGCGTTGCCGGCTCCGATCGCCCGATGGCGTCGGCAATTGGCGCCCTCGCCGCTCCTGTGGCGTGACGTCACAATGACACCGGCGGTCAAGGCGGGATCTTACCGAGCCACCCGGTGGTACGCCTTTAGGGGGGCATGGGTAAGGTCATCGCCGGAGCCCGGAAACTGTCGATCCGCGCGACTCCACACGCTCGGGAGAAGGGCTCAGGAACCCGCGGCTTCAGGCCCGGCGGCGGTATCGCGCTGGGCCGGCTCGGGCTTGACACTGGGATGGACGGCGACGACCACGCGGTGGGACCGACCGCGTTCGGCGCCCTCGTCGTGGTACTTGCCCACGAGTGCGGTCACCGCGCTCGCCTTGTCGGCTTACGCGTCTCGCTCGATCTTTTCATCTTTCCGGTCCTTGACGTACGCGCCGGCCTTCGCGGCGGCCGCGGCGGCTTCGGCGGCGCGGTCCGCGGCGGCTTCGTCGAGGGGATCGCCGCTGGCCAGCAGGCGGTAGTAGAGAGGGGCCGAGACGGCGCGGATCACCTCGTGGGCATCGGTGCCCTCGGGCAGTTCACCCCGGTCGACGGCCTGCCGCACGCAGGGCGCCCACTCCCGGATGCGGATGTCATAGAAGTGGTGCAGGGCCTCGGCCGTGCGAGCGTCGCACGTGGCGGCCGCGATCACGGCCTTGAACAGTGGCCCCTGGCGCGGGTCGGTCAGTGTCCGCTGCACGAGCCGGGCGTTGGCCTTGAGGTCGCCGAGCAGCGACCCCGTCCGCGCGCGCGGCGATGACTGCTCGGCCATGTCCATCAGCAGGTCGGCGACCAGGGCCGTCACCGATCCCCAACGGCGGTAGACGGTCGTCTTGCCCACGTCCGCGCGGCGCGCGACATCGGACAGGTCCAGGTGGGCGAAGCCCCGCTCCGCCAGGATGTCGCCGACCGCCCGCAGCACCGTGGCTCGTACCCGCGCGGTGCGCCCCCCGGGTCGAACCGTTCCCGGCTGTGCGCCCTCAGCACTCAAAACGGGCCTCCAGTTCCATTTGCCACTTCTCATGGTACCGTCGGCACTGGCAGTTAAACGGAACTGTAGTGCCGTTAGCTGTGAGTGTGGGTGATTCGCCCACGGTCGAGAACGGGTCATCAAAGGGGATCGACGATGGAGTACAGACGATTGGGTGCATCCGGGCTCAAGGTTCCCGCGCTGAGCTTCGGCACCGGCACCTTCGGCGGCCGGGGAGAGCTGTTCGGCGCCTGGGGCGACACCGACGCGCGCCAGGCCCGCCGCCTCGTGGACATCTGCCTGGAGGCCGGCGTCACCATGTTCGACACCGCCGACGTCTACTCGGCCGGTGCGTCCGAGCAGGTGCTGGGGGAGGCAGTCCGGGGCCGCCGCGACGAGGTGATCCTGTCCACCAAGACCAGCCTGCCGATGGGCGACGGCCCCAACGACGCGGGTTCTTCACGCTCACGTCTGATCAAGGCGTGCGAGGACGCGCTGCGCCGGCTCGGCACCGACTACATCGACCTGCTGCAGTTGCACGCCTTCGACGCCGGCACTCCGATCGAGGAGGTACTGTCCACGCTCGACGCTCTGGTGCGGGCGGGGAAGGTGCGCTACGTCGGCGTCTCCAACTTCTCGGGCTGGCACCTGATGAAGTCGCTGGCCACCGCGGACGACAACGGCCATCCGCGGTACGTCGCGCACCAAGTCTACTACTCGCTGGTCGGCCGCGACTACGAGTGGGAGCTGATGCCGCTCGGGCTCGATCAGGGCGTCGGCGCTCTCGTCTGGAGCCCGCTCGGCTGGGGCCGGCTCACCGGCAAAGTGCGCCGCGGCCGACCGCTGCCGGCCCAGAGCCGCCTCCATCAGACCGCCGACTACGGCCCGCCCGTCGACGACGAGCACCTGTTCACGGTGGTGGACGCCCTCGACGAGATCGCGGCCGAGACCGGCAAGGCGATCCCGCAGATCGCGATCAACTGGCTGCTGCGGCGCCCGACCGTCTCATCGGTCATCATCGGCGCCCGCAACGAAGAGCAACTCCGCCAGAACCTCGGCGCCGTCGGCTGGACGCTCACCTCCGACCAGATCGCGAGACTCGACGCGGCGAGCGCCGTGACGGCGCCCTATCCCTACTTTCCCTACCAGCGGCAGGAAGGGTTCGCCCGCCTCAACCCGTCCGCAAGCGACCCCGTGCCGGTACCTGCCGCGTAACGGTTCCCACGGGCGTGCGCCGGCCGACGTGAAATGTGTCTTCGTCAGCGGAAGATCAATCGCAATGTCCGGGGGTGCGGCCCGCCTCCTTCAGTTGTGCTCGACAGTCCGTACAGAGCGATGGAGGAGATGTGCGCCACCCTTTCACCCGGCTCCGGCTCCTCGCCCGCGCGACCGGGCTGACGTGCGCCGCGGTGCTCTTCGCCGGAGCGGTGACGGCGGCGGACGCGGCGTCGGGGATCAGCGGCGAGAAGATCGTGGTGACCGAGCAGGCCACCGACCAGATTCTCCTGCTCGATTCCGACCGGCGGAGCTGGCAGGAGACGAAGGTGCTGTGGCGCTGGCGGCCCACCGAGGCGAATGGACTCGGTGACCTGGTGGCCGCCTGGGGTGCCCCCTCGGACGCCAAGTTGCGGCACCTCGACGGAAGGCCTCATCTGCTCGCCGTCGACTCGCGCGGACTGGCCGCGATCGTGCCCTTCCCGGACGACGCCGGGCCCTATTGGGCGACGGACGTGGGCCGGCAGAGCAATCTGCACAGCATCGAACTGCTGCCGGACGGCAATGCGGCGCTCATCGCCAGCCGTGGCAATTGGCTTCGCGTCTACACGGCCTCGCAGGGACCACGATCCGATTCCTACGTCGAATTCCCGCTCACCGGCGGCCACGGCGTCTTCTGGGACGACGACGCCCGGCTGCTGTGGGCGCTCGGCGGTGACGAACTGGTGGCGCTGAGGCTCGGCGGCACGCCCGCGCGGCCCGAGCTCACCGAGGTACGGCGGGCTCGGCTGCCCACACCAGGGGGACACGACCTGCATCCGGTGGCGGCCACGCCGGACCGGCTGTGGATCACTACGGAGAGCGGCGTCTATCAGTACTCCGCGTCGAAGGGCATCTTCCTGCGGGACTACCCAGGCGCTGATCGGATCAGCGTCGGTGGGGTCAAGAGCGTCGGAGACGACCGGCGCTCCGGGCAGGTCCTCACGGCACGGGTGCAGCACCGGAACCTGTGCACCTGGTGCACCGACACCGCGACGCTGAACCGGCGAGGAGACGCCCTCACCCTGCACGGCTCGCACATCTACAAGGCGCGCTGGTGGGTGGATCCGACGAGACCGGGCCGCTGAGCCCCTCAGGGCCGGCAGGTCAGTGGGACGTGGTGGCGGGGCAGGGGCTCAGCCGGTGCAGGAGGTCGTGCACCTGCGGATCGCTCAGCCGGTACCGGATCACCCGGCCGTCCCGGTGCGCCTCGACCGCACCGGCGGTACGCAGCACCCGGAGTGCCTGGGACACCGAGGTGTCCGACATACCGGTGGCGATCGCCAGGTCGGTCACGCTGATCGGGCCGGCGGCGTGTACGGCCAGCAACAGGGTGAGCCGGCCGGGTTCGGAGAGCAGGCCGAATCGGCGCGCCCAGCCCGCGACCCGGGTGGGTTCACCGATACCGGCGATGGCGTCGCACACCCTGTGGTCGTCGATGGTGTTGCGGTGGGCACGTTCAGCGGGAACGAGATGCACGGCTCCATCGTGCCAGACATAAAGCCCTATACCTGCGCAGTCTTGCAGATATGTGGGAGTGGTCCTAGGCTGTGCGCGCCGTGGTGATCGGGAAGACCGGTGTGAGTCCGGAGCGGCCCTCGCCACTGTGATCGGGTTCCTCCCGGCCACCCCCTCACGGGGAGCCACTGGGCGCACGTCGCGTCTGGGAAGGCGGGCGGGAGGGCGAACCCTCAGCCAGGAGACCGGCCACGGCACTTGACCATCGTCCACGAGGTGTTGGAAAGGTCCGGTGCCACCTGTGCACATTGCCGAGGGTTATCTGCCTCCCCTGCACGCCGTCGCGTGGACCGCGGCGGCCGCTCCGTTCATCGTCCATGGCGTCATCAGACTGGGCCGGGAGGTCCGGGAGAACCCCGAGGCCAAGCTGCTGCTCGGTGCCTCCGGGGCGTTCTGCTTCGTCTTGTCGGCACTGAAGATCCCGTCGGTCACCGGGAGCTGCTCGCACCCAACCGGGACGGGACTGGGCGCGATCCTGTTCCGGCCGCCCATCATGACCGTGCTGGGCACCATCACTCTGCTGTTCCAGGCTCTGCTGCTCGCGCACGGCGGGCTGACCACGCTCGGCGCCAACGCGTTCTCGATGGCGATCGTCGGGCCATGGGCCGGCTACGCGGTCTACCGCGCGTGCCGAGGCTTCGGACTGCTCCCGGCGGTCTTCGCCGGTGCCTTCGTCGCGGATCTGACGACGTACTGCGTGACCTCGGTGCAGCTGGCGCTGGCCTTCCCCGACCAGGAGAGCGGCTTCGCCGGTGCGCTGGCGAAGTTCGGCGGCATCTTCGCCGTCACCCAGATTCCGCTCGCGATCAGCGAAGGGCTGCTGACGGTGCTCGTCGTCCGGCTGCTGCGGAGCTCGGCCGCCGAGGACCTGCTGCGTCTCGGCGTCCTGCGTCAGAAGGACGTCGCCACGAAAGAGCAGGTGCCGGCATGAAGCGGTCCACCACCGTCAACCTGATGCTCCTGCTGGCCGTCGCGGCGCTGGCCGTCGCGCCGCTCGTCCTCGGCTCCGGCGACGGAAAGGAGGAGCCGTTCACCGGATCCGACGGCCAGGCCGAGACGGCGATCACCGAGAACGCCCCGCACTACGAGCCATGGTTCAGCTCCCTGTACGAACCGCCGTCCGGTGAGATCGAGTCGGCGCTCTTCGCACTCCAGGCCGCGGTCGGGGCGGGTGTGCTCGGCTACTACTTCGGCGTCGTCCGTACCCGGCGCAGGCTCGCCCCGGCGGCCGTGTCGGCAGAGCGTCCCGGCTCGGGCCCCTCGGTCCAGCCGGGTCCCTCGGCCCCGACCTCGACCGCGACGCCGTCACGGACGCCGCCGATGCGGCCGCCGACGGAGCCGCCCGCCGCGGGCGACTAGTGCTCGCCATCGACGCGGCCGCCTATCGCAGCCCTTGGCGGCGGCACCACCCCGCCGCCAAGGCGCTGCTGGCCGGAACGCTGCTCATCTGCGCAGTCTCGCTGCCGCCCTGGCCCGGAGCTCCGATCACCGCGGCCATCACGCTCGCCGTCGCCCTCGGCTGGGCCCGGGTGCCACCCGGCATGCTGCTGCGGGCGGCCCGTACGCCGGTGTCGTTCGCGCTCACCGGGTCGCTGACATTCCTGATCACGATCAGCGCGGACGGGATCGGCTGGGCTCCCGACGGCGCCCGCAGGATGGCCGACGTGGTCGCCCGCTGTGTCGCCGCGCTGCTGTGCCAGTTGCTGTTCGCGAGCACCACGCCCGTCGCCGACGCGCTGCCCCGGCTCATCCGCGTCGGCGTCCCCGCGGTCCTGGTCGAGGTGGCCCTGCTGATCTACCGCATGCTCTTCGTCGTCCTCGACACCACCCGTACGATCCGGACCGCCCAGGCCGGCCGGCTCGGTCACCGGTCGATCAGCGCGACCTGGCGCTCGCTCGGCGGGCTCGGCTCGGCGGTCTTCGTCCGTTCGTTCGACCGGGCCCGCCGGCTCGAGGTCGGCCTGGCCGGGCGCGGCTACACGGGCGCCCTCACCGTCGCCATCAAGGAGATTCCCCTGCGCACCCGCTTTCTCGCCGTCGCTCCGCTGCCCGGGCTGCTGGCCGTCGTGGCCACGCTCACCCTGGAGAGAGGGTGACGCCCGTGCTCAGCGCCCACGACCTGGGTTATTCGTACGAGGGGTCGGCGCCGGTCTTCCGCGACCTGACCCTGGAGATCCGGCCCGGCCGGGCACTCGCCGTGCTCGGCCCCAACGGTGTCGGCAAGACGACCCTGCTCCGGCTGCTGTGCGGCGGGCTGCGCCCGTCGCACGGTGAGATCCGGTTGCGCGGGGTGCCCGTGTCCTACCATCGTGCCGGGCTGACCGAACTGCGCACCAACGTGCAGCTCGTCCTGCAGGATCCCGACGACCAGCTCTTCGCCGCCGACGTCCGGCAGGACGTCTCGTTCGGCCCGGTCAACCTCGGCCTGGCCGCCGCCGAGGTGCACGGCCGGGTCGCCGACGCGCTGAGCGCAATGGAGATCACCGTACTGGCCGACCGGCCCACCCATCTGCTCTCGTTCGGCCAGCGCAAGAGGGTCGCGATCGCGGGCGCGCTTGCCCTGCGCCCCGCCGTGCTGGTGCTCGACGAGCCCACGGCGGGCCTGGACCCGGCGGGTGTGGAGGCACTGCTCATGACCCTGGCCCGCCTGCAGGCCGAGGGCACGACGATCGTGGCGTCGACCCACGACGTCGACCTCGCTCACCGCTGGGCCCAGGACGCCGCCGTCCTCGCCGGCGGTGTCCTGCACACCGGCCCGGCCGCGGAACTGCTCACCGACGAGTCGCTGCTGGCGGCCGCCCGGCTCCGCCCGGCCTGGGGGCCCGTCGTCGGGCGGGTGCTGCGCGCCCACGGCGTGCTCGCGGCCGACGCGCCCGACCCCCGTACGCCCGCGGACCTGCTCGTGGCAAACGGTTCCTCGCCGGGCGCCCTGTCGTAGGGCCTGGCCATAACGGCCCCTGGTGGCCACCGCGGCGCTCACCGAGGGGCACGGCCTCGCCGGCTGGGCGAGGCCGGCCGGGGTGCTGGCCGGTGGGTTCCTCGCGCTCCGACGGGCGCCGTTCCCGGTGGTGGTCATCGCGGCGGCCGCCACCACGGCCGTGCTGCGGCTGTGCGGCCTGCCCTGACCCTGCAGTTCGCCCTGACCCAGCGGCGTGCCCTGACTCAGGGGAGCGTGACGAACCTGCCGAGGAACTTTCGGGCCGAGGGCGTGTCCAGGCGGTAGTCGTAGTTGGTCGACGCGCAGGCGTCGTCCGCTCCGCTGACCGTCGTGGCCACGAGCAGGTCCGAAGAAACTCCGCCGAGGAAGTTCGGGCCGCCCGAGTCGCCGTAGCAGGTGCCGCCCTCGCGGCCGGACCCGTCTGGAGACAGCTCGAGCCACAGGCGGGTGAGGGCCTTGAAGGAGATGGACGTGCGGCGGCGGGTGTCGGTGTAGGTGAACTGGCCGTCAGCGCCGTCGACCGAGGTCTGGGCGCCGTATCCCACCGGAGTGAAGTCCGTCGTCTTCAGCTCGCCGCTGGCCTTGAGGCCGTTGAGCAGGCCCGCGGCGGGCAGTCTGGCGGGCCGGATGCCGGGGATCGGGGAGCTGAAGACGATCACCGCGATGTCGTGGTCGTGCGACTCGGAGTCGTACCGCTCGTTGGGCACGTAGCGCCCGGTGTGGACCTTGGCCCCAGGCTTGTAGCGGTGGGCGAAGGAGACCCGGGCGGTCTTCTGGCCTGATCCGCAATGGGCGGCGGTGACGAAGACCGTCGGCGAGATCAGCGTGCCGGTGCAGTAGGCCCAGGTGCCGTCATCGTTGGACTGATCGCCGATGAGGGCCCCCACCTGTGGGTGACCGGAGCGATCGGGGGAGCCGTTGGTGATGGCCCAGGAGGGGGAGGCCACACCCGTGATCGCCGCAGCGAGAACCGTGATGAAGAGAACAAAACGCATGGAACGGGACTTTAAGGGCAGATAGCCCGTAAATAGAACATTCTTGACAAAGATCTACCTTCGGCGCAATGCGTGGGTGCCGGGCGGAATCTCGACGATCACCGGCCTGGTCTGAGCAGGCGGCCGGCCGCCACGAGCTCGACGGTGACCAGGACGGCGACGGCCTCGACCGTCAGCAGGCCGATGAGCACGAGCAACTGGATCGCGCCGGCCTGCCCCGGGTCGGCGCCGCCCAGCAGCACGCCGACGAACGCGCCGGGCAGCGTCACCAGCCCGACGGTGCGCGTCTGGTCGAGGGCGGGGACGAGGGCGAGCGCGGCGGCGGGGCGGCACACCTCCAGCGCGGCGTCCCGGGGCATCAGGCCGATGGCCAGCGCCGCCTCGTACTCCCCGTGCCGGGTCCGCAGCTCGTCGAGGGCCCGCCGTCCGGCGAGCGCGGTCGCGGTCATCGCCCCGCCGATGAGGATTCCGGCGATCGGCAGCACCGAGACAGGGCGTGCGGGCATGACCCCCGTGCCGAGGAGCAACCCGAGTACCGGTGCCACTCCCGCCGCGATCGGGACCAGGACCCACCGGCCGCGCAGGGCCGATCCGGTCACGCGGCGACCGGCCGTGGCCGACGCGACCAGCACCATGAGGGTGATGAAAGCCGAGGTCCACCCCACGCTGCTCAGCACCGCGGTGATCAGTAGGGACACCAGTGCGAGCTGCACCGTGGCCCGCCCCGCCGCCACGAGCACCTCGCGGGCGTCCCCGAGCGAACCGAGCCGTACGAGCAGCGCGGCACCCACCGCCAGCAGGATCAGCACCACGGCGAGCAGCGGGCCCAGCTCGACGCCGGGCGTCGCGGGAGCGGCGGTCATCTCCGTTCTCACATTGGCCCCCCGGACGCTCGCGCGCAAGCCGGGGGTACCGTTCGGCCGGTGCTCAGGGCCGACCGGTGAGGTAACCGCCCATGGTCTTGAAGAACTCCCCGGCGGGGAACTCGATGCCGTCGTCGGTCCGGACCCGCTCGATGAGCAGGCCCGGATTGCGCCCGTGCCGGGCGTCGGCACCGGCGACGATGACGACTCCGTCGCCCTCCTTGATGAAGATCCGGCCGGGCGTGCCGCCGTACCGGCCCTTCGACGTGGACGCGGACAGGATCCGGACGCGCTCACCCCGGTGGAAGGTGAAGGCGTTGGGGTAGGGGTCGGACTGCGCGCGGACCAGGTTGGCGATGTCGCGCGCCGGCCAGGTCCAGTCGATGCGGCTGTCCTCGATCGACCGCTTGTGGAAGAAGCCGGCCTTCGATCGGTCCTGCGGGATCCAGTCGGTACGGCCCGAGGCGATCAGGTCGAGCCCGTCGACCGTGATCGGGCCGAACAGCTCGATCGTCTTGTGGAACAGGTCGGTCGCGGTGTCGGTGGGCCCGACCGGGACGGTGCGCTGGAGGACGATGTCGCCGGCGTCGAGTTCCTCGGTCATGATGTGCGCGGTGACGCCGACCTCGCTCTCACCGTTGATGAGCGCCCAGATGAGCGGTGAGAACCCGGCGTAGGCGGGCAGCAACGAGTCGTGGACGTTGAGCGTGCCGTGCGGCGGCAGGTCGAAGACGTGCGGCGGGATCCACGTGCGCCAGTTGGTCGCCACGATGATGTCCGGCTCGGCCGCCTTGAGGCGGTGCAGCAGTTCCTCGTCGTCGGGCCGGTCGCGCAGGATGACCGGGACGCCGTGCTCCTCGGCCAGGTCGGCCACGGAGTCGCTCCAGATCCTCTCGTAGGCGTGGTCGCTCTTCGGATGCGTGACGGCCAGGGCGACCTCGTGTTCCGATGCGAGCAGCGCCTGAAGCGTGCGATGCCCCCAGGTCTGGTAACCGAACATGACGACCCGCATGATTCTCCCTCTCACGTGGACATGGCCTTGAGCATGACCTTGAGACATGGCCCTGAGAAGTAAAGCAAGGCTAACCTAACTAGGCAATGCCCGAACGGTGCTCATGTCCCTCCGACGAGAGGCTCCCGTGATACTCGACCTGAGGCTGGAAGGGGGCCGGGTCGTCACGATGGACCCCGCCCGTCCGTTCGCGAGCACGATCGGAATCTGGCGCGGCCGGATCGCCGGGCTCGACGACGAGGTGGCGGGCCTGCGGGCGGCGCGGGTCGTCGATCTGGACGGCGCGACCGTACTCCCCGGCTTCATCGACGCCCACACCCACCTCGCGTGGGAGGGACTGGCCGCCCGGACGGTGGACGTCTCCGGTTGCGAGCGGGTCGAGCAGGTACTCGACACGATCGGGCGGGCCGCGCGCCGCGGCGCGGGCGACGGCTGGCTGGAGGCGTCGGGCTATGACCACCGGCGGCTGGAGCGCCCGCTGACCGCCGCCGACCTCGACCTGGTCGCCGCGGGCCGGCCGGTGTACGTACAGGACCTCTCCGGTCACGCATGTGTGGTCAACGGTGCCGTGCTCGACCTGCTGCCCGAGGAGGCTCTGGGCAACCCCGGCGTTGAGGTGGACGCCGGCGGCCGTCCGACCGGCGGGCTGTCCGAAGGCGCCCAGACCGCCGCGCGCCGGCTGCGGCTGCCGTACTCGGCCGACGAACTCGACGAGGCCATCGCGTACAGCGCCCGGCGGTGCCTGGCCGAGGGGGTGACCATGTGCGCGGAGGCGGGAGTCGGCGGCGGGCTGGTCGGGCACAGCCCCGTCGAGGTGGCGGTCTACCAGCGAATGGCCGAGGAGGAACGGCTGCCGATCAGGATGCAGCTGATGGTCGCCGCCGAATTCCTGCGGCCGGCCGGCGCACATCCGGCGGATGGGACGCCCCGCTCGATCGACCTCGGTGTCCGCACCGGGCTCGGCGACGACCGCCTGTCGATCGGCGCGCTCAAGGTCTTCCTCGACGGCGGGATGATGGCGCGGACGGCCGCGCTGACCAACCCGTACGAGCGGGTCGGCGGAACGGGACAGCTGCAGGACGAGCCCGAGGCGCTCGCCGCGCTCATCGTCGACGGGCACCTCGCGGGTTGGCAGCTCGCCGTCCACGCGATCGGCGACCGCGCCGTCGACCTCGCCCTCGACGCCGTCGAGGAGGCCCAGCGCAGGCGGCGCAGGCCGGACGCGCGGCACCGTATCGAGCACTGCGGGCTCGTCCGCCCGGACCAGCTCGACCGGCTGGCCGCGGCCGGGGTCATACCGGTGATCCAGCCCAGCTTCCTGTGGGCCTACGGCGACGACTACGCCGAGGTGATGGGCGCGCACCGGGCGCCGTGGATGTACCGCGGGCGTTCCTTCCTCGACCGCGGCATGACCGTGGCCGGCAGCTCCGACCGGCCGGTCGCCACTGGTGCGCCGCTCCGCGCCGTCCAGTTCATGGCCGAGCGGCTCTCGTCCGGCGGCCGGGCCGTCGGCCCCGGCGAACGCGTCGCCGTGGACGAGGCGCTGGCCGCCTACACGCGGGGAGGCGCGTACGCCTGCCGCCGCGACGACGTGCTGGGCAGTGTGACGGCGGGCAAGCTCGCCGATCTGGTCGTGCTCGCCGACGACCCGAGGAAGGCCGAGGTGTCGCGCATCGCGGACATCGAGGTGCTGGCGACGCTCGTCGGCGGTGACCTCGTCCACGACCGGGCGGGCCTCGGTTGAGCCGCGCGGAACGTTCTTGACACGTTTCGACCCCGATGGTTGGGTGACGTAAGGCTAGCCTTGGTTAGGTGAGCCTTACCTAAATAGTCGCGAGCTGCTTCGGCCCGACCTTTTCGAAAGGGCGCACATGTCCGTCTCGGAACCGCATGTCCATGACCTGGTCGGGATCGGCTTCGGCCCCTCGAACCTGGCCCTCGCGATCGCGCTGCGCGAGCACAACGCAGAGGCGGACGAGACGATCGACGCGGTGTTCTTCGAGAAGCAACCGGCGTTCGGCTGGCACCGCGGCATGCTCATCGAGGGCACGACCATGCAGGTGTCGTTCCTCAAGGACCTGGTCACCATGCGCAACCCGGCGAGCGGGTTCGGGTTCCTGTCGTACCTGCAAGCCAAGGGCAGGCTGGTCGACTTCATCAACCACAAGACGATGTTCCCCTCCAGGGTCGAGTTCCACGACTACCTGGAGTGGGCCGCGAGCCGCTTCATCGACCAGGTGCGGTACGACTCCGAGGTGGTCTCGGCCAGCCCGGTCACCGTGGACGGGACGATCGAGTACCTCGACGTCGTCGTCCGTCGCGGGGGAGGCGCCGGCCAGACCGGGCGAGCGCGATCCGGCACGGAGCTGACGACGTGCCGGACCCGCAACCTCGTCATCGCGGCCGGGCTCGATCCGGTGCTACCGCCCGGCGTGGTGGCCGGGGAGCAGGTCTGGCACAGTCACGAGCTGCTCACCCGGCTGCCCGAGCTGACCGAGCCGCAGCGCGTCCTCGTGGTCGGGGCCGGGCAGAGCGCCGCGGAGGTCACCGAGCATCTGCACAGCACCTTCCCGGCCGCGGAGGTGTGCGCCGTCTTCACCAAGTACGGCTACACGCCCGCCGACGACAGCTCCTTCGCCAACCGCATCTTCGACCCCGAGGCGGTCGAGCACTATTACGCCGCGCCCGAGGAGGTCAAGCGGATGCTGCTGGCCTACCACGGCTCGACCAACTACTCGGTGGTCGACCTCGAGCTCATCGACGAGCTCTACCGCCGCGTCTACCAGGAGAAGGTGCTCGGCGCCGAGCGGCTGCGCATCCTCAACGCCTCGCGTGTCGTCGATCTCGACACCCGTCCGGCCGGCGTCCGCGCCACGGTCGAGTTCCTGCCCACCGGCGCGCGCACCGTCCTCGACGCCGACCTCCTCGTCTACGCGACCGGCTATCGGCCCGGAGACCCGCTGGCCCTGCTGGGCGAGGTGGGGGAGCACTGCCGCACGCGCGCCGAGGGCGGCCTGCGCGTCGAGCGCGACTACCGGGTGGCCACCACCGGCGACGTACGCTGCGGCATCTACCTTCAGGGCGCCACCGAGCACACGCACGGGCTCACCTCGACGCTGCTCTCCAACACCGCCGTCCGGGCCGGTGAGATCGTCGGCTCGATCGCCGGGCGCTCGACCGCCGCCCCACCGCCGTACGCGATGTCGCGCTGAACCGGCCGCGGCCCCGCACCCGACGCCGTCACGTCCGGCCGGGGCAGGGCCGCGGCCGATTCGAAGCGCGGCCGGTTCGGAGCGCGGCGCTCAGGTCACCGCGCGGCCCCGGCCGACCGCTCGGAGTGGTGGCGCCCCATCGGGATGACCAGGGGGGTGCCGCTGACCGGGTCGGTGACGACCTGGCAGCGCAGGTCGAAGACCTCCTCGACCAACTCCGCGTCGATCACCTCGGCGGGGTCGCCGGCCGCCACGACACGGCCCTCCTTCATCGCGATGACGTGGTCGGCGTAGCGGCACGCCTGGTTCAGGTCGTGCAGGACCATCACGATCGTGCGGTTCTCCCGCCGGTTCAGGTCGACGACGAGGTCGAGGACGTCGATCTGGTGGGCCAGGTCGAGGAACGTCGTCGGCTCGTCGAGGAGCAGCACCGGCGTGCCCTGGGCGACGGCCATCGCGATCCAGGCCCGCTGGCGCTGTCCGCCGGAGAGCTCGTCGACCGGACGGCGCGCCTGGTCGAGCATCGCGGTCGCCTTCAGTGCCTCGGTCACCGCCTGCTCGTCGGCCGACGACCACTGGCGCCACCACGACTGGTGCGGTGCCCGTCCCTGGCCGACCAGGTCGATGACGGTGAGCCCTTTTGGGGCGATCGGCGCCTGCGGCAGGATCCCCAGTTGCTGCGCCACCCGCCGGGTCGGCATGGAGTGGATCGAACGGCCGTCCAGGTGCACCGTGCCCGTACGGGGGGTGAGCAGCCGGGCCAGTGCCCGCAGGAGGGTGGATTTGCCGCACGCGTTCGCGCCCACGATGACGCTGATCCGGCCGGGCGGGACCGTCAGGTCGAGGCCGTCGACGACCACCCGGTCGCCGTAGGCCAGGCGCAGCCCGCCGGCCCGCAACTCGGGGGCTTCCCGCGGGGGTGCCGTGCCGTTCGGCGACTCCGATGTCACTTTCAGCCTCCTGAACCGGTGCGGTTGGCCCTGGCGAGCAGCCAGAGCAGGAACGGTGCGCCGAGCACGCCGGTGACGACACCGACCGGCAGCTCCATGTCGGTGATGAGCCGCCGCCCGATCAGGTCGCCGACCAGCACGATCAGGGCGCCCGTGAGGGCCGAGGCGGTCAGCGGAGGCCAGGCCGTACGGGCCAGGCGCAAGGCGATCTGCGGGGCGACGAGGGCAACGAAGGCGATCGGGCCGGCGGCCGCGGTGCCGAACGCGACCAGCCCGACGCCGGTGAGCAGCAGGGCCAGCCGGGCCCGCTGCACCGGTATGCCGAGCCCGACGGCTACCTCGTCGCCGAGTTGCAGCGTGCGCGTCCAGCGGCTCAGCAGGAGGGCGGCCGGCAACAGCACGGCCATGGTCAGCGCGAGCGGCCGCACATGACCCCAGTTCCGGTTGCCCAGGTCGCCGAAGAGCCAGCCCAGCGCCTCTTGCGCCTCGTACAGTCTCGCCCGCGCGATGAGGTACTCGGTCGTGCTGGTGAACAGCCAGGACACCCCGATGCCGACCAGGATGATGCGGTAGCCGGTGGTGCCGCGCTTCCAGGCCAGTACGTAGATCAGCAGCGCGGTGATGAGCGCGCCCGACAGCCCGAGCGTCTGGGTACCGAGTCCGGTGCCGAAGCCGAGGACGAGTCCCGCGACGACGGCCGTGCCCGCCCCCGCCGTGATCCCGATCATGTCGGGACTGGCCAGCGGGTTGCGGGTCATCGTCTGGAACAGCGCGCCCGAGACGCCGAAGGCGGCGCCGACCAGCAGCCCGGTCAGCGCCCTCGGCAGGCGCAGCTCCTGGACGATGAGCAGCGTGCCCCCGTCGCCCGATCCCCAGAGGGCCGGCACGACGTCCGAGAGCGCGAGCGGATAGTCGCCCGTGGCGATCCCGAAGCAGAAGACGGCGAACGTGGCGGCGGCCAGCAGCAGGCAGACGACCAGCAGCCGGGGCCGCACCAGACCCGAGACCGGCGGGCGGGCGATGCGGACGGCTGTGCGGCCGGCCGTCCGGCTCAGCTCGACGCCGGGGATCAGGCCGGTCATGTGGTGAGCTCCGCGAGCCGGCGCCGGCGGACCAGCGCGATGAAGAAGGGCGCGCCGACGAACGCGACGACGATGCCGACCTGAACCTCCTGGGGCCGGGCGATGACGCGCCCGGCGATGTCGGCCATGAGCAGCAGGCACGGGGCGAGCAGCATGGAGAAGGGCAGCAGCCACCGCTGGTCCGGCCCGGTGATGATCCGGGCCGCGTGCGGGACCACCAGACCGACGAAGACGATCGGTCCCACGACCGCCACGGCCCCGCCGGTGAGCAACGTCACCGCCAGGAGTCCCTGGAGACGGACCAGCCCGGGCCGCCGGCCGAGCGAGGCGGCGACGTCGTCGCCGAGGGACAGATTGTTCAGCGCGGGGCCGGCGGCGAGAGCGAGGAGCGCTCCAACGGCCAGGAACGGCAGAACCCGCAGGATGGTCGGCATGTCCTGGCCGGCGAGCGAGCCGGCGGACCAGAAGCGGTAGCGGTTGAGCGCCTCCGGCGAGATCAGGGCCAGAGCGCCGGTGAGCGAGCTCATCATGAAGGTGACGGCGACACCGGCCAGCGCGAGCTTGACCGGGGTCGTGCCGCCCCGGCCGAGACCGCCGAGGACGTACACCACGACGCTCGCGACGAGCGCCCCCGTGAACGCAAACCAGATCGTGGCGTACAGCGAGGCGATCCCGAGCACCCCGATCGCCACGACGATGCCCAGGGCCGAACCCGCGCTCACGCCCATCAGGCCAGGATCCGCGAGCGGATTGCGGGTCAGCGCCTGCATCACCGCGCCCGCCAGGCCGAGCGCGGCGCCGGCGGCCAGCCCCAGTGCGGTCCGGGGCACGCGGACGCCCCAGACGATCGCGTCGGCCTGCGTGTCGCGCGAGTGCAGGAGCGTTCCGACGACTTCACCGAGAGGGATCTGGCGGCTGCCCACCGCGATCGATATCAGGCACAGAAGCACGAGCGCCCCGAGCGTCAGCACCAGCAGGATGGGGCGTCTCAATGCGTGCGTTCGGGTGGGCGCCGCCTCGGGGCGCTGGGTGAGCCCGCCGGCCGGCGGCTCCATGTCGAGCATCACGCCCCCAACTTGATCTTTAGGTTAGGCATACCTTACTCATAGGTCCGCGCCCCCTGCCAGCCTTGGGTCGACCGGCGGATGGCGTGGTCTTGTAATTAGGCAAGCCTTACCTTAGTGTCGCGATCGCCGGGTGGTGGCGACGGATGCCCTCGGTCCGCACCTCCGAAGGGAAGCCGATGTCCACTGCTGCACCGCTCTCCGAGCGCGTCCGGCCGCCGATCCTGGTCCTGACGTTGGTGTTGGCGCTGTCGCTGGTGCTCGCCGCCTGCGGGAGCGGGGACGACGACGCGGCCCCGCGGGCCGAGCCGGCCAAGGGTCAGGGCGCCTTCCCGGTGCGCATCGACCACAAGTACGGCACGACCGAGATCAGCGCGCAGGCGAAGCGCGTCGTGACGCTCGGCCTCAGTGACCAGGACGCGGTGCTCGCGCTCGGGATCAAGCCGGTCGGTGCAGTCGACTGGTTCAAGGAGCGTCCCTACGGCAAGTGGGCGTGGACCCAGGGGCTCTGGGGAGCCTCGCCGCCGACCATCGTCGGGGAGCGTGACAACTTCAACATCGAGAAGATCGCCGTCCTCGAGCCCGACCTCATCATCGCGCTCTACTCGGGGATGAAGAAGGAGCAGTACGACGCGCTCAGCAGGATCGCGCCGACGGTCGGGCAGCCACTGAAGTACGACGACTACGCGGCTCCGTGGCAGGAGATGACCCGGATGACCGGCCGCGCACTCGGCATGGAGGCCCGCGCGAACGAGCTGATCACCAAGATCGACCAGCGCTTCGCGCAGGTGCGCGAGGAGTACCCGGAGTTCGCCGGGAAGACGACTGCCGTCGTCGATCCCTACGAGGCCGGAAAGTACGCGGTCTTCGCCCCCAGCGACCCCAAGGTGGTGTTCATGACGTCCCTGGGCTTCAGCGTGCCCGAGAAGGTCACCAAGGCGGTCGGCAAGGAGTACGCGGCCGAGATCGGCTCCGAGCGGCTGGACCTCGTGGACGTGGACCGGCTCGTGTTCCTCACCGGCGATCCGACGGCGCGGAAGCGGGTCGAGGCCGACGAGGTCTTCGGCACCCTCGAGGTCGCCAAGGAGAAGCGGGCCCTGTTCGCGCCGTACGAGGACCCGCCCGTCGGTGCCGCGCTGTCGTTCAACACCGTCCTCAGCGTGCCCTACGCCATCGATCAGATCATTCCGCTCCTCACCGCCCCGGCGAGCTGACTCCACGGGGTCCCGGCGGCGGCGACCCCACCGCCGGGACCGCGATGAACGGTGAAATGTCCCTGGGTCGTGGATGAACCATGCCCACAGGCGAAGTGTGCTCGATCGGCACTGTGTCGGAAAGGCGAAGCGTGTCCGTTGACGAAGAGATGACCGGCGGGCGACGGGCGCTCACCGGCGAGGAACTCCACCGGATCCTCGTCGACTGGAACGACACCGAGTGCCGCGTGCCCCCGGCGACCCTGCCGGAGCTGTTCGAAACCCAGGTGCAACGGAACCCGGACGCGGTGGCGCTGGTGTTCGAGGACACCGAGCTGTCGTACGCGGAACTGAACGCGCGGGCGAACCGGCTGGCCCACGAGCTGATCGGCCGGGGCGTCGGACCGGAGCGCGTGGTCGCGCTGGCGCTGCCGCGGTCGGTGCAGATGACCGTCGCGGAGCTGGCCGTGCTCAAGGCCGGTGGCGCCTACCTGCCGATCGACCACGACCACCCGGCGGAACGCATCGCCTTCATGCTGGCCGACGCCGGCCCGGCCTGCCTGGTCACCACCGCCGCGCTGACGGGGCGCGTGCCGGACACCGCGACGCCGTGCCTCGTCCTCGACGACCCGCGGACCGCCGCCGAGGTGGCCGCCCGCCCCGGCGCGGACCCGGCCGACGCCGATCGCCTCGGCCCTCTGAGCGTGCTCAACGCCGCCTACGTCATCTACACGTCCGGCTCCACCGGGCGGCCCAAAGGCGTCGTGCTCTCGTACACCGGCGTGGCGAAGCTGGTCGCGACCCAGACCGAGCGGTTCGGCGTCGGCCCGGACAGCCGGATCCTGCAGTTCGCCTCGCCCGGCTTCGACGTCGCCTTCTGGGACCTGTGCCTCGGGCTGCTGTCCGGCGGGCGCCTTGTGGTCGTCCCGTCCGAGCGGCGGGTGCCCGGCACGCCCCTGGCCGACTACGCCCGTGAGCACGGCGTCACCTTCATGATCCTGCCTCCGGCGCTGCTGGCGGCGATGCCCGAGGACTGCGCGCTGCCCGAGCACGCCACGCTGCTCGCCGGCACCGAGCGGGTGTCGCCGGAACTCGTCGCCCGCTGGGGGCGCGGCCGGCGGATGTTCAACGCGTACGGGCCGACCGAGGCGACGGTGAACTCCACGCTCGGCGAGTGCGACCCCGACACGCGGACCGGCCCGTCGGTGCCCATCGGGCGGCCCGATCCGGGCACCCGCGTCTACGTGCTCGACGCCGCCCTGCGACCGGTGCCCGCCGGCACGGAGGGCGAGCTGTACCTCGGCGGGCTCGGCCTGGCACGCGGCTATCTCGGCCGGCCGGGGCTGACCGCCGAGCGGTTCGTGGCCGATCCGTTCGGCACGCCTGGAGAGCGGCTGTACCGTACGGGCGATCTCGTGCGGTGGCGGGCGGACGGGCGGCTGGAGTTCATCGGCCGGTCCGACGACCAGGTCAAGATCCGGGGCTATCGCATCGAGCCGGGCGAGATCGAGTCGATCCTGGAGGCGCACTCCTCGGTCGCTCAGGCGGCGGTGCTGGCACGCGAGGACCGGCCGGGTGAGAAGCGCCTCACCGCCTACATCGTGCCGGCGGCGGGCCGGCGATCCGGCCCGGACCGGGACGAGCGGCGAGAGCGGGAACAGGTCGGCGCCTGGAAGGGCCTGCACGAGCTGCTCTACACGGCGGCGCGGTCGGAGGGCCTCGCCGAGAACTTCACCGGCTGGAACAGCACCTACGACGGCATGCCGATCCCGCTGGAGGAGATGCGGGCCTGGCGCGACGCCGCCGTCGAGCGGATCGCGGCGCTGCGGCCGCGCCGGGTGCTCGAGATCGGCGTGGGCAGCGGCCTGATCCTGTCGCGCGTCGCCCCCGGCTGCGACGCCTACTGGGGCACCGACGTGTCCGAGGAGGCGATCGAGACGCTGCGGCGGCAGGTGGCCGAGGTACCCGAGCTCACCGGGCGCGTCGAGCTGCGAGCGCAGCCCGCGCACGTCTTCGACGGCCTGCCGGACGGGTTCTTCGACACGGTGGTCGTCAACTCCGTGGCGCAGTACCTCCCGAGTGCCGGCTACCTCGCCGACGTGCTTCGCGAGGCGGTGCGGCTGCTCGTCCCGGGCGGGTCGGTCTTCGTCGGCGACGTTCGCAACCTGCGGCTGTTGCGGTGCCTGCGCAGCGCGGTCGAGCTGCGCCGGCGCGATGCCGAAGCGACCGAGGGCGCCGACCCCGCCGTACGCTCGGCGGTCGACCAGGCGGTGAGCCGGGAGGGCGAACTCCTGCTCGACCCGGACTTCTTCCCGGCCCTGCGGCGCGCCGTGGCCGACATCGACGGTCTCGACCTGCGCGTCAAGCGCGGTCGCCACCACAACGAGTTGACCCGCTACCGCTACGACGTCGTCCTGCGCAAGCGCCCCGGCACGGCCGGCCGGCGGCGCGGGCCGCATCTGGCGATGCCGGAGCACGTGCTGCGCTGGGCACAGGGGATCGGCGGGCTGACCGAGCTGGCCGCGTGGCTGACCGAGCGGCGCCCGGGCCGGCTGCGGTTGACCGAGGTGCCGAACGCGCGGCTGACGGAGGACCTCGAAGCGCTGCGTGCGCTGATCCCCGACGACCATGCCCACGGCTCGTCCGGCGGAGTCTCCTGGACCGCCGTCGATCCGGAGGACCTGTACGACCTCGGTGCCGAACTCGGCTACCAGGTGGCCGTGACCTGGTCGGGCCGATCGGCCGACGGCCGCCTCGACGCGGTCTTCACCGACGGCGTCTTCACCGACAGTGGGATGCGGGCCGGCGACGACGGCGCGGCCGAGCACAACGCGGGTGGCCGCGAATACGTGCGTGATGACGACGCGGGGTACGGCGACCCGCACGGCGGGGGATACGACGAGGCGTACGGCCTGGGATACGACGAGGTGTACCGGCCCGGCCGCGCGTCGTCGGCGAAGACGCACCTGTCGTCGCTGGCCAACGTGCCCGCCGGGTTCCGCGACGTGGGCACGCTGATGAAGACCCTGCGGTCGTACGCGCTGGACCGGCTGCCGGAGTACATGGTGCCCTCGGCGTTCGTCCCGCTCGACCGGCTGCCGGTGACGACGAGCGGCAAGCTCGACCGCAGGGCGCTGCCCGCGCCCGACCTGTCCGCGCTCACCACGGGGACGCGTCCGCGCGACGCCCGCGAGGAACTCCTGTGCACGTTGTACGCCGAGGTCCTCGGCCTGCCGCGGGTCGGGGTCGACGACGACTTCTTCGCGCTGGGCGGCGACAGCATCGTCGCGATCCGGCTGCTGATCGGCGCGCGCAACGCCGGGTTGTCGCTCACCCCCGGGGACGTCTTCCGGCACCGCACCGTCGCCGCACTCGCCGCGGCGATCGGTGACCGTCCCGTTCACGGCGATGCCGTCGACGAACGGCGCGACGCCCGTGGTGCGGGCGGTGGCGGCGGCGACGCCGTGCGCGGTGTGGACGGGGCCGAGGGCGCGGACCCGCCGGACCCCGGAGGCGAGCTGCCATTGTCGCCGCTCCAGGAGGGCTTCTTCTACCACGCGGTGGCCGACGAGTCGGGCGCCGAGGTCTACGTCGTACAGCAGACGGCCGAGCTGCGCGGGCCGGTCGACGCGCCGGCCCTGCGCCGGGCCGCGCAGGCCCTGCTCGCCCGGCACGACGCACTGCGATCCGGTTTCCGCCGGCATCCGGACGGGCGCGTCGTGCAGTTCACCGCCGACGCGGTCGCCCTCCCGTGGCGGGAGGCCGACCTGTCCGGCGGCGACGAGCCGACAAGGGCGCAGCGCTTCGAGGCACTCACCGCCGAGGAGCGGGCCCGCCCCTTCGACCTGGGCCGGCCTCCGCTGCTGCGCTGCGTCCTGGTCCGGCATGCTCCGGACCGGCACGTCCTGATACTGGTGTTCCACCACATCGTGGCCGACGGCTGGTCGGTGCCGATCATGCTCAGGGAACTGCTCGCGCTCTACGCCCCGGACGGGGAGACGCCGCGGTTGCCGCCGGTCACCCCCTACCGGGAGTACCTCGGCCGGCTGGCGTCTCGCGACCGGGACGCCGCGCGGGAGGCATGGCGGGCCGCGCTCGCCGGGCTCGACGGGCCGACCCGGTTGGTGTCGGCCGGTCCAGAGCGCGGTGCGCGCACCGCCCGCCCCGAGCGGATCCGGATCGACCTGCCCGAGGAGCTCACCGCCGGGCTGGTCGCCCGCGCCCGCGAGCGCGGGCTGACGCTGAACACCCTCGTGCAGGGGGCGTGGGGGCTTCTGCTGGGCCGGCTCACCGGCCACGGCGACGTGGTGTTCGGCACCACGGTCTCGGGCCGCGACGCCGACGTGGACGGCATCGAGGCGATGGTCGGCCTGTTCATCAACACGCTGCCGGTGCGGATGAGGTGGCGGCCGGGCGGGTCGCTCGGCGCCACCCTCGAGCGGCTGCAGGCCGAGCAGGTCGAGCTGCTCGACCACCAGCACCTCGGGCTGGCGGAGATCCAGCGGCTCACCGGCCAAGTCGACCTCTTCGACACCCTCGTCGTCTTCGAGAACTACGCGAGCGCCGGCGACCTTCGGGACCGCACCGGCACCCTGGAGATCACCGGCCAGGAGTTCACCAGCAGCGGCCACTACCCCCTCGCGCTGATCGTGCTGCCCGGGCGGCGGCTCGGGCTGCGGTTCGAGCACGACGCCGGACGGCTCGGCCGCGCCGCCGTGGAGCGGATCGCCGAGCGCCTGACCCGGATCCTGGCCGCGGTGGCCGCCGATCCGGACCGGCCGGTCGCGAGCGTCGACCTCCTGTCGGCGGACGAGAGCCGGCTGGAGTCGGCCGTCCTCACCGGAGCGGAACGGCGCGTTCCGCACGCCACATTGGCCGACGCCTTCGAGAGCCGGGCCGCCCGGTGCCCGAACGCGACGGCGCTCGTGTCCGGTGGCGAGCGGGTGACCTATGCCGAGCTGGACCGGCGGGCGGAGACGCTCGCCGAGCGCCTGCGAGCGAGCGGCGCGGGCCCCGAGGCCGTCGTGGCGGTCGCCGTGCCGCGCTCGGCCGAGCTGATCGTCGCGCTCCTCGGCGTGCTGAAGGCGGGTGCCGCCTATCTGCCCATCGACGTTGACCATCCCGCCGACCGGGTGGCGTTCATGCTCTCCGACTCGGCGGCGAGCATCGCCGTGACCACGGCGGACACCGCCGCGCGGCTCCCTGAGGGCGGCCCGGCGCGGCTCCTGCTGGACGCCGGGGCCGACGCGGCCACGGCCGGGGAGCCGGTCTCCGGACAACCCGCCCCCCGGCATGGGGGCCGGGCCCTGCCGAACCATCCCGCCTATCTCATCTACACGTCCGGCTCGACCGGCCGGCCCAAGGGCGTGCTGGTCGCCCACCGGGCCATCATGAGCCAGCTCACCTGGATGCGGGCCACCTTCCCGCTCGACGCCGACGACCGCGTGCTGCACCAGATGTCCGCCGGCTTCGACCCCTCGATACTGGAGATCTTCTGGCCGCTCATCGAGGGGGCCGCCGTCGTGCCGGCCCGCCCCGACGGGCACCGCGACCCCGCGTACCTCGCCCGGCTCGTCCGGGACGAGCGGGTCACCACGATGACCCTTGTGTCGTCCATGCTCGCCCCGTTCCAGCGGGCCGCCGCCCGCGAAGACGCGGGCGAGGCGGGTGACGAGGTGGACGGCCTGCCCGACCTGCGGCGGGTCTTCACCGGCGGAGACGCCCTGACCGGTGAGGTCGCGGACCGGTGGCGCGATCTGACCGGCGTGCCGCTCTACAACGTCTACGGGCCGACCGAGACGGCGGTGCAGGTCACGTACTGGCAGCACGACCAGGGCGGCCGGACGGCCGTGCCCATCGGGCGGCCGGTGTGGAACACCCGGCTGCGGGTCCTCGACGACTGCCTGCGGCCCGTGCCCGCCGGAGCGCCCGGCGAGCTGTACATCGCCGGTGCCCAGCTGGCGCGCGGCTACCACGCCCGGCCAGGTGCCACGGCGGAGAGGTTCGTCGCCGACCCGTTCGGCGGCCCCGGCGAGCGGATGTACCGCACCGGGGACCTGGTGCGGTGGCGCGCCGGCACGGAGCCGAACGGCAGGGCGGCCGACCTGACAGACGGCACGACAGACGGCACGGCCGACGGTACGGCGGGCGGCGGTGGCGTCCTCGAATACCTCGGGCGGGTCGACCGGCAGGTCAAGATCCGCGGCAATCGGATCGAGCTCGGCGAGGTCGAGGCGGCGCTCGCCCGTGAGCCCGGCGTCGCCGCCGCCGCGGTGGCCGGTCGTCACGACGGCCCGGGTGCGGCGCGGCTCGTGGGCTACGTCGTACCGCGGCCCGGGACGCGGCCCGACGCCGACGGGCTGCGGACCGGACTGGCGGCGTCGCTGCCGGCACCGATGGTGCCGGACGCCTTCGTGCTCCTCGACGAGCTGCCGCTGACCCCGAGCGGCAAGATCGACCGCGACGCCCTGCCCGCCCCGGCGCCGGTGCGCACGGTGACCCGGGCGCCCGGCGACGAGCGCGAGCGGCTGCTCTGCGAGATCTACGCCGATGTGCTCGGGCTGGCCGACGTGGGTCCCGACGAGGACTTCTTCGTGCTCGGGGGCGACAGCATCCTGTCCATCACGGTCGCCGGGCGGGCGCGTGCCGGCGGCCTCGACCTCAGCCCGCGCGATGTGTTCGAGCGGCGGACCCCGGCGGCGCTCGCCGCGACGGCCCGCACGGGGTCTCCGGCCGGCTCCGGTCGCCTGGGAGCGGCCGGTGCGAGCGGGCCGGCCCGCGATCTGGTGACCCTCACCGAGGAAGAGCTCGACCGGGTACGGAACGTCAGCCCGGTGCCGGTCGAGGACATCTGGCCGCTGTCGCCGCTGCAGGAAGGGCTGTTCTTCCACTCCAGCTACGACCGGCACGCCCTCGACGTCTACACCGCGCAGGTGGCCCTCGACTTCGCGCACCGCGTCGACGCCGACCGGCTGCGCGCGGCGTGCGCGACGCTGCTGGCGCGCAACGCCGGCCTGCGCGCCGGATTCACCAGCGACGGGCTTACCCGGCCGGTGCAGTTCATCGGCACCGACCCGGAGCCGCCCCTGCAGGTCGTCGACCTGACCTCGCTGCCCGAGGGCGACCGGCTGGCTCACGCCGAGCGGATCATGGCCGAGGACCGCACCCGGCGCTTCGACCTGGCCGACCCACCGCTGTGCCGGCTCATCCTCATCCGGCTGGCCCCGGAACGCGACCGGCTCGTGGTCGCCCACCACCTCATGTTGTGGGACGGGTGGTCGGCGCGGTTGTTCGTCGAGCAGCTCATCACCCTCTACGACCGGAACGGCGACGACCGGGGACTGCCCCGGCCCGGCTCCTACCGCGACCACCTCGCCTGGCTGGACGAGCAGGACACCGCCCTCGCGGCGGACGCGTGGCGCCGCGCGCTGTCGGGCCTGCGGGAGCCGACCCTGGTCGACCCGGCCGACCGCGGCCTCGAGCCGACCATTCCCGAGCGCCTCTCGGCCGAGCTTCCGGCGCGGGTCGGCGAACGCCTGCGCGATCAGGCGCGTCGGCACGGGCTCACCCTCAACACCGTGCTCAACGCCGCCTGGGCGCTCGTGCTGTCGGACGCCGTCGGCCGTACCGACGTGGTCTTCGGCACCGCCGTGGGCGGCCGGCCGGCGGCCGTGCCCGGCGCCGACCAGATCATCGGGATGTTCCTCAACACCGTCCCGGTACGCGTCACGCTCGACCCGCGCGAGACCGCACTCGACCTCCTGCGGCGGATCCAGGCCGAGCGCGCGGAGCTCATGCCGCATGAGTACCTCGGGCTCGGCGACATCCAGCGCGAGAGCGGGCACGGCCGGCTCTTCGACACGCTCTACGTCCTGCAGAACGTCGGCGGCGAGGACACCTTCGCGGAGCTGCGGGACGGGCACGGCGTCATTGAGGTCGGCGGCGTGGACGCCACGCACTATCCGCTCACCCTGGTCGTGACCCCCGGCGAGCGGCTGCGGGTGATGCTCGCGCACCGGTCCGACGTCATCGGGGCCGGAACCGCGACGGCCCTGCTGACCCGATTCACGACCCTGCTCGGGAGGCTGGCCGCCGACCTCACGGCGCGGGTGGGTGAGCTGGACCTCCGTACGCCGGACGAACGCAGGGAGCTCGCCGCCGAGCGCGACGCCACCGCGCGGCCGCTGGTGGACGAGACCGTCGCCGAGCTGCTGGAGGCGCAGGCGGCCCGAACCCCCGACGCGGTGGCGCTCGTCTTCGGCGAGCAGACCTTGACGTACGCCGAGCTCGACGCCCGGGTCAACCGGCTCGCGCGGCTGCTGCTGGCCCGCGGCGCCGGTCCCGAGCGGGTGGTGGCGCTGGCCCTGCCGCGGTCGGCCGACATGGTCGCGGCGCTGTTCGCGGTGCTCCGTACCGGCGCCGCCTACCTGCCGATGGACCTCGACCACCCGGCGGAGCGGCTCGCGCACATGCTCGCCGACACGGCGCCGGCATGCGTGCTGTCGACGGCGGCCGTCGCCGCGTCGCTCCCGGGCAACGTGCCGCGGCCGGTGCTGCTCGACGATCCGGCCACCGCCGCCGAGCTGGCTGCGGTCCCGGCCGGCGCGCTGACCGGCGTCGAGCGGGCGGAGTTCGCGCGCACCCGGCCCGGCCGGATGGAGCACCCCGCGTACATCATCTACACGTCCGGCTCGACCGGGCGTCCCAAGGGCGTGGTCACGCCTTATTGGGGCCTGACGAACATGCAGCTGAACCACCGGGAGGCCATCTTCGATCCCGCGGTGGCGTCGGCCGGCGGGCGGCGGCTGCGGGTGGCCCACACGGTGTCCTTCGCCTTCGACATGTCGTGGGAGGAACTCCTGTGGCTGGTCGAGGGGCACGAGGTGCACATCTGCGACGAGGAGCTCAGGCGGGACGCCGAGGCGCTGGTGGCCTACTGCGACCGGCACCGCGTCGACGTCGTCAACGTCACGCCCACGTACGCCCACCACCTCATCGAGCAGGGCCTGCTGACCGGCGACGACCGGCCGGACGCCGCGGACGCCGGCGACGACTCGGGCGGCTCGAGCGGCTCAGACGATCCGGTCGGCGCGGCCGGCGCGGGCGGGTGGCGGCACCGGCCCGTGCTGGTCCTGCTGGGCGGTGAGGCGGTGCCGACACGGTGTGGACCCGCCTGCGCGAGACAGAGGGAACGGCCGGGTACAACCTGTACGGGCCGACGGAGTACACCATCAACACGCTGGGCGCCGCGACCGCCGACAGCGTCACGCCGACCGTCGGGCGGCCGATCTTCAACACGCGTGCCTACGTGCTCGACACCTGGCTGCGGCCGGTGCCGCCCGGAACCCCGGGAGAGCTGTACATCGGCGGCGTCGGACTGGCCCGCGGCTACCACCGCCGACCCGGCCTCACCGCGGACCGGTTCGTCGCCGACCCGTTCGCCGCCGTGCCCGGCGCCCGCATGTACCGGACCGGAGACCTGGTGCGGCGCGCGCCCGACGGAAACCTCGACTTCCTCGGCCGCACCGACGACCAGGTCAAGATCCGGGGCTACCGGGTCGAGCCGGGCGAGATCGAGGCCGCCCTGTCCGAGCATCCCGAGGTGGCCCACGCCGCGGTGATCGCCGACGGCTCCGGCCCCGGCTCCGTCAAGCGCCTCATCGGCTACGTGGTCCGCCGGGGCGAGGGGACCGATCCGGGTGAACTCGCGGACACGGCGGACGGTGTGACCGGTTCGACCGGTGGTGCGGACGGCTCGGCCGACGGCGCGTTCACGGCGGCGCTGCGCGCGCACCTGAAGGCGCGCCTGCCCGACTACATGGTGCCGGCCGCCCTCATGCCGGTCGAGCGGCTGCCGCTGACGGTCAATGGCAAGCTCGACGTCGCCGCGCTGCCCGCGCCGGCGGTGACGGCGTCCGCGCGGAGCCGCCCGCCGCGCTCACCGCAGGAGAGGATCCTCTGCGAGCTGTTCGCCGAGGTCCTCGGTCTCGGCGACGACGCCCGGGTGGGGATCGACGACGGCTTCTTCGACCTCGGCGGCCACTCGCTGCTGGCCACCCGGCTGATCAGCCGGGCGCGCACGGCACTCGCCGCCGAGCTCGCGATCCGCGACCTGTTCGAGGCTCCGACCGTCGCCGAGCTGGTCGTCCGGGCCGGTGCGGACGGCGGGCCGGCCCGCCCCGCGCTGACCCGCGGGACCGCCGCCGACCGGCCGGCCGAGCCGCCGCTGTCGTTCGCGCAGCGCCGGCTGTGGCTGCTGCAGCAGATGGACGGCGCTTCGGCGGCGTACAACTTCCCGCTGGTCGCCCGGGTGCGGGGGGCGCTCGACGTCCCCGCGTTCCGCGCCGCGCTCGGCGACGTCATGGAACGGCACGAGGCCCTGCGCACCCTCATCGGCGAACGCGAGGGCGTGCCGTACCAGCGCGTGCTTCCGGCCGGTGAGGCACGGCCGGTGGTCGAGGTGATCCCGGCCGCCGAGGTTTCCGAGCAGCCCGGGGGAGTGGCCCGGCTGGTCCGCGACGCCGTCGCCCGGCCCTTCGACCTGGCCACCGAGCCGCCGCTGCGCGTGACGATCGCCGAGACCGGCCCCGACGAACACGTCATCGTGCTGTTGCTGCACCACATCACGACGGACGAGTGGTCGGACCGGCCGTTCCTCAGGGACCTGGGCGAGGCCTACGCCGCCCGCCGGAGGGGCGGCGCTCCCGGCTGGACTCCGCTGCCGGTCCAGTACGCCGACTACACGCTTTGGCAGCGGCGGCTGCTCGGTGACCTCTCGGATCCGGGCGGCCTGGCCGCCCGCCAGCTCCACTACTGGCGCGAGACTCTGAGCGGAGCCCCCGAGCAGCTGGAGCTGCCCGCCGACCGCGCCCATCCGGCGCGGCCCGCGTCGCACGGCGGCGATCTCGAGGTCGAGCTCGACCCGGAGTCGTGCCGGGGACTGCGGCGGCTGGCCCGCGAGACCGGGGCGAGCATGTTCATGGTGCTGCAGGCGGCGGTGGCCGCGCTTCTGCACCGGCTGGGCGCGGGCGAGGACATCCCGCTCGGCGCCCCGGTCGCCGGCCGGACCGACGACGCGCTCGACGACCTCGTCGGCTTCTTCGTCAACACGCTCGTGCTGCGCACCGACGTCTCGGGCGACCCGAGCTTCACCGAGCTCGTCGCCCGGGTGCGCGAGACGGACCTGGCCGCGTTCTCCCACCAGGACGTGCCGTTCGACGCGGTCGTCGAGGCGGTCAACCCGGCACGCTCACCCGGCCGTAACCCCCTCTTCCAGGTCATGGTCGGCTACCGCAACCGCATCGGCGGCGGGTTCGAGCTGGCCGGGCTCGACGTCGAAGAGGAGCACTTCGAGACCGAGACGGCCAAGTTCGACCTGGTGTTCTCCTTCGCCGAGGACGGTGCCACGGGCCGGATCGCCTGCCTGCTGGAGTACCGCACCGACCTGTTCGACCGGGCGACCGCCGAGGGTCTCGGTGACCGGTTGAGCCGGCTGGTCGACGCCGTGGCGGCCGACCCGGCGGTGGCGGTGAGCCGGATCGACGTGCTCGGCCCCGCCGAGCGGCACCGCGTGGTCGAGGTCTTCAACGCGACGGACCGGTCGGTGCCCGAGGCGTCGCTGCCGGCGCTGTTCGACCGGCGGGTCGCCGAGACACCGGACGCGATCGCCGCGGTCGACCGGGCGAGGTCGGTGACGTACGCGCGGCTGGACGCCGAGGCCGAGCGTGTGGCGCGGAGGCTGGAACGGCACGGGACCGGCCCCGGGAGCGTCGTCGGCGTCGCCGTGCCCCGGTCGGTCGAGATGGTCGCGACCGTGCTCGGCGTGCTGAGGCTCGGAGCGGCGTACCTGCCGTTGGACCTGACGCATCCCGCCGACCGCATCGCGTACATGCTGGCCGACTCCGGTGCTCGGCTGGTCGTCGCCACCGAGAGCGTGACCGGGCGGATCCCCGAGGTCGAGAACGTGAGCCGGCTGCTGCTCGACGACCCGGACGGCGCTGGGGACGGGTACGGCGCCGTCGAGGGCGGGGACGTCCAGGCGAGTGAGTCGCGCGGCGCGGAGGTCCCGCTCGATTCCGCCGCCTATGTCATCTACACGTCCGGGTCGACCGGCCGGCCGAAGGGCGTCGTCGTCCCGCACGAGGGGATCGGCAGCCTGGTCGCCACCGCCGTCGACCGGATGGGCGTCGAGGCGAGCAGCCGGGTGCTGCAGTTCGCGTCGGTCGGCTTCGACGTGGCCGTCTTCGAACTGGCGATGTCCCTGTGCACCGGCGCCCGCCTCGTCCTCATGCCGGACGAGGCGCGGGTCGCGGGCCCGGCGCTCACCGACTTCATCCGCGAGCAGGGCGTCACGCACATGATCCTGCCCCCGTCGCTGGTGTCGGCGCTGCCGGCCGGCTGCGAGCTGCCCGAGGGCTCGACCGTGCTGGTCGGCACCGAGACCGTCCCCCCGGAGGTCGTCGACCGGTGGGCCGAGCGGCTGAACCTGTTCGTCGCGTACGGGCTGACCGAGGCGACGGTGAACTCCACGCTCTGGACGGCCGAGCGGGGCCGGCGGGGCGCGGTGCCGATCGGCCGTCCCGACCCGAACACCCGCGCCTTTGTGCTCGACGCCGCCCTGCGCCCGGTGCCGCAGGGCGTGGCCGGGGAGCTGTACGTCGCCGGGCGCGGCCTGGCGCGCGGATACCTGGGCCGACCGGGTCTGACCGCCGAACGGTTCGTCGCGTGCCCGTTCGGCCCGCCGGGCGCGCGGATGTACCGTACGGGCGACCGGGCGCGGTGGCGCGCTGACGGCACCCTGGACTTCCTCGGCAGGGTGGACGACCAGCTCAAGATCCGCGGTTTCCGGATCGAACCCGGTGAGATCGAGGCGGCGCTGACCCGGCATCCGGCCGTGGCGCAGGCGGCCGTGGTGGTCCACCGGGCCGGTGAGGTGATCCGGTTGGTCGGCTACGCCGCCCCGGCGGCCGGGCCGGTCGACACCGCAGACGTACGTGCTCACGTGGCGCGGTTCCTGCCGGAGTACATGGTGCCGGCGACGATCGTGGCGCTGCCGGGGCCGCTGCCGCTGACGCCGAACGGCAAGCTCGACCGCCGCGCGCTGCCGGCGCCCGACTGGTCGGCCCGCACCGGCGAGGATCTGCCCACGACACCCGAGCAGCACCTGCTCGCCGGTCTGTTCGCGGAGATCCTCGCGCTGCCCGAGGTGGGGGTCCACGACGATTTCTTCGCCCTGGGCGGCCACTCCATGGCGGCGATGCGGCTGCTCGGGCGGATCCGCTCGACGCTCGACGTGGACCTGACCGTACGCGACGTCTTCAACGCCCCCACGGTGGCGGCGCTGGCCGGCCGGCTGGCCGGCGCCACGGCCGGCCGCCCGCCGCTGAGGGCCGTCGAACGGCCGGAGCGGCTCCCGGCGGCCCCGGCCCAGCGACGGCAGTGGGCGCTGCACCGCGCCGCCGGTGGGAACGCGCCCTGGGACATCGCCGTGGCGTTGCGTTCGCCCGTGCCTCTGGACGCCGGTGCGCTGCGGGCGGCGTTGCGCGATGTCGTCGAACGGCACGAACCCCTGCGTACCGTCTTCGCCGAGACCGGCACGGACCGGCCCCACCGGCCCCATCGGGCGCGGCGGCCGGACCGGCCGGACGGGCCGGATCCGGAGCTCTGGCAGCGGGTGGCGGCCGCGTCGCCCGCACCGGGCGCGGAAGTGCTGACGGTGCAGTGCGACGGTGCCTGCGACGGCGGCCGCGACGGCCGCTGCGGCGCGATCGGCGACCGGCTGGCCGCGCTGGTCCGTACCGGTCCCGCTCTGGCGCACGAGCCGCCGTTCCGCGCCCGCCTGCTGACCGGCGACTGCGGCGAGCAGGTGCTGCTGCTGACCGGGCACTACATCGGCGTCGACGAGTGGTCCATCGTGCCGCTGGTGCGCGACCTCGCCACCGCCTACGCGGCCCGCGGCGACGGGCGGGCTCCCGGCTGGGAACCGCTGCCGGTCGGCTATGCCGACTACACGCTGTGGTCACGGGAGCTCCTCGGCGAACCCGCCGATCCCGACAGCAGGTGCGCCCGGCAGATCGGCTACTGGCGGGCGGCCCTCCGGGACGTCCCCGCCGAGCTGGCGCTGCCCACGGACCGACCGAGGCCGGCCGTGCCGTCCCATCGCGGCGACTTCGTCGAGGTCGTGCTCGACCGGCGGCTGCACCGCGGCGTCGACCGGCTGGCCCGGCGGACCGGAACGAGCATGTTCATGGTCCTGCAGGCGGCGCTGGCCACGCTGCTGTCCCGCGAAGGGGCGGGGGAGGACCTGCCGATCGGCACTCTGGTCGCTGGCCGCACCGAGGAGGCGCTGGGCGGGCTGGTCGGGTGTTTCTCCAACACCCTGGTGCTCCGCACGGACACCTCCAGTGACCCGCGCTTCCTCGACCTGCTGGCCCGCGTGCGCGAGACCGACCTCAGCGCCTTCGACCGGCAGGACGTCCCGTTCGACCAGGTCGTGGCGGCGCTCGGCGCGGGCGAGGCCGCACCGCGCACGCTCGCCCCCCAGGTGATGGTCGTCCATCACGAGGCGGCGCGACTCGCCGATCTCGGCGGGGCCGGCGCGCGGTTCGAGCCGGTGCCGACCGGGGCGCTCAGAGCCGATCTGACCCTCAGCTTCTACGAGCCCCCGGACGACGGGCCGGTGCACTGCCTGCTCGAGTACTCCGTCGACCGCTTCGACCGGGCGACCGTGGCACGCCTTGCCGCGGACCTGGTGCTCGCGGTCGAGGCCGCGGTCGACCATCCGGAGCGCCCGCTCTCGGCGGTCACCGCCGGTGCCGGCCCATCAAGAAGATCACCTGCGGGTGACGACTCCAGGAGGAACGACTCATGACCAACCCGTTCGAGGACCCCGCTGGCCGCTACCTCGTGCTCGTCAACGCGGAGGGCCAGCACTCCCTGTGGCCGTCGTTCGTCGACGTGCCGGCCGGCTGGACCGTGGCGTTCGGCGAGGACTCCCGCGAGGCGTGCCTGGCGTACGTGGAGGAGAACTGGACGGACCTGCGCCCGAAGAGCCTCATCGAGGCGATGGGCGAGTGACCCCCGGGGCGACGCGCTCCAGGTAGGCGTACAGGGCGGCGGAGCCGCGCAGCCGCCGCATGCTGCGACGGTGCAGCTCCTGCTCGCGTTTGGCGAGCTCGGCGCGGACGCGCTCGGGGCTGCCCGTCGTACGCAGCTCGTCGAGGACGGCCTGGATGATGGGGAACGGGTACAGGCCGCGCCGGAGCAGCGCGACGATCCGGGCCTTGTGCAGCTCGGACTCGTCGTACACGCGGTAGGCCGTGCCCTTCTCCCGGCCCGGCCGGAGTAGTCCGCGCTCCTCCCACACCCGCAGCGACGACGTGCGGACGCCGACGGCCCTGGCGACCTCACCGATCCGGAGCCCGCGGCGAGGGACCGGCCCGACCTCGGCGGAGGTCGAGACGACGGTCTCGAACGCGCCGAGCACCTTGTCGATCTCGGCGCGCTCGCGGTCCAGCTCGGCGTGGCTCTGGTCGAGTGACGCCAGCGCGCTTTCGACTTCGCCCCTGTGGACCGCGCGCATGATCTCCCGGGTACGGGACCAGCCGTGGCCCTCGGCCAGCAGCCGGGCGGCGACGAGCGCCTCGGCGTGCTCGCCGGTGAAGACCCGGTAGCCGTTCGCCGCCCGCTGGACCGGCGGGAGGACCTCCTGGTCCACGTAGTTGCGGACCTGCTGCACCGAGATCCCGGCCGTCCGAGCGAGATCGGTGGCCCGCAACCTGCCCTCGGGGCCGCCGCCCTCTGGTGGCTCTCCGCTCGGCATGCGATGAGCTTATCGCTTCACGTGGATTTGAGCCTTTTGATGATGGAATCGCAGGACGGTCGCTGTATTTCGCCGAAAACCCTCTATGAGCGACTTAATGAAAGAATTGAAGCGGATAAATCCCCCGACCGAGCAGTCGGCGGTTTCCGCCTGCGATCTTTGAAGGGTTCTCATGCAGCACACACCGGTCCAGGTTCAATCGAACGCTCCCGAGGCCGGTACGGTGCCGGCCGGAGGGCGGCACGCTGCCGACGGTCATGATGTGATCGAGGTTCGCGGCGCCAGGGAGAACAATCTGAGGGACGTCTCGCTGGACGTCCCCAAGCGCCGGCTCACCGTCTTCACCGGGATCTCCGGGTCGGGCAAGTCCTCCCTGGTGTTCGGCACCATCGCCGCGGAGTCGCGGCGCCTGATCAACGAGACGTACACGGCGTTCATCCAGTCGTTCATGCCGAGCATGGGCCGCCCGGACGTCGACGCCCTGCGCAACCTGAGCGCGGCGATCGTCGTCGACCAGGAGCGGATGGGCGTCAACGCCCGATCGACGCTCGGCACGGCGACCGACGCCTACACCATGCTGCGGATCATCTTCAGCCGGCTCGCCACCCCCCACGTGGGCACCTCGACCGCCTTCAGCTTCAACACCGCCGACGGAATGTGCCCCGAGTGCGAGGGCCTCGGCCGGGTATCGGACATCGACGTCCACCAGCTCGTGGACGTCGACCGTTCACTCAACGACGGCGCGATCACCATTCCCGGATTCGCCGTGGACTCGTGGTACGTCCAGGCCTACATCCATTCCGGTTTCGTGGATCCCGACCTGAAGCTGGCGGACTACACCCCCGCCCAGTGGGAGGACCTCCTGTACAAGCCCGCCACGAAGGTCAAGATCGGCGGCACCAACATCACCTACGAGGGCCTCGTGGTGAAGGTACGACGGCTCTTCCTCGCCAAGGAGCGGGAGTCGATGCAGCCCCAAGCCCGGTCGTTCGTCGACCGGGCCGTGACGTTCACCGCCTGCCGCGCCTGCGGCGGCGCCAGGCTCAACGCCGCCGCGCTGTCCTCGAGGATCAACGGCCGCAACATCGCCGAGTGCTCGGCCATGCAGATCAGTGACCTGGCCGGCTTCGTCCGCGGCATCGAGGACGAGTCGGCGGGCCCGCTGCTCGGAGCGCTGGGCGACACCCTGGACTCACTGGTCGAGATCGGCCTGGGGTATCTGAGCCTCGACCGGGAGTCGGCCACGCTGTCCGGCGGGGAGGCCCAGCGGGTGAAGATGGTCCGGCATCTCGGTTCCAGCCTGACCGACGTCACCTACGTCTTCGACGAACCGACCATCGGGCTGCACCCGCACGACATCCAGCGGATGAACGGCCTGCTGCTCCGCCTGCGCGACAAGGGCAACACGGTCCTAGTCGTCGAGCACAAGCCCGAGACGATCGAGATCGCCGACCACGTGGTCGACCTGGGTCCGGGGGCGGGCTCGTCCGGGGGACAGGTGTGCTTCACCGGTGACGTCGCCGGGCTTCGCGGCTCGGGCACCCTGACCGGGCGTCACCTGGATCACCGTGCCCGGCTGCGCGAACGGGTGCGGCGGCCCAATGGGCACCTGCCGATCAGGGGTGCCGACCTGCACAACCTCAAGGACGTGGACGTCGACATCCCGCTCGGCGTGCTCACGGTGGTCACCGGCGTCGCCGGGTCGGGCAAGAGCTCACTGATCCACGGTTCGCTTCCGCATCGGGACGGCGTTGCCGTGGTCGACCAGTCGGCGATCCGCGGGTCACGGCGCAGCAACCCGGCCACCTACTCCGGGCTGCTCGACCCGATCCGCGCCGCGTTCGCCAAGGCCAACGGGGTGAAGGCCGCTCTGTTCAGCGCCAACTCCGAGGGCGCCTGCCCGAACTGCAAGGGCATCGGGCTGGTCTACACCGACCTGGCCATGATGGCCGCGGTGGCGTCGGTCTGCGAGGAGTGCGAGGGCAGGCGGTTCACCCCGCACGTGCTCACCCACAAGCTGCGCGGCAAGGACATCAGCGAGGTCTTGGGCATGTCGGTGACCGAGGCCCGCGACTTCTTCACCACCGGCCAGGCCCGGACCATCCTCGACCGGCTCACCGACGTGGGCCTCGGCTACATCGGCCTGGGCCAGCCGCTGACGACCCTGTCCGGAGGCGAGCGGCAGCGGCTCAAGCTGGCCATCCGGATGGCGGACGACGCGGTGACCTACGTGCTCGACGAGCCGACCAACGGCCTGCATCTCGCGGATGTGGACCAGCTCCTGGCCCTGCTCGACCGGCTCGTCGACGACGGCAACACGGTCATCGTCATCGAGCACCACCAGGCGGTGATGGCCCACGCCGACTGGCTCATCGATCTCGGCCCGGGCGGCGGTCACGACGGCGGCCGGGTGGTGTTCACCGGCACGCCCGCCGACCTGGTCTCGCACGGCGACTCGCTCACGGCCCGGCACCTGCGCACCTATCTGGGAGACCCGCGGGCGTAGACCCAGCCGCGACACGGCTTCTGGAGCCGTGATCATGCAGTTGTTCGCGGGGCCGAGGCGGTCGCGTGTCCCGCCATGCTCCTCCGGTGCCGTCAGGTGGCCGGGACGACCTTGGTGGCGGCGTCTCCGTCGACGGCCTTGGCCAGTTGGGGGACCAGCCGGTCGAGGACGTACGGGATGCTGAGCACCGAGGCGAACGACACCGCGTGGCCGTAGCTCGACTTCTCGTCGAGGAACACCTCGCGCTCCTGCTCGGCCACCTCGAGCGCGCCGTACAGCCGGTCGGCGTGCAGCTTGGACCGGTCGGCCTTGACGTCGGGCACGATCCAGACGATGGCGTCCGTGTCGAGCAGGTCAACGCGCTCCCGGCTGATGTTGGCGCCGAACTTGGCTCCGATGACCTTGTCGAGGTCGGCGGGGATCGTGAATCCGAGTGACGCCAGCACGCGCGACCGGGGATCCTGGGCCCCGTACACGAAGTGCCCGTCGTAGGGCGTGGCGAGCAGCCCGGTCCTGCCCTTGAACTCGGGTTGGTCCTTCCGCTCCTTGGCGAGCCGGGCCTCCAGATCGGCGACGACCTTCTCGGCCTGCTCTCTCTTGCCGATGGCCAGGCCGGCCGTCTTGGTCAGCTCCTGCCAGGGGATGCCGTAGTCGGCGTACTCCTTGGGCTGCGCGACCGTTGGCGCGATCTTCGACAGGGTCGTGTAGGTGTTCTTGGTGGTCCCCGCGTACAGGCTCAGGATGAGGTCGGGCTTGAGGGCCGCGACCTTCTCGAGCGGCGGGCCGCCGCCCGTGTCCTTGAGCACCTCGGGCAGAGCGGCGCCACCGCGCCTGTCCTGGGCCCACGGGCCGATGGCACCGGGGTAGCCGCCGTCGAACTCGGTGGCGCCGACCGGCACGACCCCGAGGGCGAGGAGGGCGTCCTGGTCGGTCAGCCCCACCGTGACGATCCGCTTGGGCTCCTTGGTGATCGTGGTGCTGCCGTACTTGTGCTGGACGGTCACGGGGAATGCCGTGCCGCCGGACGCGGCGGGCGCGGACGTCTCGGACTCGGAGCCGCCGCCGCAGGCGGTCAGCGCGGTGAGGGCGAGCGCCAGCGAGGTGAACAGGCCGGCGAGACGGGCTCGCCGCAGGAACGGTCCCGATGTACGGGGACGCTTCATGGTGATCCTTACCGTCAAGCAAAATTAGGTATGCCTAACCTAACTAGTCCGGCCACTGACGGGCAACATCGGGGTGGGCGTGGAGCTCAGGACCGGCGCTGGTCCGACCACGCCTCCCACAACGCGGCGTAGCGCCCGTCCGCGGCGACGAGGTCCTCGTGCCGCCCGGCCTCGACGATGCGGCCGTCGTGCATCACGACGACGCGATCGGCGGCCGCGGCCTGGGTGAGACGGTGGGCGACGACCAGCGCGGTGCGACCCTCGATCGCTCGCGCGGCCGCCGCCTCGAGGGCGCGTGCGCCCGCGCTGCCCGCCTCGGCGGTGGCCTCGTCGAGGATCACGATGGGCGGGTCGGCGAGGACGATCCGGGCCAGCGCGAGCTGCTGCGCCTGGGCGACGGTGAGCCGGTGCCCGCTCGCGCCGACCACCGTGGCCAGCCCATCGGGCAGCGCCTCGGCCCACGCGAGCGCGCCGACGTGCTCGAGCGCGGAGCGCAGCTCGCCGTCGGTCGCGCCGGGCCGGGCCAGCCGCAGGTCCTCGGCGAGCGACCCGGCGAACACGTGGACCTCCTGCGTGATGAGCGCCACCGTGGCGCGTACGGTGGCGTGATCCAGTGCGCCGAGGTCGACACCGCCCAGCGCGATGGCCCCGTTGGTCGGCCGGTGGATGCCCGCGACCAGTTTGGCCAGGGTGGTCTTGCCGGCGCCGCTGGCGCCGACCAGGGCCACCAGCTCCTTCGCGCTGATGCCGAGGTCGATGTCGTACAGCACCTGGTGGCCGGGCACGTACGCGTGGCCGACCCCGGCGGCGTCGATCGACGCGTCGGCCGGTTCCGCCGGCCGGTGCGGCTCGGGCGGAAGCGGCAGGTCGGCCACCCCGACGAGCCGGGCGAGCCCGGCCGTGGCCGCCTGCGCGTCGTCCACGAGGCCGAGCGCGGCGTTGATGGGGTTGAAGAGGCTGTGGAAGTAGAGCGCGGCGGCGCTCGCCGTGCCCACGCTGACGCTCCCGTTCCGTACGAGGAGGAAGCCGGTGACGAGCACGGCGGTGAGCCCGACGAACTCGGCGAGGTTGAGCCGGGCGTAGAAGCGGCTGACCAGCCGGATGCCGCGCAGGGCGAGGTCGACCGCGGCCTGCGAGCGTTGCCGGACCCGGCCGGTGTGCTCCCCGGCGAGCCGGAACGCCCGTACGGTCGCGGCGCCGCCGACAGTGCCGAGCAGTTGCTGCTGCTGTGCCCCGACGGCGACGCGCTGCGCGGCGTAGAGCGGAACCGCGCGGCGGACGTACCAGCGGACCGTGTGGAACTGGATCGGTGCCGCGAGCAGGGCCGCGAGCAAGAACCGCCAGTCCAGGACGGCCAGGCCCACCAGAGTGAGGGCGATGGTCAGCACCGAGCGGGCGAGTTCGGGAAGCGCGTTGCGGACCGCTTCGGCGATCACCGACACGTCGCCCGTGACGCGCGCGGTGAGGTCGCCGATGCCGGCCCGCTCCACCCGGTCGAGAGGGAGGTGCAGGGCCCGTTCGACGAACCGCTCGCGCAGCCCCGCGAGCATGCTCTCACCGAGCCGGGCCACCAGGGAGAGACCGAGGGCGGTGGTCACCCCCTGGGCGATCGCGATCACGACGAGCAGGATGACCGGAGTGGTGATGGCGTCGGCCGGGCGGCGCTCGGCGACCAGGTCGATGATGTGGCCGAGCAGGGGGGCGGTCAGCAGGCCCACGCCGGTCGCCGTGACCAGTACGGCGAACCCGCCAAGGGCGAGCCGGCGGTGCGGTCGCAACAACTCGCCCACCGCCGCTCGGGTCCGCGCCCCGGTGGCCGTGGGCAGCAGCTCGCGGGCCGGCTCCGCCGCCGGCCGTCCCGCCACGGTCATCAGGTCTTCCTCTCGGTAGTGCGTGCGCCGGACGCGCCGGTCCGGGCGCCGGCTCAGGCGGACACCGTCGTCCGGTAGGTCTCGTGGTCGCGCATCAGGTCGGCGTGGGTGCCTTCGGCGGTCACCACGCCGCCGTCCACGACCACCACACGGTCGGTCTCGGCCAGCAGCGCGGGACTGGTCGCCACCACGATCGTCGTGCGCCCGCGCCGGGCCTTCCTGATCCCGGCCGCGATGCGGGTCTCGGTGACCGTGTCGATCGCCGTGGTCGGATCGTGCAGGACCAGGACCGGTGGGTCGGCCGCCAGGGCGCGTGCGAGGGCCACCCGCTGGCGCTGACCACCGGACAGCGTCAGGCCTCGCTCGGCGAGAACGGTCGCGGTGCCCTGCGGCAGGTTCCGCGCGACCTCGTCGGCGCCCGAGGCCGTGAGCGCCGGTTCGACGTCGGTCCGGTCCGTCGCCGCCGTGACGTTGTCGAGCAGGCTGCCCTCGAACAGTTCCGCGTCGTGGGCCGCCACGAGCAGCGCGGCGCGGAGGTCGCCCGGTTCGAGGCTGGGGAGGCTCACCCCGTCGAGCTCGATCGAACCCGACACCGGATCCACGTCACGGCCGAGGCACTGCAGCAGCGCGGTCGCGGTGGCGGGGTTGGGCGCGACCACGCCGATCAGCTCGCCGGGCGTGACGTCGAGGTCCACCCCGCGCAGCGCGGCGTGCGCGACGCCGCGCATCCGGACGTGGCCGCGGACCGGCGCGGGCGCGCGGCCGGTGCCGGGTGTCACCGTGGGGGGCGTCGACAGCACGGAGGCGACCCGGGCCGCCGAGGCGCGGCCCTGGGCGAACTCCGTGTTGACCCAGGAGAAGATGGACAGCGGCGTGAGGAGGAACTGGGCGAGCCCGACGGCGGCCACGAGCCCACCGACGCTGATGTCACCCGCCGCCGCCAGCCGTCCGCCGACCAGCGCGACGACGGCGATGAAGACGCCCGTCAGCGCGAGCACGGAGCCGTCGTGCCAGGCCTCGGCGCGCGCCGCGCGGAGCGTCGCGGCCAGCGAGTCGCGGCTGGTGCGCCGGTAGCGCGTGACCGCCGCGGACTCGGCGCCGATGCCCTTGAGCACCCGCAGGCCCGCGACCAGGTCGGCGGCGATCCCGGACGCGTGCGACGCCCGCTCCTGCTCGACGGCGCTGCGGCGCTCCAGCGGCCGGCCCAGCAGGTGCGCCAGCCAGAGCAGCGGGGGAGCACCGAGCAGGACGAGCAGGCCGAGCGGCACCGAGATCCAGAGCAGCGCCACAGCGCCCACGAGCAGCCCGGCCGCGGCGGCCGTCCCGGCGGTCACCGCGATGTTCACCGCACCGACGCGTTTGGCGTCGGCGGTCGCGATGCTGACGAGTGCGCCCGGCAGGCGGCCGGTCTCGGCTCCTCCCCGAGGATCGAGGACCCGTTCGGTCAGCTCGATCCGCAGGTCGTGCGCGGCGCGTTCGGCGGCGCGTTCGGCGGCGCGGGAACCGAACCGGAAACTGAACGACAGCCCCACGAAAACCAGGGCCAGCACCGCGATCCAGCGGACGAGCGCGCCGGGGTCCCCGCCCGAGACCGCCTGGTCGATGACGACGCCGACGACGACCGGCACCAGCGCCTCGCCCGCCTGGTGCGCGGCCGCCATCAGCGACCCGGCGGTGACGGGACGCCACTGGGCGGCGATGGCACGGCCGAGAACGTCCTTGCCGGTGCGCACCCTCATACCTCCGGTCGTTCGCGCGTCGCCGATTCACGGACTCCGTGCGCCCGTGCGGAGTCCGTGACAGTGGGACTCGCACGTGGGTGCGCAAGGGATTAGCTAAGGCTAACCTAATCAGGTGCCGAGCGGCGTTACCGGTGGAAATATGCCGGATCCCTCGCCGCGATTCGTCCAGAGGCCGCATTCGGAGGCGGAGTGAGCTCCCCGTACAAGCACTTCATGGCGCAGGTGACCCGGACCACGCGGCCGACGCCGCAGACGGTCCGCGTCACGCTGGGTGGGCTGGAGGGGTTCGGGGGTGCCGGGCTGGACCACTGGGTCAAGCTGTTCTTCCCGCTGCCCGGCGAGCATCGCCCCGTCTACCCGACCGGCGACGACTGGTGGCGCCGGTGGGGTGCGGATCCGGACGCCGTGCGAGCCGTATTCCGCACCTACACGGTCCGGCGGCACCGCCCCGAGGCCGGTGAGATCGACATCGACTTCGTCCTGCACGGCGACACCGCTCCGGGGTCCCGCTGGGCGGCGCGCGCCAAGCCCGGCGACCAGGTCGGCGTGTGGGGCCCGGGCGCGATGTACGACCCGTCCCCGGCCGCCGACTGGCGGCTCATCGCGGGCGACGAGACGGCGCTTCCGGCCATGGCCGCCATCATCGAGACGCTGCCGGCCGGTGCGCGGGCCAGGGTGTTCGTCGAGGTCGCCGACGCCGCGGAGGAGCAGCGTTTCGCGACCGACGGCGATGTCCGGGTCGAGTGGCTGCATCGCGACGGTGTCCCGGCCGGTCGCAGCGCCCTCCTGGTCGACCGGCTGCGGGCCGCCGACCTGCCGGACGGCCGGCCGTACGCCTGGATCGCGGGAGAGGCCGCGATGGTCAAGGCGCTGCGCCGCCACCTGGTCAACGATCGCGGCATCGACCGCGCCGACATCTGCTTCTCGGGTTACTGGCGCCTGGGCAAGACCGAGTACGACGAGTGAACGGCGCTCGGGCCGCCGGTCGGGCCCGCGACCGGATTGCGCCACGATGGCGTGCGGTCATGCACCGCGGATCGGGTAAATGCGGGATGTGGACCTGACGGCGGCGGCTGACGAACTCTACGGGGTCCCACCCGAGGAGTTCGTCGAGACGCGCAAGCGGCTGGCCGCCGAGGCGAAGGAAGCGGGCGACCGCGAGCTGGTCAAGAGGATCGGTGCGCTGCGACGGCCCACCATGTCGGCCTGGGCGATCAACCAGCTGGCCCGCTCGGCCCCCGACGAGCTCGGCTGGCTGTCCGACGTCGGAGCGGACCTCCGTACGGAGTGGGCGGCGGGCCGGCACGTCGGCGGGCTGGACCAGCGGCGTGGCGAGCTCATCGACCTCCTCACCCGCACCGCGCGGACGCTGGCCAGGGATGCCGGACGGCCGCTCCGCGAGGGGGCGATCCGGGAGGTGGAGGAGACGCTGAACGCCGCCACGATGGACCCGGCGGTCGCCGACGAGGTCCGCTCGGGCCGGCTGACGCAACCGCGCAGCCACGTCGGATTCATCCCGGCGGGTGTGCCGGCCGAGGCCGCCGACCGGGCCGGCGACGACCGGGCCGGCGACGACCTGGCCGAGAGGGCCCAGGCGGAGACAACACAGGCCGACAGAACGCGGGCCGACAGAACGCGGGCCGAAAGGGAACGCGAGCGGCTCGCCGAACGGGCCCGGGCCGCGGCGGCCGAGGCGGCCGAGGCCGACCGGGCACTCGCGGCGCACGACGCGGAGGCCGACGTGGCCGCACAGGCGCACGCCGACCTCGCGGACGAGGCCGAGCGGTTGCGGCGGCGGCTGGACGACGTCATCGGCCGTCGCGACGCCGCCATGGAACGGCTGACGGCCGCCCGCCGCGACCGGGACCGGGCCGCCGACCGAGCCGAGAAGGCCCGCCGCGGCTCCGACGAGGCGCGGCGGAACCTTTCCGGGGCGTGACCACGCCGGAAAGCCCGACCCTCCGCAGCGGCCGCACCCCGCAACAACTCCCCCTCCGGGACGAATTACGGGACAAGTCTTAGGCGAGCGCGCTGCCCTTTCGCCAGGTCTTCCACGGCATCTGCCAGAACGACCACCCGTTCTGCCAGTCCAGTTTCCGGCGCGAACCCGTGATCTTCACGACGTCGCCGGGCTGCACGGTGCGGTAGAACCAGAGGGCGTCCTTGGGCGGCTGCCGGACGCAGCCGTGGCTGCAGTTGGCCCGGCCCAGGCAGCCGTAGTCGCCCGCGCTCTGGTGGAGGTACTCCCCGCTGTTGGAGATGCGGACCGCATAGTTGATCAGCTCGTCGTAGTAGCCGGGGTCGCCCTTCTTCCGGCCGGGCGCGATCATCCGGACGGGATTGCCCTTCTCCATCGTCAGGTGCACGCCGCTCGTCGTCGTGTACTCCATCGTGCTGCCGTTTCCGGCGCTGATCGGCACGGTCCGCTTCTTCTTGCCGTCGATCTTGACGGTCATCTTGTGCGTCTTCAGGTTCACCGTGCTTATCCGCGATGCGCCGATCTCGAACGTCCGGCTGAAGTCCTTGAGGGCGTAGACGTCCTTGGCCGCTCGTACCCCGGCCAGGTGGGCGGTGAGCCGGACCGTCTGGTGGGCGGGCCAATAGGTCTTCGGGCGATAGATCACCTGCTGTCTGCCCACCCACCGCCAGGCGCCCTCGACCGGCTTCTCCGCCTTGACCTCCAGCGCCTTCTCCACGGCGTCCTTGTTGTAGACCTCACGGTCGAAGTTGAGGATGATCGGCATCCCGACGCCGTACTTGTCGCCCCGGTTGCCCTCGAGGATCCAGTCCAGCGAGGTGGAGATCGTCTGAGCGGGCTTCAGGGTCTTGAATTCGCTGTTCGCCTGGGCGCCGGCGCCTTCGGCGTTCTTCGCGGTCGCGGTGACGGTGTGCGCGGTGGACGGGGGCAGCGTCCAGGTGGACCGCCACTCGGTGCGCTCCGGGTTGAATGTGCCCGGGACGTTCTTCTTTCCGGCCTTGACGGTGACCGTGTCGAGTGTGCCGCCGGCCGCCTTGACCACCACGCCACCGTCGGGACGTGCCTTCGTGGAACCGTTCGCCGGTGTGATCGACACCTGGGCGGCCGCCGCCTTGCCCTTGTCCGATCCGCCGGATGTCGAAGACGCGTCCGAGCCCGCCTGACACGCGGTCGTGACCGTCAACGAGAGTGCCAGCAGACCGCCGGCCGTACTAGTGCGAACACCCCGAACACGCTTGCCGACGCGCAACTGTCCCACCTTCGGGCAGAACCTCGGACCGGGCCGTGATGCCGGCCGAGGTTTGGTCTACATATGAGGGAGAGGGCACACAGATCGGACCCTTTTGCTAGCTGACGGTGATCTGTAGGAATAAGTTCCCGCGAATCCTGAGTGGTTCGTGAAATTCCTGACATCGCGCTGGACCGGTATCGGACAGGACCGTGCAGAGCCGACATCAGCACCCGATTGCGGCCGGAAACTGACCGCAATGACCCGTAGCGTGCTGCCATGGACATCAGTGACGTGTCCCGCCCGTCTCGACGGAAGAACACCGGGCGGCGAGTGACCCGTCGTGCGCTGGGCCGCGCGACACTGGCACGGCAGCTGTTGCTCAGCCGCTCGCGGGCGCCCGTGCTCGAAGCGGTGGAGCGGCTGGTCGGCCTGCAGGCGCAGACGCCCCACACCTGGTACCTGGGCCTGGCCGTCCGGCTCGAGGGCATTCGCCCGGCGGACGTGGCCGACCTGCTCGTACAGCGGAGACTCGTGCGCATCGCGCTCATGCGCTCGACCATTCATCTGGTCACCGCCCGCGACTGCCTGGAGTTGCGCCCCCTCGTGCAGCCCGTGATCGAGCGCGGTCTGCGGGGGAACTTCGGCAGGGATCTGCTCGGGCTCGACGTCGGTGAGCTGGCCAAGGCAGGCCGGGAACTGGTCGAGGAACGGCCGCTGACCCCCACGCGCCTCGGCGGCCTGCTGGCCGGGCAGGAGGGGGTCGGCTGGGCCGGCCGGGACCCCGCCTCGCTCGCCCAGGCCATCCGCGCTCTGGTCCCGCTCGTCCAGGTGCCGCCGCGCGGCGTATGGGGCTCCAGCGGGCCGATCGCCCACACCAGCGCTGAGGCGTGGCTCGGCGGTCCCCTCGCCGCCGAACCCTCGATCGACGACATGGTCCTGCGCTACCTGGGCGCGTTCGGCCCGGCCACCGTCAAGGACGTGCAGACGTGGTCGGGCCTGACCCGGCTGCGCGAGGTCGTCGACCGGCTCCGGCCGCGGCTGGCCACGTTCCTCGACGAGGAGGGACACGAGCTGTTCGACCTGCCCGACGCGCCGCGGCCGGACGCCGACGCCCCGGCGCCGCCGCGTCTGCTGTACGACTTCGACAACCTGTTGCTCTCCCATGCCGACCGCAGCCGGTTCATCACTGACGCCTACCACGAGCAGGCGTACGGCCGGCACGGCCCCATGCCCAACGTCGTGCTCGTTGACGGGCTCACCGCCGGGGACTGGAAGATCACCCGGGATGGCGGTGGCACGATCCTGACCATCCGCCCGTACGGCCGCTTCTCGCCCGCGGACGTGGACGCGCTGACCGACGAGGGCGCCCGGATGCTCGCCTTCGCGGCGGCGGACGCCGACGCCCACGACGTACGGATCGTGCCGGGCCGGTGGCCGCACACCTGACCTTCCGGGCGCGACAACCGCCGTCCGTTCGCGCTCATGGCCCGCACGGCGCTGAGCCGCACGCCGCTGAGCCGCATCTCGCTCGTCGTCCTGCGCGTCGAGGATGGGGCGGTGGCCGAGGTGACGGTCTTCGGCGCCGATCTCGTGCCGGCGTTCGGCCTGCCGCTGACGCTCTGACCCGAGACGGCGAGACGTTCTGACCCGGGTGACCCGTGCGGATCTGAAGACGGCCTTGACAGTCCAGGGTGGTGACCATCGACAATGAGGTGATTTAGGCAAGCCTAACCTTAGGAGGGGTGCCGTGGTCGATTCCGGAGACGGTGCGGGCGAGCAGCGGCGCTCAGCGGGATTCGGCTGCCTGGGGGTGCCGAGCTCGCGCCGCGGCAGGGCCCGGAGCGGACCGGCCGCGCGCTCGCCGCGGCTGCGCGGCACGGGTTCCGGCCGGCCCCCCGTGTCGGCCGCCGCTCTCGGGGCCGCCCGTGCGCACGCCGCCGCGACCGCCGACCCGGCGCCGGGACCGCTGGACGGTTACACCCCGGGGGACTGCTTCCTCTTCGCGTCGGCGCGTTACACGTTGCTGGCCCACGGCGTGTTCGCCGCGATATCGGCGGGCGACCGCGGCACCCTGCCGTGGCGTGCGGCCAAGGCGCTGCGAGACGCCGGATCGGCCGGGCATCCCCGGCCCGTCATCGCCGGCGTCCTCCCGCCCGGCACCGGTGTGCCCACCTGGCTGGTGATACCCGCCCGCGTCCACTGGGCGGCGCCACTGCGACCGGGCCCGCCCCCGAATCGTTTCCCGGTCGCGCACGCGGCACTCCGCGACGTGCCCGGCCCGGCGGCGTTCCGCACGGGGGTCGAGACCGCTCTGACCCGTCTCGGCACCGGTGGGCTCGACGAGATCGCGCTCACCCGCTCCCTGCACCTGGCCGGGCTGACCGGGACCGACCAGCGGGAGTTGCTCCGCAACCTCGGCCGGGCCGATCCCTGCTCCCATCTGTACGCGGCGGACCTGCCGGTGAACCGCACACTGCTCGGCGCGAGCCCCGTGCCGCTGGTCCGGCGTACGGGTGACCGGATGCTCGCCCACGCGCTCGGGGACTCCGCTCCACGGGGCGCCGACCCCGAGACCGACCGCCGCCGTGCCGCCGCGCTCATCGGCTCGGCCGTCAGCCGGCGCCGGCACGCGCTGACGGTGGACGCGGCAGCGGCGGCGCTGAGCCCGTACTGCCGCGGTCTCGACGTTCCCGGCCAGCCTTCGCTCATCTGCACCCCGACCATGTGGCATCTGTCGACCCGGTTGAGCGGGCGCCTCACAGTTCCTGAGGCCTCGGCTCTGGCGCTCGCCGCCGCGCTGCGTCAGGGCCCGGCGGACGAGCCGTACGGCCGTAACTTCCACCGCAGCGCCGTGGGCTGGTGCGACGCCTCCGGCGACGGTGAATGGGTGGTCGCCGATGCCTGTGCCGAGATCGGCGCGGATCAGATGCGCCTGTTCACCGGATGCGACGTCGTGGCCGGAACCGATCCCGACGTCGAACTGGCCGGCACCTCCGCCAGACTGCGCACGCTGCTGACGGCCCTCGGGGTGGATCGCCAGGCCTGACCGGAGAGTGATCTCGGCGCCGATGTCCAGATCCGGCACGGCGAGCACCTGTTCCGTGAGTCTCGAATCTTGGGAGACTGGTCTTCATCTCTCGCCGGACGAGCGGAGCCGCGGTGTCGAAGGTCGTGTCATTCGGGCTCGTGCTGCTCTGCCTTGTGGGCTGCTCCGCGGATGGGCGGCCCGAGCGCGGGGCGGGGTCCCGCTCGGCGGCCGGTCCGCCCGCGAACGACGGTGCTCGCTGCGAATCCCCGTCGCCGATTCGCCCCTGGAGAGGCGGGTTTCCCGAAGTGGGGGCGTCCGGCCCGGGTGTTCGGCTCTGGGGCTTGATCATGCATCAGAGGGGGGCACTGCCGCCACGGGTCGGCGAGGAGCTGAAGATCGTCTGGCGGATGACCGGCTCGGGCGATCTGACGTTGTCGATGATCGATCCCGGCGGCCGGCCCGCCAAGCTCCTATGGGGACCGGACCCGCACGGTGGCAGCAGCTACGACCGGCCCGGTGACGAGTGGGGAGCGGGCTATCGCTTCACCCACGCGGGCTGCTGGCTGCTGCGGGCGACCCGGGGCGGGGCGACCGCCGACGTACGGATGGACGTCGCCGCGCATTGACGGCCGGTCCGGCATCGGCGCGGCCACCTGGGTGTGACGCAAGCTCTGTGAGGGGCGTTAGAGCCGATGTCACCGGGTAGGGGACCAGGGTGATCATTGACCTGACCGGCAGGACCGCGTTCGTGAGCGGCTCGACCCAGGGCATCGGGCGCGTGATCGCCGCGCGGCTCGCGGCGGCCGGCGCCGAGACCACCATCAACGGGCGCGACGACGACCGGGTCCGCGCCGTCGTCGACGAACTGCGCGCCCAGTCACCGGACGCGCGCATCGACGGGATCGCGGCTGACGTGTCCCGGCCGGAGGGGGCCCAGGCGGTGTTCGAGGCGCTGCCCGACGTGGACGTGCTCGTCAACAACCTCGGCATCTTCTCGGCGCAGCCCGTCCTCGAGATCGACGACGACACCTGGCGGCGCTTCTGGGAGGTCAACGTGATGTCGGGCGTCCGCCTGACCCGCCACTACCTTCCCGGCATGCGCGATCGAGGCTGGGGCCGCGTGCAGTTCATGGCCAGCGACTCGGCGGTGGTGATCCCCGAGGAGATGGTCCATTACGGCGTCACGAAGACGGCGCTGCTCGGTGTGTCGCGCGGCTTCGCCAAGGCGATGGCGGGCACGGGCGTGACCGTCAACGCGGTGATCGCCGGGCCCACCCGTACCAGGGGGGTCGAGAACTTCGTCCGGAGCCTCGTGGGAGATGAGCTGCCCTGGGAACAGGCTCAGGACGAGTTCATGAAACACCACCGGCCGAACTCACTTCTCCGGCGGCTGATCGAGCCCGAGGAGATCGCCAACATGGTGGTCTATCTCAGCTCCGACCACGCCTCGGCCACCACGGGCGGAGCGCTGCGCGCCGACGGGGGCTACGTCGACAGTATCCTTCCCTGACCGGCGGGCTACGTCGGAAGCGGGTTGAGCAGGTACTGGACGATGTGATGCCCTCGCCCTCCCCGGACACGGCGGTCGCGCCGGTGCGCCTGAAGCCGAGGCCCGAGTAGAGACGCTGGGCACGGGTGTTCTCCGCCTGGGTGAACAGCTGCGCGCGGTCGTAGCTCTTGACCGCATGCCCTGTACGTGACCCCTGGCCGCGGGACCTGGTGTTCATGGCGGTGCCGGGCTACGGGACACTTGACTGACCGGCTTGGCGGGAGTGCCCATGCGGGGCGCACAGGCGAGCGCGGTTGCGGGAGGTGCGGGCCTGGGGATGTGGGGTTCGGAGGAGGAGCCGACGATGAACGAGAACGTGTCCGACGGCGGGACGAGCTTTGCCGACCTTGGGCTGAGACCCGAGTTGCTAAAGGCGTTGTCCAGCCTCGGCTACGAGGAGCCGACGCCGATCCAACGCGAGGCGATTCCGCCGTTGTTGGAGCGGAGCGACCTGGTGGGGCAGGCCGCGACCGGGACGGGCAAGACCGCCGCGTTCGCCCTGCCGATGCTGCAACAGTTGCCCGACGACGGCCGGGGCGCCGATCCCATGGTGCTGGTGCTGGTGCCGACGCGAGAACTGGCCGTACAGGTCTCACAGGCGTTTCATCGTTACGGCCGTGACCTCGGCGTTCGCGTCCTGCCCATCTACGGCGGGCAGGCCATCGGCTGGCAGTTGAAGGCGCTCCAGCGCGGCGTCGACGTGGTGGTCGCCACGCCTGGACGGGCCCTCGACCACATCGGCCGCGGAACGCTCCATCTGCAGGACGTTCGGACGGTCGTGCTCGATGAGGCCGACGAGATGCTGGACATGGGATTCGCCGAGGACATCGAGGAGATCCTGCAGGCGACCCCCGAGGAACGCCAGACGGTGCTGTTCTCCGCGACCCTGCCACCACGGATCAAAGGGCTCGCCGGTCGCTACCTCCGTGACCCGGTCCGGATCCAGATGGGCCGCGAGGAGGCGGCCCCGGGTGAGGCCCCGCTCGTACGGCAGAGCGCGTACGTGGTCGCCAGGGCGCACAAGCCGGCGGCGCTCGGGCGCGTGCTCGACCTGGAGGCCCCCACGGCGGCGATCGTCTTCTGCCGCACGCGCGACGAGGTCGACCAGCTGACCGAGACCCTCAACGGGCGCGGCTACCGCGCCGAGGCGCTGCACGGCGGCATGAGCCAGGAGCAGCGCGACCGGGTGATGGGACGGCTGCGCAGCGGGACCGCCGAACTGCTCATCGCCACCGACGTGGCCGCCCGAGGGCTCGACATCGAGCAGCTCAGCCACGTCGTCAACTACGACGTCCCCTCCGCGCCCGACTCCTACGTGCACCGCGTCGGCCGGGTCGGCAGGGCCGGCCGCGAAGGCGTGGCCATCACGCTGGCGGAGCCGCGCGAGCACCGCATGCTCAAGGCGATCGAGCGGGCGACGAAACAGCGCATCACGGTGGAGAAGGTCCCCACCGTCGCCGACCTGCGCGCCCGGCGGCTGGAGCTGACCCGCGCCGCGCTGCACGAACTCCTCATCGACGGCGACCTGGAGCAGTTCCGGGTGGTGGTCGAGCCGCTCGCCGAGGAGTTCGACGTCATGGAGGTGGCGCTCGCCGCCGTCAAGCTGGCGTACGAGCCCAGCGAGGCGGGGACGGACGACGAGGACATCCCGCAGATCGCGCAGCAGGCCGGGCGTGACCGCCGGGCGTCCGGCGGCCGCCAGGACACGCGCGGTCGCGGTCCCGCACAGGGCATGACGCGCCTGTTCTTCGGCGTCGGGCGCAATGCCGGGATCCGGCCGCAGGACCTGGTCGGTGCGATAGCCGGCGAGTCGCGGCTGACCGGACGCGACATCGGCTCGATCGAGATTGCTGAACGGTTCTCGCTGGCCGAAGTACCGGAGTCCGCGGCCGACGAGGTCATCGCGGCGTTGCGGCGGAGCACCATCAAGGGGAAGAAGGCGAAGGTCCGGCGGGAGCGCGAGGCACCCGGCAAGCGAGGTAAATGAGACGCGGCGGTAGCCGGTAGCCGGCAGCCGGTGGCGGGCACCGGCGATCGGCCACCTCGTCCATGATCACAGAGTGTCCGGATCGGTGGTGGTCGCGAGACAACCGCGTGATCTTCGCCGCCTAATCTCAGGCGATCATGCCCATTGACGCCACAGAGCCCGCACAGCCCGGTTGGGAGCCCTTCGCCGCACCGGAATCGCCACCGGAAGCACAGCCGGTGCCGCCGCCGGAGCCGCCCCCTGAGCGTCCGGCGGCGTCCCCGCGCCGCCGGGGACGGATCGCGCTGATCGCCGGACTGGTCGCGGTGGGGATCGCGGCGGTGGCCGTGGGCGGCTTCGCCCTGTCCGGGGAGCTGACCCGTGAGCCCACCGCCCGTGAGCTGACGGCGGCCAAGGCCCAGGAGCTGGACTCCCGGTGGCGCAACCGTACGGCCGGAGAGATCTTTCCGGCGACGGTGCAGTACGAGTTCGAGACCGCCCCGCCCGGAGCCAAGCCGAAGGCGCACCGGATCGGCATCGCCGCCGCGTCGGGGTGCGCGCAGGCGCTTGATCGGCAGGCCGCCGAGATCCTGGCCCTGGGGGGCTGCCGCACCGTGCTGCGGGCGACGTACGTGGACGACTCCGGAACCCTGGTGTCGACGATCGGGATCGCGGTCATGCCGAGCGTGAAGAACGCGGGTGAGGTGGATGGCCGCCTGGCCCGGGTCCCCGGGCAGGCCGACAACAGACGATATGGGCTGCTGCCCGTCGGCTTCGTGGATACGGTGACGGACCGGTTCGGCGCCGACCAGAGACAGCAGCTGTCGTTCGGGAACAACAGCACGCCTTATGTGTTCTTCGCCGCGACCGGTTGGGCGGACGGCCGCAAGAAGGTCCGCCAGACGGAACAAGTGGAGGACTTCGACTTCGCCCAGGCCGTCCTGACACAGGTGATGAGCCAGTTCCTGCCGTCACAGCGCCCGTGCGCGGAGAAGAGCGTGGAATGCTGAACCGAGCCCTACGCCGTCCATTCGCCATGCTGACGGCCTTGGCCGGCACGCTGCTGGCGGTCCCGATTCTCCCGGTGATGACGCCACCCGCACATGCCGACCCACTGGAATGGGCCAAACGATTTGACCGAGACGTCCGAGCCGCCCACCAGGTGACCCGGGGCAAGGGGGTCACGGTGGCCGTCGTGGCCGACGGGGTGGACGGCGACATCGGGCCCCTGCGCGGGCGAGTTCTACGCGGCCGCGACTTCGTGAAGACGCCCCGGCCCATGAAGATCCATGGCACGTTGATGGCCTCGTTGATCGGGGGTAGCGGTCCCACGCACGACTCACTGGTGGGCAGACGTGGGCTGGCCCCGGCGGTGAAGATCCTCCCCGTACGAGTGCAGGTCTCACTCGAGGAGCCCGGTGCGAGGCGGTGGTTCGGCGAGTTCGAGAACCGGGCGCTCTTCGCCAAAGGGATCCGGTACGCGGCCGACGAGGGTGCGCAGGTCATCTATGTCATCCCCTACATCTGGGACGGTCCGGTCGGCCTCCTTGAATCGGCTCTCGCCTATGCGCGGTCCAAGGGCGCCGTTGTCGTGTCGGCCAACCCCGACCTGAAACTGCCCCCCACCACCGCCTACCCGGCCGCGCTTGCCGGCGCGATCGGCGTTGGAGCGGTCAATGCCAAGGGGAAGTGGTACAGGAACTACAGCGACAAGAACAGCGCCGTACTCGTCTCAGCGCCCGGCTTCGAGATGCCGACCACGGGACCGGACGACTCGTTGTGGACCGTCACCGGCGCCCATCCAGCGACGGCCTTCGTGACCGCCACAGCCGCTCTGGTCCGGTCGGAGTATCCGAAGCTGCCGCCCGAGTTGGTCGGGCGAGCGATCGCCGAGTCCGCCCATCACCCCAAGGCGGGATACGACACCGGCGTGGGCTTCGGGATCATCAATCCGGCGGGCGCCCTGGACCGGGCCCAGAAGCTCGAAGGACGAAGCCCCGTACTCACCCCGGCGGCTCAGGGCGTGGTCCCCGACAAGGCGCACTTCGGCGGCGGGCCGGTCACCACGGAGGCCGTACGGCACGACACCGGGATTCTGGCGGGATACTCCGGGCTGATCGGCGCCGGACTGCTGGCGATCGTCGCGGCCCTCGTGCTGATGGTGCGCGGGCGCCGTAACCGCACCGCCGTCGCCGCGGGAGTGGGGGTGGAGGCGGGAGCGGGTCCGTTCGCCTCGGCGCCGGGCGATCTCGCGCCGCCCTCCGCCGCCGTGCCGCCACCAACGCTGCCCGGCACGCTTGCTGACGCACCGGCTGCGACATGGGCCGACACGCCGGACACCGGAGCGGACCCGGACGCCGGAAAGCCGGTCCCGCCACCAGAATGATCGACCACGAATGATCGCCAATCGGCGGGGCGACGCCTGATCCGGGCCATTCCCGCAGGTTAAAGTGGTCCGGTCATGGACTCCCGTCGCCGCGTACCGACTCCGTGCTCGCGGATCCGCCGGCCGGTCTCGGCGTGGCTGCGGTGCAGGTCATAGCCACGGCCGGTCATGTCGACCACGGCAAGTCGACGCTGGTGCGAGCGCTGACCGGGATGGAGCCCGACCGCTGGGCCGAGGAACGTCGACGGGGCATGACCATCGATCTCGGCTTCGCCTGGACCGAACTCCCGTCGGGGGCACGACTGGCCTTCGTGGACGTGCCGGGCCACGAGCGGTTCATCACCAACATGCTCGCCGGTGTCGGGCCGGCGCCGGCCGTCATGATGGTCGTCGCCGCCGACGAGGGCTGGATGCCGCAGTCGGCCGAGCATCTGGCGGCCGTCGACGCCCTCGGCGTCCGTGAGGGTCTTTTGGTGATCACGAGGACCGATCTGGGCGCCCCCGGCGAGGCTCTCCGGCAGGCCCGCCGCGAGCTGGCCGGCACCGGCCTGGCCGATCTGGAGGCGGTCGTCGTCAGCGGCCGGACCGGTGAGGGGCTCGGCGACCTGCGCGCCGCGCTCGACCGGCTCGCGGCCAGGAGCCCGGCCCCCGATACCGCCGCCCCGGTGCGCATGTGGATCGACCGGGCCTTCACCGTCAGGGGCAGCGGCACCGTCGTCACCGGCACGCTGCCGGGCGGCGCCATCGCCGTCGGCGACGAGCTCGCCCTCGCGCCCGGGGGAGAGCGGGTACGGGTGCGGGGGCTGGAATCGCTCAAGCGACGCCTCGACCGGGTCGAAGCCGTGGCCCGCGTGGCGGTGAACCTGCGCGGCGTGGACCTGTCCGGCCTGTCCCGGGGAATGGCGGTGACCACACCGGGCGGCTGGGCCGTGACCGACCTGATCGATGTGCGGACGCGCGGCGACCGGCCACCCGCCCGTGAGCTGATCCTGCACATCGGGTCGGCCGCCGTCACGGCGCGAGTGCGGCCGTTCGGCGATGACACGGCCCGACTGCGGTTGTCGACGCCGCTCGCGCTGCACGTCGGTGACCGGGTGGTCCTGCGCGATCCGGGTACCCGCCGGGTCGTGGGGGCACGAGTGCTGGATGTGGTCCCGCCGCCGTTGCGGCGTCGCGGAGACGGGGGAAGGCGCGCCCGTGAACTGGCTGAGTGGCCGGACCGGCCCGGCGGCGAGGTGCTCCTGCGCCGGCACCGGGTCATGCGCGAAGCCGAGCTCACCGCGATGGGGTGTGAGCTCGCCGGCCTTGAGGTGGCGCCCGGATGGCGGGCCGACCCGGCCCACTGGGCCCTGGCCGGACGGAGGCTCCAGGAGGAGGTGGGCCGGCACGCCGCCGAGCACCCGCTCGACCCAGGCGTACCGGTCGAGACCGTACGGCAGCTCCTGGAACTGCCCGAACGCCGGCTGGTCGCCGCCCTGGTGCGCGAGCCGCTCAGCCTGCGCGACGGGCGGGTGTACGGGACGTCGGACCGGGCGGCACTGCCCGCGCCGGTGATGGCGGCGGTGCGGCAGGTGCGCGGCGAGCTCGCGAGCACGCCGTTCCTGGCACCCGAGGCCGACCGGCTCGCCGCACTAGGGCTCACCGGCAAGTCCCTCGCGGCCGCCGAGCGCGCCGGGCTGCTGCTGCGGATCGCGCCCGGCGTCGTGCTGGCGCCGGGCGCCGACGCGCATGCCGCCCGGGTCCTCGCCGCCCTCCCGCAGCCGTTCACCGCGAGTGAGGCCCGCGCGGCACTCGGCACCACCCGCCGGGTCGTCATCCCGCTGCTGGAGCACCTCGACCGGCGGGGCCGCACGGAACGGCTCGCGGACGACCGGCGCCGTTGCCGCGAATGAGCTCAGGCCACGACGCGGAGCGGCGGAGGCGAACGGGAATCGAACCCGCCGCGCTGAGATGCTCAGCGCCACCTGTTTTGAAGACAGGGAGGGCCACCAGGCACCTGATCGCCTCCAGCTCCGCACGATACAAACTACATTCAGCGAGATGACGTACCGACTCACGCAGCACGCGCATGGCGGCGGCTGCGCCTGTAAGATCCCGCCGGGCCAGCTCGAGCGGATGGTCGCGGGCCTCGGCGGTGTCCCCGGGGGCGACCTGCTCATCGGTCTCGACCATGGTGACGACGCGGCTGTGGTGCGGCTCGACGGTGACCGCGCGGTCGTGGCCACCGCCGACTTCTTCACCCCCGTCGTCGACGACGCCTACGACTTCGGCCGGATCGCCGCGGCGAACGCGCTCTCCGACGTGTACGCCGTCGGAGGCGAGCCGTTGCTGGCCGTCAACCTGCTCGGCTGGCCCTACGAGACGCTCCCCATCGAGATCGCCCGCGAGGTGCTCCGCGGCGGCGCGGACATCGCCGCCGAGGCGCGCTGCCACCTCGCCGGCGGGCACAGCATCGACGATCCCGAACCGAAGTACGGGCTCGCCGTCACCGGGGTCGCCGACCCCGAGCGGCTGCTGCGCATCGACGCCGGGCGGCCCGGGCTGCCGCTCACCCTCACCAAGCCGCTGGGCGTCGGGGTACTGAACAACCGGCACAAGGCGACCGGCGAATCGTTCCCGCACGCCGTCGCGGGCATGACGACCCTCAACGGGGACGCATCGCGCGCGGCGCTCGCCGGCGGCGCCCGGTGTGCCACGGACGTCACCGGATTCGGTCTGCTCGGCCATCTCTACAAGCTGGCCCGTGCCAGTGGGGTGACCGCCGTCGTCGACCACACGGCGGTCGGCTACCTCGACGGCGCCCGCGATGCCGCCGGCGCGGGCTATGTCTCCGGCGGGACCCGCCGCAATCTGGACTGGGTCGCGCCGCACACCGAGTTCACCGGTCGCTCCGAACGCGACGCGCTGCTGCTCGCCGACGCGCAGACGTCGGGCGGCCTGCTCGTCGTCGGCGAGGTGCCGGGGCATCCCGTCATCGGCGAGATCGTGCCCACGAGGGACGCCGTCGTGATCGTGCGCTGATCGGGAGGGCCGCTCCACCGATCGGTAGGGTGCCGCAATGGGCGAGATCTTCACGCATCGCGTCAGGGTGCGGTACGCGGAGTGCGACGCGCAGGGCGTGCTTTTCAACGGCCAGTACCTCTTCCTCTACGACGTCGCCGTGACGGAACTGTGGCGAGCGGCGGGAAGCACCTGGGCGGCCATGGTCGGCGCGGGCCATGACGTGGTGGTCGCCGAGGCGCGCATCCGGTTCCGGGAGGGCGCCCGGTTCGACGAGCTCGTCGACATCCGGCTGCCGATCGCGCATCTGGGCACCAGCAGCATGGTGATCCGGCCCACCTTCACGGTGGACGACCGGCTCATCGCCGACGGCGAGGTGCGCCACGTCTTCATCGACCCGGCCACCAAGCGCAAGAAGGAGATGCCCTCCGGGATCCGCGCCGCCTTCCAGCACTACCTGATGGCGGACGGCTGATCACACGATCCCGGAGGGCGTGCCATGCGATCCCGGACGGCCGGAAGCAGGGTGTCGTGCCCTCCGTCAGGTGGCGGCGACGGTTTTCCGCGCCGCTTCGAGGGCCTTCTCGTTGAGGATGTCGGCCACCGCGTTGATGGCCCGGAGCGTGGGAACCCGCGTGCTGGTGAGATCGGCCAGCTCGACCACCGCGGCGAGGATGACGTCGAGTTCCAGGGGCTTGCCCTTCTCCAGGTCCTGCAGCGTCGAGGTCTTGTGGTCGCCGGCGCGCTCGGCACCCGCCAGCCGGCGCTCGATCGAGATCTCCGGGTGGCAGCCGAGACTCGCCGCGACGTCGAGGGTCTCGCGCATCATGCTGATCACCAGCTCGCGGGTCTGCCGGTGGTTGCAGATCTCGATCATCGTGGCCCGGGTCAGCGCGCTGATGGGGTTGAACGCGATGTTGCCCATGAGCTTGATCCAGATGTCGTTGCGCAGGTCGGCCTCGACCGGGCACTTCAGCCCGCCCGCGATCATCGCCTCGCTGAAGGCCGTGCACCGGTCCGAGATCGTGCCGTCCGGTTCCCCGATCGAGAACCTGGTGCCCTCGAGGTGCCGCACCACCCCGGGTGACTCGATCTCGGTGGCGGCGTAGACCACGCACCCGATCGCGCGCTCCGGCGGGAGCGTCTCGGTGACCGCGCCGCCCGGGTCGATCGACTCGATGCGGTATCCCTCGAACGGGCCCTCGAGGCCGTGGAAGTACCACCAGGGGATGCCGTTCTGCGCCGCGATCACCGCCGTGTCGTCCTTGAGAAGCGGGTGGACCAGCGGGCCCGAGGCGGCATAGGAGTTGGCTTTGAGGCCCAGGAACACGTAGTCGACCGGCCCGATCTCGCTCGGGTCGTCGGTGGCGGGCGGATGGACGGTGAAGTCCCCGCGCGGGCTGAGCACTCGTACACCATCACGTCGGATCGCCTCGAGATGGGCACCGCGCGCGACCAGCTGGACGTCCACCCCGGCGCGATCCAGGGCGGCGCCGACGTATGCACCGATGGCACCGGCGCCGACAACAGCGACTCTCACAGGAACTCCGATCCCTCAGTGGCTACCGTATTTTGTCTACAGTATGCTGTAGGCGAGGTCAATAGTCTGATTTCCGAGCCCGGAGGCGACAGGTGACCAGCGACTCGCAAGCTCTTCCCACCCGATGGCGCAGCCACGGAGGCCACGGCGGCGTCGCGTGGCCGGTGGCCAGGAGTGTGGCGGCCGCCGCCGCGGATCCGCTCGATGCGATCGACCTGCCGCTCGCTGCGGCGGGGGGTGCCGTGCTCGCCGTCCCCCTGGGCGCGCGTGCGCCACTGCCCTCGTACAACACGGCCGCCATGGACGGGTACGCGGTCGCGGGCCGGGGGCCGTGGCTGGTCACCGGCCGGGTTCTCGCCGGCCACACGATGTTCCGGGCGATTCTCGCGGGCCACGCCGTCGAGATCGCCACCGGCGCTCCCGTCCCGGACGGCTCCGACGCGGTCCTTCCCTACGAACGCGCCGTCCGCGTCGGCTCGACCGTCGACGGTGTTCTTGAGCCGGGCCGGCACATCCGGTGGCGCGGTGAGGAGTGCCGGGAGGGCACCGAGGTGCTGCCGGCCGGCACGCTCGTGACCCCGGTCGTGCAGGGGCTGGCCGCGAGTCTCGGACATGACGTGTTGCGGGTACGGAGGCGACCGCGGGTCGCGATCCTGGTGACCGGCGACGAGGTGGCCACCTCCGGCCGCCCGGGCCGGGGCAGGGTGCGCGACGCCGTCGGCCCGGTGCTGCCCGGCCTCGTGTCGTGGGCCGGTGGGCGACCCGAGGCGGTGGCCGCGGTCGAGGATCGCCGCGCGGCGGTGGCGGACGCGATCGGGGCGGCGGCCGCCGACGTCGTCGTCGTGTGCGGTGCCTGTTCGCGCGGGCCGGCCGACCATGTGCGCGGCGTGCTCCAAGAGGCGGAGGCCGAGTTCCTCGTCGAAGGGGTCGCCTGCCGGCCCGGGCATCCGCAGTTGCTGGCGCGGCTCGGCGACGGGCGGCTGGTCGTGGGGCTCCCGGGCAACCCGTTCGCCGCGCTCGTCGCCGCGCTGACCCTCCTCGTGCCGGTGCTCACGGTGATGAGCGGCAGGACTCGGCCGGTGGGGGAGCGGGCACCGCTCTTGGGCGAGCTCGCGGCCCACGCGGTCGACACCCGCCTCGTGGCGGTGCGACGCACCGCCGGGGGAGCCGTTCCCGCCGGTCACGACCGGCCCGGTCTGCTGTGGGGAGCGGCGCTCGCCGACGCGCTCGCCGTCGTACCGCCAGGATGGCGGGGAGGCGAGGTCGAGTTGATCCAGCTGCCGACGTGAGTGGTACTTGCATGGTCCGTTATATGGCGGGAAAGTGCGGATATTACGACAACGTTTCTCGGGTATTTCTCGCACCGGAAAGGCACTGGATATGTGACCTCGCTTTTACCTAGGGTGAAATTGGTGTGAGTCATGCCACGTTGAAATTCAGGATCCCGGCCGCAGTAGGCAGTAGACTGTCTACAAGAACACCTCCTCTGATGGAGCTGACGCGATGATCCCCTCTACGCCTCCCGCGGGCGTATCCGTGCCCCGTCTGAAGCGGCCGGCGCCGCTTCGTGAGGGCGTTTACGATGCCCTGCTGAACCTGATCGTCACGCGGGCGCTGCAACCCGGTCAGCACTTGGTGGAGAGTGAGCTGGCGGCTCATCTCGGCATCTCGCGGCAGCCCGTGCGTGAGGCGCTCCAGCGGCTGAGCAGTGAGGGTTGGGTCGACCTTCGTCCCGCTCAGGGTGCGTTCGTGCATGTGCCCACGGAGGATGAGGCCGATCAGCTGCTCGCGGTCCGGTCCCTGCTGGAGACCGAGTCCGCGCGGCTCGCCGCGTCGAGCGCCACCCCTGAGAGCGTCGTCCTGCTGCGAGAGCTGTACGAGCAGGGAGTGCAGGCGCTGGCCGGCGGAGACGTCGACGCGATCGTGGCCGCCAACGCCGCGTTCCACGCCGCGATCATGGAGCTGTCGGGGAACAAGGTCCTGGCGGAACTCGCCGGCCGGGTCGACCGGCGCGTCCGCTGGTATTACACGCCTGTCGCCCCGCAGCGGGGACGGGAGTCGTGGAAAGAGCACGCGGAGTTGATCGATGCGATCGCCGCCGGGGATCCCGAGCGGGCCGCGGACGCCATGCGCGACCACACGGACCGGACCCGCCAGATCTCTCGCGAGGTGCGCAGGGAGGAGGAAGGGAGCGACAAAGGAAAGAAGGAGGAGAGGACGCCGGCCTGAGGTGGCGCCCCTCCGACGGCGAGCGTCAGATGTCCTCGCGGCCGATCGGCCTGGGGTTGGGCTGGATGTCCTTGAGCCGGACCCTGCCCGGTTGCTTCAGGAAGATCGCAAGGAAGGCCGCGAACAACCCGATGCCACCCGCGAGGATGAAGCCGCCCTCGTAGTCCCACGCGCTGACCACCACGGCGCCGAGACCGGACCCGGCCAGGCCGGAGACCAGCTTCGAGCTGTAGACCATGCCGTAGTTGGTGGCGTTGTTGTTCTCCCCGAAGAAGTCCGCCGTCATCGCCGCGAACAACGGGAAGATCGCCCCGCCGCCGAAGCCTGACACCATCGAACAGATCAGGAAGAAGGGCATACTGCCGATCGTTCCCGACCACAGCACGCCGAACTGCGACATGCCGAGGACGATACAGACGAAGATCAGTGTGTTCCGCCGTCCGTAGCGGTCGGAGATCCAGCCGATCACGCCGCGGCCGGTGCCGTTGACGATCGCCTTCAGCGACATGGCCGTCGCCACGATGCCGCCGGCGAAGCCCATGTCCTTGCCGAACGGCACCTGGAACGCGATGCCGAAGATGTTGATGCCCGCCGTGAAGAGCAGACAGAACCACATCAGCACCAGGACGGGCTGGCGGGACGCCTCGCGCGGGGTGAACTGCTTGACGGCCGGCGGGTTCTTCTCCAGGGCCCGGCGGATCCGCGGGTCGTCGGACGCCTTCAGCGGGTCGACGTGCGGAGGCCACCAGTTCTTCGGCGGGTCCTTGAAGAACCACCCGCTGAACGCGACGACGCCGAGCAGGAAGATGCCGACGCAGAGCAGTACCGTCTTGTAGTTGGTCAGGTCCAGGTACGAGCTGAACAGGAACACGAACGGGACGGAGCCATAGGCGAAACCGCCGTTGACCATGCCCGTCTTGCCGCCCTTGCGCTCCGGATACCACTTGCCGACCATGTTCACGCAGGTCGCGTAGACGAGGCCGGCGCCCATGCCGCTGAACGCGCCGAAGCCCAGGTAGGCCCAGAAGACGTGCGGTGCGTACGCGAGGGAGAGGTAACCGAGGAAGGTGCCGAGCGCGCCCAGCATCATCGCGTTGCGGGCCGGCAGCCTGCCGCTCTCGCGCAGCTGGCCCGCCGGGAAGGCGATCGCCGCCTGGAAGAACACCCAGACGCCGAGCAGCCAGAAGATGTGCAGGCTGCTCCAGTGGTGCGCGACGTGGAGGGTGTCCTCAGCGGAGGTGAACGCGTACTCCGACGAGCTGATGCCCATCATGCCGATCCATGGGAAGAGCACCATGGTCCAGCGGGGCCGGCCCATGATGTCCTGGGCCGTCTCGCCTATCCGGTACACCCGGCCGTTGCGGTCGGTGACCTCTCTATATGTACCGGTCGTGGGAATTGGTGAATGCGGACTTGACGTTGTCGTCATCCCGACTCCTCGCTTGAAGAGTTTTGGTCGTGCCCCAGCCCCCGATGTTCTTTGTGTGCGTCACCAAGTGCTTGCTTTGGTCTAGGTCATGAAGGACGGCCTCCTTCGGCAGGGAGCTCGCCCCCGCGGTCGCGCGGCCCGGTCACGGGCCCGGGCCGCGCGACCGCGGGAACGGAGTTTGATCAGTCGGGGATGAGGCCGGCGTTACGCGCCCAGCGGTACTTCGCGCCGAGTACGGCCACCGGCTTCTCGGTGGTGTAGGGGTAGGCGGGCACGCCGTGCTCGAACAGGTACTCGCTCGCCTGCTCGACCTCGGTGTCCCCGGCGAGCGAGGCGACGACGGGCTTGTCGATGCCGCGCGCCCGTGCCTCGCCGACCACCCGGCCGACGAGTTCGGCGAAGACCATCGGCGGCGTCACGATCGTGTGCCAGTAACCGAGGATCAGCGAGTGGATCCGGGGGTCGTCGAGGCCGAGCCGGATGGTCGCCTCGAACGTCGCCGGGGGCTCGCCGCCGGTGATGTCGACCGGGTTGCCGGCCGCGCCGAACGGCGGGATGTGCTCACGGAACGCCGCGTCCAGGTCGGCCGGGATGTCCATGAGCGTCAGCCCGTTGTCGGCGCAGGCGTCCGAGAGCAGGACGCCCGAGCCGCCGGCGGCGGTGATGATGACGACGTTCTCGCCCTGGGGGGTGGGCAGCACGGGCAGCGCCCGGGCGTACTCCAGCATGTCGTTCAACCCGGGAGCGCGGATGACCCCGGCCTGCCGCAGGATGTCGTCGTACACCTTGTCGTCGCCGGCGAGCGCCCCGGTGTGCGAGCTGGCCGCCCGCGCGCCGAGGGCCGTCCGGCCCGCCTTCAGCACCACGACCGGCTTCTTCTTCGACACCTCGCGGGCGGCCGCGACGAACGCCCTGCCGTCCTTGAGGTCCTCCAGGTGCATCGCGATGCACTGTGTGTTGTCGTCCTGGCCGAAGAAGACGAGCGCGTCGTCCTCGTCGAGGTCGGACTTGTTGCCGAAGCCGACGATCGCGGAGACGCCCATCTTCGTGGTCCGGCTGTAGCCGAGGATGGCCATGCCGATGCCGCCGCTCTGCGAGGTGAGCGCCACGCTGCCCTGCACGTCGTACGGCGTGCAGAACGTCGCGCAGAGGCTGCTCGGCGTGTAGTAGTAGCCGTAGATGTTCGGGCCGAGGAGGCGCACACCGTGCTTGCGGGCGATCGCGACGATCTCGTCCTGCGCCTCGACGTTGCCGGTCTCGGCGAAGCCGGACGGGATGAGGATCGCGGCGGGGACCCCCTTGGTCCCGACCTCCTCGAGCGCGCCGGGCACGAACTTCGCCGGGATGGTGAAGACCGCGACGTCGACCTCGCCGGGGATGTCGCCGATGCTGCGGTAGGCCTTGCGGTCGCAGATCGAGTCGGCCTTGGGGTTGACCGGGTAGATCTCGCCGGCGAAGCCGCCGTCCACGAGGTTCCGCATCACCGAGTTGCCGATCTTGCCGGTCTCGTTGGACGCGCCGATCACCGCCACGGAACGGGGCTTCATGACCCGCTCCATCACGGAGAGGATCTCCTCGGTGGTGTACTTCGGCACCTCGCGCGGCTGCCCCTCCGCGAGCAGGATCCGCACGTCGGCCGCGACGGCTCCGCTCGCGCTCGCGAAGACCGGGTTGAGGTCGACCTCGGAGATCTCCGGGAAGTCGTCGACCAGCTCGGACACCCGCTGGAGCAGGCCCGCCAGCGCGTCGCGGTCGACCGGGTCCGCGCCGCGGACGCCCTTCAGCACCTCGGCCGCGGCGATGGAGTCGAGCATCGAGGCCGCCTCGCCGGCGTCCAGAGGGGCCAGCCGGAACGTGACGTCCTTCAGCACCTCGACCAGCACGCCGCCGAGCCCGAACGCCACGATCTTGCCGAACGTCGGGTCGGTGGTCGCCCCGATTATCACCTCCTGGCCCGGTGGCAGCATCTGCTGTACCTGGACGCCGATGATCTGGGCGTCCGCGGAATACGCTTTCGCGTTGGCGATGATCTGGTCGTACCCGGCCCTGACGACCTCGGCCGAGCCGAGCCCGACCAGCACGCCGCCGGCCTCGGTCTTGTGCAGGATGTCCGGTGAGACGATCTTGAGGACGACGGGGAAGCCCATCTCCTCGGCGCTCGACACGGCCTCGTCGGCCGAGGTCGCGAGCGCTTCGGCCGGGATCGTGATGCCGTAGGCGTCACAGATCTCCTTGCCCTCCGGAGCCGTCAGCGCGGTACGGCCTGAGGCCCGTACCTTGTCGAGCAGCGCGCGAACGGAGTCGCGGTCATGGGCCATCTCTCAGATCACTCCGTTCGACTTGAGTTCGGCGAGCTCTTCCGCCGGCAGGCCGAGAAGGCCTCCGTAGATCTCGTCGTTGTGCTCGCCGAGCAGCGGCGACGCCTCGATCTCCACCGGGGAGTCGGAGAGCTTGAGCGGGCAGCCGACGGTCTTGAACGGGCCGCGCTCGGGGTGGTCGACTGTCACGATCATCTCGTTCGCGACGAGGCTCTCGTCGGCGGCGATCTCCCGGGTGGAGAGGATCGGCCCGCACGGGATGTCGTGCTTGTTGAGCTTGTCGAGCACCTCCCACTTGGTGTGCTCGGACGTCCACTCCTCGATGAGCTGGAACATCTTGCCCAGCTTGGGCAGCCGGACCTCGGGGGTGTTCCACTCCGGGTCGCCCGCCAGCTCGGGCCGGCCGAGCAGCTGGGTGATGGGCGCCCAGCCCTGCGGCTGGACGATCACGTAGACGTAGTCGTTCGGGCCGCCGGGCTTGCACTTCACCGCCCAGCCGGGCTGGCCGCCGCCCGACGCGTTGCCCGACCTCGGGACCTCGTCGCCGAAGTCCTTGTTCGGGTACTCGCGCAGCGGCCCGTGCGCCAGGCGCTGCTGGTCGCGCATCTTGACCCGGACCAGGTTCAGCACCGAGTGCTGCATCGCGACGTTGACCCGCTGGCCCCGGCCGCTCTCGACCCGCTGGTAGAGGGCGGCGAGGATCGCGGCCACCGTGTGGATGCCGGTGCCCGAGTCGCCGATCTGCGCGCCGGTCGCCGTCGGCGGCCCGTCCTCGAAGCCGGTCGTGCTCATCGACCCGCCCATGGCCTGCGCCACGACCTCGTACGCCTTGAGGTGCGTGTACGGACCGTCACCGAAGCCCTTGATCGACGCGTAGATCAGCTTGGGGTTGAGCTCGCGCAGGGCGTCCCAGGTGAAGCCGAGCCGTTCGACCGTGCCGGGCCCGAAGTTCTCCACGAGCACGTCGGAGCGCTTCACCAGTTCGGTGAACAGTTCCTTGCCCTTGGGGTCTTTCAGATTGAGCGTGATGCTCTTCTTGTTGCAGTTGAGCATCGTGAAATAGAGACTGTCGACGTCCGGTACGTCGCGCAGTTGACGCCGGGTGATGTCACCACTCAGCGCCTCGACTTTGAGTACGTCGGCGCCGAGCCAGGCGAGAATCTGCGTGCAGGACGGTCCAGACTGAACGTGCGTCATGTCCAGGACTTTGACGCCGTCGAGAGCCTTTCCCATGGCGGCTTTCCTTTTCACTTGTACATGGTCTGGTTCATGGTTCCGGGCGCGTACACGTCCGGATCGATCCAGACGTTGATGAGCGAGGGCTTGCCGGACTCACGGGCCCGCTCGAGCGCCGGGCGGATGTCCGCGGGGTCGCGGACCTCCTCGCCGTGGCCGCCGAGCATCTTGGCGAACTCGCTGTAGCGGACGTCGCCGAGCGTGTTGCCCACCCGGTCGCGGTCCTTGCCGTACTTCGCGGCCTGGCCGTACCGGATCTGGTTCATCGACGAGTTGTTGCCGACGATGCCGACGAACGGCAGGTCGAAGCGGACCAGCGTCTCGAAGTCCCAGCCGGTGAGGCTGAAGGCCCCGTCGCCGAACAGCGCGACGATCTCCTTGTCCGGGCGGGCCTGCTTGGCCGCCATGACGAAGGGGACACCGACGCCGAGCGTGCCGAGCGGGCCGGGGTCCATCCAGTGGCCCGGGGACTTCGGCTGCACGACCTGGCCGGAGAAGGTGACGATGTCACCGCCGTCGCCGATGTAGATGGAGTCCTCGGTGAGGAACTGGTTGATCTCGTTCACCAGCCGGTACGGGTGGATCGGGTCGGCGGTCGAGTTCAGCAGCGGCAGCCGCTTCTCGTACGCCTTGGTCTCCTCGGCGCGCAGCTCCTCGAGCCAGGCCTTGCGTCCCGCGGCGCCGTTGTCGGTCCGGCCCGAGGCCGCCTGGGCGACGGCCGACAGGACGAGGCCGGCGTCGCCGACGATGCCGAGGTCGATGTCCCGGTTCTTGCCGACCGTGCGGTAGTCGAGATCGATCTGCACGACGGTCGCGTCGGGGGAGAGCCGCCGGCCGTATCCCATCCGGAAGTCGAACGGCGTGCCGACGATGACGATGACGTCGGCGTTGTTGAAGGCGTAGCGCCGCGACAGCTGGAAGTGGTGCGGGTCGCCGGGCGGCAGGGTCCCGCGGCCGGCGCCGTTCATGTACGCCGGCACGTTGAGCGTGCGCACCAGGTCGATCGCCGAGTCCGTGCCCCGGGTCGTCCAGAGCTGGCTGCCCAGCAGGATGCAGGGCTTCTCCGCGTTGACCAGCAGGTCGGCCAGCTTCTCGATGGCCTCTGGGTCGCCGCCCTGGCGGGTCGAGGCACGGTAGGCGCCCGGCTTGGGGATCCGGGCCTTCTCGACCGGTACCTTGGCGTCGAGCACGTCCCGGGGGATCTCCAGGAACGACGGACCCGGGGCACCGTTGTAGCACTCGCGGAAGGCCATCGACACCAGGTCGGCGGCGCGCTCGGTGCCGGGCACCGTGGCTGCGAACTTGGTGATCGGCGTCATCATGTCGACGTGTGGCAGGTCCTGTAGCGAGCCCATCTTGTGCTGGCTGAGCGCGCCCTGGCCGCCGATCAGCAGCATGGGGCTCTCCGCCCGGAAGGCGTTCGCCACGCCGGTGACGGCGTCGGTGGTGCCCGGGCCCGCCGTGACCACCGCACAGCCGGCGGTACCGGTGATGCGCGCATGGCCGTCCGCCGCGTGCGCCGCCACCTGCTCATGGCGCACGTCGATGACCTTGATCCCTTCCTCTACGCAGCCGTCGTAGATGTCGATGATGTGACCACCGCACAGCGTGTAGATGACATCGACGCCCTCGGCCTTGAGTGCCTTGGCGACAAGGTGCCCGCCAGAGATGAGGTCGGTGGCTTGGGCGGCCGGATCGGGTGACGTGGCCATGTCCTGCGTCAACTCCTTCGTTCGCGGCTCCGGCCGGGTCTTGCCTGGTCGGAGCGCATCCGTACGCGCTCGGCGTATATTGCATACAGTCGACGAATACTGTATGAAGACTGTGACACGACCCAAACAGGAATGTCCAGAGCAAGATTCGGATGAATCAGCCCGACGGTGACCCGGAAGCCCGGGTGGGCCGGCATCGAGTGCAGGAGGCACTGCGGTGGATCTGTTCGAACATCAGGCGAAGGAGCTCTTCGCGCAGTACGGGGTACCGGTGCCGGCCGGCAAGGTGGCTCGTACCCCTCAGGAGGCCAGGGCGATCGCGGAAGAGTTCGCCGCGGCCGGTACCTCACGTGTCGTGGTGAAGGCGCAGGTGAAGACGGGTGGGCGGGGTAAGGCCGGTGGTGTGAAGCTGGCCGACTCTCCCGCTGATGCCGAGGAGGTGGCCGGTCGGATCCTCGGTATGGACATCAAGGGCCATACGGTCCACAAGGTGCTGGTCGAGGAGGCCAGTTCGATCGCGCAGGAGTATTACTTCTCGTTCCTGCTGGATCGTGCGAATCGTACGTTCCTGTCCATCTGCTCGGTCGAGGGCGGGATGGAGATCGAAGAGGTCGCGGCCAACGACCCTGACGCGGTCGCCAAGGTACCGGTGTCGGCGCTGGCCGGAGTCGACCGGGCGAAGGCCCGGGAGATCGCGAAGGCCGGCCGCCTGCCGGAGCAGGCCATCGAGGGTGCCGCCGAGCTGATCGAGCGGCTCTGGCAGGTGTTCGTGTCCGAGGATGCGACGCTGGTCGAGGTGAATCCGCTGATCTTGACGGCGGATGGGCAGGTCAAGGCGCTGGACGGCAAGGTGACCTTGGACGGTAATGCCGGGTTCCGGCAGGAGGATCATGCGGCGCTGGAGGATGAGGCGTCGGCGGATCCGCTGGAGGCCAGGGCCAAGGCCAAGGATCTGAACTACGTCAAGCTGGACGGCACGGTCGGGATCATCGGTAATGGTGCGGGCCTGGTCATGTCGACCCTGGACGTGGTGGCCTACGCGGGTGAGCCCTTCGGCGGGCAGCGCCCGGCGAACTTCCTGGACATCGGTGGTGGTGCGTCGGCCGAGGTGATGGCCAACGGCCTGGAGATCGTGCTCTCCGACCCGTCCGTGAAGAGCGTGTTCGTGAACGTCTTCGGCGGTATCACCTCCTGCGACGCGGTCGCCAACGGCATCGTGTCCGCCTACCAGCTGCTCGCCGACCGCGGTGAGCGGGTGGACCGCCCGCTGGTGGTCCGGCTGGACGGCAACAACGCCGAACTGGGGCGGTCGATCCTCGCAGAGGCCGCGCTCCGCGGCGTACAGCAGGTCGAAACGATGGACGAGGCGGCCCAGCGTGCCGCCGAACTCGCGGCGGCAGGTGTTTGATCATGGCGATCTGGCTCACGGCGGACAGCAAGGTCATCGTTCAGGGAATGACGGGCTCCGAAGGGTCCAAGCACACCGCGCGGATGCTGGCGGCGGGCACGAACATCGTCGGCGGGGTGAACGCGCGCAAGGCCGGGCAGTCGGTGGACCTCGGCGGGCGTTCGCTGCCGGTGTTCGGCACTGTCGCCGAGGCGATGGCCGAAACGGGTGCGGACGTGTCGGTGGTGTTCGTGCCGCCGAAGTTCACCAAGGACGCGGTCGTCGAGGCGATCGACGCCGAGATCGGCCTGTGCGTGGTGATCACCGAGGGCGTCCCGGTGCACGACACGACCAGGATGTGGGACCACGCGATCGAGAAGGGCGGCCGTACCCGCATCATCGGCCCGAACTGCCCGGGGATCGCCTCGCCGGGTGCCTCCAACGCGGGCATCATTCCGGCCGACATCACCACCCCGGGCCGGATCGGCCTGGTGTCGAAGTCGGGCACGCTGACCTACCAGATGATGTACGAGCTGCGTGACATCGGCTTCTCCACCTGCGTGGGCATCGGCGGCGACCCCGTCATCGGCACCACCCACATCGACGCGCTCAAGGCCTTCCAGGACGACCCCGACACCGAGGCCATCGTGATGATCGGCGAAATCGGCGGCGACGCCGAAGAACGCGCCGCGGCCTACATCGAAGAGCACGTGAGCAAGCCCGTCGTCGGCTACGTCGCCGGGTTCACCGCCCCCGAGGGCAAGACCATGGGCCACGCCGGCGCCATCGTCTCCGGCTCCTCCGGCACCGCCCAGGCCAAGAAAGAGGCCCTGGAGAAGGTCGGCGTCCGCGTCGGCAAGACGCCCACCGAGACCGCCGGACTGCTGCGCGAGGTCCTCGCCGCCGTCCCGGCCACGGCTTCGTAGGAGGTGCGATGAGCCAGACCGATCTCCTGGTCGCTCGGCAGGCGTCCCGCCGCCCGCTGGCCGCGTCGAGGCGTCCGAGCTCGCAGATCGCCATCCTCAGCTGCATGGACGCCCGGCTCAACGTCTTCGCCATCTTCGGCCTGGCCGAGGGTGACGCCCATGTCATCCGCAACGCCGGCGGGTGCGTCACCGACGACGCGATCCGCTCGATCGCCCTGAGCCAGCGGGTCGGCGGTACCCGCGAGGTCGTGCTGCTGCACCACGAGGACTGCGCGGCCGTCGCCGACCCCGAGGCCGATCTGCGACGTTGTCTCGGCCGGCTGAAGAGCACGTTCCTGCTTCCGCACACCGACGCGATCCGCGGTTTCCTCTACGAGGCCGGGGGCGCGCTGCGCGAGACACATCCTGAGGAGTGAGATGCGCTTCGACATCAACCTTTCCATCCTGTTCACCGAGTTGCCCTTGCTGGAGCGGCCCGCCGCGGCGCGCGCGGCGGGGTTCGACGCGGTGGAGCTGTGGTGGCCGTTCGGCGTGCCGGTTCCCGGGGACCGCGAGGTCGACGCGCTGCTCCGGGCGCTCTCCGACGCCGGCGTCCGGCTCGTCGGCCTGAACTTCGACGCCGGCGACATGGCGGCCGGCGAACGTGGGTTGCTGTCGAGGCCGGACGGCTCCGCCCGGTTCTGCGACAACATCGACGTCGTCGTCGGGATCGCCGAGGCGACCGGCTGCCGCGTGCTGAACGCGTTGTTCGGCAACCGGGTCCCGGACCTGGACATCCATGCCCAGGAGGAACTCGGCGTCGCCAACCTCGGCGTCGCCGCGAAGGCCGCACGGCGGTGCGGCGCGACGGTCGTCGTGGAGGCGCTCAACTCTTACGAGAGCCCGGAGTATCCGATCACCTCCACGGGTGCGGCGCTCCACATCATCGATCGGGTCCGCGAGGAGGCCCGCGTCGACAATGTCGCCTTTCTCGCCGACCTCTACCACCTGGCCCGGATGGGGGAGGACCCCTTCGCCGTCATCGAACGGCACGCCGGCCGTTTCGGGCACGTCCAGATCGCCGACGCCCCGGGGAGAGGTCAGCCGGGCACGGGCGAGATCCCCTACGCCTCCGTGCTCGACGCCCTCGACGCCTCCGGTTACCCGGGTCACGTCGGTCTCGAATACAGGCCCGTGGGGCCGAGCGCCGACAGCTTCGCCTGGCTTCAGGCCGCGCGTCGCATTGAGGAGAACGCATGACGACCATCGGATTCATCGGCCTCGGCATCATGGGCGGCCCGATGGCCGCCAACCTGGTGCGAGCCGGTCATACCGTCCTCGGATACGACCTGGGCCAGGCCCGGGTCGACCAACTGGTGGCGGCCGGCGGCCGCGCTGCGGCCGACGCGGCCGACGCGGCGACCGCCGACGTCATCATCACGATGCTGCCGGACTCTCCGGACGTCGAGGCGGTGGCGCTCGGTGAGGGCGGTGTGCTGGAGCACGCCAAACCCGGGGCCCTCTACATCGACATGAGCACGGTGCGGCCCGAGACGGCGCGCCGGCTGGCCCACGCCGCGGCGGTGAAGGGCGTACGCACGCTCGACGCGCCCGTGAGCGGCGGCGAGCCCGGCGCCATCGAAGGCCGACTGTCGATCATGGTCGGTGGCCTGGAGGGGGACTTCGAGGAGGCCCGTCCGCTGTTCGAGGTCCTGGGCGCCACCGTCGTCCTCGTCGGTCCGGCCGGTGCCGGACAGACCGTGAAGGCCGCCAACCAACTGGTGGTCGGCGGCACCTACGCGCTGGTCGCGGAGGCGCTGGTCCTGCTGGAGGCGTCCGGCCTGGACGGCAAGACCGGCCTCGACGTCCTCGCCGGAGGCCTGGCCGGCAGCCGCATCCTCGAGCTCAAGCGGGAGTCGATGGCCGAGCGGCGGTTCGCCCCCGGGTTCCGCATCGACCTGCACCACAAGGACATGGGCATCGCCGTCGCGGCGGCCCGGGACGCCGAAGTGGCCCTTCCGATGACCGGGTTGGTCGCTCAGCTCGTGGCCGCGGCGCGCAGCCAGGGGCACGGGGCACTCGACCACTCGGCCCTGCTCAAAGTGATCGAGAACCTGTCCGGCCGCGCGCCGGTGAAGGAGTGAGCGTGAACAGAATCCCCTGTATGGAGGCCGTCGTCAGGGTGCTGGAGTCGGAGGGCGTCGACACCGTCTTCGGCATTCCCGGAGCGGCGATCCTGCCTCTGTACTCCGCGCTGCGTACGAGCCCGATCCGGCACATCACGGTGCGGCACGAAGAGGGCGGTACCCACGCCGCGGACGGCTGGGCGCGGGTCACCGGCAACGTCGGAGTCTGCATCGGCACCTCGGGGCCGGCCGGTACCAACATGATCACGGGCCTCTACACGGCGCTCGCCGACTCCATCCCGATCATCTGTATCACCGGGCAGGCCGAGCGGGCGAAGCTGCACCAGGAGTCGTTCCAGGCGGTCGACATCGTTGAGATCGCCAAGCCGGTCTGCAAGTGGGCCGTCCAGCTGAAGGAGCCGGCCCAGGCACCGTGGGTGTTCCGCGAGGCCTTCCGCATCGCGCGGTCGGGCCGGCCGGGTCCCGTCCTCATCGACCTGCCGGTGGACGTGCAGCGTGGTGACTGCTTCTACGCCCCCGAGCTCGACGGCCCGCTCGCCGTGGAGGTCCCGGACCCACGGCTCGAGCCGGTGCGCGCGGCGGTGGACATGCTGCTCCGCGCCGAGCGTCCGATCATCCTGGCCGGCGGCGGAGTGATCGTCGCCGACGCCGCCGAGGAGCTCCGGTCGCTGGCGGAGTATCTGCAGGTCCCCGTTCAGGTCACCCTGATGGGCAAGGGCGCGTTCCCCGAAGACCACCCGCTTTTCGCGGGCATGGCCGGCCTGCAGACACAGACCCGGTGGGGGAACGCGGCGTTCCTGGAGTCCGACCTCGTTCTCGCGGTCGGCGCGCGCTTCGGCGACCGGCACACCGGTGACCTGGCGACCTACCGCCGGGGCCGCAAGTTCATCCACGTCGACATCGAACCGACCCAGATCGGCAAGGTGTTCGAGCCCGAGATCGGCATCGTCGGGCACGCCCGCCCCACGCTGGCCGCCATGCTGGGCCAGGCGCACGCCCTCACTCGCGCCCGGGGCGCCGGAGAGTGGACCGCCCGGGTCGGCGAGCTCCGGAGCACGCTGCGACGGCGCGACGACTTCGACGAGACGCCGATCAAGCCCCCGCGCGTCTTCCGGGAGATCAACGAGGTCTTCGAGCGGGACACCACGTTCGTCACCGCCATCGGGCTCTACCAGATCTGGTCCGGCCAGTTCCAGGAGACGTTCCTGCCCCGCCGCTACCTGGTCTGCGGCCAGGCCGGCCCGCTCGGGTGGGAGATCCCCGCGGCGATGGGGGTGAAGTGCGCGTACCCCGAGCGCAAGGTCGTGGCCGTGGTCGGCGACTACTCCTTCCAGTTCCTCATGGAGGAGATCGCGGTCGCGGCGCAGTACAACATCCCGTTCGTCATCGTCATGATCAACAACGAGTACCTCGGGCTGATCCGCCAGGCCGAGATCCCGTACGGCATGAACTTCGCCGTGGACCTGCACTACGGCGAGGGCGGCATCGACCACGTGAAGGTCATGGACGCCTTCGGGTGCCCGGCGCGGCGCGTCGAGCGTCCGGAGGAGATCGCCGCGGCCCTGCGGTGGGCCGACGAGGAGAGCGAGCGCGTCCGGCTGCCGGTGCTCGTCGAGGTCATGGTGGAGCGGGAGGCCAACGCGGCGATGGGCCCGTCGCTAGACGCGATCAAGGAATTCGAGCCGGTGCCCGAACTCGCGCCGCTCGCCGACTGATCATTTTTTATACCCCTGCATTGCATACAGTATGCGGAGATCGTCATGGGCTATATGATCAAGCCGGGGACCTCCTGGGACAACGCCTACACCCGCTGCCTGGCCGTCGCGCCCGAGGCGTTCGACGACGACCGGGTGTCCAACCTCTGGGGCGGACGCTGGCACCGGAACGGTGATCCGGTGCCGGCGACCTCGCCGATCGACGGCACCCCCATAGCGGGGCCGCCGATGCTGTCCGCCGACCAGGCGGCGGCCGCCGTACGGGCCTCACTCGACCGGCACCGGGAGTGGGGACAGGTTCCCCTCGCCGACCGCAAGGCGCGGGTGAGTGCGGTGCTCGACGCGCTCACCGAGCACCGTGACCTGCTGTCGCTCCTGCTCGTGTGGGAGATCGGCAAGCCATGGCGGCTCGCGACCGCCGACGTCGACCGGGCGATCGACGGGGTGCGCTGGTACGTCGAGGAGATCGACCGCATGGTCGAGGGCCGTGGCCCGCTGGACGGGCCGGTGAGCAACATCGCCAGCTGGAACTATCCGATGAGCGTGCTCATGCACGCCATGCTCGTCCAGGTCCTGGCGGGCAACGCGGCCATCGCGAAGACGCCGACCGACGGCGGGCTGGCCTGCCTCACTCTGGCCTCCGCCCTCGCCGTACGGGAGGGCCTGCCGATCACGCTGGTCAGCGGCGCCGGCCGGGAGCTGTCGGCGGCGCTCGTACGGGCGCCGGAAGTCGGGTGCGTCTCCTTCGTCGGCGGCCGGGACGCGGGAGCCCAGGTCGCCGCGGCCGTGGCCGACCTCGGCAAGCGGCACGTTCTCGAGCAGGAGGGCCTCAACACGTGGGGGGTCTGGGAGTACGCCGACTGGGATCTGCTCGGCCGGCAGATCCGCAAGACCTTCGACTACGCCAAGCAGCGGTGCACCGCCTATCCGAGGTTCGTCGTGCAGCGCTCGCTGTTCGACCGGTTCCTGGAGACCTACCTGGCCGCGGTGAAAGAGGTGCGGTTCGGCCACCCGCTCGCCGTCGAGAACTCTGAGGACCCGCTGCCCGACCTCGACTTCGGGCCGCTGATCAACGATGCCAAGGCCAAGGAACTCGGCGACCTGGTCGACGAGGCCATCACCAAGGGCGGCGTGCCGCTCTACCGCGGCTCGCGGTCGGACGGGCGGTTCCTGCCCGGTCAGGACACCTCCGCCTACCTCGCCCCGGTCACCATCCTGGCGCCGCCGCCGTCGTCGCCGCTGCACCACGCCGAGCCGTTCGGCCCTGTCGACACGGTCGTGCTGGTCGACACCGAGGCCGAGCTGCTCGCGGCGATGAACGCCTCCAACGGCGCGCTCGTCGCGACGATCTCGTGCGACGACGAGGCGACCGCACGCCGGCTCGGCTCGCATGTCCGTGCGTTCAAGCTCGGGGTCAACGGCGCACGCTCTCGTGGTGACCGTGAGGAGATCTTCGGTGGCCTCGGCGCCTCGTGGCACGGTGCCTTCGTCGGCGGAGAGCTGCTCGTGCGGGCCGTCACCGAAGGGGCACCGGGGGAGCGGCTGCCCGGCAACTTCCTCACCTACACCCTCCAGCCGAGCTGAACGGACCCAGAGAGGACCTTCCCCGAGGTTCCGTGCCGGCCGTTCGCCTGGCCGGCACGGAACTCGATGGCCGTTGCCCTGCGCGCCAGGCCGTCGAGAATGGGAGGCATGGATCTCGAGGCGCTCCGACATATGCACACCCCTGCGGACTACCGCGACCTGGCCGCGGACCAGGGCGTCGGTGCGGATGTCCTGCGTCACCTCGCTCAGTGTCCGTATTCGTTCGTCTGGCAGGTTCTCGCCACCAATCCCAGCACGCCCGTGGATGTGCTCGGGGAACTCTGTTCGAAGCGCGACAGCCCATGGAACGACGGTCGGCTCCTCCTGCTGATAGCGGAGCATCCCAAGGCTGATCGCGCGGTCCTGCTCGGTGTGCTCGGCGAGGTCGAGGCCCGGCTCAGGACGTCGGTGAGCCGCCCTTTCGCGGCCGTGCTCGCGCTCGCCGGCCGGCCCGAGCTCACGCCCGAGGAGGTGCAGGGCCTGGCCGCGTTGCCGGGAGCCTCAGCACGCATGCGGCGAGGTCTCAGACACCGCCTCGCCGAGCGGAACACCGCAGTACGGTGAGTTGTCGCTTGGACTCCTCGGCCATGTGGCCGGGGGCGCCGGATTCGGCTCAGGCGAAGTCGAACACGGGCGGGAAGGCGAGGACGACCGTCCATGCCCAGACGGCATACACGATCATGTAGCGGGTCTGCCAGTGTTCCAGGCGGGCGAAAGGCATGCGGCCACGCACGAAGCCGAGGAACAGCCATGCCGACCACGCCAGGTTGGTGAGCAGGATGACATTCTCGCCCAATGCCGCGGTCTTGTTGGGGGTGAAGCCCCATTCGGTGATCCGGCCGGTGATCGCCAGCAGCACTATGCCGTCGATGATCAAAGCGCTGACGACGAGCGCGAGCTGCAGGCGGTCGAAAAGACCGGGCCGGGCCGTGAGGTCACGGGCGGAGATGGCGTACAACAGCAGACCCAGCACGACGACGAGCAGCAGGTCGAAGAGTATGAGCGCATCGCGCTCGACGTCGACGCCGTTGGTGGTCCAGGCGATGGCGACCAGGAAGGCCAGCAGGGTTGCCGCGAAAAGCGGCGTGAAGACGCGGGTCAGCACCGGGGCCATGTTCTCGATGACGCTCTGCTTCGCCTCCACCAGCCATGCCGACACGATGACCGCGGCCATGGCGCCGCAGGGCAGTAGCCAAGATTGGACGAATCCCTCGGCGTCAAGGCCGATGGCGTTGAAGGTGCCGACCGTGAAGGCCGTGAGCACGCCGCCACCCATTCCAAGGAGGCTGAAGTAGATCAGCCACTCCCCGGTGAACCGGATGAAGTCCATTCGCCGCCGGTCTGAACGCCAGTCACCGCCCACATAGGCGACGCCGACGACCAGCCACAGCGCGAGCGGCAGGTGGATCGCCGTGAGCGCCATGGACTGCGAGTCGTCGGCCAGCGGATACGCGTTCGCGATGACCGCGCCGAGAATGAACGGCAACGCGAGCACCCCGATGACGCGAGGACCGACCCGGCGTTGCCACACGAAGTAGGCGGCCAGTGCCGGCAGCGCGAAAAGGCTGAGGTTTCGCGCGTAGAAGCCGCCATCGTCGTCTGACATGTCGAACCCGAACCAGCTCGGCACCTTGATCGCGAGCGCCGCGACGGCTGCGCAGAGCACCATGACAGGCAGCTCACGACGGGAACGGGCGGCGGTGGGCGCGTCCGGCTCCCCGGGCAGCACGAGCTGCTTCCACAGCCGTTCGGAATGCTCGCGAGCGAACTCCCGTGACAGCTCATCGAGGCTGCCCATGCGTTTGACGGCGATGAGGAAGGCCTCGTCGGCTCGCAGGCCCGCCTCGGTCAGCTCGGTGATCCGGCTGCGAAGATGGTCTTCCAGCTCCTCTGCGTCGGTGCGGTGCAGCTCCCGGCGGCGGTGCATGTAGGCCCGCCACTCGGCGATCTGAGCCTCCAGATCGTTGTTGCGGGCGACGGTCATCGTCCCGCCTCCCATGCCGGTGCCGTGATCGGCTTGATGGACTGTGTCGTGTTCCAGACGCCCCGCAGGGCGTCGACGACCGCGGCCCACTGGCGGCGCTGCTCGGCGAGCTCGGCCCGGCCCTGGTCGGTGATGCGGTAGTACTTGCGGCGGCGTCCTCCGGGCGGGACCTCCCAGGCCGACTCGACGTGACCAAGCCGCTCCAGGCGGTGCAGCAACGGGTACAGCAGGCCGTCGGTCCACTCCAGCTGCCCGCCCGACAGTTCGTTGACCTGCTTGAGGATCGCGTAGCCGTAGCTCTCGCCTTCCGCGAGGATCCCCAGCACGAGCGGCGTCGCCGAGGCCGCGACGAGATCTTTGGTGATATGCATCTGGCCGCCTAACCCTAGAACTGCAATGCATAGTAGTTCTAGGTATAGGCCCGTGCAATCCCGGCCGCCGACCAAAGGATGGCCCGATCGTTCAGGCGAGGGCTCGTACGGTCGCCGAGACGTCGGCTTCGTCGTTGAAGTAGTGGAAGCCGAACCGGACCCGGTCTCCCAGGGCCGTGGCGCGTACGCGGTGTTCGCGCAGCCGCCCGGCGATCCGCTCGGCCTGGTCGGTGTGGAACACCGCGATGTGGGAGTCGGGCCCGTCCACCACTCGTCGTAGGCCGAGCCCCCGAGCCTGCTCGGTGAGCTGCCGGGCGAGGCCGACGCAGTGCCGTTCGACGTCGCCGGCGTCGAGTGAGCCGAGCAGCCGCAGGGCCTCGCACGCACCGATCCAGGAGAACCAGGCGGGTGAGGCGTCGCACCGGCCGGCGTCGGTCGCGAGGCCCGCCGCGCCGAAGTACCCGTACGGCGGGCTCGTCGACCGCCAGCTCGGTGCCAGTGGTCGCAACTCGTCGAGGCGGTCGGGCCGGGTGACGAGCCAGGCCGCACCGCGCGGGCACAGCATCCACTTGTAACCGTGCACGGCGAAGTAGTCGGGACGGATCGTGGCCGCGTCGAACCGCAGGGCGCCGAGCGACTGCGTCAGGTCGACGAACAGCCGTGCGCCCACCCGGTCGGTGGCGGCGCGCAGTGCGGCGAGGTCGAGCCGCTGTCCTTCCCGGCTGGTCACCTCGCTGACCGCGAGCAGCGAGACGCCCTCGTCCAGGGCCCCGATGAGGTCCTCGATCCGCGTTGCCCCATCGCGTGGGGGTACGGCCACCAGCTCGTGGTGCACCGACCACGGGAAGAGGTTGCTGCGGAAGTCCTGAGCCGGAACCACGATCCGACCGGGCGGCAGCGAAGCGGCGACGGTCGCGGCCGCCTCGGCCAGCGAACCGAGTGTCGACACCGTCGCCGGATCCACCCCGGCGAACCCGGCGAAACGGGTACGAGCGTCGGCGGCGGCGCCGTCCCAGGCGGTCCAGTCGAACTCGCCGGACGACCAGGCCGTCAGGGTGTCGCGCAGGGCCTCCGTCACCGGCAGCGCGCCGGGCGGGCTACCGGGTGTGTCGAGCCAGACGGTGGAACGAAGCGCCGGGAAGAGCTCGCGGAACCGCACCGGGCCCAGCGGTGGTGGCGTCATCGGCGGGGGACCGCCACCATGCCCTCGATCTCGACGGTCAGCTCGGGGGCGGCCAGGGCGGCCACGACCATCAGCGAGTGGGCCGGCCAGTCGCCGGCCGGATACCACTGCGCGAACACCTCGTCACGCGCGGCACGGCAGCCCGCGAGATGCTCCGTGCCCGAGACCAGCGTCAGCAGCTTCACCAGATGTTCCGGTCCGGCGCCGAGCGACTCGAGCAGCGTTCCGATGTTGGCGTAGGCCTGCCGCGTCTGCGATTCCGCGTCCGGGCCCGCCAGCTCGCCGTTCTCCAGTACGCCGACCTGGCCGGAGACGAACACCAGATCGTGGTCGGCGGGCACGGTGGCGAGGTGGCTGTACTTACCGATCGGCGGTGCGAGACCGGCCGGGCTCCAGCGACGAATCATCCTATTTCCCCCTTCGGGGGGAAGCGTATCGGCCTGCAAGGGGAGGGCATGAAAGCCCCCTCGGCGCAGGATGACCGACATGACGGCGACCGTGAAGGATCCCGCACGCCCATCCGGCGAGCCGCTGGAAGGTCCGGACGCGTGGGTCCGGAGCAGGTGGCGAACGCACCTCCCGGCGATCGGCCTGACCTGGGTGACGCTGTACGGAGTCCTCCGGACCTACTGGGCGCTCGGCCACATGCCGGACGACCTGTCGCCGGTGGGCCCCGACCTCGTGGCCTTCACCGGATGGGCCTCGGTCGGCCTGTGCGCCGCAGCGGCACTCGTCCTGATCGCCCTGATGACCGTACGGGTGAGCCGGGTGTTCCGGCGCCCGCTGCTGCTCGCGGCGTGGGCGGTCGGCGTCTCTCTCGTGGCGTCCGGGGCAATGTTGCTGCTCGACGTGGTCGGCGGGATCCTGCCGGGTCTCGGAATCCGCTTCTACCCTCTGGGCGCGTTGAGCAGGATGGCCTGCGTCGGCGCGGGCGTACTGGTGGTGCTGTCGGCGCGGGCCTATCAGTACCGGACCCGCGAGGGCTGCATGGCCTGCGGGCGCACCGCGTCGTCGCCCGGCCCCCTGCGGCGTACCCCGGGCTGGGCCTTCTGGGCCGCCTACATCTCGGTGGCAGGCTGCCTGGTACGGATCCTCGCGCAGATCTGGGTCGGTTTCGCCGGGTCACCGCCGGTCGGGGGAGTCTCCGTGGTGCTGTTCGAGGTCGGCTTCGTGTTGGGCGGCACGGTGCTGCCGCTGTCACTGGTGCACGGCTGGGGCCGGGTCTGGCCTCGCTGGGTGCCTCGCCTCGCCGGGCGGCGAGTGCCGCGCCGGCTGGTGCTGTGGCCGGCGTACGGCGTCTCGGGCGGGCTGGTCGTCTACTTCGGCCTGATGCAGCTCCAGATGGTCTTCGAGCGGCTGAACGGCCGTAACCCCTTCCCTCCCGAAGGCGGTCTCGCCCTGCCCGAGACGTTCTTCTGGATCGCGGTCCCCGCATATCTGACCTGGGGTACCGGGATGGCCGTGGCGGCGCTCGCCCACGCCCGCCGTACCCGGACACCGTGCCGCGCTTGCGGGCGCTGATGAGAGATCCCGGCGCCGGCGACTCCCCCGAAGGACGCCGGCGCCGAGACCGCTCGGCGGGGAGGTCAGAGGCGGTGGCGGTCGGCCCGCCGCGCCCGCTGCTGGAGCGGGTCGGGCACCGGAGCCGACGTCACCAGTCGCCGCGTGTAGTCCTCCCGCGGGTCGAACAGCACCTGGTCGGTCAGGCCCTCCTCGACCAGCCGGCCGTCCTTCATCACCGCCACCCGGTCGGAGGCCATGCCGATGACGGCGAGGTCGTGGGTGATGAACAGGCATGCGAAGCCGAGCCGGTCCTGGAGGTCCAGGAAGAGGTCCAGCACCGCGGCCTGGACCGACACGTCGAGGGCACTGGTCGGCTCATCGGCGATGATCAGTTGTGGCTCGAGCGCGATCGCCCGCGCGATGCCGACCCGCTGGCGCTGCCCGCCGGAGAGCTCGTGCGGGTAGCGCAGCCGTACCGCGGGGTCGAGTTCGACGCTCTTCAGCAAGTCGGCCACCCGATCGGTCCGGTCGCCGATCCGGTTGACGACCAGGGTTCGGCGACGCCGTCGCCCACGGTCATCCGGGGGTCGAGCGACGACGCCGGATCCTGGAAGACGATGCCGCACTGCCGTCGCAGCCGCCGCAGGTGACGGCCCCGGGCGCCGGTCAGGGGAGCGCCGAGCAGCCGCACGGCGCCCGACGCGGGCTTGAGCAGGCCGATCGCAGTCCGGCCCACGGTGGACTTGCCGGATCCGGACTCGCCGACCAACCCGAGTACCTCGCCCGGAGCGATGGTGAGCGAGACGTCGTCGACCGCCCGTACCTTGGCGCCGCCCTTGTCGCGGAACTCCACGACGACGTGCTCCAGATCGAGGGCCGGCGTGCCACCGGCCGCTGGCTCCTCACTGCCCTCCTGCTGGCCCGGCTGCTCGGCTGGGCACCGTCGACGGTGTCCGCCCACGTGCAGGAGCTGATCGACGCGGGCCGGCTGGAGGAGTCCGGCGAGGGGCGTTCGCGCGGCGGCCGGCGGCCCCGCCTGCCGCCCGGGTGGCCGGGCAGACCGGTGCGGAGGAGCTGCACTTCACGGCCACCGAGGCGGTGGCGTCCCGGGCGCGCTTCACCCGCGACGACATCTACATGGGCGGTGCCCTCTACCCGCCCGAAACCGTCCAGTCGGTGACCACGGCGGCGCGCGTTCGTGGGATCATCGCTGCGGCCGGCTGACCGCCGGCCGGGCCCGGGGCGACGCTCGGCGACACGCACTGAACCCTCCCCCTCACGGAGCAGACGTGAACAACGGTTCCACCGCCGCGCAGCGGCCGGGTGCGTTCCTCGTCGACGTGGACGGTACCGTCGCCCTGCGCAACGAGACCGCACCCGGCTGCCGCAGCCCGTACGACTGGGCCAGGGTCGGTGAAGACCTCCCCAACTCGCCCGTCATCACCGTCGTCCAGGCGCTCGCCGCCGCCGGGCACCACATCGTCTACATGTCCGGGCGGTCCGAGGAGTGCAGGGCCGCCACGAAGGTGTGGATCGCCGAGCACGTCGGTGTCCCGGGTGAGGCGCTGCACATGCGCGCCCGTGGCGACCACCGCCCCGACCACATCGTCAAGCGCGAGCTGTACCGGCGTCGCGTCAAGCCGCGGTACGACGTGACCGGGGTGTTCGACGACCGGGCCAAGGTCGTCCGCATGTGGAGGAACCTGGGGCTCACCGTGCTCCAGGTGGCCGACGGCGATTTCTAGCGCGGCGCCGCACTGATCTCGCTGGGCCCGTGATCGGATGCGGGCCGGCGAAGCGCCCGGCCGCCCGCCTCCGTCACCGTACGCCGTCATCAGGGGTTCGCGGCGGGCCGGGCGTGCTGGGCGGCCAGGCGGATCGGCGCATTGAGCGCGCCGTATCAGTTCGCGTGAACATGTGCGCTTTGTCGAAGGACTCGTTGGAGGCGATGGCGACGCTTGCTTTTCCTCCCGCTCGAACGACCGCCCCCGATGCCGCTGACCAACAACCGACCCTCGTTCTCGCCTACAGAGCTACCTTGTCCTTCCTCGATCGTTGCCAATCCGCCAGCCGGCTGGCGGGTTCCTGCTACCTGTTCCTGGGCGACGCAAAGCGCGCCGAACCGATCCTTGATGGTACGGCGCAGGCCCTGCGTGATCGTTCGAAGTCGCAAGCGATCGTGCTTGGCAACCTGGCGTTGGCCCGTATCCGTCAACAGAAGCTCGACGAGGCGACGGCCGCGCTCCACAACGCCATCGACGTGGTAGAGATGACTTGGGGTGGCGGCGGGCTCAACATCGTCTTCGGAGCGGGCCGGGAACTACGGCCCTGGCGACAGGTCCCGGTCGTTCAGGACGTGTACGACCGGCTACTCACCCTGATAGCAGCGGCGTAGCGAGCGGAGTTGACCAGCGTGGACATCGATCAGGCTAAGCAAACAGTCCGGGAACGAGTGTGGACGCTCTTGGAGCAGGAGCGAGCCGTTCCTCTCGGTGTCCACGGCCGCATCCCGGCGTTCTTCGGGGCCGAGGAAGCCGCTGACCGCCTGGCCACGCTACCGGTCTGGCAGTCGGCCCGAGTCATCAAGGCGGTGCCGGACAAGGCCCAACTGCCAGTGCGGGCGCGGGCGCTTACCGAAGGTAAGTTGGTCTACATGGCCGTGCCCATGCTGGCCGAAGCCCTGCCGTTCTACCTGCTCAACCCAGCGGCGCTGACCGTGCCGCCAAGCGAGGCCGCGTCGAGCAAGGTGGCCGCCAAGGTGGCGCGCAGTGTCGGCGTTGACGAGATGCAGCCGGTAGACCTCATCGTGTGCGGGAGTGTCGCGGTAAACCGGCGCGGAGTGCGATTGGGCAAGGGCGCGGGCTACTCAGACATAGAGGTAGCGCTGTTGGAAGAGGCTGGGCTGATCGGGCCGGACACAACCATCGTGACCACGGTGCACTCGTTGCAGGTCGTTGACGAGGATCTGCCAGAGGCCGAACACGACTTTAGCGTTGACCTGATTGTGACGCCGGATGAGGCTATCGAATGCGGGCCGTCGCGCCGCCCGGCTGGCCTATACTGGGACAGCCTGAGCCGGGAGAAAATCGACGCCATTCCGATTCTGACTGCACTAGCAAGGGGCCGATGAGAGCACTGTTCAATGCGCTGAGGCGAACTACCGTTCGGGGCGTTTTAGATGAAGCATGTCCGCCTTAATTAGACGCTCGACATTGTAGGCATTTGTAATAATCTGCCCGGAGCTGCTCGTAGTCTAGTCTGCCAAGATTCACCCTGAGGCTATCGGCCCATCGGTGGAACTCTCTTAAGGCATCCTCCAGCTTTCGGTTATGTATGAGCAGTTGGGCTTGCGAGTGCAGGCTCGTAAAGGACTCCGGCCATTCCTTGTGTCCGATATCGTGATTAACACCGGCCGCGACGACGCCGTTAGCCCGATCGTCCCGTCGCTGATGCCCAGGCGTCCGCCGGAGCGCAGGACGCGGAAGGCTTCCGCACCCCCGGGGACGCCCCCGCGCCGTTCGTGCGGGGGCGCCGCCGCGCGAGACGCACGACATTAGGATCTGGTCCATGCCGAATGACGGGAAACAGCTCGTCGCCGGGAAGTACCGGCTGGAACGAATCGTCGGGCAGGGCGGCATGGGCGCGGTCTGGCGCGCCCACGACGAGGTGCTCGGGCGCACGGTCGCCGTCAAGGAGGTGCGCCACCCGCCGGGCGCCGACGAGCGGGACACGGCGTCGTGGAACGCACGGACGCTGCGCGAGGCTCGTGCGGCGGCGCGGCTGAGGCATCCCGGGATCATCGCCGTCCACGACGTGGTGCAGCACGACGGACGCCCGTGGATCGTCATGGAGTTCGTCGAGGGGAGTGCCCTCGACGCCCTGATCGGCGGCGGGCCGCCACCGGCCCCGGAGACGGCGGCGCGGATCGGAGCGCGGGTCCTCGACGCGCTGCGGGCCGCGCACGCCGCCGGAGTGGTTCACCGCGACGTCAAGCCGGCGAACATCCTGCTCGAGGGCGACCGCGTCGTGGTGACGGACTTCGGCATCGCCCGCACGGAGGACGACACGGCGCTGACCCGCACCGGCGCGGTGCTCGGCACGCCCGCCTTCATGTCGCCCGAGCAGGCGGCCGGCCGGGCCGTCACGCCCGCCGCCGACCTGTGGTCGCTCGGCGCCACGTTGTACGCGCTGGTGGAGGGCCGCCCGCCGTTCTCCGGGCCCAACGCGGCCGCCGTCATCGCGGCCATCCTCACCGAGGAGCCGGCTCCGCCCCGGCGGGCCGGCCCCCTCGCCCCGCTCCTCGCCGGCCTGCTGGTCCGGGACCCGGCCGGACGGATGACCGCCGAGCAGGCTGCCGCCGGTCTCGCCGCCGTCGCCGCCGATCGCCCCGCCGCGCCTCCCTCCGCCGCGCCTCCCTCCGCCGCGCCTCCCTTCGGCCGTCCGGCGCCCGGGGAGCCGCCACGATCTCCCGCGCCGGCCGGCTACTTCGACGCGATGCGGGCGGCGTTTCAGGGGCAACCCCTGCCGGCGCGGCCGTCCGGTGCGACCCGACCGGCCCGGGAACGACGGGCCAGGGCGCCGTGGATCGCCGCCGCCGCCGTCCTGGTCGCCATGGTCCTCGTGGCCGGGTACTTCGCGCTCGACGCCCGCAACGCCTCGAAGGACCACGCCAGGCTCGCCGCGCTCGCCACCAAGATCGGTTCGCCTGCCGGCTTCACCTCGGAGGGAAGCCGCGACGTGAGCGGCGGCCGGCTGCGCGTCGACTACGCGCGGCACTGCGCGGGCTGCGGCGCCACCGTGGTGACCGAGGTTGCGCAGTGGCTGAGCCGGCAGCCCGGTATCACCTCGGTGCTCAGCCCGGTCGGCGGCTGCGCGGCTCCCGTGGGCTGCGACTGGCAGTGGGACCGGGACGGCTCCCATGTGCAGGTGGCCCTCACCGCAGCCGCCGACTCCTACTCGCTGCGGGTGGTGCTGGGCTAGCAGGGCGGGGCCAGACCGGCAGCAGGGCGTCTCAACGCCGGCCGCCAGTCGTTCGCGTCCAGGCCGAAGGAACCGAAATCGGTACCGAACTCCCAGTAGGCCCAGCTCAGGCCGAGCCGCTCGGTTCGGACCATGGCGTTTGCCACGTGGGCTGCTGCCGTCGTCGCGGTTGCCGCCGGCAGCATCAACGCCGCGGAGGGGTCGCCCGTTCGCGCCGGGAGGCGCGCCGGCGCACTCGTAAGGCGTAGGCGAGCGCCGATCCGGCGAAGAGCACCCCCGTTACCAGAAGCCATCGGCCCAGGTAAGGGCTGAGGTCCAGCCCTGTCGACGCTCGATAGGTGTCCTCGGACAACCTGAAGATCAGGGGAAACCATACGAGCAGCAGCAACCCGGAGAACGCCACCGGCACTCGCACATGGTCATGAACAGGTGGCCACTGAACAGCGCGTGGCGGCGGCCGGAGACGGTGCCACGGCCGCCACCGTGCGACGACGTCGGCCACGGCGTAGAGCGGGTAGAGGATCAGGTCGTGAATGATCGCGGCGCTGACGAACCACACCAGGAAACCCAGCCAGATGCCGGCAACGATGACGCGGCTGGCGGCGTACCCCGCCAGCGTGAAGCAGGCGAGCAGGACGAGCAGGTGCAATGGGTCGGCGCCGTAACGGGTGATCACCCTCCGGTACATGCCTTCGATCACGACATCGCCGCCCTCATGTCGACATGGGCCGGAAGCTGAGGCTGCGAACCCACTTGGTGTTGTGTACGCCGGGGGCGTTCGGGACGATGATCCGGGCCGGGAACCCGTGGTCGAGGGAGAGATCGGCACCGTTGACCCGCAAGGCCAGCAAGGAGCGGAGGTCCGCCACCTGCCCGGCGTTCAGTGACGCCTTACTGAACGCGCCATTCTCCAGGGACTCCACGAAGACTCCATCCCTACCCGGCCTGGCGCCGGCGAGCACGGCCAGATCGGCCAGCCGCACGCCGGTCCACCTCTGCACGGTCGACCATCCCTCAACGCATGCGATGGGCAGCGCATAGGTGTGCGACGGCATCGCCAGCAGCTCCGCTCGGCTGAAGCGGAGGGGTGCCGCTCGCGGCCCGGCCAGCTCCAGCCGCCAGCCATCTCCGGTTTCGGCCGGGTTCACGCCCATGGCCGCCGCAGTCTTGTTGACCTGGAAGTCGTTCGGCCCTGGGCCGTATTCGCGCCCGTGAGGGGCCAGCAGCGCCGTACGGCGCAGCGGCCCGTCCATGGTCTGTCCGACCGACAGGCCGAACATCATCAGCGAGGCGCCACCGGCGAAGCCCAGCACGCCGCGCCGGGAGATGGTGGGGGCCGCCGGAGAGACGGGGACCAGGCCATCGGGGTCGTGCGGTTCGGGCCGGGTGCCGTCCAAGCCGATGCGCAGCTCTTCACGGATGCTCCGGGATCGCAGCGTACGGACCATCTTCGGGAGCTTGAAGGCCACATGGGCCAGGAAGGCCCCGAGGAAGATCCACGCCCCGTACAGGTGCGCGGGGTAGAAGGAGAACGGGAAAACATAGAAGAGCTGGATATTCAGGATGCCGGTAACGAATTCGAACACCGCGCCGCCCACGAGAAGCACCAGGCTCGCCCGCTCCAGCATCTCGGCGACGGTGCGGGCCGGCGGCCAGAGGAACAGCTTGGGGATCACCGACCACAGCTTGGCCAGCAGGATCGGCACGAGCGTCAGCCCGAGGATGACGTGCACTCCCTGGGTGAGCCGGTACAGCCACACCGGCTCGGTCGGCCAGCCGAAGAAGTAGAACCCCAGCAGCCCTCGCTCCGGAGTCGTGTCGTTGGCCGGCAGCCGGGGATCGTACGCGGCGTACGACAGCAGTCCCGTGATCGCCACCAGCGGGATCCCGATCAGCAGCGCGAGCCCGAAAACCGACGTCAGCCACGGGCCCCGCAGCGGGCTGCGCCAGAATTCCGGCCGGAACGGGCCGGGCGGTGGATTCGCCTTGAGCCAGGCGATCACTCTGCGTCCGGTCTCCTTGCCCCCGCCGGACCCGCCGGCGTCAGGAGCGTGCTCTGGTCTCGGCCGATCTGACACGCGGACCACCCCCGATAGCGGTGTCCCGGCGACCGCCAGGCGCTCAGACCGCCGACCATCGTGCCGAAAATATCCCCGTTTAGGGCATTTTATCAAAGTGGACTATGACGCAGCGTGGACGTTCAGCAGGCGGAATGCCGCTTCGCATGACCCACCTCCCGTGGGAAGCCACAATGTCGTCGGCCGTACCGGGGGCCCGCCGACCGGACGGAAGACATCACGTGGCACGCTCGCCAGTAGCGTGCCGGGGCAGCGCCGGTAGTAACGGGTCAGGTCGCGGGGAAACCCATCGAGATCGGAAGGCTGCTCGACGACGATCGCGGCGAAGCGCCGCTCGGTCACCGCCTCGGCCATACTGCGCTCCAGGTGTGCTCGAGCGGTGTGATCGGTGCCTCGCAGGACGTCGTAGACGGCTCCCTGGTGGGCCACGGGTGGCAACCCTGCCGCCACGTTCAGGCCCGGGTCGGAGAAGATCGCGACCGGCCCGCCGAAACCGCGTGACCACGCGCGGAGCCCGTCACCCACGCGTTGGTCGGCGGCGGTCGGCACCATCCGGCCCGGGTCGAAGGTCGTGATGGCCAGAAGGGCGATCTGCGAGGCGATGAGCATGGCGGCCACTGCCCCGCGCCGGCTCGCTCGCGAGGCTCCCATGGCGATCCCGGCGAGCAACGCCACCGCCGCGTAGGCGGGCATCATGTTGTTGACCGCGCCGCCGGTGTGCAGCAGCCCGGCGTAGCCCTCCGCGGCGAGCGCTAGGCAGCCGGCGCCCAGGACGGGCGCAATACGCCTCACTCCGAGCAGGACCGCCCCAAGCGCGATGCCGAGGGTGGGGAACAGGTACCAGATCCAGAACCCGGCCCACGCGTCCTGATCGATCGGATGCCGGCCGAGGAGTTCGAAGACGTAGAACACGTACCAGCCGTGGCTGGCCACCCCCAGGTACAACGTGGTCAGTCCCACCACTCCGGCAAAGGTGGCCGCGAGAACCGCCGCCAAGCGGCGCTGGGGGCCGAACAGCAGCGCGATGATGATCGCCATCGCCTCGGCCAGCGCACTCTGCTTGGTGAGGAACGCCGCGCCGAGCAGCAGGCCGGCGGCCACCGCGCCGCGCGGCCTGCCCATCCATCGGGCGACGTAGAGCCCGGCGAGGCTGAATGCGAGGAACAGCGAGTCCACCCGGGCGAAGTCGAACCACGTGTCCGCGGCGAAGTAGGTCGCGGCGTACAGCCCCGCCGCCGCGAGCGCAGCGGCGAGATCTCCGGTCTCGCGCTGGACCATCCGTACGATCAAGGCGAAGCAGGCGAGTGAGCCGATGAGCGAGACCAGCCGGAGCGGCAAGTAGGAAACTCCGAGCACGCCGGCGAGGCCCGCCGACACCGCGAAGTACAGCGGCGGATAACCATCGGGCACGTAGTCGACCGAGGGTGCCGCGTACAGCGGCCGTCCCGTGAGCAGCCGCTGCGCCTCGATCAGCGAGTTGCCCTCCAGCCATTCCAGCGCGTATGGGTAGCCCACACGGCACGCGGCCGTAACAAGGCAGACGACGATCGCCACGACCCCCGCCACCGCCGCGATCACATGCGGAACCCGTGCCCCGAGGCGCCGGACACCGGCGCTCCCGCCGGAAATCTTCCACCGGAGACATGTACTGGGTCTCACGTACGGGGTCTCACGTAAATTGCCCCTCGGCGACCTTCCTCATCCGAGTGGCGAAACGAGTCTTCGGGGCGAGCGCGGCGACCGCGGTGGCGTCCGCAGGGGTGTCGACATCCCGCAGCAGCGGCAACAGCGCCACCCGCAGCCCGCCCGCAAGCAGCCGTTCCCGCTGGGCGGCACCCGTGCCAGGGGTGGACATGGCCACCCCGCGCAGCAGGCCGGGGTCGGGCTTGCGCAGGCCCAATGCCCAGAAGCCGCCGTCGGCAGCCGGACCGAACCACGCGTCGACCCCGTCCCAGTGGACGGCAAGTAGGTCAGGAGTCACCTGCGGGGTGTCCATGCCGATGAGTAACGCCGGGCCACGCGCCGCCGCGAACGCGGCGGCCAGCCGCTCGTCCAACTCGCCCTCACACTGCGGGACGACTTCGAACCCGTCAGGCAACCACCGTCCGGACCGGCCGTCGAGCACCAGGACGCGGCGGCACGCCGGAGCCGCGAGCACCGTGTGCAGCGTGTCGGACAGCGCGGCCTCGGCGAGCATCGCGGCCTGCTCGAAGGTGTAGGGCGGGACGAGCCGTGTCTTGACCCTTCCGGGCAACGGCTCCTTGGCGATGACCAGGAGAGTCGTGCGGGAAGCGCCCAACGGGGATGGAGCGCCGACCGCGGACGCCGGGCCTGCGGCTCGACGGCCCCACCAGGACGCTCCGCTTCGGGAAGTCACCGGGCCAGCACCGACTTCATGTCCCGGACCGCCTGCCAGTAGCCGCGAAACGTCCCAGTGACCTTCGACCGGCCGATTCGCGGCCGGTAGTCCACCTCCACCTCCCGCACCCGCCATCCGGCGTCGGCGGCGCGAACCAGCATCTCCAGCGCGTAACCACAGCGCCGGTCAGCCAGCCGCAACTGGAGGAGTTCCTCGCGGCGGGCTGCCCGCATAGGCCCGAGGTCGCGCACGCGCACCCCGGTGCGGCACCTGATCCGCCGGGCCAGCTCCCAGTTGGCCAGCCGGGCGGGCAGTGGCCAAGCTCCCCGGATGACGGGCCGCCGGCGTCCCAGCACCAGATCGGCCGCACCGCTGAGAACCGGCCCGGCGACCAGAGGCAGTTGCCGGGGGTCCAGGCTGGCGTCACAGTCGCAGAAGCAGACCACCTCGGCGGTGGCCGCGGAGAGCCCCCGGTGACAGGCCGCGCCGAAGCCGCGGTGCGGCTCACTCACGACCACGGCGCCGAGCGAACGGGCGATCCCCGCCGAGCCGTCGACCGATCCGTTGTCAACGACAATCGGCCGGAACGCCCGAGGGAGACGGCCGAGCACCCACGGCAACGCCTCGGCCTCGTCCAGGCATGGGAAGATCACGTCCACCACAGTTGTGGCACTACCCCGGTCACACGCTGGGCGAACCCTGGCCCGGCCGCTGCCGTCAGGCCGGCGGCTGTGGTGAACTGGAACGTCCGAGGGGCGCGGTGGCGAATTCCCTCATCCCGTCGGCGAAGCCGACCTGGGCGCGGAACCCGAGCTCATGGCTCGCTTTGTCCAGTGAGGCGACGATGTGACGCACATCGCCCAGCCGATACTCTCCCGTGATCACCGGTTCGGGCCCGCCCCGCTGTGCCGCCAGGGCCGCGGCCATCTCTCCGACCGTGTGTGGCTCGCCGCTGGCGATGTTGTAGGCGGTCAACATCCCTGGGCGCCGGCCGGCGAGGGCGGCCACATTCGCCTGAGCGACATCGCGAACGTGCACGAAGTCACGCCGCTGCCCGCCGTCCTCGAACACCCGCGGCGCGCATCCGGCTTCAAGCGCGGACCGGAAAATCGCCGCCACACCGGAGTAAGGCGTGTCCCTGGGCATCCGCGGGCCGTACACGTTGTGATAGCGGAGGGCGACGGCCACACCACCGGTCTCGCGTGCCCAGTTGGCGGCCAGGTGCTCCTGCGCGAGCTTGGTCGTGGCGTAGGCGTTGCGCGGGTCTGTCGGCGCGTCCTCGTCGATAGCGACGCACGCCATACCGGACCCACACCGGGGACAGCGGGGTTCGAACAACCCTCGCGCCAGATCGTCGGCGGCCCGAGGCATGGGCCGAATCCACCCGTGTTCCGCACAGGCGTAAGCACCCTCACCGTAGACCACCATCGAGGAGGCCAGCACCAACCGCCCGACACCGTGCCGGGCCATCGCGGCCAGCAGCACGGCGGTGCCGTAGACGTTGACCGAGGCATAGCCGGGCAGGTCCGTCACGTCCACACCCAGCCCGACCTTGGCCGCCTGATGCACCACGGCATCCACATCCACCAGCCGCTGATCAAGAGCGGAATCGTCGCGTATGTCGGCACCGGTCCGCAGGTCCAAGCCGACCACGCCGTACCCAGCCGTGTACAGAGCCTCGGCCACGTGACTTCCGATGAACCCGGCGGCGCCCGTGAGCAGTACCTTCACTCGTCAAGGCTAATCCGGGCCCGTCAGCCAGGCCGTGAGCGCAGGTGGCCCGGTCCGCGCAGGATGTGGGCGTGGGCGGCGCCGAGCCGTACCTTCTGCATGGGTGGGGGTGTCGCCGGCGCCGCCGGCGCGTGCCGGGGGCTACCTGGTCGTTTCGCGGCGGCTGTGGATCAGCCCTCCACCCAGCCGTGCTCCTGCGCGTTCTGCAACAGGTGCCGGCGCAACTGGGTGATCTGCAGCCCGGTGAGCGTGGGGGCGGTGTCGAGGATGAGTTCGGTGAGCTCCTGCAGGAACTCGGCGCGGGAGAGGACGTCGCACAGCGCGTCGTCCTCGGCCGGGCCGGACGTGTCGGAGGGCCCGGCATCGGCTCCCACCGCGGCGGTGCTCAGGGACCTGCGTCCGGTCATGCGCACCGCGAGGGCCTTCAGCCCCCGGTCGCTCTCGACCACCTCGAACTCCACCGCCGATCCCGCGGTGAAGACGTTCTTGTCGCCCAAGAGATCGTTCGCGTGCACGAACACGTCTTCGCCCCCGCCATCGGGCGCGATGAACCCGTACCCCCGGACCTCGTCGAACCGCAGGACCCTGCCCGTGCGCACCACCACGACCTCCATCCGCGACACCGCCGACGTCCGGCAGTCTACGGTTCGTCGCGCCCGCCGATCCGGTGGTGCTCCCGTGGCATGAAGCAGGGCCGCGGCACCGGGACGGCGCCGCGGCCCTGCCCGCCACGGGATCGGCAGCCGTTACGGGTTCCTGTTGATCGTGAAGGTGGACGTGGTGTTCTTGATGTCCTGGTAGTTGTTGATCAGCGTCAGGTTGTTGAACGTCGCCGAGCCGACCGCCGGGCCCTGACCGGCCTCGGGCATCTCGTTCACCCAGATGCCGAACCCGGACTTGGCGTCGAACGCGTCACCGCTGCGGCGCGCACCCGAGATCGTGACGTTCGTGAAGACCGTGTCGGTGACCGGGAACTGCGGCTGGCCTCCCACGTAGTTGGTCTGGAACATGATGCCGCTGTAGGTGGGATCGATGATGTCCACGTCACTGACCCGGATCCCCTGGAACACCTTCGAGGCCGAGAAGATCCAGATTCCGGGGAAGGTCTGCCCGCCCCAGAAGTGGCCGCCGGCCCGCACGATCGAGATGTTCTGGAACTGCGTCTTCGGATCGGCCCCGAAGCCGTTCATCGGGTACCCGAAGTCCAGCGAGCTGATCGTGATGCCCGAGTAGACGAGCGTGTCGGCGATGTGGATGTTGCGGAACGTGTTGCCGTAGCCGCCGTACACCGCGACGCCGGCCGCCCGCCAGGTGAGCAGGGACGTCAGGTTCTCGTAGACGTTGCTGTGCATGTCCGCGCCGCCCGCGTCGATCGCCGAGAACAGCGCGAAGCTGTCGTCGCCGGTCGCCCGGGATTCGCTGTTGGAGACGACGTTGTGGGTGCTGCCGTTGGTCATGTTGACGCCGTCGGCGAAGGTGTTCCGGATCCTGGCGTTCTTGATCGTCATCCGGTCGGTGTTGGCGCCCCAGTAGAGGCACACCATGTGCTCGGCCCAGATGTCGTCGATCGTGATGTCCGCGACGTTCGCGAAGTCGAACACCTTGCCGGGGCCGTCGATGCGCGAGGTGTAGTTGCCGAAGTAGGCGAAGTGCGCGAACGTCGAACCGCCGGCGTTGGCGTCGGCGCGGAAGCCGACGTCGGTGTTGTCCTGCGTGGACGGGGCGAAGAAGCGGGTGAACCACGGGCCCGCGCCGACGACCCGCACGGCCTTGCCGTACACCTGGAACTTGCTCGACGTCTGGTAGTCGCCCTGCGGCAGGTAGACCCCGACCAGGTTCGGGTCTTGGCGGGCCCGGTCGAGGGCGTTCTGGACGTCCTGGTGCGCGAACCCGGTGGGCACCGCGTACTTGGCCGGGTCGGGGTTGGGCAGTGCCGAGACCTGCTCGGTGTTGATGAAGTCGATGGCGTAGGTCGTGGAGTTGGCCGCGTCCTTCTGCAGCTTGATCTTGCTTCCGGCCGGCACCGTGGTGCCGAGCATGACGTTGGCCTCGTCGTAGATGTGCCGCGGGCCGCCCGAGCCCGGCGAGTTGTTCGGCCCGGCCTCGGGGCCGTACAGCCACGCGTACCTGGACGTGAGGTTGATCGGCTTGAGGAACGTCCCGTTGACGTAGACGTTGAGGGTCGCGTTGATGCCGCCGCCACCGGCCGCGTCCGGGATGGAGAAGCGGGTGACCAGCGTGTTCGTGCTGGCCCTGGTGGTGAACTCGACACTGCTGCCGGTGGAGTTGAGCGTCACCGCGCGGCGCCCGGACGCCTCACCCGCGAGGTCGCCGATGTCACGGCTGGGGCCGACGAGTGCCGCCCCGCCGCCGAGCGCGCCGTCCTCGGCCTCGTACATGTCGTAGGGCATGTCGGCGCCGCGGCCGACGAAGAACGGCCGCGTGCTGGTGTTGTTGGCCCGCTTCACCGGCAGCTCGTTGGCGTCGTCGGCGACCACGACGCGGACGGTGTGGCGGCCGTTGACGGTCGTCCAGGTACCGAGGTTGATCGGCGCCGTGGTGGCGCCCGGTGCGATGACCCCGGTGTGGCTCCCGTTCAGCGTCCGCACGACCGTTCCGCCGGCGTCCAGTACCTGCAGTGTGATGGCGTGCGCGCCGCCCGCCGAGGCGACCGTGCCCTGGTTCCTCAGTGCGACCGAGAAGGTGACGGTGGCGCCGCCGCTCGGGTTGCCGGGGTTCCAGGTGACGGTCTGGGCGACCAGGTCGGAGCTGGCCACCGGGGCGACGGTCAGCGGTGCGGTGAAGGAGTTGTTGGTCTCGTTCAGCTCGATGTTGTCGTCGGCCTCGTCGACCCTGGCGGTGACCTGGTAGGTCCCCGCGGTCTGGGTGCCGATGGACGCCGAGACCGTGGTGGACGCGCCGGCCGCGAGGGCGCCGACCGCCGCGGTGCCTACCTTCTGGCCACCGGGCAGGTAGAGGTTCACATCGCTGGGGTCGGACGCGCCGGTGCCGATGTTCCTGACAGTGGTCGCGAGGGTGATCTGGTCGGTCTCCACCGGGGAGGCCGGGGTGGCGGTGATCGAGCTGACGGTGAGGTCCGGGGTCGGTGCCGGGGTGCCGATGACCTGGAACTCGGCCGCCTGCCCGCCGGTCGCGCCGGAGTTGGCGGTGATGCGCAGCCGTACCTCGGCGGCGGTGCCGCTCACGGGGATCGTCACGGTGTTGCCGGAGGCCGGGTTGAACGTACGGGCCGCGGCGGCGGCGAGGGTGGTGAACGCGGCGGTGCCGCTGCTGCGGCCCTGCACCTCGATGGTCTGGGTCCGGGTCGCCCACGCGGCGTCGGGGTTCAGCCGGAGCACGACCGAGCTGAGCTGGGCCCTGGCCCCGAGGCTCACGGTCAGCGTGTTCGGGTACGCGTTCGCCGCGGCCTCCCAGTAGGTGGCCACATTGTTGTCGTTGGCGTTGGCCGCCACGAAGTTGAAGATCGTGGAGGAGGCCGTGATCGGCTTGCCCGCCGCCAGGTTGCTGCCATTCGCGCTGCCCTGGCGGGTCACGGTGTTGCTGTCGCCGGACTGGTGGCCCGCCGCGTCCTTGGCCCGCACGAAGTACGAGACGGTCGCGGTGGCGGGCTGGCTGTCGGTGTAGGTCAGCACGTTTCCGGCCACGCTGGCGCGCAGCGCGCCGTTGGCGTAGACGTCGTAGCCACTGACCCCGACGTCGTCGGATGCAGCGGACCACGTGAGCCTGACCTGGTCGGCGGCCGGTTCGGTGAAGGCGAGGTTCGCCGGGGCGGTCGGCGGCTGCTGGTCGCCGGTGGCCGGGCCGTAGATCTCGAGCTCGGAGAGCTGAGCGGCCGGCCAGCCGGTGTTGGCGGTGAACTGCAGCCGCACGTAGCGGGTGACCGTGGCGGTGAAATCGATGGTCACCGTGTTGGCGGACGCCGGGTCGAAGGTCCGCCCGGCCGAGGCGGTCAGGTCGGTGAAGGCGGAGCCGTTGGTGCTGCCCTGCACCTTGAGCGTCTGGCTACGAGCACCCCAGCCGGCGGTCGGCAGCTTCAGCACGACCTGGTTCGTGGTGACGGAGGCGCCGAGGTCGACCTGGAGCCACTGTGGAAAGGCGTTGTTGGCGCTCTCCCAATAGGTGGCCTGGTTGCCGTCGTTGACGTTGGCGGGGTTGTAGGGGCTGGTGGAACTGCTGGCCGAGACGGATTTGCCGGGCGCCAGGTTCGGGCCTTCGGCCGCGGCCGCCGGTGGGGCGGACAGCACGACCAGGCCGGTCGCGGCCACGGCTGCGGCGAGCAGTCCGCGGGCGTACGTGAATCTCATCTGCGTTCCGCTACCTCTCGTAATGCATTGCGGCCGGCCGTACGCGTGGCGGGCGCGCAGCGGGGGTGGGGGCACTTGGCACGGAGTGGCAGTAGGGGGTGGGAAGCTCGACCCTAAGGAATCAGATGAGATCACGCAATAGACGGATAAAAGCCCGCAAAAGTTTGCGTTGGCGGTGTCAGAATTGGATCAGTGGTTACAGTGAACGCCCCCGGCCGGATCGGCGAATCCGGCCGGGGGCGTTCGGGCTCCTGACGTGCGATCACACTCTGGCGAGAGGTTCGGCCCGGCGGCGGGCGGAGATTCAGACGGCCCCGGAGAACCGTCGGTGACAGATCGGGGCTTTTGCGATCAGGCCGGCCACGGCAGCCGGGCATGGAGCCGGAAGTCGCCGCCGACCGTGCGGCCGTGCTCGATCTGCCCGCCGACGAGGTCAACGCGCTCTCGCAGGCCGATGAGCCCGGTGCCCGATCCGGGGATCCGGCCGGCCGGCCGGGCCGCGGACATGGCGTTGCGGACCTCGACCGTCAGCTCCCTTTCGAGGGTGCCGTCCACGGTGACCCGTACGCCGGCCCCGGGGGAGTGCTTGCGAGCGTTGGTGAGGCCCTCTTGGACGATCCGGTAGGCGTGGCGCCCGATCCTGGCCGACACCGTGGACAGGTCACCGATCCGGTTGTCCAGGGTGACGGGAGCGCCGGCTCGCAGTGATTCCTCGATCAGCGCCGGCAGGTCGGTGAGCGTGGGCTGAGGACGCTGTCGATCCGAGGCGTCCGGGTCCTCGCGGAGTATGCCGATCACCTCCCGCAGGTCCTCCATGGCCTCGTAGGCGCACTGCCTGATGATTCCGGCCGCGCGGGTCTCCTCGGCGGGCGCGTCCTGGCGGAACTCCAGTGCTCCGGCGTGCACGGCCAGCAACGAGATCCGGTGCGCGAGCACGTCGTGCATCTCGCGGGCGAGCCGTTCGCGTTCGAGGTGCCGCGCCTCTTCCACGCGCAGCCGCTGTCCCTCCTCGGCCTGCCGCGCCCGATCGCGGAGCGAGCGTACGAGCAGCCGCTGGGAACGGACGAGCATTCCCGAGGTGATCAGCGTGGCGTCCAGCAGGACGACCACGGCCACCGCCTCCCAGTACTGCCGCGGCGTCGCCGCGTCGAGGTGATAGAAGGCGACGGTGGGGGTGATGTGCACCGCCGCGACGGCGGCGGTCACCCGCCAGGAGCGCCGCATGGCGACGTTGAACATGGCCACGAAGGCGACGCCGAAGGCCATCGACGAGACGAGCGTTCCCGCCAGGGTCACGGTCAGCGCCAGCCCGACCGCCCATCGGCGCCGCAGCAGCACCAGCCCCAGGCAGGTCAGCCCGCCGACGGTCAGGTCCAGACCGAGTGGAGGCGCCGACGATTGCTGCTGGGTGCTCTCCTCCACGGTGGCCAGGAGGAAGAGGATCCCGAGCGCCGCACCGGCCAGCACGTAGCCGGCGTCGGCGGCCCGGTCACCGGCGAGCCCGCGGATACGACCGCGCGACGGTCCGGCGGGCCGCCGCTGGGCGGCGTGTGCGTCCAACCCCCACCTCTCTCTCGGGTATGTGCTGAGCAAGGCTACGTCTCGCCCGGCCCCTCCGGCAGTGGCAGGCCGTCTACGTGGCCGTCGACTTTGGTCTAGCCGAAATGGCAGCTCGACCGACGCTCACCACGGAGCCGGGACCGGAGACTTCGGGTCATGACGAACAGCATCCCCACGACGGGCGAAGGGCCTGGCGGCGCGGAGGCCGACGCTCTCGCCGCGCGCGCCGAGGCGATCAACAAGATCTATGGCAGTGGTGACGCCGAGGTGGTCGCGCTGGACGACGTGACCGTCGGTCTCGGGCGCGGCCGGTTCACGGCGATCATGGGACCGTCAGGTTCCGGCAAGTCCACCCTCATGCACTGCATGGCCGGGCTCGACACGGTCGACTCCGGCCGCGTGTTCATCGGTGCGGTCGAGCTGACCCGGCTCGACGACAGGCGGCTCACCCGGCTGCGCCGGGACAAGGTCGGCTTCGTCTTCCAAACGTTCAACCTGGTACCGACGCTCACGGCACTGGAGAACATCACGCTCCCGACGGACATCGCCGGCCGCCGGCCGGACCGCGACTGGCTCGACACCGTCATCGACGCCGTCGGGCTGCGCGACCGGCTCCGCCACAGGCCGGGCGAACTGTCGGGAGGGCAGCAGCAGCGGGTCGCGTGCGCCCGGGCGCTGGCCGGCCGCCCGGACGTCGTCTTCGCGGACGAGCCGACCGGCAACCTCGACTCCCGCTCGGGCGGCGAGGTGCTGTCGTTCCTGCGCGACTCCGTACGGAGGATGGGCCAGACGGTCGTCATGGTCACCCACGACCCGGTGGCCGCGGGCCACTCCGACGAAGTGATCTTCCTTAGTGACGGGCGCATCGTCGACCGGATGCCAGGCCCGACGGCGGAGAAGGTCCTCGAGCGGATGAAGGGCTTCGAGCTCGCCGGGGGAGGCGCGGCCCGATGATGACGAAGCTCACGCTGCGCAGTCTCGCGGCGCACCGGCTCAGGTTGGGGCTCACCGCGCTCGCGGTGATCCTCGGCGTCTCGTTCGTGTCGGGCACGCTCATCTTCAAGGACACGATGACGCGCGGCTTCGACGGCCTCTTCTCCGACGTGTACAAGGACGTCGAGGTCATCGTCCAGGCGAAGCGGTCGTTCGCCGCGACCGAGGACGATCTCGCCCGCCCGATCCCGCAGTCGGTGCTCACCACGATCAGGGAGCGGACCCCTGCGGCGGCGGGCGCGGCCGGCGCCGCGGAGGGCTACGCGGCCATCGTCGGCAAGGACGGCGAGGTCATCGGCGGGCAGGGGATGACCAACCTCGGCGGAGGCTGGACCGACGCGGCCGGTTCCGATCTGAGGATCGCGTCGGGCCGCCCGCCCCGCGCACCCGACGAGGTGGTCATCGACTCGGCGAGTGCGGGCAAGGGCGGGCTCAGAGCCGGTGACCGGGTCGAGATCCTCACCCAGGGGCCGACCCGGGTGATGCGGGTCAGCGGTACCTTCACCCTCGGCTCGCTGGGAAATCTGGAGAAGTTCGTCACCTATGCGCTGTTCACTCCCGAGGTCGCGCAGGAGCTCCTGGTCAAGCCGGGCCACTACTCCCAGATCTACGTCCGGGCCCGGCCCGGCGTGTCCCCGGAGCGGCTGCGCGACCAGGTCGCCGCGGTGCTGCCCGGCGGCTATGAGGCCGTCACCGGGCAGCAGGAGGTGGACGAGACCAAGGCCGAGATCAGGCGGCTCTTCGACCTTCTCGCGATCTTTCTTTTGATCTTCGCCGCCGTGTCGGTCTTCGTGGGCTCGTTCATCATCTTCAACACTTTCTCGATGCTGGTCGCCCAGCGTTCCCGTGAGCTCGCGCTGCTGCGGGCCGTGGGGGCGAGCCGCCGGCAGGTGACCCGTTCGGTACTGGGCGAGGCGGTCGGTGTGGGGCTCATCGGCTCCACGCTCGGACTCGCCGCCGGTGCCGGACTCGCCGTGGGGCTCAGGGTGGTGTTCACGCTCTTCGACATCGACCTGCCCGCGACGAGACCGGTGCTCACCGCTCCCACCGTCCTCTGGTCGTACGCCGTCGGGATGATCGTCACCGTGGTGGCGGCCTACCTGCCGGCCCGGCGCGCGGCGAAGATCCCACCGGTGGCGGCCATGCGGGACGATATCGGCCTGCCGGAACGCTCCATGCGCATCCGGCTCGCCGCGGGGGCCGTCCTGATGGCCGGCGGCGGGTCCGCCCTCGCCGGGGGGCTGGCCGGGTCGGGGGAGGACGGGGCGAGCCTCGTGGGTCTCGGCGCCGGGGTGGTGTTCCTGGCCGTCGCCATGCTGAGCCCGGTCATCAGCCGGCCCGTCACCTGGCTGCTCGGCTGGCCCATCGCCCGGCTGGCGGGCGCCGTCGGCCGGCTGAGCCGGGAGAACACCCGGCGCAATCCACGCCGTACCGCGGCCACCGCGTCCGCCCTGATGATCGGGCTGGCGCTCGTGGCCATGGTCTCGGTGCTCGCGGAGTCGATGAAGACCTCCGTGGACCGCGCGTTCGACCGCGGGCTCGGTGCCGACTTCACCATGCGGCCCGTCGGCATCGGCGGCTTCAGCCCGGAGGCGGTCGAGGCGGTGGCCGAGGCACCCGGCGTCAGCGGCGTCACACCGGTCAGGCTCGGCACGATCAAGCTGGTGGGGCATGAGACGCCCGTGATGGTCGCCGACCCGCCGGCGCTCGTCACGCCGATCGATCTCGAGATCGCCGACGGCACCGGCATGATCGGCCCGGACGAGCTGTTGGTCCAGCGCAACGCGGCCGACCAGTGGGGCTGGTCGGTCGGCAGCACGGTGGCGGCGGAGTACCCAGACGGCGTCAAGACGTCCCTGCGCGTCGCCGGGATCTTCGCCGACAACCAGGTGGCGACCAGCCCGTACATCATGGCGCCGGCCGGTTACCGGCCGCACGCGCCGAGCGAGCTGGTCCAGCTCGCCTACGTCGACACCGAGGACGTCGCCGAGGCGCGCCGGTCGATCGAGTCGGCGCTGGCCGCCCATCCCAACGTGATCCTGCGGGACCGCGAGGAGACCAAGGCCCAGGCCCGGCAGGAGATCGACCAGCTGGTCGCCGTGATCATCGCTCTGCTGGTGCTGTCGGTCATCATCGCGGCGCTCGGGATCGTGAACACCCTCGCGCTGTCGGTGATCGAGCGCACCCGGGAGATCGGCCTGCTCCGCGCGGTCGGCATGAGCCGCCGCCAACTGCGCCGCATGGTGCGGTACGAGTCCGTGGTGATCGCGGTGTTCGGGGCCACGCTCGGCCTGGCCGTGGGCGTCGCGTCCGGATGGGCCTTGCAGCGGGCCATGGCCGACCAGGGCGTCGACGTGCTGACCATCCCCTTCGGCCGGCTCGCCGGCTACGCGGTCGTCGCCGCCGTCATCGGGGTCATCGCGGCGATCTGGCCGGCCCGGCGCGCCGCGAGGATGGACGTCCTGCGCGCCATCACCACCCAGTAGCCGATCGGGCCGCCTCGGTGCCGTCACCCGGCGGTAGCGCCGATCAACGTGGACCGGATATGAGGCTACATGGGCCGATTTCGAGGCCATTGAATGGACGTTCGCGGCATCCGGATTGAAACGCTGCGAACGCCGCGAATTTATGTTCACGCCCGGCCCGGCTCGGGCCGGGAATCGTCAGGCGGCGGACCTCACGGTCTGGGCCTGCTCGGCCTCGCGCAACTCCTCGCGCTTGGCGCGGTGGAAGACGAACGGCCCGAGCGGGAGTACTGCGGCGACCAGGGCGAGCACCGTGGTCCCGATGCCCCAGTCCAGCCGGGCGCGCACGTCGAAGGTGGCCACGACGAGCGCGATGAACAGAACGGCGTGAAGCAGGCCGAGTGGCATGACGAGGTCGATGTCGGAGATCCGGCTGAGCAGCGAACCGAAGATCAGCAGGAGCAGGAAGGAAATGCCTTCGGCAAAGGAGAGCAGCCGGAAGCGGGAGTAGGAATTGGACGGCATGCACAGATCTAAACACACCTCCGCCGCACCCCCGCATGGGGTCCGGTGTGGCGGTCACAGCGGTCACAGCGGTCCGGCCGGGGCGGGACGGTGCGCCGGACCGTGTGCGTCGCCGCAGTGGGCGCCGGTGGGCGTGGCGCCGATGAGCAGCGTTTCGGGGGCGATGTGGTCGACCTGGAGAGTGGTGTGGCCGATGTGGTGCCGTTCGGAGAGCAGGCCCTCCACGTCCCGGCGGACGGTGTGGCAGTCGCCGCCGGGCTCGACGAGAACGTGCGCCGACAGCGCGGGGTAACCGGAAGTGACTTCCCAGACGTGCAGGTCGTGGACTTCGACGACTCCCGGCCGGTCGGCCATCGCGGCGCCGATGACGGCGGGATCCGTGCCGGCCGGCGCGGCCTCCATGAACACGCGGCCGGAGTCGCGGACGAGTTCGTAGCCGGCTTTGATCATCAGGGCGGCGACGACGAGCGCGGCGATGGCGTCGGCGCGGGTGAAGCCGGTCAGCATGACGACGAGGCCCGCGACGGCGGCGGCGATGAAGGCGAACAGGTCGTTGAGGATGTGCTGGTAGGCGCCTTCGATGTTGAGGCGGGTGCGGTCGGCCCTGCCGATCAGGCGGGCCGCGGCCACGTTGACGGCGATGCCGGCCAGTGCCGTCACCAGCACGGGCCAGCCCTCGACGTCGGGAGGGTGGATCAGCCGGGCGATCCCCTCGTAGATGAAGTAGACGGCCAGCAGCAGCAGGGTGAGCCCGTTGATCTGCGCTGACATGATCTCGGCGCGTTTGAGGCCGAAGGTGTATCCGCCCTGGGGAGGCCGGGCCGACAACCGCATCGCGATCAGCGCGAACACGATCGCCGCGGCGTCGCTCAGCATGTGCGCGGCGTCGGAGATCAACGCCAGCGAACCGGAGAGCACGCCGACGACGACCTCGACGGCGATGAAGGCGACGAGCAGGACCAGGGCGGCGGTGAGGTGGCGCCGATCCGCGTCGGCGGGCACGCCGTGGCGGTGCCCGGCATGCGCGGCCGGCGTCTCTGTATGAACATCTGAATGATCGCTCATATGTGCACGATAGAGGGACCGGCCCGACCCCGGCAAGGTGGCCAGGCCGTGCGGGCTATGCCGTGGCATCTTCCTGAGGCCGGAATTCGGTGGCGGCGTTATCGCGTGAAGTAACGGGGCCATCGCATTCTGTCCCGCGTTTCCCGACGGCCGTAAACGAGTCGTGCGGATGTCGCTACTGCGATTTCTGGAATGTCCGCAACTGGGCATGCTAACGCCCCATTATGGGGAAGTCCATCCTTTATAGCTGCACTGTCATGTGCCAAAATGCGTTCGGTCCGTGGGGGAGTGAACAGGAGGCAAGAGTGATTCTCGGGATGCGACGAGTGAGCAGGCGCGTGGCGATACCTGCCCTGGCCGGCGCGATGGCGCTGAGCCTGGTACAGACGCCGGCCGCGCAGGCTCGTCCTCGTCCGATCGACAAACAACCCACCGCGACGGGTTACGGCGGTGCTGTGGCGTCACTCGACCCGTACGCCTCCAAGGCCGGCCTGGAGATCCTGCGCCGAGGGGGGAACGCGGTCGACGCGGCCATCGCGACGTCGGCCGCGCTCGGCGTGACGCGGCCCTATGACGGCAGCATCGGCGGCGGCGGGTTCCTGGTCATCTATTCGGCGAAGACCGGCAAGGTGACCACGATCGACACCCGCGAGGCGGCGCCGGCCGCCGCGAAGCCCGATCTCTTCATCGATCCCTCGACCGGGCAGCCCATCCCGTTCACCGAGCGGCGGGTCTCGGGCCTGTCCATCGGTGTCCCCGGTGTCGTGCGCGGCTGGGAGCGCGCGTTGGACGAGTTCGGCAAGATGCCGCTGCGGCGCGTGCTGGAACCCGCGACGAGGCTCGCGGAGGACGGCTTCATCGTCGACGAGCAGTACCAGAGCCGGACCGCGTCGAACCTGGCGATCCTGCGCGACTTCACCTCCAGCCGCGACACGTTCCTGACCGAGGACGGGCAGGCACCCCAGGTGGGCACCGTCTTCCGCAACGAGGAACTCGCACGCACCTACAAGATCCTGGCCGCCAAGGGCGCCTCGGCGTTCTACAAGGGCGACATCGCCGAGGCGATCGCCGACACGGTGACCGACCCGCCCGTGGTGCCGGGCAGCACCCGGAACGTGCGCTCCGGAGCGATGAAGGCCTCGGACCTCGCCGACTACCGGGCGCTCGAGAAGCCCCCGACCGAGGTGGGTTACCGCGGTGTCAAGGTGCACGGCATGTCCCCGCCCTCCAGCGGCGGTTCGACGGTCGGAGAGGCCCTCAACATCCTCGAGAACTTCGACCTGAAGAACCTGCCGCGAGGGGAGGCGCTGCACCGGCTGATCGAGAGCTCCGCCCTGTCGTTCGCCGACCGCAACGCCTACATCGGCGACGACCGCTACGTGGACGTGCCGCTGACCGGCCTGCTGTCGCAGGGCTACGGTGACGAGCGGAGCAAGCTCATCGGCCCGCGGTCGGCCACCAAGCCGGTGGCCGCCGGAAACCCGTGGCCGTACAACGGCGGCGGCGGCAAGCCGAGAACCGGTGGCGCCGGGGATGTGGACGGTTCGACGACCCACCTGACGACGGCCGACCGGTGGGGCAACGTCGTGGCCTACACCTTCACGCTCGAGCAGATCAGCGGCAGCGGCATCGCGGTGCCCGGCTACGGATTCCTGCTGAACAACGAGCTCACCGACTTCTCCGCCGACCCCAACGACCCGGCCAACGCGCCGGCCGCTGGCAAGCGGCCGCGCAGCAGCATGACCCCCACGATCGTGACCAAGGACGGGCGGCCGCTCCTCGCCACGGGGTCGCCGGGCAGCGCGGTGATCATCACCAGCGTGCTGCAGGTGCTGGTGAACCACCTCGACTTCGGGATGAGCCTGCCCGAGGCGATCGCCGCCCCGCGCCTGTCCAACACCAACTCGGCGACGACGACCGCCGAGCAGGGGCTGGTGCAGAGCCCTGAGGGTGACGCGCTCCGGGGCCTCGGTCATCAGTTCACGCAGACGGGGACGCTCGGCAACATGACGGGTGTCGCGTTCCTGAGGGACGGCCGGCTGCAGGCGGCCGCGGAGCCCGTCCGCCTCGGCGGCGGCAGCGCCATGGTCGTCCACCCGGCCGATCGCCGCTGATCATCCTTCGATCCGGTACGTGAGGGCGGTCGTGGCCGCCCTCACGTACCGGCCGCACCGGTCCATGACAGGCGCGGGTGACCTCTGCGCCGTTGAGGCGGATCCGCACGTCGTGCGGTGACACGCCCCGGGGCGGCCGTACCCGCACCCGCGCGTCACCGCCCGACACCTGATCGGCGCGGCTACCGCCCGGCCTCGTGCGCTTCGACCAGCCCCTTGGGGGCCGTCAGGCACCAGGCCTCGGTCACCAGCTCAAGCAGCTCGTCGGCGTCGATCTTCGCGAGATGCACCACGACCCAGCCGAACCGGCCGGCCGTGAACTGGGGCTCGAACACCTCCGGACGCTCGGCCACCAGCGCGATCTGCTCCTCGATCGTCGCCTTGAGCCCAACGGTCTCGGTCCTCTCCCAGAGGTAGCCGAAGCCCTTGCCGCGGACCTTCAGGGCGGTCCACTCACCGCCCTCGCTCTGCTGGACCTCGGGCAGATCGCCCAGCATCTCCAGGAACTCATCGACGCTCACACCCATGCCCCACGTCTACCAGAGCGGTACGACACTCTGCTCGGCGTGCGCGTTCGCCAGGACGTCCAGGATGCAGGCACGCCGAATGTTCGCGCGCGCGCCCGGACGCGTACCACACCACCCACGGCGACCGCGTGCGCACTGCCCGCTCGCGGGGAGCACGCGGGGAACGGGCGGGGAGCGGCTCGGCAGATCATGTCACCGGCCGTACACCGCGAGGCCCGGCCCATGGGCGCCTCGGAACGGAAGGTGGGCATGACCGCGCAGAGTATGGATCAGGCATGACGGTTCGCCAGGAGGTCGCCCACCGGCCCGCCCCCACGGCGACCGCTCCGGCCGCCGTCGAACTGGACGGCGTCACGAAGGCGTTCGGCGCGGTCCAGGCCGTACGCGAGGTGACGCTGCGGATCGAACCCGGACAGGTCTACGGCGTCCTCGGTCCCAACGGCGCCGGAAAGACGACGCTGCTGCGGATCCTGCTCGGCCTCGTCCGCACCGACTCGGGCACCGTCAACGTTCTCGGGCGGGCGCCGGGCACCCCGGAGACGCTGCGGGACATCGGCGCGCTGATCGAGTCACCGGCGTTCGTGCCGCACCTGTCCGGGCGGACGAACCTGCGGGTGCTCGCCCGCGCCCGCGGCGTGGCCGACGCAGAGGTCGCCCGGGTGCTGCGGGTCGTCGACATGCAGGACGCGGCCGACCGCCGGGTCAACGGCTACTCGCTGGGCATGAGACAGCGCCTGGGCGTCGCGGCGGCCATGCTCGGCGAGCCGTCGCTGCTCATCCTGGACGAGCCGACGAACGGCCTCGACCCCGACGGCATGGCATCGATGCGTTCCCTGATCCGCGATCTGGGCGGCAGGGTCACCGTCCTGCTCTCGTCCCACCTCCTCGGCGAGGTCCAGGAGGTCTGCGACCGCGTCGTGGTGCTGGACAAGGGCGCAGTCGTCGCCGAGGACTCGGTCTCGGCGCTGCTCGGCGCGGCCGGGTCCAGGACCGTCGCCGTCTGGGCGCACCCGATGGACGTGGCCGGCGATCTCCTGAGGTCGAACGGCGCCTGGACCGACGCCGTACGGGCCGGCGGCGGAGACGATCCGCACTGGCGGCTGGAACTCGACCCCGGCGGCGTGCCCGAACTGGTGAGAGCGCTGGTCGAGGGCGGTGTCGAGGTCCACGAGATACGGCGGGAGCGCCGGTCGCTCGAGCAGGTGTTCTTCGCGCTGACGGACAACTCCAGCGGGTCCACCGGGAGCGGCACATGAGGCACGCGATGGCCGCCGAGGCGCTCCTGCTGCGCAAGCGCCTCGCTCCGTTCGTGGTCGGCGGCGGCTGGGTCGTCATGGTGGTCGGCTTCGGCTTCGGCGTGCCGTACATCGTCTACGCGACCCTGGACCCGGTGAAGCAAGCCGCCGACCGGGCCGAGCTGCTCGCGACGCTGCTGCCCGCCGCCGCCCACACCACCGCGGCCGGCAGCTATCCCCTGTTCGGCGGAGCGATCATGCTGATCCTCGGCGTGCTCATCACGGGCTCGGAATATCGCTGGGGCACGTGGCCCGCCCGGCTGTCCCAGGGGCCCGGCCGCGCCGGTGTCGTCCTGGCGAAGGTCCTGGTGGGCACCGCCGCGGTCGTCCTCATCGCGACCGCCGCCCTGGCTGCCTCGCTCGTGGCCTCGATCGTCGTCGCATCGGTGGAGGGGCGATCGCTCACCTGGCCGGCCGCCTCGGCGATCGCCACGGCGCTCGGTGCCACGGTGTTCATCTCCGTCGCCTGGATGAGCGTCGGCGCCGCCCTCGCAGTGATCTTCCGTGGAGTCGGCGCGGCCCTCGGTGCCGGGCTGCTGTGGACGCTCGGCCTCGAGAACGCGCTGTCCGGCCTCGCGGGGGTCGTCCCCGCCCTGGAGCCCGTGCGCGCGATCCTGCTCGGTCCGGCGAGCGGCTCGCTCGTCGCCGCGCTGGGCGTGCCCTCGCTGAGCGAGGGAGGGGCCGTGGGCGTGGCGGCGTACATGAGCGCCCCGGCCGCATGCGCCGTGCTGTCCGGCTACATCGTCGCCGGCGTCGCGCTGGCCACCGTCCTGATCCGCCGCAGGGACATCACATGACGTCCAGGACCCGAGCCGGGAGAACACTTTGACAACCGAGATCCGCGAGGTCGTCCGCCCTCGGATGCGTACCGACATGGCCTTTCTCGAGACCCGGGACGGCGTGTACGTACACGGGCACGGTGACTCCTTCGTCATCAGGGGCGCCGGCGCCTACCGCTACCTGTCGGCGTTGCTGCCCCATCTCGACGGCTCGACCACGCTGCACGACCTCGTGGCGCCGCTGCCCGAGGCGCATGCCGTCAGCGTACGGTCGCTGATCGCGACACTGGCCTCCCGGGGGGTGATCACCGACGCGCCCGAGCGCAGCGCGGTCCTGGACTCGGGGATCAGCACCCGGTTCGCCGGGCAGATCGCCCTGCTGGAACATCACGGCGACGACGGCACGGGGTTCCTGCGGGCCGCGCGGGCACGGGTCCTGGTGATCTGCGAGGACCCGGCTCAGGCGGCCGCGCTCGCGGACTCCCTGACCGCCAACGGTGTCGGCTGCGCCCCCGCCGGGTCGGTCCGGGTCGCGACGGCCGGCGAGGTCACCACCGCGAGCCTGACCGGCGTCGACCTGCTCTGCCTGATCGCCGTGGACCGCCCGTCGCCCGCACTGTTCGAGCTGGCCGCGGGCGCCCGCGGCGCCGGAGCGGCCTTCGTCTCCCTGGTGCGGGTCGGAGACCGGCTGATCCTCGGCCCGTGGCAGCACCGCGACGGGCGTGGTGCCTGCCTTCATTCGATGATGCTGCGCCTGAGCGACAACGGGATCGCGGGTGCCGCGGACGTCTGGCGAACGGCCGTGGCCGGCACCGCGGCGGCCGCCCCGGCGACGGCGCTGCCCGGCACCGCGGTGTCCGTCGCCGTCAGCGTTGCCGGCTTCGAGGTGTTCAAGGCCCTGACCGGCGCCATCTCCAGCGACATCGACGGCGCTGTCGTGATCATGGATCCGGATCGGCTCACCATCCAGACCGAGCGCGTCGTCCAGCATCCCGCCGCGCCGCACGGATCGAGGACGGATGCCGCGATCGCCGAGCCCGACGGTGCCGACCTCTCCACGGTCGAGCGCGCCTACCTGCGCTTCGAGCACGTGGTCGCCGACACGGTCGGCATCATACGCAGGTTCGACGACGACGCCATCTCGCAGATTCCCGCGAAGGTCTCCGCGCTGATCGCGCCGTCCGCCGATCCCGCGCCGATCGTAGCCTTCGGTTCCGACGTCCTGCTCGGGGCCAGGCTGGCGGCCCTCGAAGAGGCGTCCCTGCGCTATGCCGTGAACATCCACCGCCGGTGCGAGGGACTCCTGGCCCCGGCGGGCCCGGACGCCGAAGTCGTTGAAGCCGAGCGGTTGCCGACCTGGCTCGGTGCCGTGCCGCCGGCCGGCGACACGCTGGTGGCGGCGAGCGATCTGGCCGGATCGGCCCCGCTCGCCCTCCCCCGTGGCGCGGTGCTCGCGGGGCCCTGGGATCGCAGGGCCGCGCGCTTCGAACCCGATCTCGCCGGCCTGGCGGCCGGGAGCACGCCGGAGGCGGCCGCGTCCAGGGCACTGCTCGGGGCGGCCGGGGCGTACACCTGCACGGCCGTGGCGCACGAGGAGATCCCGGTCCGCCCCGTCGGCGATCCGTCGAACGTCGCGGGCGCGGACCCGGAGCAGCGAAAGCGCCTGTCGATGCTCATGGAGGCGTTGCGGCGAGACGGCCGCTCGCTCACGTTCTACCTGGCACTCGGTGTCGTACCGGTCGCGATCGTGCGGGTACGGGAGGGATCGGGGGAACACGTCACCGCCCGGGCCGGGCATTCGTGGTTCGCCGCGGTCGAGTCCGCGTTGCTCGCCATCGCGGGAGCACACCAGATCGCCGAATCTCCGACCGGCTGGACCGGACCGTGTGCGCCCGCCGCCCCGACCCTGGCGGGATTCGCGGTGTCGGAACGGCTGAAGGACACCTCGGTGCTGAACGAGACCGTCGAACACGACACGGTGCTCGCCCGTCTGCACGCGGCCGGCATGCGTGCCGGGAAGGTCGATCTCACTCCGCCCGACCTGAGCGGGGTCACGAACGTCGTCAGGGTCCTGTTGTTCCGCGCTGCCGGCCGGTCCGGATGAGAAGCGTTCCCTCCGGGTCGGGATCCGGCACGGGCAGCGGCGGCCGCACCACGTGGGTGCGGCCGTGGACACCTGGCGCGGATCTCTGCCGAGAGGAGGTGAATGACCATGGCTCTCACAGAGGAACTGCTCGCTCTCGAAACGGCGACGTTCGAGATCGCTGACATCAGCGATCTGGGACAGGACGCCGCGGGCTGGTGCAGCTCGTCGTGCAGCTGCTCCAGCTGCAGCTCGTGCAGCACGTCCAGCTGTTGCTCCACGAGCACCAGCACGGGTTGCGGCGGCGGCTGACCCTCCGCGCCCCGGCCGTCAGATCTCGACCAGAAGTCTCAATCAGAAAGGCGACGGATGAGCAAGACACTCGACCTTGAGCTGCTCGAGCTCGAGGCGGCGACATTCGAGGTGGTCGACAACGTCGACCCGTCGATGGACATGGCCGCCACGAGCTCGTCGTGCAGCTGCTCCAGCTGCTGCTCGTGCAGCACGTCCAGCTGTTGCTCCACCAGCACCAGCACCTCCAGCTGCGGCTGATCCACACCCACGTATGACCGCTGCGGGCCAAGGGCCCTGGCCCGCAGTGCACTGCCGGTTCCGCGCAGGTCGGTCACGCATCCGCTGACACGGAAAGGTTCCGCGTTCCTTGACGAACTTGACAGAAGAGACCACGGTCAGGCCGAGGACCACGGCGCCCGGGCGGCCGGCCGCCGCGGTGCTGGGCGAGCGGATCGCGGCCTTCCTCGCAGAGACGGCGGCCGGACCCGGCGGCACCGTGGACGTCGCCACGCTGGGCATCCCCTTGGACACCGACCGTTTCACGATCCCGGGACACCGGCCGGACCGGGCGCCCTCGGTCAGCGTCCGCCGTTACGCCGAGACGATCATCGTGGCCGCCACTCCCGGTGGCCACGGCCCATGTCCCCAATGCCTGGATCGGCGCTGGACGGGGTGCAGGCCGAAGCTGGAGCGCGACATCCTCGACGAGCCGCACGGGGTCCTCCGCTCCACCGTCACCGCACCCGGGCCGCATGCGATCGCGATCGCCGCCGCACTGGTCGGGGCGGCGGCCGAGCACGCCGAAGTGGACTCGCCGGTCCAGCCGGTATGGGAGATCAGCACGCTCACCGCCCGGGTCGACCGGTTCAGCCTGCTCAAGGATTCGTCCTGCGAGGCCTGCTCCGCCCCCGTGCCCGACGACCCGGAGAACGCCCGTGTGCGCCTGGCACCCACACCGGCGGCGAACCCCGGGGCCACCCGGGCGCACCCGCCCGAAGACCTCCGGCTGCCGATGGACGCTCTGGCGAATCCGGTGTGCGGGATGCTGGGCCGACCGGCGGTGCGCGCGTACCACGCGACCGCCACCGCTCCGGCCACCGGCCGCTTCATGGTGCGCAGCAAGTACGGTCTGCACGAGATGTACTGGAGCGGGCACGCGGAGAGCTACGGCCGCAGCGAGCTGCTGGGAGTGCTGGAAGGGCTCGAACGCGACGCGGGCCAGCGTCCCCGCCGCGTCGAGGTGGCTCAGCGCGCGTCCGTGACCGAACTGACCGCTCCTCATGTCTCGATGGAGCAGTGCGGGCTCTACGATCCGGACTTCTACCGGATGCACAGCGACAAGTACGTGCCGTGGTCGGAGAACCCGCGGGTGCCCTGGGTCTGGGGGTGGTCGCTGCGTGACGACCGGGCGGTGCTCGTGCCCGAACAGCTCGTGTACTACCTCGACCACCGCACCGACCACCGCAACACGGTTCAGGAATGCTCCAACGGATGCGCGTCGGGAAGCTCGGTCACCGAGGCGGTGCTGCACGGCCTGCTCGAACTCGTCGAACGCGACGCCTTCCTGATCAGCTGGTACTCCGGGCTCACACCGACCGAGATCGACCTGGACACCGTGGACCATCCCCTGGTCCAGCAGATGCGCGCGCACGTCGACCTGCAAGGTTACGACCTGCGGTGCTTCGACATCCGCGTCGACCTGCCGGTGCCGGCCGTCGGCGCGGTCGGTGTACGCCGTGACGGCGGGCCCGGCCGCCTGTGCTTCGCCGGCGGCGCCTCGCTCGACCCGGCCGACGCCGTGCGCGCCGCCGTGTGCGAGGTCGCGTCGTACGTCACCGGCTTCGAGGACCGGGTCACCGCCTCCCTCGAACACGCCGAGCACATGGTCACCGACTACCGGCACGTCACCGAGCTGGAGCACCACGCGCTGCTGTTCGGGATGCCGGAGATGGCGCGGCACGCCGAGCACTGGCTGCGCCAGTCCCACCGCACCCCGCTCGACGACGCCTTCGCCGACTGGGCCGCCGGCCGCGAACCGGTCACCGACCTCGCGACGCCCACCCAGGAGATCGTCGGCCTGTTCGCCGGGCGCGGGTTCGACACCGTGGTGGTCGACCAGACGACACCGGAACAGCGGTCGATGGGCCTGCACACCGTCGCCACGTTGGCACCGGGGCTGATCCCGATCGACTTCGGCTGGCAACGGCAACGGGTGCTGAGCATGCCACGGACCCTCTGGGCTCCCTACCAGGCGGGCCTGACCTCCCGTCCCCTGACGCCTGAGCAGCTGCATCTCGTCCCGCACCCCTTCCCGTAGGAGCTGAGCACAGGTGACGACGCCGCCCCACCTCCATGATCATCTGCCCTCGGTGGCATCCGAGGCCGGAGATCAGCGGGGGCCGCAGTCCGGCGCGGAGATCGCGTTGGACTACGCGCGCCGCATGTTCGAGCGGCAGCACGTGCCACTGCCGCCGCTGGGCTTCCAGGTGGACTGGGCCGACCAGCCGTCCCGCCACAAGCTGTATCAGGACGCCGTCAAGGTGCCGCTGCCCGAGCCCTTCCGCTCGATGCCCTCGGTGGGATTCGACACGGCCGTGCGGACCGCCCGCTCGCCGGCGGCGGCGCGGGACGCGGACGTGCCGGGGCTCGGCGTCCTCGCCACCATGCTGGGGTGCTGCGGGCTGACCGACCGCCGGACCGAGCCGAACTGGAACGACGACAGCACGGCCAAGATCCGGGCCGAACAGGCGGTGTGGGCGCGGCCGACGGCGTCGGGCGGCGGCATGTACCCCGCCGAGAGCTATCTGGTCGTCGGCCGCCGCGGCCCGCTGGCCGCCGGCGTGTACCACTACGACACCGCGCACCACAGCCTCGACCGGCTGGCGATCGGCGACCGGTGCGCCGAGATCGCCACGGCCACGGGGGTACGGGCGGAGCTGTACGCGGTGTCGACGCTGCGGTTCTGGAAGAACGCCTTCAAGTACAACTCGTTCGCCTACCACGTGGTCTCGCAGGACGTGGGGGCCCTGCTGGCGTCCTGGCGGCTGGTCCTGGCCGCCCACGGCGCGCCGGCCGAACCGGTGCTGTGGTTCGACGAGGCGGCCGTCAGCGCCGTGCTGGACGTGGACGGGCACGACGAGGCGCCGTTCGTCGTCGTGCCGCTCGGCCCTGCGACGGAACCGCCCGCCGCCGGCCGAGACCCGGCGGAGAGGATCCGGGTGGGCGGGCCGCACCGCGTCTGGGAGCGGTCACGCCGCGTGCGGTCGTTCGAACTGGTCGGCCGCGTCCACGCGGCGGCGCTCGTGGGCGACCGGCCCCGGCCCGGCCCGGACGCGGCGCGGGCCGGAGCGGAGTTCGGGACACGGTTCGGGAGCTTCGACACCGGGACCGCCGGCCCCGCGCTGCCCGGCCCTGCGCCGCGGCCCGGCGATCTGGACGTCGGCACCGCCCTGCTCGCCCGGCGCACGAGCTTCGGCCTGTTCAGCGCCCGGCCGGCGCTCGACATCGAAGATCTGGGCTGGGTGCTGTCGTCCGTCACGGCGGCCGGACACGCCGGGACGGACGTCGCCCCGGCGCCGCGCGACCACGCGTGGACCAGGCTCTGGGTCCTGTCCAACAGCGTCGCCGGGCTGGAACAACGGGTGTACGGGTACGACGCCGCACGCGGCCGGCTGGTCGCCGGAGCCCCGGTGGACGTGGCCGGGTTGCAGCGGTTCTACGCGCTCACCAACTACAGCCTGCCGGAGGTCGCCGCGATCGTCGTCGTCACCGGCCGGCTCGACGCCCTCGTGGCGGCGTACGGCGCCCGCGGTTACCGGATGCTCGGCATCGAGGTCGGGCAGGCGGCCCAGACCGCCTACCTCGCGGCCACCGCGCGGGGGCTCGGCGTCGGTGCGGTCCTCGGGCTCGACAACATCGGGCTCGACGAGTTGCTGGGCATCGACGGAACCGGCGAGAAAAGCATGATCTTCATGCTGCTCGGCCACGAACGCCGCCCTAGACCCCGCTACGACCACGGCCTGTACCGCTTTGGCGCCGGCCGGGAGGCGGGCTCGACGCAGGAAGGTACCACTCGATGACCGATGTCCTCGGCCACCCGGCGACCGATCTCGACGCCGGCACGGAGGCGACCCGGTGGCGGCTCGGTGAGGGGTTCCTGCTCCGGGTGGCCGGCCGGCCCGCCGGCGCCACCACCGCACTGCGCACGGACGACGCCGTGGCGTGGACCCGGCGCGTCTTCGACCGGGAGGCGGAGCGGGACGCGGCCGGGCGGCGGCTGCGCGAGGAGCTCGAGAAGGCGATCGTGGAACTCGACGGCGGCGACCGGAACCGGGTGGCGCTGATCAACCTTCGCCGGGACGTCTTCAACGCCCGCCGCCCGCGCCCCGCCACCCTCACCAAGGCCGATCCGCTGCTCCCGCCCGGCCGCGCCGCGCTGCTGGCGGAGTGGACACGGGCCATGACGTCGCTGGACGACGTGCTGGCCGAGGGTACGGGGATCCTCGACGCCGACATCGCCGCCGCACGGGCCCGGGCGCGGGCCGTACTGGCCGACGACGCCCTGCGCTGCGCGGTGCTGCTGCAGTCGGAGGTCCTGGAGCGGAGCATGGACCGCTACCTCGACCCGGGGCGGAGGCTGGACAAGAGCGGCCGGCAGATCGAGCGAACGTTGCTGGAGCTGCTCTACCGCGCCGCGCTGAAGACCAGCCCGTTCAGCACGCTCACGTCGGTCGGGCTCGGACGGTTCACAGCCGGCTCGATGCGGCCGGCGCCGCAGCCCACATCGCTGCGTCAGCGTTCGACCGTGCGGCTCAACGTGGCGGTGCTCGCCCGTCTCTCGGCCGTGATCCTCGCCGATCCGGAGCTGCGCTCGGAGATCTCGGTCGCGCTCGCTCCCGGCGCCAGCACGGATGGCGAGATCACCCGTTACGTCCGCCGCAGGACCACCGCCGGGGCGGCCCCCGACGCGGTCGTCGCGCTCGATGACGTGCACGAGGATCTGTTCTTCCTGCCGAGCGGCCCGGCGCTGAACGACGTCGTCACGATCGCCGGGCAGACCAGGCTCACCCTTCGCGAGCTGTCGGAGCGGGTGGCCACCGCGGACGACCGGTCCGCCGAGGCGGCCGATCGACTGGTCGGGCACCTGCTCCGGCTGGGCTTCCTGCTCGCACCGGACCTGCAGATCGACCTGCGGTCGGCGGATCCGGCGGCGGCGTTCGCCACCGCACTGGCCGCCCAGGTGCACCCGACAGTGCGCCGGGTCGCGGCGATCCTGACGGAGGCGGGGCAGGTCATCGCCCGCTACGGGACCACGCCGGCCCGCGGGCGCGCCGCTCTGCTGACCGAGGTGCGCCGCCTGGTGCGGGAGGCGTTCGACCTGGTCGGCGCACCGGATCGGCTGGTTCCGCACACCCTGCTCTACGAGGACACCACGATCACCGGGGACGGCATGGCGACCGACCGCGGCGTCTGGGAACGCGAGGCCCTGCCGTCCCTCGCGACGCTCGCCGACATCCTGCCCGCCTTCGACCTGAGCCTCCCGCGGCGGCTGACCGCCCTGGGCTTCTTCCGCGCGCGGTACGGATCCGGCGGCCGATGTGACGACGTCGAGCGGTTCTGCCACGAGTTCCAGCGCGACTTCTTCTCCCCGTACGGGCAGCGGTCGATGCGCAGGCGCGCCTTCGACGAGGGCAACAACCACGTCCCGCAGGAGAACTGGTTCAAGCTCCCCGAGATCGCCGCACTGGACCGGGCCCGCGAGGCGGCCTCACTCCACCTGCGCGGCGTCCGGCCCGAGGACGGCACGGCCGAGGAGATCCGGCTGGGGCCGGAGTTCGCCGCCGCCGTGCGCGCGCACCTGTCGCCCGTCCGCCGGTTCGACCAGTCGTGGTCGTTCTTCGTCCAGCTCGCGTCCGCCACCGGCCGGCCGGGCGACGGCAGGCTGGTGCTCAACCAGGCGTACTCCGGGATGACGCTGATGTTCTCGCGGTTCGCGCACAGCCTGGACGAGGGCGGAGCCGGGGCACGGCGGCTGCTCGCCGGAACGCTGCGCCGCCACACGCCCCCCGGAGCCGTGCTCGCCGAACTGCGGGGCGGGTACGAGACGACGAACCTCAACATCCATCCGTGCGTCACCGACTACGAGATCGTCTGCCCCGGCGACATCAGCACCCGGCCGCACGAGGAGCAGATCCCGCTCGACGACATCGTCATGGTGCACGACGAACAGGCCGACCGGGTACGGCTGATGTCGAAGCGGCTCGGCCGCGAGGTGATCCCCCTCTACCTGGGCTTTCTGCTGCCGATGGCCCTGCCCGAGGTCCAGCAGGTGCTCCTGTGCTTCGCGCCGGGCGGGATGGCCCAGATCGACCTGTGGGCCGGGACCGGTGAGCCGGTCCCGGCCGAGGGCATCACGATGTACCCGCGCCTGGTGCTGGGAGATCTCGTGCTCCAGCGCCGGATGTGGAAACTCGACACCAAGGCGTTCCCCTTCAGGGACCCCCGGCACACCGACGCCGAACACCTGCTGAGGGTCCATCGATGGCGCCGGGAGCACTCACTCCCCGATCGGGTCTTCGCCCAGATCGACGCCTCCGGTCGCGCGGACACCCTGGCCGAGGACTCCGAGGCGACCCAGCCGGACAGCGACCGCAAGACGGTACGCAAACCGCTGCCCGTCGACTTCGACAGCTGGATGTCGCTGCAGTTGCTCGAGCAGCTCGCGCTGGGTGCGTCGTCGCGCCTGGTGCTGACCGAGTGCAGTCCCGACGTCGACGAGCTGTGGCTGCACGACGAGCACGAACGTGCCCACGTCGGCGAATTCCTCATCGAGCTCTACGACACGCCAAGGGGTCAGCATGGATGACGAATGGGTGGCGCTGCACGTCTTCTACGCCAGCGATGCCAATCCGATCATCGTCGAGGCCGTCCGGCCCCTCGTCGGACGGCTGCGCGCGGACGGGCTCATCAGCGGCTGGTTCTTCATCAAGTACTGGAAGGAGGGGCCGCACCTGCGCGTCCGCTTCAAGCCCGCGTCCCCCGCGGTCCGGGACGTGGTGACCGACCGGGCCGTCGGCGCCGTGCAGGAGTTCCTCGAGCGACGGCCCGCGCTCTACGAGAACGACGTCGACGGCCTCGGCGACCTCTACAAGAGGATGTACGTGGCCGAGTACGGCGAGGCGCGCTGGACCGAGGAGTACGGCGAGGAAGGCCGGATGCCGTTCCGGCCCAACAACAGCGTCGCCCTGCTGCCCTACGAGCCCGAGTACGACCGCTACGGCGGCGAGGTCGGCATCCAGATCGCGGAGTGGCACTTCGAGCGGTCCAGCGACATGGTGGCCGATCTGCTCGCCACCTCGAACACCCACGTGCGACCGGTCCTGCTGGGGCTGGCCGCCCAGCTCACGCTGATGGCCGCCTACACGTTCCTCGGCGACGACGCGGCCGTACAGCGGTTCTTCCGGCGGTACCGGAGCTTCTGGGAGACGTCGTACCAGGAACCCACCGCCGAGTCCCAGGGCTCCTTCGACAAGAGCTTCGAGCTGACCCGCGAGACGTTCGCGGCGAGGGTCACCAGGATCCGCGCGCTGGCCGCCGCCGAAGGAGCCGCTGCGTCGTCCCAGATCGAACGGGCCTGGCTGGACCACTGCCGTGAGCTCCGTGACCGTGTCCGTACCGCCGCGGAACGGGGTGAGCTGGTGTTCCCGGCACGCGACGGCGGCGCGGCGGCGCCGATGCCGGCCGGTGAGGACCTGGCCACGGTCCTGCTGAGCTCGTACATCCACATGACCAACAACCGCCTTGGCGCGGCCATCCTGGACGAGGTCTATCTCTCCTACCTCACCGAGCGCGTCCTGGAACCCGGCGAGCACCTGGTGAGGTCGGCGTGACGATCGCCGAGGACGGCGCGCCTTCCCCGCCGGCCGGGGACCCCGGTTGGCTCGAGCAGGCGCGCCCGCGGCTCAGGCACGCCGTTCACGTCGGCCCCGCCCTGACGATGGGGGCTTCCACCGTTCACTTCGTGGCCGACGGTGAGACCCGGGCGTACCTGCGGGTCGGCCCCCGGGAGGCGTTCCTCATGACGCGCCTCGACGGCAGCCGCAGCCTCGCCGAGATCGGCGTGGAGTACGCCACGCTGTTCGGCAGGCGGTTGGCCGCCGAACACTGGCAGCAGCTGATGAGCCTGCTGGCCTCCCGCGGGCTGCTCGAACCCGCGGACCCGGCCCGGCTCGACCGCATCCGGGAGACGGCGGAGCGCACCCGCCGATCCGAGGGCCGTACGCCCCTGCTCCGCCGGATGCCGATCCCCGGCGCCGTGGGCCTCGTGGCCCCGGCCGCGCGCGGGCTGGGCTGGCTGCTGCGGCCGTTCGTCGCCGTGCCACTGGGGCTCGCGGGCATCACGGTCTGCGTGCTCGTCGCCCTGAACTTCGCCACGGTCTACGCCCCGCTGGAGCGAGGGTCGTCCTGGCCGGTGACGCTGGCCGCCCTCCTCATCTCGTGGATCATGATCGGGCTGCACGAGATCGGCCATGGGGTGGCCTGTCACCGCTACGGTGGGCGGCCCACCGAGATCGGCCTCATGTGGCGCTTTCCCTTCTTGGCGTTCTACTGCAAGGTCGACGACGTCGTGACGTTCCGGAAGGCGAGCCACCGCGTCGCGACGTCGTTCGCCGGGGTGTACGTCAACCTCGTCACGCTGGTGCCCGTCGGGCTCCTGTGGCTGTGGGGGCCGGACTCCGGCCGGTCGCACGACCTTGCTGCCGCGCTCCTGCTCTTCGGGACCGTGACCGTCCTCGTCAACCTGCTGCCGGTCCTCCAGCTCGACGGCTACCACATGCTCGAACACGCCACGTCGACCTTCCGGCTCCAGTCGGAGTCCGCCCGGTTCACGATGGCGTTCCTGCGCCACGGCCCGGCCGGGATCGGCGGTTACCCGCGCCGGGCGAGATGGATCCACACCGGATACACCCTGCTGGCCGCGGCCGTCATCGGACCCGCGCTCTTCCTGCTCGTACGGCTGTGGTTCGGCACGCTCGCCGGCCTGTGGGGGCCGGTGGCGGCCGCGCTGGTCCTCCTCGCCGAGGCCGTGCTCGTCATCGCCTTCCTCAGGTGGGCCGTGCGCCGGCGACGGCCCGCCGCTGACTAGTCCCGAGCGGTGCCGCGGGTGTCGTCGACGACGGTGGCGGCGAGCAGGTCCGCGTACGTACGGCCGGATTCCGTGCAGATCATCGCGGCCTGCGCCGCCACGGCGGCGTAGGCGCACGCCGCCAGCATCGCCCCCCTGTGCCGCGCGGCCGGGGCGCCCCGAAGGTCCCACACCGCCTGGTGCCCGATCTCCCACGGGACGGCCGTCTTGAGAACGGTGCGCAGCAGCGCGGTGGAGTACGGCAGGGGCGCCCGCTCATGGCGGGAGCGGGAGCGCACCCGGAGCCGGAACACCCGCTTGCCGGGCGAGCCACCGGCCGCCTCGGCCGCCGCGAGCCCGCAGGCGACCGGTGCGGTGAGCGCGAGCGCCACCATGAGGCGCGCACGCGCGTCCGGGTGGGCCGGGCCGCCGCGCCATGACCGGAGGGCGCCGACGAGCGCCAGTGGGGAGAAGACGACCGCGTAGTCGACGGTGGTCGCCGCCGCCCGCCGGGCGAGCCGGGTGCCGCGGGCACGCCAGGTGGACGAGGGGTGGCTCATGTCATCACTCCGTACGCGCGGGCCCGGTACTCGTCGCGGAGGCCCCGGTGGGGCGCGGGCTCCCGGACGTAGGCCGTCTGCAGCAGGGCCGGGTCACTTCGCAGGATCGCCTGCTCCAGGCCCTTCAGCACGGGACTCGGCTCAAGGCCCAGCTCGTCGACGAACGTCTGTCGTGTCTGCCGGTAGGCGGCCAGCGCCTCCGCGGTACGCCCGGATCTGTGCAGCGCGAGCATCAACTGGGCCCGCAGGCGCTCCCGGAAAGGCTGATCATCGACCAGCCGGTAGAGCTCGGCCGTCACCTGGCCGCTCCTGCCGATCTCCATCTCCAGATCGATCCAATCCTCCTGCGCCGACAGCCTCCGCTCGGTCAGATGCGCCGCCTCCCGTTGCATGATCCGCCCGGGAACCCCTGACAGGGGCGGCCCCTGCCACAGCGAAAGCGCCGACCGCAACCGCTGGGCGGCCGGCCCGACCTCGCCGGCCCCGACGAGGTCCTGCGCCTCGGCGACCTGGCGGTCGAACACCGTGGCGTCGAGACGGGACTCGTCGATGTGCATTGCGTATCCCGCCGGATATCCGACGATCTCGATGTCGCGGACACCGATGTCCCGGAGCCGGCGCCGGAGCATCCACGCGCAGTTCTGGATCTGATGGCGCGCTCCGTCCGGCGGACGGTCGTCCCACACCGCCTTGATCAGCGATTCGACCGGCACCATGCGATTGGGGTTCAGCAGGAGTGAGGCCAGCACGACCTGCTGTCGTGGGCTCTTGAGGTGCAGGTGCCGATCGTCGTTGCGCACGTGAAGGGGCCCCAGGATGTGAAACCCGATCTTCAGCATTCGAACCTCCGCTCGCTACTCCGCGACCGCCATACACCTGATCAGACCGAGGTACATTGCCGGTCCAACGCGGATACACGGCCGTACCTCTGGCCTCCTCGCCCCGTGGCCGGCCGCCGTCGGCGTGGCACCGGTGGCGGACCGAAGCCCGGGCCACGCCAGGAAATCGGCAACTACTGATCACATGGGCGTCACAACAATGTCGGGTTTTCCACAGGAGCGCTCTTTACGATTCACGTGCCGACCTCGACCATGGGTTTGATCGTTCCAACCCGTCCGACCACCGTGACCCTGCCTGGTCTACGCCACCCCGGAGCACGACGATCGCATGGAATTCGCCCTGCTCGGACCTCTCGTCGTCAGGACCGCGGCGGGGCGAGAGCTGCCCCTGAAGCGTGCGAAGCACCGGCATCTCCTGGCCACCCTGCTCCTTCGGCCCAACACCACCGTCACTACGAGCCTGCTGATCGATCACCTGTGGGGCGAGCATCCACCGCCGTCCGCGCGCAACAATCTGAAGACGTACGTGTGGCAGCTGAGAAGGATGCTGTCGGCGCTCGACCATGGCAGGCCGCACATCGAGACGTCCGGGAACGGCTACCAGATCACCGCACGGCCGGATGAGCTGGACACCCTCTTCTTCCAGGAACTGACCCGGCGGGGCGGCCAGGCGCTACGCGGCGGTGACATCGTGCTGGCCGAGGCCACATTAAGCCGGGCGGTCGACCTGTGGCGGGGCGATGTGCTGCAGGACGTCACCCTCTCCGAACCGCTGCGGGCGTGGGCGGCCATCCTGACCGAGGAGCGCCTCGGGGTGCTGGAGGACCTCACGGAGGCCCGGCTCACGCTGGGACGCCATGCCGAGATGATCGGTCCGCTGCGCCGCGCCGTGCGCGAGAACCCGCTTCGGGAACGGCTGTGGGCCCAGCTCATGCTGGCGCTCTACCGCGAGGGCAGGTCCAGCGAGGCCCTCCAGGCGTATCAGGACCTCCGTACGCACCTCATCATCGAGATCGGCGCGGAGCCGGGTCCGGCCGTCCGCCGTCTGCACCAGCGCATGCTCGCCGTGGATCCCGAGCTCGGCACCGACCGCACGCTCACGGTCTGCGGCTGCGACAAGGTGTCACCCCTCGAGGCGAGCGCCTCCCCACGATGGGTTCGCGTACGTTCGGGCCCGGCCGAACTGCCGTCGGACGCCGGGAAGTTCGTGGGCAGGGACGGCGAGATGGCACGGTTGGCCACCCTCCTGTCCGATCCCGGAACCGGCCGGGGATCGGTCATCGCCATCGACGGCCCCGCGGGCGTCGGCAAGTCCCGGCTGGCCGTACGGGTGGCACACGCCGTCGCCTCGTCGTATCCCGACGGTCAGCTCTATGTGAACCTCCATGGGGCGACTCCGGGGCTCGCCCCGCTCACGCCGGACGAGGTGCTCGCCAGGTTCCTGAGGTCCCTCGACGCCCCTGACGTGAGCGGCCGTGACGGCGTCGACGAGGCCGCCGCGCTGTTCCGGACCCGAACGGCCGGCAGACGAATGCTCATCGTGCTCGACAACGCCGTCGACGCCGGCCAGGTGCGGCCGCTGCTGCCGGGTGGATCGGAATCGGCCGTCCTCGTGACCGGCCGCACGAGGCTCACGACCCTGGACGCGACCGTACGCGTGCACCTGGACATACTGAGCGAACGCGACGCGGTGGACCTGCTGGCGGCCTTCGCCGGTCCCGAGCGGATCCAGCGCGATCCGGAGGTAGCGGCCCGGATCACGGAGCTCTGCGGAGGACTGCCGCTCGCCGTCCGGATCGCGGGCGCCCGGCTGGGCGATCACCCCCACTGGCCGATCGCCCGGCTGGCCGCGCAGCTCGCCACGGCCGACAGCCGGCTGGACGAGCTCACCCATGGTGACCTGTGCGTCCGTACGAGCCTGGCGGCCGGCCACGACCTCGATCGCCATCCGGAGGCCGCCCGGCTGTTCACGCTGCTCGGCCTGCTCGACGTCGCCGAGTTCTCCGCCTCCGTCGCCGCCGCGCTGGTCGATCAGGGTACGGACGATGTCCAGGGCTGCCTGGACACGCTCGTCCGGGCCCGGCTTCTGGAGAGCCGCGCACCCGACCGCTACCACATGCACGACCTGATCCGGCTGTTCGCCCGCGAGCGGGCGTTCCGTACCCTGCACGGGAACGACCGCATCGCCGCCGCCCGGCGAGCCCTGAACTGCCAACTCGCGACGTCCCGCGGCACCCTGTTCCTCGGGGTCGTCAGATGCCGTCGCCACGACTGCGTTGGTCACAACCTCTGAGGTGATGACGCCCGCGGCATCGATCAAGCCCGCCCGGTGCATAGTGATCAACTTGTGCTGAACGAAGACCCGGGCGAACGGCTCGCCCACTATGCAGCCGAACCCCGCCGCATCACGGCGACCGCCCTGGGTGCCAGGACCACCTCGTCGACGTACTGCGAACCATCGCCCAGCAGGTCGACTCCGGGGGCGGGCAGTGTCACCGTGGCCGGCTCGCCGCCGTGGTTCAGCAGGAACAGGTAGGAGTGCTCCGCGCCGTGGCGTTCGACGGCCTGCACGTCGCCCGGCAGGTCGGGCAGCACCGGCAGCACCCCCGCGTCGGCGCGCGCGAGGTCGAGCAACTTCCGCATCGCCGCCGCCTCGGGGCGGGTGGCCAGATACCACGCGACGCCGGCACCGTACTCGTGCCGGGTGATCGCGGGTCGGCCGGCGAGCTCACCCTCGGTGAAGGCCGCCACGACCCGGGCGCCCTCTTCTTCGACCCACTCCGACCACACCGTGGCGCTGTGCCGCGCGCCCGCCAGGTCCAGTCCGACCGTCCCGCCCATGGGAAGCGGCCAGAACTCGTCGACCCGCAGCCCGAGCGCCTCGCGCAGCGGTGCGGGGTATCCACCCAGATGGACGCGCTCGCACTCGTCGACGATGCCCGAGAAGAACGACACCACCAGGCAGCCGCCGTCCGCCACGTACCGGGTCAACCGGTCGGCGACCTCGGCCGACATCAGGTAGAGGTTCGGGACCACGACCATCCGGTACGCGGACAGATCAGCGGTCGGCGGCACCACGTCGCAGGTCACGTGCGCGTCGAAGAGCGGTTCGTAGTGCGCCCGGTGCGTCTCCAGCAGATCGAGGACCCCGGGGTGGGCGTCGCCCTCCACCGCACGCCAGTTGTCCCAGTCGTGCAGCAGCGCGACATCGGCACGCACCCGGGTACCGGCCAGTTCGGCCACGCCCGCGAACTCGGCGCCCAGGGCCCGGACCTCCCGGTGGGTCCGGGTGCCGGTGCCGCCGTGGGGCACCATCGCGGAGTGGAACTTCTCGGCGCCGCCGGCGGCCTGGCGCCACTGGAAGAACATCACGGCGTCCGCCCCCTGGGCGACGGCCTGCCAGCTCCACAGCCGCATGCCGCCGGGCGGCTTGGGCGCGTTGCGTTCACGCCAGTTGACCGCGCTCGGCGCCTGCTCCATCAGCAGCCACGGCTGACCCGACCGGGCGGACCGGATCAGGTCGTAACCGAAGGCCGCGTCGACGTGGGCCCGCGGATCGTAGGGGTCGGGGTAGCTGTCGAGGCTCACCACGTCCTGCTCGGCCGCCCACCGGTAGGAGTCGATCGGCTTGTGCACCAGCCCGGTGAAGTTCGTGGTGACGGGAACGTCCGGTGAGTGCCGGCGGATGATGTCGCGCTCGGCGAGATAGCACGCGAGGATCGCGTCGTCACTGAAGCGGGCGAAGTCGAGGAGTTGCGCGGGGTTGGCGAACGTCGGCGTCGTGCGCGGCGGGACGATCTCGGCCCAGTCGTCATAGCGCTGTGACCAGAAGGTCGTGGACCAGGCCCGGTTGAGCTCGCCGATCTCGCCGTAGCGCTCGCGGAGCCAGCGCCGGAAGTCCTCCGCGGACACGTCGCAGAAGCACTGGCGGGTATGGCAGCCGTACTCGTTGCCGATGTGCCAGATCAGCAGTGCGGGATGCCCGGCGTACCGGCGCGCGACCTCCTCGACCAGCCGGCCGGCGTGGTCGCGGTAGACCGGGCTGGAGGGGCAGTAGTGCTGGCGCGCGCCCGGCCACAGCCTTGTGCCGTCCGGTCGCATGGGAAGGATCTCGGGGTGCAGGTGGGACAGCCACGGCGGGGGAGAGGCGGTCATCGTCGCGACGCTCGCGCCGATGCCGGCCTCGGCCAGGTTGTCCATCACCTGGTCGAACCACCCGAAGTCGTAGGCCCCCGGGCGCGGCTCGACGCTCGCCCAGGAGAAGATGCCGACCGAGACGAGGGAGACCCCGGTCTCGGCCATCAGCCTCATGTCCTCGGCCCACATCGAGGCCGGCCACTGTTCGGGGTTGTAGTCGCTCCCGAACATGATTTTGGAGAGGGTCGGGTCCGGGTGTGGCAGGGGCTCGGCCATGCTGTGCTCTCCTTGGGCCATGCTGTGCTCTCTCCTGAGGTGTTGCGACCCCGCAGGTCGTCCGGCCGGTCGGTGGGTCATGGCTCCGGAGGGCGCTCGCCGCCCCGCGCGGGGAGCGCCCTCCGTGCCGGTCAGTGGACGGTGTCCAGCGGGAGCCGGAGCCCGAGCCGGCCACCGATCGGCAGGTTGCGCGACTCGATCAGGCCGAGCTCCTCGGAGCTCAGAGCGCGCTTGTAGACGCGCACCTCGTCGAGGGTGCCGAGGAACCGGTCGACGCCGTCCAGGCGCTGTCCGACATGGATTCCCTGAACGCCGAACTCCTTGCCCTCCGTGACCGACCCCGGCGGGACGGCCGCCGAAGCGACCACCGCCCCGTCGACGCGCAGGACGAACTGCCCGTCAGCGCGCTGCAGCACCACATGGTGCCACTGCCCATCGTTGTAGGAACCCGCCGACTGTACGGAGACGTTGAATCGGTCGACCATGATCAACGCCCGGATCCGGTTCGAAACCGGCTCCGCACGCAGCCACACCGCCGGGGTGGTGCCGGTGCCCACCCGATACCCCCAGAGCAGCGAATGGGCTCCTGTCGTGGCGGAGTAGCGGAACCATGTCATCATCGTGAAGTCGTCGCCGCCGAGGTCGATCGACTCGTCGAACGGCACCTCGACGCGGTCGTCCACGCGGTCCAGGGACAGCCCGTTACCGAAGCGGCCGGGCACCGTACCCGCTCCGCCCCGGACATAGGCCGGGTTGCGGTTGGGGGAGGCGTCGGGAGTCTTCGGCCCTGGCGCCGGAGGCCCGGGAACGCCCGGCGGCGTTCCGTTGGGCGTGGCGAGGTAGGCCTCGTTGAACCGCGCCCAGCGGATCGACTCGTACGGTGTGGCCACTCCCGCTTCGTAGTAGAGCCCGATCTCGTCACCGTCGAGTTCGACCATGTCCGAGTAGGCCGTCGGCCCCCACCAGAAGACCTTGCCCTTCTCCCAGGGCTGCCAGGTGCGCCCCTCGTCGTAGGACGAGCGCACCGACATCACTTCGCGCGCCACCGGGTGCGCCGGCGACGACAGCAGGATGCGGTTGTTCGGGTCCCCCTCGTTGGTCGCGCGCAGCCGCAGGGTCGAGGCCTGCACGTCCGCCATCGGCAGATCGATGATCCGGAACGGCTTGTCGAACGTCGCACCGCCATCGCTGCTGGTCGCGTACGCGCGGTGGCCCGGGTCGGTGCCGCGCTCGCGGGCGAGCGCGTAGACCCGGCCGTCGGTCAGCTCGGTGACGGTGACCTCCTGGGCGATGATCGTGCCATCGTCGAACGAGGTCGTGGCACCGATGTTCCAGGTCAGGCCGCCGTCGTCACTGTAGAGGAGGTGCGTGCCGTAGACGTGCGGGCCCACGCCGTCGTAGGTCTCGTGGCTGGCGCCGACGACCAGCCGACCGGCGTGCGGGCCGCGGGTGAGCTGGATGCCGTGCATCGGGCCCGTCGCGTACCAGAAGTTCCATTCGGGCCGCTTGCCCTCGGTCATCTCGCGAGGCGCGGACCAGGTGGCGCCGTGGTCGTCGCTGACCTGCACGTAGGGATCGCGGTCGCAGCCGTTGGGACAGGGCGCGGGTCCGTTGTGCGTGCTCACCAGAGCGACGCGGCCGGTACGCCGGTCCACGATCGGCACCGGGTTGCCGTGCGTCGAGCCGTTGCCCTCGGAGACCAGCTGCAACGGCCCCCACGTGCGCCCGCCGTCGGAGGAGCGGCGCAGCACGAGGTCGATGTCCTCGTCGTCGCCGCAGTCCTTGACACGTCCCTCGGCGAAGGCCAGCACCATGCCGTTGGTCGCGCGGACCACCGCCGGGATGCGGAAGCAGGCGTAGCCGAAGTCCTTCTGCTTGAACAGGACCTGCTCGTCGACGAAGGGTGCGGCCGCCGGGGCGGGCTCGGCGGCCGCCGGGGCGGCGAGTGCACCCGTGAGCACCGCGGCGAGGGTCAGAGCGATCCATCGCCGGGCGCCTCTGCGGCGGCCCGGCGGCTTCTCAGGCGCGTACTTCATGTCGTGCCCTTCTGGAAGAGAAGTGGGTGCGGGACATCCTATGTGGGACGTGGGATGTCCACTAGAGGGTGATCGGACCGTTTCCTTGACGATGTCGATACGCGTCGTTAACGTCCTCGGAACATGGGACATCCCATGTCCTAGGAGAGGACGAGGAGCATGCCAGCACTCAATCGCCGCTCAGCTCTCGCCGCGAGTTTCGCGGCCGCGCTTACGGCCGGCGTCGTCACCAGCGCGTCTCCCGCGAGCGGTGCCGAGCCTGGGCGCCAGCGATGCGAGGTGTCCGTGCCGTACAAATCGGGGACCGAGGGTTACAGCGGTTTTCGCATCCCGGCGGTCGTCGCCACGAAGTCGGGGGAGCTGCTCGCCTTCGCCGAGGGTCGGCGGAGCGGTCTCGGTGACGCCGGTGACATCGACACGGTGGTGAAGCGGTCGGCCGACGGCGGCTGCACGTGGGGATCGTTGAAGGTCGTCGAGGACAGCGGGCCGAACACATCCGGCAATCCGGCGCCCGTGGTGACGGAGAGCGGCCGCGTCGTGCTGCTGACCACGTACAACGGGGGAACCGCCACCGAGGCGGCGATCCTGCGCGGCCAGGTGCCTCCCGAGCAGAGCAGGAGGGTCTTCGTCCAGTACAGCGACGACGACGGCGCCACGTGGTCGGACTCCCGCGAGATCACGGCGGACACCAAGCTCGCCGACTGGCGCTGGTACGCCACCGCCCCCGGCCACGCGATCCGGCTGACGCGGGGCGAGCACGCGGGCCGGCTCGTGGTCCCGGCCAACCACTCGATCGCGCCCCCGGCGGGCTCGCCCGACCTCGGTTCGGAGGCGAAGTACTACGGCGGGCACTCGCTCTACAGTGACGATGACGGCCGGACCTGGCACATCGGCTATGTCGACGACAACCCCGACGGCTACATCAACGTCAACGAGACGACGGCCGCGGAACTCCCCGACGGCCGCGTCTACTTCAACACCCGTGATCACAATGGCACAGCCCCGGGGACCCGCGCCGACGCCTACAGCCTCGACGGCGGCCGGACCCTGAAGGCGCCGTTCCGCCCGCAGGCCACGCTCGCCGGCCCGGTGGTCGAGGGCAGCGTCCTGCAGCTGAAGGGGAACAACGCACCACTGCTCTACGCCGGACCGGCCGATCCGGGCAGCCGCGCCGTCATGACGATCCGGGCCAGTGACGACCAGGGCGTCACGTGGCGCTCGGCGCGGGCCCTGTCGGGAGTGCCCGCCGCCTACTCGGACCTGGTCCAGCTCGACGCCAAGACGGTCGGGGTGCTCTACGAGACCGGCGACGCCGGGCCGTACGAGACGATCACGTTCCACCGCGTCCCGCTGCGCGACCTGGGCTGACCTTCTCCGCCGAGTGCCGCGAACAACTGCATGATCACCGCGGGGGGAGAGCCCTCATGCGGTTGTTCGCGCCCGGTGGTACGGCTCAGTTCGGGCCCAGGCGGGCGAGCCGCGAGCGTACGCCGTCGAAGTGCGCGCGCATCGCCGTCACCGCTCCCGCCCGATCTCCGGTGATGACCGCCGTATAGATGTCGCGATGTTTGCGAGCGACGTCGGCCGGGGTCTCGTCGGGGGTGCCCAGATCGTCGCTGAGCTGATGGTAGACCTCCCAGAACGCGCCGAGGAGCTGGCCCACCAGGGGGTTTCCGAGCGGCTGGTACAGCACGTCGTGGAAGAGCCGGTCGGTCTCCGGGGAGACCGCCCCGACCAGCGCCTCGGCCTCCATGCGCTCGATGATCTCGCGGGCGGGGGCGAGGAGCGCGGCCATGTCGGCGTCCTCGTTCTGGTCGATCAGGCGCTGTACCAGCCCGTGCTCCAGGATCTCCCGGATCTCGATGAGGTGGCGGAGATGGTCCCGCTCGTCCTGCATCGCGATGCGGCTGTGGAAGGCCAGTTCGTCGACCAGGCCGCTCAGCGACATCCGGCCGACGAACATGCCGAAGCCGTGGCGGATGTCGACGATGCCGACGGCCTGGAGGACCTTGAGGGCCTCCCTGACGGAATTGCGGCCGATGCCCAGCTCTTCCATGAGCTCGGACTCGGTCGGCAGTGGATCTCCAGTCGTCAGGCCGCGCCGCAAGATGATGTCCTTGACCGCCTCCTGCACCTCGACCGCGCGGCTCAGCCGCCGACCTCGAGCGACCGGACCGGATCCAGTGGCTACGGTGGGGCGCCTGTCGGAGTCGTTCACGGCGTTGTGACGATCATCGTGAAACATGATGGACATCTCCTGGTCATTTGCTCTTGACCCGACACGGACTCGACCCTAGCCTCCACTCTACTGGACATGGGATGTGGGACGTCCAATCTCCCACAGCGAAGAACTCCCCCCTGCCCGAACCAGATCCTCTCCAGGAGGCACCGTGAGCGCCCCGATATCCCGGCCCGTCGTCAGCCGCCGCGACTTTCTGCGCTACAGCGGGACGGTGAGCGCCGCGGCGGCCATCACCGCCGCCCTCTCCGCCTGCAGTGGCCCCGCGTCGACCAGTTCGACCGGCGCCGGCGGGGACAAGGACCTCGTCACGGCCGTCATCGGATACGGCAACGACCAGAGCTGGGACCCGACCATGACGGCGTCGGCCTTCTCGATGGCCGGCATCAGCCACATCTATGAGGGTCTGGTGGACACCGACCCGATCACCCGCGCCCCCTATCCGGCGCTGGCCACCGCTCTGCCGACCGACACCTCCGCGACAACGTGGAAGTTCAGCCTGCGCCCGGGCGCCAAGTGGCACGACGGGCAGCCGGTCACCGTCGACGACGTGCTGTTCACCTTCGAGCGGATCCTCGACCCGGAGGCCCTGCTGGCCTACTCCTTCTTCGGGAGCTGGCTGAAGGAGGCGCGCAAGGTCGATGACACCAGCGTCGAGCTGGTCCTCAAGTTCCCGTTCCCGGACGCGCTCCCGCGACTGGGCATCGCGAAGATCCTGCCGAAGCACGTCTTCGGCGTCCCGGGCGGCTGGGACGCGGCCAAGGGCGGCAAGGCCGTCGGTTCCGGTCCCTACAAGATGACCGCGCACAACCCGAAGTCCAACACGACCTTCGAGGCTTTCGCGGACTACAACGGCCCCCGCAAGCCCACCATCAAGAAGATGAACTGGCTGTCCATCGTGGACGCCTCCGCCCGGGTCGCGAAGATCTCCGGCTCCAGCGCAGAGGCCCAGATCGCCGACAACGTCCCGTACGCCAACATCGACCAGCTGCGCAAGTCCGGGCTGACCGTCGAGGGCGGCAAGGGCATGAACCACATGTTCCTGATGTTCAACACCGGACTGAAGCCCTTCAACGACGTACGGGTCCGCCAGGCGCTGCTCTACGCGATCGACACCCAGAAAATGATCGACGTGGCGCTCAAGGGGCACGGAACCCCGGCCACCAGCTTCCTCAACCAGGAGAACCCGGCCTACGCCAAGGCGAAGACCGTCTACGCCTACAACCCGGAGAAGGCGAAGGCGCTGCTCAAGGAGGCCGGCGTCAGCAATCTGTCGATCACGCTGATGGCGGTCAACGTCAGCTGGATCGCCGACTGCCTGCCCACGATCGCGAACTCTTGGCAGGCGATCGGCGTCAAGACCGTCCTGGAGCCGCAGGACACCGCCGCGCTGTTCACCAAGATGGACCAGTCGCAGTCCTACCAGGTGGTCGCGGCGGCCTCGAACCCGAACCAGTTCAGTCTCGACCCTGACCTGATCCTGCGCTATAACTACACGTCCGGCGGCACCTGGATGGCGTACAGCAAGTGGGACTCCAGCGCTGACGCCAAGGCCCTCTTCGCGAAGATGGACAAGGCCTCAGAGGAGGCCGATCCCGCCAAGAAGGTCAAGCTCATCCGCGAGTACATCGACATCATCGCCGAGCAGGCCGTGCTCTACCCGGTCGTGCACACCGAGCTGATGACCGCCTGGGACCCGAAGAAGCTCACCGGAATCCGCGCGCAGGCCTACCCCGCCTTCAACCTCCTGCAGGCCAAGCGCATGTGATCCACGCTCGCGGCGCCAGGCCACGACCTGGCGCCGCTCCGGCCCATCTCTGGACCCGACTCACCCAGGAGGCACCCCGTGGCAGCGATCGCCAGAATGCTGGTGCGCCGTGTACTCATCCTGATCCCGCTGTTGCTGGGCGTCATTCTGCTCGTCTTCATCGTCATGCGGTTCTCCGACAACAAGCCGGAGTACGCCTACTTCCAGGGCGCCAATCCGACCCGGGAGCAGATCCGCCAGTTCCAGTTGGAGAACGGCCTGCTCGATCCGCTCCCCTTGCGCTACGCGCACTTCGTCGGCGATCTGCTCCATGGTGACATGGGCACCAGCGTGCTCACCAAGGCGCCCGTGCTCGACTCGGTGCTCACCGCGATGCCGCTGACGCTGCAGCTGACCCTGTTCGGCGTGATCATCGCCGTGGTGCTGGGCCTCATCTTCGGCGTCACCGCGGCGATCTTCCGGGATCGCTGGCCGGATCAGCTGATCCGGATGGTGTCGCTGATCGGCGTCGCGGCGCCCGCGTTCTGGATCGCGCTGTTGATGATCCAGTGGCTGGCGGTCGGCCGCGGCTGGTTCCCGACCAGCGGCTACATCAACCCTGCGGACTCTCTCAGCGGCTGGCTCCGATCGCTGACGCTGCCGGCGCTGTCGCTGTCACTGCCCGTCGCCGCCTATCTCACCCGGATCATCCGTACTTCGATGGTCGAGGAGCTCGACAAGGACTACGTGCGCACCGCGATCGGCAGCGGCCTGCCGCCGATCGTCGTGGTAGGGCGCAACGTGCTGCGCAACGCGCTGATCAACCCACTGACCGTGCTGGGCCTGCGGGTCGGCTATCTGCTCGGCGGCGCGGTGGTCATCGAGACCATCTACTCGCTGCCCGGCATGGGCCAGCTCATGATCAACGCGGTGCGCGACGGCGATCCCGCCGTTGTCCAGGGCGTGGTGCTCACCATCGCGACCGGCTTCGTCGTGGTGAACCTCGTCGTGGACATCCTCTATCTGCTGGTCAACCCCCGACTCAGGAGCGCCGCGTGATGCGTAGCGGACTCACGCAGAGACTGTCCCAGGCGGGCATCGGCTTCCGGCGGCTCGGCCCGTCCTCGTGGGTCGCGCTGGGCGTCGTGGTGGCGATCGTCCTCGCCGCCGTCTTCGCCTCGGTGCTGGCTCCGCACTCCCCGTATGTGCAGGAGGCTGCGGGGGGCGGGCCCAGTTCGTCCCACTGGATGGGCCTGGACAGCGGCAACCGCGACATCTTCACCCGGCTGCTCTACGGCGCGCGGTGGTCGCTGATCATCGGCCTCGGTGCGACGGCGATCGCGCTCCTGGTCGGCGCTCTGTTCGGTGCCGTCGCCGCGACCTCCCGCAAGTCGGTCGACGAGGCGATCATGCGCACCCTCGACGTCATCATGGCGTTCCCGGGGATCGCGCTCGCCGCGGTGCTGGTCGCGGTCTTCGGGGGCAGCATCCCCGTGCTGGTGCTGGCGATCGCCTTCCTCTACATGCCGTCCTTCGCCCGGGTGGTACGGGCGAACGTGCTCGCGCAGTACGGAGAGGACTACGTGGCGGCCGAGCGGGTGATCGGGGCGCGCGCGCCGCACATCCTGGTCAAGCACGTCGCGATCAACTGCGCCGCGCCGGTCCTGGTGTTCTGCACGGTGATGGTCGCCGACGCGATCGTCTTCGAGGCGTCGCTGTCGTTCATCGGCGCGGGCGTCCGCCCGCCGGACCCCTCCTGGGGCAGCGTGATCGCCGACGGCCGCAACATGGTGCTGCTGGGCGGCTGGTGGGCCACCGTCTTCCCCGGGCTGCTGATCTTGATCACGGTGCTCTCGCTCAACATCTTCGCCGAGGGGATCTCCGACGCCTGGGCCGCTCCGGCGCAGCGGACGGACACCGCCAAGAAGGCGGTCGACGCCGACGCCCTCGAGCGGGCGACTCCCGGCTCTGGCGAGATCGTCGAGTTGACCGGCCTCACCGAGGCCGCGGGGCGCCTGGCCGAGCGGGCCCGGCCGCTGCCGCAGGGCGAGCCGATCCTGCAGGTGGAGAACCTCGCCATCGGCTTCGCGGAGCACCACAACGGCGTGGACGTCGTCGACGGGATCTCCTTCGAGGTCCGGCCCGGGGAGGTGCTCGGCCTCGTTGGCGAGTCCGGCTGTGGCAAGTCGCTGACCGCCCTGACCATCATGGGCCTGCAGCCACGTGGGGCGCGTGTACGCGGCCAGATCCGTTTCGACCACAAGGACCTGCTGGCCCTCAGCCCGTCCGCGCGGCGGCGGCTGCTCGGCCACGACATGGCGATGATCTACCAGGACGCGCTGTCGTCGCTCAACCCCGCCATGACGATCAAGGCCCAGCTCAAGCAGGTGGTCCGGCGCGGGGGCCGACGTACTCCGGTCGAACTGCTGGAGCTGGTCGGCCTCGACCCCGCGCGTACTCTGTCGTCCTATCCGCACGAACTGTCCGGGGGACAGCGGCAGCGGGTGCTGATCGCGATGGCCCTGTCCCGCGACCCCAAGCTGATCGTGGCGGACGAGCCGACGACGGCGTTGGACGTGACCGTGCAGGCGCAGGTGATCCAGTTGCTGCTGCGGCTGCGTGCGGAGCTGGACTTCGCGCTGATTCTCGTCTCGCACGACCTGGCCCTGGTCGCGGACGTGACCGACCGGGTCGCGGTGATGTACGGAGGCCAGATCGTCGAGACCGGCGTGACCGCCACCCTGGTCGGCGAGCCCGCGCACCACTACGCGCGCGGCCTGCTGGGCTCGGTGCTGTCGCTGGAGTCCGGCGCGGAGCGCCTCACCCAGATCCGTGGCGTGGTGCCCTCCCCGGCCGACTTCCCGAGCGGCTGCCGCTTCGCCGACCGGTGCCCGATGGTGACGGAGATCTGCCGGACGGAGACGCCTCGCCTGGAAGGCCGGGGGCGCCACCATTCGGTGGCCTGTCACCATCCGGCGCTCGACGTCTCGGCCCCCACATCCGCCGCCGGCGCGGGTTCCGCGCCGGCCGATTCCGCGGAGGCACGATGACCGCGCAGGCCGCCCAGAACCTCGCCGAACTCGCCGGCGTCCATGTGGTGCACAAGGCGCGCTCCGGCGGCCTCTTCACCCGGGACCGCGTCTACGCGCTCACAGGTGCGGATCTGAGCATCGGCTCGGGGGAGACCGTCGGAGTCGTGGGGGAGTCCGGCTGCGGCAAATCCACACTCGCGAAGGTCCTGGTCGGGCTGCAGAAACCCACCTCGGGCACGGTCTCCTTCGGCGGTCAGGACATCTGGTCGATGTCGAACTCCGCGCGCCGGAGGGCGATCGGGTCGAGCACCGGCATGGTCTTCCAGGATCCGTCCACGGCGCTCAACCGCCGTCTGCCCATCCGGCAGGTGCTGCGCGACCCGCTCGACGTGCACGCTGTCGGCACCGTGCGCGAGCGCGAGGAGCGCGTCCGCGAGCTGCTCGGTCTCGTGGGGCTTCCCGCGAGCGTGGCCGACCTGCTGCCCGGCCAGGTCTCCGGCGGCCAGCGCCAGCGCGTCGCGATCGGCCGGGCGCTGGCGCTGCGACCGAGGCTGCTGATCGCCGACGAGCCGACGAGCGCGCTGGACGTCTCCGTCCGTGCGCAGATCCTCAACCTGCTGCTCGACCTGAAGGAGCAGCTCGGTCTCGCCATGGTGTTCGTCTCGCACGACATCCAGACCGTACGCCGGATGAGCGACCGGGTCGTGACGATGTACCTCGGGCGGATCGTGGAGCAGACCCAGGCCGAGGCGGTGCCCGCCCGGGCCCGTCACCCGTACACCCGCGCGCTCTTCTCGGCCACGCCCGGCCTGCTCTCCCCGGTCGATCCGATCCCGCTCACGGGGCCGGTGCCGTCCGCGACCCGGCCGCCGAGCGGCTGCCCCTTCCGCACGCGGTGCTGGAAGGCCGACGACCTCTGCGCCGAAGAGATGCCGGCGGCGCGGAGCGAGGGCGAAGACCACCTTTTCCGATGCCATCACCCGGTCCTCGACGGTGTTACCGACGTCGAACTGATCAGCCAAGCTCAGGAGCGTCAATGACCAGCACCACCGCGATGTCCGGCGTCATCCCCCCGGTGTGCACACCTCTCACCCCCGAGTTCGAGGTCGACACCGCTTCACTGACGCGGCTGCTGGATCATCTGCTGGACGGTGGGGTCGACGGGCTGTTCATCCTCGGCTCCTCGTCAGAGGTGGCCTTCCTGCCCGACGCGCACCGCAAGGTCGTGCTTGACACCGTGCTCGGTCACGTCGCCGGACAGGTCCCGGTGCTGGCCGGCGTGATCGACATGACCGCGCCGCGGGTGCTCGACCATGTGCGGGTGGCGGTCGAGGCCGGAGCCGACGGCATCGTCGCCACCGCGCCCTTCTACACGCGCACCCATCCCACCGAGATCGCGATCCACTTCCGTACGATCGCGGCGCAGGCGGGAATCCCGTTGTACGCCTACGACCTGCCGGTCTCCGTGCACAACAAGCTGGGCGCCGACCTGCTGCTGGAGCTGGCCGCCGAGGGAGTGCTCGCCGGGCTCAAGGACTCGAGCGGCGACGAGGCCGGGTTCCGCGAGGTGATCCTCGGCCGCCGCGACCGCGACCTCCCGTCGTTCTCCGTGCTGACCGGCTCGGAGCTGACCGTCGACTCCGCACTGTGGATGGGCGCCGACGGCGTCGTGCCAGGGCTGGGCAATGTGGACCCGCACGGCTATGTGCGGCTGTTCCGCGCGGCGTTGAAGGGAGACTGGGCGGCCGCTCGGACGGAGCAGGAACGGCTGCTCCGGCTGTTCGGCCTCGTGCACGTCGGCGGGCCGCACATGGGCCGCGGCTCCTCGGCGCTGGGCGCGTTCAAGGCGGCGCTCCACCTGCGCGGCATCATCGACCACCCGACGACCGCGCTGCCGCAGATTCCGCTCGACGCGGATGAGATCGCCCGGGTCGGCGAATACCTGGCCGACGCGGCCCTGGTCTGAGCAGCGCCTTCGCCGTCGCATCGGACGCGGTGAACAGGTGGGCGGACCACGTGGACGGTGACGTTCGCTGGATGTTTCCCGAAGTGGTACCGGACGGCGGTCGGGTGGTCGCGTAGCGGCGTCACGCTCGCGGCCGTGAAGGTAGCCATCGTCACCGAGTCCTTCCTGCCTCGAATGAACGGGGTGACCAACTCGGTCTGCCGCGTGCTGGAGCATCTCTCCGGCCGCGGACACGAGGTACTGGTCGTCGCCCCCGGACCCGGCCCGGGCGACCACGCCGGTCACCCGGTGCGGTCCACCCCGGGAGTGGTCCTGCCGTTCTACCGTTCGTTCGTCGTCGGCCTGCCCACACGCCAGGTGTCGTCGGTGCTGCGCGATTTCGGACCCGACGTCGTTCATCTCGCCTCTCCGCTGATGCTGGGCGCCTCCGGCATCGCGGCCGCCCGCCGGTTGGACGTGCCGACCGTCGCGGTGTTCCAGACCGACCTGGCCGGTTTCGCCGCACGCTACGGCCTGCGCGGCGTCGATCCGGTCGTGTGGGCTTGGCTGCGGCACATCCACGAGAAGGCCGACCGTACGCTCGTGCCGTCGTCGCCCACGCTGGAGGAGCTGCGGCGGCGCGCCTTCCCACGGCTGAGGTTGTGGGCCCGCGGCGTGGACGACCAGCGATTCCACCCGCGGCACCGGTCGGCCGAGCTGCGAGCCCGGCTGGCCCCGGGCGGCGAGGTGCTGGTGGGCTATGTCGGCCGGCTGGCGGCCGAGAAGCGCCCGTGGATGCTCTCCCACCTGACCGGGCTGCCCGGGGTGCGGCTCGTCGTCGTCGGGGACGGCCCGGCCGAGCGGCGGCTGCGCAGATCCCTGCCCGACGCGGTCTTCACCGGATTCCGCACCGGGAGCGAGTTGTCGGAGCTCGTCGCGTCGCTCGACGTCTTCGTCCACACGGGCGCGGACGAGACGTTCTGCCAGGCGGTGCAGGAGGGGCTGGCGGCGGGGGTGCCCGTCGTGGCGCCCGCCGCGGGCGGACCGCTCGACCTGGTCCGGCCCGGTCACAACGGCCTGCTCTACCCGCCGAACGACCCGGCCGCACTGCGCGCCGCCGTGGCGACCCTGGTCGCCGACCCGGCGCTACGGAGACAGATGGGCGACAACGCGCGCTCGTCGGTCCACGGACGCGACTGGAGCACGATCTGCGACGAGCTGATCGGCCACTATGACGAGGTCCGCCATGGCACGTCCACGCGGTGGGCGGCATGAGGCCGGCGGGATCTCGCGCCGACCGGCGGTGCAAGGGCTTTCCCTTCGTGGTCTCGGTGCATGACGTCGCCCCGGCGACCTCGGTCGAGACCGCCTCCTGGCTCCGCGACCTGGAGCGGCTGGCGGTACCGGCGACGCTCCTGGTGATACCGGGGCCGTTCGGCAACGCCGTCCCCCTCGCCGAGGATCCCGGCATGGTGAGGTTCCTGCACGAATCCGCGAGGCAGGGGCACGAGCCGGCGCTCCACGGGTTCCGGCACGGGCCGGGGACGGGCGGGGCGCGCTGGCGGCGGGGCATGGGCCGGATGGTGTCCCGCACGGCCACGGAGTTCTGGTCGCTGACCGAGACCGAGGCCCGGGACCTGCTGCGCGCGGGGCTGGAGTCGCTCGCCGAGGTCGACATCGGCGTCGTGGGCTTCACCCCGCCCGGCTGGCTCGCCTCCCCGGGCACCCGCAGGGCGCTCGTCGACGTCGGCTTCCGCTACTGGACCAGCCACCTCGCCGTGCACGACCTGACCGGCGCCTCGTCGCGTCGCATGCCGGTCCTGTCGCACCGCCCGGACGGAGGCGCCGCCGAGCGTGCCGGAGCCCGCCTGATGACGACCGCCGCCCGTGCGTTCGCCCGGTCCCGCGTTCCCTTCCGCATCGCGCTGCACCCGGCCGACCTCGCCCGGCCCGGGCTGCGCACGGCCACGCTGACGGCGATCGACCTCGCGCTGGCCGCCGGCGGCCGGCCGGTGACCTACGAGACGCTCATGACGACGACGTGAGAATCGTCCAGCTCGCGAACCTCTACAGTCCCGTGTCGGGCGGGTTGCGCACCGCCGTGGACGCGCTCGGCCGGGGCTATGTCGCCGCCGGACATGACCGGGCCCTGGTGGTACCGGGTCGCTCGGACACCTGGAGCGAGACCGAGTCCGGCCTGATCGTGACGGTGCCCGGCGCGTCGGTCGCCCCCGGTTACCGTTTCGTTCTCGATCCCCGGCCGATGCTGTGCGCGCTGGCCCGGTTGCGCCCGGATGTCATCGAGGTCTCCGACAAGGCGACGCTGGTGCTCGCCGCCCGGTGGGCTCGGCGCCACGGGGTGCGCACCGTGCTGTTCTCCCATGAGCGGCTCGACGCGATCCTCGCTCCGCACCTGCCCGGCTGGGTGCCGCTGGAACAGGCCGCCGACCGCTGGAACCGGGTGCTGGCCGGTGTCTTCGACGCGATCGTGGTGACGTCGGCGTTCGCAGCCGCCGAGTTCCAGCGGGCTCTGTGGCGGAGGCGTTCACCGGGTCCCGTGCCTTCGCTGCACCGGGTGCCGCTCGGCGTCGACCTCGACACGTTCCAGCCGGCCGCCGGCCGGGACGGTCCGGATGGGCGGGGTGACGGGGTCGTGCGTCTGGTGCACTTGGGCCGGCTCTCCCGGGAGAAGCGGCCCGGCCTCGCCCTGGCCACGGCGCGGCAGCTGCGCCGCCGTGGCGTCCCGGTCCGGCTGGACATGGCCGGCGACGGACCGCTGGCCGCGGGGTTGCGCTCGGCCGCCACCCGGGAAGGGCTGCCGGTTTACTTTCACGGACATCTGCCGGACCGGGCCGCGGTCGCCCGCCTGCTCGCCGGGGCCGACGTGGCCCTGGCCACCTGCCCGGCCGAGTCGTTCGGGCTCGCGGTGCTGGAGGCGCTCGCCTGCGGCACGCCCGTGGTCACCACCGACCAGGGCGCCGCACGCGAACTGCTCGGCCCCGGCGCCGGACTCGCAGCGGCACCGCGCGCGGACGCCTTCGGCGACGCCGTGCAGGACCTGCTGCTGCGGCCGGCCGGCCAGCGGCGGCGCGCGACCCGGGCCCGCGCCGAGCGCTATCCCTGGTCGTCCACCATCGCCGGCATGCTCGACGTGCTGACGTGCTGACGTGCTGACGTGTTGACGGGCACGGCAGATGACCCTGATTCAGCCTCAGGCCGCTCGGATCCGCGCGGGCGTCCCCGTCCTTCTCGACACACCCAAGAGCACGACGTGGCCGGTGGCGTTGACCGGTCGGGACCCGGCGTAGCGTGGAGCCGATCGGTTCAGGGTCCTGAGCCGACCGGCGGATGAAGGGCGATGTCATGGAGTTGTTCCCCGCGATGCCGCTGGCGGATTGGCAGGACAGCAAGGCCACGCTGCACCGCTTCGCCCAGGTCGTCGGCAAGATCCGGCTCGCCTCAGGGGTCCGGCGCAACCACTGGTGGAACGTGCCGTTCCATCTGACCGGGCGTGGCCTCACCACCCGTCCGATGGCGTCCGCCGACGGTGACTCGATCTTCACGATCGATTTCGACCTGGTCGGCCATCAACTGCTCGTCACCACCGTCGACGGCAGGGCGGTGTCCTTCCCGCTCTCGGGCCACTCGGTGGCGTCGTTCTACCGTGCGGTCATGCGGGCGCTGGCGCAACTGGACGTGCGAGTGGAGATGGACGTACCGCGGCCGTTCGACCTGCCCGACTCCGGCCGGCCGTTCGCCGACGACACCGAGCACGCGGCCTACGACGCGGCCATGGTCACCCGGTACTGGCAGGTGCTGAGCCAGGTCAACCTGGTGCTGGAGGAGTTCGCTGCGGACTATTCGGGCAAGGTCAGCCCCGTGCACCATTTCTGGCACACCTTCGATATCGCGTGCACCCGATTCTCCGGCAAGATGGTCGACCAGCCGCCCGACGCCGACCCGGTGACCCGCGAGGCGTACTCCGGCGAGGTGATCAGCTCCGGCTTCTGGTTCGGCGACGACGCGTTCCCCGAGCCGGCGTTCTACTCCTACACCGCGCCAGAGCCCGGCGGGCTGGAACGTGAGCCCCTGCTGCCCCCGGCCGCGCGCTGGATCGAGCAGCGGGGCGCTCACCTGGCCGTGCTCCGCTACGACGACGCGCGGGCCGAGTCCGATCCGCGCGCCGCCGTCCTCGCCTTCTACCAGAGCGCCTACCAGGCCGGAGCGGGTCTCGCCGGGTGGGACATCAGTGGGTTCGCCTGCCCGGGTGGGGTGACCGATCCGCAGCTCAGGGCCATGAGCTGACCAGACTTCGGTCCAGGCCCAGCCGAACATGGCGTTGAACCGGAGCTCGCACGCCCTCGCCGAACGGCCGAAGCCGTCCACGGCGGTGTGCGCCGTGGACGGCTTCGGCCTTTCCCTGGCCGGTTCGCGGCCGGGCTCTGCACTACTACAGGCCGGACTCCGCGGTCAGCAGGAGCTTGCCGTGGGCGTCGGTGAGCACCAGCCTGGCCTGCTGGCCGGGGTTCACCTTGCCGCCGAGCTTCACGGCGCTGTCCGCGTCACCGGTGAAGACCTCGCTGTCGATGGTCGTACCGGTGGCCGCGTTCACCAGGGTGGCGCGCAGCCGCCGGCCGATCTCGGTGGAGAAGAGGCGTCCGCTCACCGCTCCCGACTCGTCGACGTCGACGTGGGCGGCACCGCTGGCGTTGGCGTTGGTGACGTCGCCCAGGTCCATCGTCGGCAGGTAGGTCTCGGTCCACGCGAGGGTCTGACCGGCCTTGAGCGTGGCCGGGGAGAAGAACTTGTCCGACGCGCCCGCCCACAGCTCGATGTAGGGCCGGGCGGAGTTGCCCTTGGAGAAGGGGTTGGTGTCGAACGAGGCGTTCTGGCCCCACTCCCAGAGCTTCAGCCCCGGGGTCTTGGTGTTGTCGCCGATGCGGATGACTCCTTCGTTGTTCTCGTGGTTGATGACGCCCCACCAGTCGCCCTGCCGCATCGTGGCCAGGTCCTGGCCGTACGCGATGCCGCTGCGGTCCCAGTTGGACATCTTCTTGAGGGTGTCGAACTTGAGCATGCCGTCACCGGGCGCGCCGGCGGGCTCCTCCTTGTCCTCCATCCAGCGGTAGCCGGGGTCCCGGTAGATCTTCTTGACCGGCGAGACGATGGACATCGTCGGGGAGCCGGTGGACGGCCCGGCCCCGGGCGCGAGCGTGGTGCACGTCCAGTACTCGAACTTCTTGTCCGCCGAGCCCGGGTTGTGCAGGCTGACGGACATGTCGACCGACGGGGCGTCCTTCGTGAGGCTGTAGGTGACCGTCGTCTCGATCCCCGTGGGGCCGTAGACGTACCGGGACGGCTTGTACGGGTAGTCCACGGTGTCGGTCTTCGTCATGGCGATCGAGAAGCGATCCCCGTCACGGGTGACCTTGTAGTCCCACGGGACGTTCCAGTACTTGCCGTGCTCGGCCTCGGTGAGGGTGGGGAAGACCCCGCCCCACACCATGAGCCAGTTCTGGTAGAACGGCGAGTTTCCGGGGGTGCCGGGCGCGGCACTGGAGAAGCCGTACGGAGTGCCGATCGGGTTGGCGTAGAAGACGTCGTGGCCGGTCGGCTTGTAGATCATGGACAGCAGGCGGCCGCCGTAACCGGGCGCGAACGTGGCCTTGACGTACTTGTTCTCCGCGACGACCGTCTTGATCGTCTGCGGGACCACCTTGTTGGCGACGCCATCGCTGCGGACCGAGACGCCGTCGGCGCTGACCTTGTAGTCGTACCGCTGGAAGACGGTGGTGGCGTGCGTCTCGACCTTCAGATAGTCCGGGCCGTTCGGGTCGAACCCGGTGCCCGGCTCGTCCTTCCGCTTCGACGCCTTGACCTGCTCACCGGTGGTGTCGGTGCTGGCCGTACCCGTGATGTCGGTCAGGGCCCCGGGCCGCAGCGCCACCGTGCCCCGAGAGCCCGGCCTGAGCCGCTCGCCGCTGTCCAGCTTGACGATCAGGGTGGACGCGTCGGGGAAGTAGGCGGCGTCCTCGCGCAGCGCGTCGGCCACGTCGCGCCCGTTCCGCGTGGTCAGCCCGCTGAAGCGCAGCACGTTCCGGACGTCGTCGGCGGTTACCGTGGTGCCGCTCACGCCCGTCTGGGTCTCCTTGACGGCGAGGTCGCGGTCGCCGGAGCGCAGCTTGGCGATCCGGCGGGTGAAGCGGACCGCGATCTGGTCGGCGGACGCGCTCGCCTCCGCCTCGGCGATCTCGGCGGGCCGGTAGGCGGTACCGCCCTTGGCCACCTGCGCGGTGACGGCCTCGGCGGCCGCTCCCGCACTCGTGGTGAGCCTCAGCGCCGCGGCGAACGTCAGCTCGTGCGCGGCGCTCCGATCCAGATCGGTGTCGAAGTACAGCCGGAAGGCGCGCCGGTCGGTGCCCGCGCGGTGCTCCACATAGGTGGGGCTGACGGACGTGCCGCCGCTCGCCAGCGTGATGTTGGCGGCCGCGTAGGCGCCCACCGGCATCCCGGACAGAACACTGGTGGCGAAGGTGACGTCGACCGTGCGGGCGTCCACCAGCGTGGCCTTGGCGACGCGGGTGGTCGCGGCGTCGCTCGCCGTGCCCGTGAAGGACGTGTCGCCGGTCTTGGAGCCCGGCAGTTCGCCGCCGTCGGCGCCGCGGAAGAACAGATCGGCCAGCTCGTCGCCGGCACCGTCGAGCCACAGCTTGTACGGCCGCTGCTCCAACACGACTCCCGTGCCGAGCACCACCCGGAGGGTACGGTGGTCGCCGGTGTCGACCGGGCGCACGGTCGTGCCGGCGATCCCGGACAGCGCCCGGCCGTCGAGCACCTCGTCCGGGGTACCGGCGGCACCACCGCTGACCTTGATGAACTGCCCGGCGTACGCCGTGTTGGCCGCCGTGAACTGCAGGATGTCGGCACCGAGCGACTTGTTGAACGTGATGTCGATGGACTTGTCGTCCGGCGCAGTCACCTTGGCCACACGGAGTGCGGGCGCGCGATCGGCGGTCTGCGCCAGCGCGGGCGGCGGCAGGACGGCGGTCGTTCCGCCGGCCAGCGCGAGCGCGGTGAGGATCACCACGCTGCGCGATCGGATGTGTTCTTTTCGGGATCGCATCGTATCCTTCTCCTTTCGAAGGCATCCCCGGATGCGGGAGCCCGGCGGTCGGGCCGGGCTCCCACCGGAGGTCAAGGGGTGGGGACCTTCCTTTTCGGGGCGAAGGCACGGCTTCGCCTGGGCCCGGCGGTCGGGCCGGGCGTGTGAACTGTGGGTAGGCGGGTCGTCGGTCAGGTGCCGTACGGCTCGTCGGGTGCGGTCACCAGCGGGTCTGCCTTGGCCGGGATTCCGGCCGCCTGGGTGCTGTTCGCGAACTGCGCCCGCCGCACCTCCGCGAGCGTCGGGTAGGAACGGGCGCAACCCGTGTACCGGCAGGACAGGGAGCCGGCGATCACCGCCTGCTCCAGTGCCTCCCGCGGCCCGGCACCCGCGAGCCGCCCGGCCATGTAGGTGCCGGCCAGGGCGTCGCCGGCACCCGCCGTGTCGACCACCTCGACCGGCGGCGCGGCCACCTGGTAGTCGTGGCTGGGGGTCAGCACGGTGGCGCCGGCGGCGCCGTCGGTCATCACGATCTCGCGCGGCACCGGTCCCAGCGCGGCCCGGACCTGTTCGGGACGGTCGGTACCGAACAGGCCGCGGGCGTCCTCGCCGGACAGGATCACGATCGTGGCGCCGCGCGCGAACTCGACGCCACGCCCGGTGTCCGGTCGCAGGGCCGGGCGGTGGTTGACGCAGAATGCCACCGGGATGCCCCGGTCGCGGGCCAGCTCCGCCGCCCGTTCGGCCGCCCGGGCGGCGCTGTCGGAGATGGCCAGCGAGATCCCGCTGACATGCAGGGCGTCCGCGTCCCCCAGCAGGGGCCCGTCCACATCCTCCTCGTTGAGCAGGGTCGCCGCCGAGTTGGACCGGTAGTAGTGGAAGCGGTGCTCACCGAACCCGACCGCGTTGACGTACACCCCGGTGGGGGCGGAATCGTCGACGGCGACCCGGCTGACGTCCAGGCCGGACTGCTGCCAGTAGTCCATGAGCAGCGCGCCGGGTGCGTCCGCGCCGAGCCGGGTCAGCAGCCTGGCCTTGATGCCCATGCGCGCCGCCATGATGGCGACGTTGGCGACGTCGCCGCCGTACCCCCTGCCGAGGTAGTCCGGCGGGAGGTCGTCCCGCACCCCCACCTCGAGCAGGCCTTCTCCGATCGCGACGAGCACTGGGGTCCGGCCGTCGCCCGCGGACTCCTGGTTGTCATCGGTCACACCGACTTCCTCACTCCCCGATATCGGCACGACCGGCTCAGAAGAGGCTGTTCGGGTCGTGGAACTGGTCGACGTTGTCCTTGGTGACCAGCGGTGCGTCGAGCGGTGTGTCCTTGGTCGGTTGCGCGCCGCCCAGCACCGCCATCATCCGGTTGAGCCCGGTCCGGCCGATCGTGTCGGCGTTGTTCACCGCGGTGGCGCCGTAGTTCGAGCCGTCCTTGATGGCCTTGAGCGCCTCCTTCTGGCCGTCGGCGCCGACGAGGAACATCTCGTCGGTGCGGTCGGCGTCGGCGATGGCCTTCTGGGCGCCGAGGCACATGGAGTCGTTCTCGCAGAAGACGGCGTCGATCTTGCTGTTCTTGGCGAGCAGGTTCTCCATCACCTTGAGCCCGCCGTCGGAGCTCCAGCCGCCGAAGTCCGGAGATTCGACCACCTTGATGCCCGGCGACTGCTTCACCGCTCCCAGCAGGCCGTTCGTCCGGTCCAGACCGATCGTGTTGTCGGCCGGGCCGCCCTTGATGACGGCGAGGGTTCCGTTGCCCTTCAGCCGGTCCACGATGTACTTGCCGTCACCCTGGCCGATCTGGGTGTTGTTCGGGCCGATCCAGCTGGTGTACTGGCCACCGCTGAACTTGCGGTCCACCAGGATCGACGGCACGTCCTTCTGCGTGATCGCGTTCATGGCCGCCGGAGCCGCGTTCAGCGGGCCGCCGGAGATGATGACGCCGTCGACGCTCTGGGTGAGCAGGTCGTCGATGTCGGAGGTCAGCTTGCTGGCGTCGCCCTGGGCGTCGGTCTGGATCAGCTTGACGTTGGAGTACGTCTTGGCCTCGGCCTCGATCGCCTTGGACATCGCGATGAAGTACGGCGCCCCGAGGCTGAAGTTGGCGACGCCGATCTTCAGTTCCTTCTTGGCGGTGGAACCGCCGGCCGAGTCGTCGGAGCCGCCGCACGCCGCGAGTGACAGCGCAAGCACACCCGCGACCGCGCCGCAGACGAGTTTCTTCATGGTGCCTTCCTTTGAAAGGGGGGTGGGGTCCTGGAAGTGAGTGGGCCGCAGTGGGGGAGCGGCGGGAGAGGGCGGGACGGGGTCTACGTGCGCTGCTGCTCACGGCGCCGGGCCAGGATGGCGACCGCGATGATCACTCCCTTCAGCACCTGCTGCCAGTAGCTCTGCACGTCGTAGAGGCTCAGGAGGTTGTCGATGAGGCCGAGCAGGACGACGCCGCCGAGAGTGCCGCCGACGGTTCCCTTGCCTCCGGAGAGAGCGGCCCCGCCGATCACGCAGGCCGCGATCGCGTCCAGTTCGAATCCCTGGCCGACGCTGGGCTGGGCGATGCCCACGCGGGACGCGAGGATCACCCCGGCCAGGCCGGCGCACAGGCCGCACAGCATGTACGCGAGCACCAGGTGCCGCTGGACCTTGACGCCGGCGAGCCGGATGGCCTCTCTGTTGCCGCCGATGCCCAGCAGCGACCGCCCCGCCGACGTACGGTTGATCAGCACCCAGCCGAGGGCGAACATGACCACCGTGATGATCGCCGCCATCGGCACCGGGCCGATGTTCTCCGCGCCGAGCGTCAGGAAGTCTGGCGTGGTCGGGCTGATCGGCGTGCGGGAGTAGACGTAGGTCAGCCCGCGGAAGGTCGTCATCGCGGCGAGCGTGACGACGAAGGGCGCCAGTGCGAACCGCGCGACCAGCACGCCGTTGATCGCCCCGCACGCGGCGCCGAGCACGACCGCGGCCGCGATGGCCAGCGGCACCGGGAGGCCCTCGACCAGCCCGGCCGAGACGATGCCGGTCAGCGCCACGACCGAGCCCACCGACAGGTCGATCCCGCCGGTGAGGATCACCATGAGCATGCCGAGGCTGAGCAGGCCCGTGGTGACCATCTGCCGGAGCAGGTTGGTCAGGTTGCCCTCGGTCAGGAACGCGTCGTTGGTGAGCCCGGAGATCACGACGACGGCCAGCGCCAGCCCCACGAAGGCCAGGTTGACCAGCGGCACGTGCGGCAGGTAGGGCAGGCGGTCGGCCCACGTCGGCGTCTCGCGCGGCCCGCCGGGCGGCGCCGCGGCCGGCTCGGCCGTCTTCGCTGGGCTCTGGTCGGTCACGCGGCCACCCCCACAGAGTGTGCGAGGACCTCGTCCTCGGTCGTGTCGGCCGACCGCACCTGCGCCACCAGGCGGCCCTCGCGCATGACCAGCACGCGGTCGGTGGCGCCGAGGACCTCGGTCAGATCCGATGAGATGAGAAGAACGCCGAGCCCGGCCTGGGTGAGCGTGTCGATCATGCGGTAGATGTCGACCCGCGTGGCCATGTCCACGCCGCGCGTCGGCTCGTCGAGGATGAGCAGGCGCGGCTCGGTCAGCAGCCACTTGGCCAGGACGACCTTCTGCTGGTTGCCGCCGCTGAGGTTGACCACCGGCATGCCGGGTCTCGGCGGCCGGATGTCCAGCCGCTCGACCATCTCCCGGACGGCGGCGTCCCTGCGGCGGGTGTCGAGCAGGCCCCGGCGGCTCATTCTCGGCAGCGTCGCGAACGTCGCGTTGTCGGCGACGTCCATCCCGAGCACCAGGCCGGTGTGCTTGCGGTCCTCGGTCACGAGCGCCACCCCGGCGGCGATCGCGTCGGCCGGGGTGCGGAACCGCACCGCCGCCCCGTCGATCTCGACGGAGCCGGAGGTGGGCCGTTCGGCGCCGAACAGGCAGTGCGCGACCTCGCTGCGGCCGCTGCCGACCAGCCCGAACATGCCGACGATCTCGCCCGCGGCGACGGAGAAGGAGATGTCCTCGAACGCGCCCTCGCGGCACAACCCCCGGACGTCGAGCAGCGGCCGCCCGTCCGAGGGCTCGCGGTCGGGATAGACCTGTTCGAGCCGCCGTCCGGCCATCAGCGCGACGATCTGGTCCTCACTGGTCTCGGCCGGCGTCATGGTCTCGACGACCCGGCCGTCCTTGATGACGGTGATCCGGTCAGCGATCTCCATGACCTCGGCCAGCCGGTGCGAGACGTAGACCACGGCCACACCGCGCTCGCGCAGAGCCCTGATCAGGTCGAACAGCCGATCCAGGTCGGCTCCGGCCAGCACCGCGGACGGCTCGTCGAGGACGAGCAGCCGCGGCTCCCCGGCGAGCGCCTTGGCGATCTCCACCATCTGCTGCCGGGCCACCGACAGCCGCCCGGCGCGGGCCCGCGGGTCGATGTCACCGAAGCCGATCTCCTCCAGCAGCGCCCGTACCCGGGCGTGCGCGGCCGGCCAGTTCAGCAGGCCTCGTGAGGTGGGCAGCGCGCCGAGCAGCACGTTCTCGGTGACCGTCATCTGCGGCACCAGGCTGAGCTCCTGGTAGACCGTGCGGAACCGCTGGGCGTGCGCGTCCTGGGGGCTGTTCAGCGTCAGGGGCTCGCCGTCGAGAATGATCTCTCCGCGGTCCAGTGGCTCGGCTCCGGCCAGCACCTTGATGAGGGTCGACTTACCGGCGCCGTTGGCGCCCGCGATGGCGAGCACCTCGCCGCCCCGGATGGTGAGGTCCACGCCATGCAGGACCTCCACGCCGGCGTATCCCTTGTGCACTCCTCGCAGTTCGAGCGTCACGCCATACCGTCCATCACGATGATGGTCTTCTGCTCGGTCATGTCCAGGAGCGTGTCATGCAGGCCTTCGCGCGCGCCGCCGGTGAGTTTCACTCCGCCGAAGGGCAGGTTCTCGGCGCGCAACGCGGTCGAGCCGTTGATCACGACACCGCCGACCTCCAGCCGGCGCGCGACCGAGAACGCCCGCGACACGTCCTTGGTGAAGATCGCGGCCTGCAGGCCGTACGGAGACTCGTTGGCCAGTTCGACCGCCTCCAGCGGGTCGCCGACCCGCAGCAGCGGCGCCACCGGACCGAAGATCTCCTCGTCCACCGCCTTCGCGCGTGGCGCGACATCGAGGAGAACGGTCGGCGGCACGAAAGCCCCCTCGCGCGGCCCCCCGACCACGACGCGGGCGCCGGCGCCGACCGCGTCCTCCACCGCGCCGGCGACCGCCACGGCGGCCGACTCGGTGATCAGAGGGCCCACATCGGTCGGCTCCTCCAGCTGGTCGCCGACGACCAGCGCGCGGGCCTGGGCCTCCAGGGCCTCGGCGAAGGTGTCGTACACCGCGTCCTCTACATAGACCCGCTTGACCGCGCAGCAGATCTGCCCGTTGCCCCGGGCCAGCCGGCCGAGCACCACGGCCTCGGCCGCGCGCTCCAGATCGGCGTCGGCGCACACGATCAGGGCGTCGTTTCCGCCGAGCTCCAAGTGGGTCCGCTTGAGAGTCCCGGCCGCGAGCTCCGCGATGGCCTTGCCCGCCGCCGTACTGCCGGTCAGGCTGATCATCTGCACGCCGGGGGTGGCGGCCAGGAACCGGGCGAGGTCAGGGCCGCCGGTGACGACCTGGTGCGCCGCGGCGGGAACGCCCACGCCCTCGACGATCCCGCCGATCGCCATCAGCGTGAGGGGGCACTTCTCCGGTGGCTTCACGATCACCGCGTTGCCCGCCGCCAGCGCCGCCGCGGCCTTGTGCGCGTAGAGCTCGACCGGATAGTTGAACGGTACGATCGCCGCGATGACGCCCAGTGGCTCACGGATCGTGAAGGCCAGATGCGACTCGAGACCCGGTACCGCGTCGAGTGGGATCTGCCGCCCGAGCACCCGGGTCGCCTCACCGGCGAAGCCGCGGAAGATCCGGATCGCCGCGGCGACCTCTTCGCGGGTCTGCCGGATCGGCTTGCCGTTCTCGGCGGCCAGCAACCGGGTCAGCTCATCGCTGCGCCGCTCGATCTCGTCGGCGACCGCGTTCAGCAATCTGGCCCGCTCGTGGGCGGGGATCGCCGCCATCTCGCGCCGCCCCCGCTGCGCGGTCTCGACCGCCTGCCGGGCCTGGTCCTCGGTGGCGACCGGCATCTCGCCGAGCAGTGTTCCGCTGCCGGGATTGTGGATCGGCATGCTCTTCACGACGGGCGCCGATTGCCCGTCGACCAGCATATTCCCCAATGTCCGACTCCTTTGTCGCTTCGGACCGCAGGTCCGCCTACTGCGTTCCAGTATGCGGAATGGTATCTCGCCTGATAGAATGTGCTCGCACACTAGATGCGAAGGATCCGACTGTCAATGGGTGAAATTACGGGTGAAAGCGACCAGCGTGCCGGACGTTCCTCCAAGGCGGGGAACGCGGTGAGCAAGGCCCTCAACGTGCTGGAAGCCGCGGTCGGAGGCGACGGTCCGCGGCGCCTCGGCGACATCGCCACGGACGCGGGGGTGCCCAAGGCGAGCGTGCACCGCATCCTCGCCGCGCTCGGCGAGCTCGGCTTCATCGCGAACGAGGGTGATGGGACGTATCGGGTCGGTCCGCGCATGCTGGCGCTCGCCGAAGAGGTCAAGGCGGTCGGCACCACCGGAATCGGGGATGTGCTGGCCGGCCTGGCCGCCGAAGTCGGACATACCGTACATATGGCGCTGCGCAGCGGAAATCACGCAGTCTATGTGCACAAAGTGGAGGCGGACCAGCCCTTCCGGATGGCGTCACGGGTGGGCATGCGGCTTCCCCTGCACTGCACGGCCATCGGGAAGAGCGTGCTGTCCCAACTGTCGGAGGAAGAGGTGAAGGCGGTCGTGGCCGCCACCGGGCTGCCCGCCCGCAACGCCAACACCATCACCGATGCGGCGCGGCTCGTCGAAGAACTGGCCATGGTCCGGGCGCAGGGCTACGCGATCGACGACGAGGAGAACGAGACCACCATCCGCTGCATCGGGGCGCCCGTCTTCGACCGCGGCGGGTCCGTGGTCGGCGGCGTGAGCATCTCGACGGTGACCTTCCTGGTGTCGCGTGACCAGCTGGTGTCGTTCGCCCCCGGCCTGCTCGCGGCGGCCCAGGAGGTCGGTGCCCTCCTGGGCTGAGCCGGGCCGGCCCGGCGTCCCGAGGGCGCCGGCGTGGCTCCGGTGGGCCCCTCAGTCCTCGTCGGCGGGCAGGGTGAAGAGGCGGATGTTGACGGGGCGGGCGCCGGGGGGTGCGTCCTCGCGGCTGTGGCCGTGTTGCCGCAGGAGGCGGATGTAGGCCTCGAAGAATTCGGCCAGCCCCTCCTCGGTCATGTGGGTGAATCCGCGCGAGAGCATCGCCCAGGCGCGGTCCCGCGCGTACGACTCGGGCAGCCTGCCGAGCAGTTCCATGTCCTCGGCATGCCCCAGCCGTAGCAGCTCGGCGAGGAGGGGCCGGTCCTCGGGGCTCAGTGCCTCGGCGGGGGGCGTGCGCAGGTCGCGGGGGCCCTGAGCGCTGCGCCACCAGCGCTCGCGGCCGGCGGACCGTTCGGCGATCTCCTCGATGAAGCCGTACTTCTCGAGCTGCCGCAGGTGGTAACTGGTCGTGCCGGTGTTGGCGCCGAGCACTTCGCCGATGGTCGTGGACGTGGCGGGGCCGTGCGCGCGGAGCCGGTGCAGGATCCGCCGGCGCAGGGGATGACTCAGGGCTTTGAGGCGTCCCGGATCGTCCAGGATGACCGGCTCGGCATCGTCCTTCATGACGAGCAGTCTAGTACTACAGAAGGATCTTTGCAGAGAACTCTTTGCAGAGGTTTCTCTGTGGTCTACCGTCTGCGCCATGAAGACAGCAATCACCGTCGTGTCGGCACTCCTCTTCGGGGCCTTGGGCATGGCGCCCGCCGGGGCGTCCGCGGGCCCGGCGATCCCGGCACCGGCCGGCCTGACCTCCACCGACGTGAGCTTCCCGGGATTCGGCGGGCTGACCCTGCACGGCACTGTCCTGGCGCCGGCGAAGGCGGGGACGCCCCGGCCGGGCGTCGTGCTGGTCACCGGCTCCGGCGCCGGGGTGCCGCGTGACCACCTGCTCACCGAGGCCACGGAGTTCGCGCGGCAGGGCGTCGCGACCCTGATCTACGACAAGAGGTCCGTGGGGTACAGCAATTTCCGCCGCTCATATTCCGAACTCGCCGACGACGCGCTCGGGGCCGTCCGTGCGCTGCGCGCCCGGCCCGGCGTCGACCCGGCGAAGGTGGGCGTCTGGGGGCTCAGCGAGGGCGGCTGGGTCGCACCGCTCGCGGCCTCCCGGTCCACCGAGGTGGCGTTCGTCATCGTGGTGGGCGGCAACGCGATGACGCCGATCCGGCAGCAACTCTGGAACGAGACCTCCTCGCTCCGCCGGGAGGGCGTGTCGGGCTCGGTGATCGACCATGGGAAGCGCAACTTCACCCGGCTGGGCGGTGACGCGGGACTGTTCGCCGAGGCGTACTTCGACGCCGAGGGCGTTCTGGCGCGGGTACGGCAGCCGCTGCTCGGCGTATGGGGTGCCCGTGACCTGCAGACGCCGCCCGAGGACAATCCTCCGCTCTTCGCGCGGGCTCTGCGGCGGGGCGGCAACACCCACTACACGTTCCGCTTCTTCGCCGGCGCCGACCACGGGGCGCACGAAAGTCCCGATGGGGGCGTCACCCGAGGCCCGGCGCTGGCGCCCGGGTACGCCGAGCTGGTCGGCTCGTGGGTCCGTGACGTGACGAGCGGCCGTCTTCCGAACGCCGACGCCCCGACGCCGCCGCAGCAGGACGACCCGAGCATCGAGGCGCCGCCGTCGGCGTGGTGGGAGTCGGCCTGGACGCAGCTCGCGGCGTTCGTGCTGTTCGTCGTGGCGTTCACCGCGTATCCGCTGGTGGCTCTGGTGCGGCGGCTGCGCGGGCGGAGGACGCGCCCGGTGAGCCGGTGGGCCCGGCTGCTGGCCGGAGGGGGACTGGCCGCCGTGATCGGTGTGTTCTTCTACCTCTTCTATCTGATGGCAGCGGGACGCTCCCCGGACCCCGGGCCCGTATTCGCCGGCCGGCCCCTGCCGTGGCTCGCGCTGCAGGGGCTCGCCGTGGCCGCCATCGCCGCCGGCATCGCGACCGCCGTGGCGTGGCGCCGCACCGCCGCGAGGGTTCCGCGCGGCGAACGTGTCCGGCTGGGACTGCTGCTCTCCGGGGGAGCGGTGTTCCTCCCCTGGGCCTTCTACTGGGGGCTGCTGCTGCCCTGACCGATACCGCACCGTGCGAGGGCGGCCTGCCGGACCGGCCGGTGGTGATGGACCACCGGCCGGTCTCAGTGACCGGGATCTCGCGCCTAGGCTGATCGTCATGCCGTCCCAGGTGCCGATCAGCGATGAGTTGCGTTCCCGTGTGGGCTCGCCCACGGAGGCAGTGCTCCTGGAGAGCAGCCCGCGTTCGCGGGTGTGGAGGGTCGGGTTGCGCGGTGGCGCCCGGGCGATCGTCAAGCAGGTCGCCGACGGAGGCGGAACCGGGCCCGACGCGGATGCGCGTTACGCGCGCGAGGTCGCCGCCCTGCGGCTCGCGTCGCGTGCGGCCCGGCCGGCCGTCGCGCCCGCACTGCTCGCGACGGATCCGGCCTCACGCGTGATGGTCCTGGAGCACCTTGACGATCGCGGCGCGCACGGCGACTGGCTGCTCGGTTACGCCGAGTCACTCGCCCGGTTGCACGCGCTGACCGGGCCGGCCGACAAGGGCGCGCTCCCCGCGTGGTCCCGGCCGACGGCCGCCGACGCCGAGTCGTTCCTGGCCTTCGCCAGGGTGCTCGACGTCCAGGTCCCGTCCAGCGTGCCGGACGAACTCGCTGGGCTGCTCGACCGGCTCGACCCGGCGGGCCACCATGCGCTGCTGCACGGAGACCCCTGCCCGGGCAACGACCTGCACACCGCCACCGGCGTGCGGTTCGTCGACTTCGAGCAGGCGTCGCTGGGCAACGGCCTGGTCGAACTCGCCTACCTGCGTATCGGCTTCCCGACCTGCTGGTGCGCGATGTCGGTCACGGGTCCGCCGCTCGCGGAGGCCGAGGAGGTCTACCGCGCCACCTGGCGCGACAGCACGGGCACGGATGTTCCCGGCGACCTCGCCGACGCCTGCGCCGGCTGGCTCATCCGTGGCGACGCACTCGTCGAACGCGCCCACCGCGAGTCCGCCGACCATCTCGCCCGGGTGCCGGTGGAGGATTTCCACTGGGGCGACGTCTCCGCCAGGGAACGCCTCGTCCACCGTCTTCGCGTGGTGGCCGGCCTGACCCGCGACCACGAGCGGCTGAACGCGCTCGGCGGGCTCAGCGCGGCCCTGGCCGTACGCGTGATGGAGCGATGGTCGGCACTGCGCCCGCTGCCCACGCAGAGCACCCGCCCCCGACACTGACGGGGCGTTCGGTCACCGGCCGGGCCGGCGCTCCGGCCACGTCGGTGGCGTCATCGCCGCTCCGCGATCATGAGAATGAAGAGCGCGGCCGGGAAGCTCTCGCGCCACCAGGGGTCGCTCCGGAGCTGTTCCGCCGTTGGGTGCGGCTCTCGCAGGTCCGTTATGACGAAGCCGGCGTCGCGCAGCGTCGCCGAGTAGTACTCCAGCGGCCGGAGCCAGGAAGTGATCATTGACGGTGACTCGAGCCCGTCGACGAGGAAATGCTGGTCAATGCCACGGGCGGCGAAGTACTTCGACGCCGGCACGCTGGTCATCGCCCCGTGTTCCGAGTTCTCGGTGTAGAAGCACGGGTGCAGGGTGAGCATGACCAGCCGGCCTCCGGGCCTCAGAACCCGGCCGAACTCGTGGATCGCGTGCGCCGGGTCCTGCAGGTGGCTGAGCAGGTGGTTGCACACCACGAGGTCGAAGACCTCGTCCGCGGCGGGCATCGCCTCGACGCTCGCGCACGTGAACGAGACCGACCCGCTATGGCCCGCGGGCACGCTCTGGGCCGCGTCTATCAGACCTTCGGAGGCGTCGATGCCCACGACGTCGGCACCCAGGGACGCGAGTCTCCGGGCGAGGTAGCCCTCACCGCAACCCGCGTCGAGGATCCTCAGCCCCTCGCATGGGCCGATCGCGTCGAGGACGGCCCGATCGGTGAGTTCGGTGCGGTAGCGATCCCGGCCCTCCCGGATGATCTTTACCCAGTATTCGGCATTGGCCTCCCATCTCGCGTGCGTTGGATTCGCGACCGCCCGGACGGTGTCGTCCATCTTCCCCCCATTCTCCAGCATGTATCAGGCCATGCCCTTGAGCTGTTTCACCAATTTGCTGCACATTTTTCGAAGTCTCTTGTCCTGGCAGTCGGCGCCCCGCCGTTCGAGCGCCGTCACCAGCTCCGCGGTCATCGATCCGAACGTAGGATCGCGCTGCAGTGCCAAGGGAATATAAACCGCCACCAGGTAGTACAGGTACGCTTCGTTGTAGCTCGATATCTCCCGCAGAACCTCTCTTGCCGTATTGTGCAACAGCAATGAGCTGGGCAACGTGAAGTCGGAGCTTATCCGGCCGTCTCGGGTGTACGTGGGAAACGACCATTCTTCGAGCGTCGCGTACAGCGGAGTCCGGTTTAATTCACGTTGATATCTCTCCGCGAGGTTCAGGTTGTTCGAGCTGATCAGCGACCCCATCACACCACCGCGTATCATGAAGGCGGTCTGCCGCCCGTCGGCCGGGAACGTGAGTCCCGCATCGGGTATGCCGGTCACCTTGCTGACCTGATGGGTGAGAATGTTGAGGGCCAGGATCGAGTGGAACGAATAGGTCTTGCGGCTCAGTCGGGGGGCCAGTTCGATCGAGGCCTCGAAGAGTTTGTGCGGGTCGTTCAGCAGTCCATGGCCCTGCTCAGTGGAATAGAGCGTCTCGAGCGCGCGATCCTGCTCTCGTCCCCAGAAGCGCGCGAGGTAGGACGAGACCTTCTGGCCGGCGCCGCCCCGTACGATGTGCAGCGCGGCCTCGAGGGCGTTCAGGAGATGCTGGCGGGCGACGGTCGAACTCTCCAGTGCCCGCAGATCGACGCTCAGCCCTTCGGCCTGGAGGTCCGCGACGAGCGCGTCGCGCCGCTTCAGGATGGAGTGCGCCATGGAGTATTCGGCGATTCCGGGAACCGATGACATGAGGCTCTGCAGTGACCGGCCACTGATGCGGTCGAGCCAGCCCGTGTTATCCCACAGCCGGAATACCGTGCTCTCGTCGAGCCCGGAGAACATCGCCACATCGGACATGTTCAGCCCGATGGCACTGGCGATTTCGGAAAGAGACTTCGGCTCACTGTCCGCTGTCATGACTTGCCTTAGTGGTGGCACTCGCTGACCCTGAGATCCTATCGGGCGGCCGGGTGCGGCACGGCCGAAAGGCGCGATCCATCCTAGGCAGGTTCTCACGTATGTGACGCTCTGTTATGCGGGCTTCCGCCCGATGCACCCGATGAGGGGCACCGTGCCGCGGATTCTCAACTGGTGGCCGAAGCGCGAAAGCGGAAGGTTCACCGGGTAGGGCGGGAACAACTCCAGGCCGTGGGAAAGGCCGGCTATCTCCTGCCGGCTTCTGGGTGTGAAGGGAACGTCGGCCTCCTGGTAGAGCGCGGAGACCGCTTCGAGATCCGGCGTTCGCTCGGCATGGCTGATGACAACGTGGCTGCCCGGGGGCAGGCCGCTCAGCAGGTCGTCGATGATCCGGCGCGGGTTCTCGGCATCGCTGATGAAGTGCAGGACGCTCAGCAGGAGCACCGCGACGGGCTCACTGAAGTCGATCAGTTGGGTGAGTTCCGGATGGCCGAGGATCTCGCCGGGCTCACGCAGATCGGCCGCGAAGGCCTTGGTGTCGCCACTGACGGCCAGCAGGGCCCGCGCGTGACTGAACACCATCGGATCGTTGTCGACATACGCCACCCGGCAGGCCGGGTCGACCCGCCGGACGATGTCGTCCACGTTGTCGTGCGTCGGAAGACCGCATCCGATGTCCAGGAACTGCCGGATGCCGGCCTGCTGGGCGAGGAGCCGGACGGAGTCGCCGAGAAAGGCCCGGTTGACCCGGACGAGCCGGGAGATGATCGGGGCCCTCCGCAGTGCCCGTTCGGCGAGGGCCCGGTCCACGGCGTAGTTGTCCTTGCCACCGAGGTAGTGGTCGTACATCCTGGCGGCACTGGGGGTGGTGGAGTCGATGCCGCCGGCCGGGTTCCCCGTCGCTCGGAGAGACCTGCGCACGGCTCGGCTCGGCGCGGCCGACCGGCCCATGCTCAGTACGGTCCCCGAGGTCATGGCGCCTTCCACCGTTCGCTGATGACCGCCCCGAACCAGAAGGTCGCGGTCCCGTCGAGGTTGCGATGCGTCCCGTAGCCGGTGGCGAGCGCTTCGATCAGGTGCAGTCCCCACCCGTTGACGGCGTGCGGGTCGTCGGCCGCCCGCGGCTCCTCGTGCCTGCTGCCGCCGTCGGTGACCCCGACCCGCACGAGGCGGTCGATGTGCAGGGCGGAGAGCATGAGCGTTCCGTCGCGGCGAGGCTTCGCGTGCATCAGGGAGTTCGTCATGGCCTCGCTGGTCAGCAGCTCGAGATCGCCGAGCCTGGACCGGTCGGTGGCGAAGTACTCGCCGACGAGCTCGCGGACGTAGGAGCGGGCCGGCCGCACGGCGGCCGGTGTGGCGGCGAGAACGATCTCTCCGAGGAAACCTCCGGATGCCACGGCGTCACTCCAGCCGGCCGTCCTGCCGTACCTTGAGAGGAACTCGAACGGTGATCCCGAGGAGAACGCGGGCAGATCCGGCCACGCGTCCCGTGCGTCCATCGCGACGGCTTCGCGCCTCCCCGTCGGGCCACCACCCAGATTTCGTCGTGGGGACTGGTCTTCTCGCACAACAGAACACACTTACGTATCGGACGGGTCGCGGTCACCGTCGCTTGCATGCGCGCAACGGGCCTGCGGCACGCTGCGGGAAGTCGGTTCCGGCGGCGGGCGGTGCCGGACCGGGCCCCGAGCCGGGGATCAGCGGACGAGCCGGCCCAGTACGGACGACGCGGTGATGATCCCGGCCGCGGTCGCGAGGACGAGCACGGCGAAATCGAGGGGAAGGTTCCCGGGGATGCCGATGAGCAGGTGGCGCAGGGCGTCGACCTCGTAGCTCAGCGGATTGACATGGCTGACGACCCGCAGCCAATCCGGCATGAGGGCGACGGGGTAGAGCGCGTTCGACCCGAAGAACAGTGGCATCGTGATGGCCTGGCCGATGCCCATCAGCCGGTCGCGGGACATGGCGAGGCCGGCGATGGTCATGGACAGACAGGCGAAGAACGCGGTGCCGAGCATCACGATGACGACGACTCCGAGCCAGCGCAGAGGGTTGAGCGTCAGCGTCACGCCGAGCAGTATCGACAGCACGAGGATGGCCACGGCCTGCGCGAGCGCCCGCACGCCCGCCGCGAACGCCTTGCCGGTGACCAGGGCCGTTCGCGGCGTCGGCGTGACGAGCACGCCGGCGTCGCGCTCCCAGATGATCTGGATGCCATAGAAGATCGCGATGAAGAGGGCGGACTGGGCGAGGATCCCCGGTGCCAGGTAGTCGAGGTAGGGAACCTGGCCGGTCGGGATGGCCTGGATGCGCGAGAACGTCTCTCCGAAGATGAGCAGCCACAGCGCCGGCTGGATCGCTCGGGTGTACAGCTCTGTCCGGTCGTGCCGTATCTTCTGCAGTTCGACGACGCAGAGCGCGGCCACGCGGCCCGGGAACAGCCGCCACGAGGGCCGGTGGGGAGCGGAGATTCAGCCGAGGCGGCTCGCGGTGCGGCGGGTGCGTCGCGCGTCGCGGAAACCGTCCGCCGGCTCGTCGAGTTGGTCGCCGGTGTAGGCACGGAACACCTCCTCCAGGGTCGCCCCTGACTCCAGACCGGACTTGAGTTCCGACGGAGTGCCGAGTGCGCGGATGCGCCCGCGGTGCATGAGCGCGATCCGGTTGCAGTGCAGGTCGGCCTCGTCCATGTGGTGCGTGGTCACGAGGACGGTCATGCCGGTGGTCCGGCGTACCTCCTGAATGCGCTCCCACACGCCGTCGCGCGCCACGGGGTCGAGCCCGATCGTCGGCTCGTCCAGAATGAGCAGGCGGGGGGTGCTGACCAACGCCTGGGCCAGTTCGAGCCGTCGGATCATGCCGCCCGAGTAGGTCTGCGCGCGCCGCTCCGCCGCGTTCTCGAGGCCCACGGCGGACAGGACCTCGCCGACTCGCTCGCGGCGCTCTGACCGTGGCACGTCGAACAGCCGGGCGAACAGCTCCACGTTCTCGCGGCCGGTGAGTGCCGCGTCCGCGGATAACTGCTGGGGCAGATAGCCGATCGATCTTCGTACGGCCATCTGGTGGCGCGCGGCGTCGAGTCCGAACACCTCCACCATGCCGGGCCGGGCCGGAAGAAGGGTGGTGATCAGACGGATGGTCGTGGTCTTGCCGGCGCCGTTCGGGCCGAGCAGGCCGAAGATCTCGCCCTCGGCCACCGCGAGGTCGACTCCGTCGACCGCCACGGCGCCGCCGAACGCGTGCCGCAGGTCCCGGCAGGCGACCGCGTACTCACTCGTCGGCTTCGCCGTTGCTTTCTCACTGCTCATTACCGCCCCCGAGGGTCGTTCAGGTCGGCGGGGCTCCGCGTTCGTCGCTCACTGCGGGTTCGGTCCGTCGATGGCCTCCTTGTGCCGCCGTCAGGACGGCTGGATCTCGACCGGCGGTTCACGCGCGTCTTCTTCGGGCGGTGTCTGCTGCAGCCGGGAGAGCAACCGGCGGAGCGCGGGGAGCGCCGCGGCGATCGCCGCGACGTCCTCAGGGGGAAGCTGCTCGAGCCGTGCGCCCACGAGCCTCGCCCTGCGGTCCCGCCACTCCGCCATGCGCCGCCGCGCCATGGGGGTGAGCTCGAGCCGCGCCGCCCGCCGGTCGGCGGGGTCGATCTCCCGGCGCAGCATCTCCATACCGGCCAGCTGGTTGACCAGGGTGCTCACGGAGTTGTCCGCGAGATGCAGCTCGCGGGCGGCCGCGGCGACGCTGATGCCGGGCCGGCGGCCGACCACGAGCAACAGCTCGACCTGGGCGGGACGGAGCCGCGGTGGTGGCATCTCGTCTCGCAGCCTGCGCCGCACCAGCCGGCGCATCGCCACCGTCACGTCCATGAGATCGCCGGCCAGTCCGACGCCATCGCTGCTCACATGGGCATATTAACTCTTACCTCTTAATAAGAGCTAATATCTTTGACCCTCCTGCCAGGTACTTCAGCGTGCGCCGGGGTCACATCTTCATGGCGCATGACGGTACGGGGGAGGCGCGTCACGCAACCGGGACCGCCTCGCTTCTCGCGGTGGTGTCGCGCAGCGGCTTGAGGGCCCGCGACCAGGTGATGATCTCGCTCAGCATCTCGATCAGGGTGGGCTCTTGGTGGTCTCCCGGCGCGATCAGGCCGGGTTCGGTGGGGTCCGTGATCTCGAAGTCGGTGAACGCCGAGAGTGCGACCTGGGTGCGCACGTTGGCGACCTGGAGTTCGGTCATCGTCAGCCGCAGTTGTTCCACGGCGCGGACTCCGGCGTGAACGCCGTGGCTGACGAATCCGGCGGTCTTGTTGTTCCATTCGGCGAACAGGAAGTCGATGGCGTTCTTCAGCGCCGCCGGGGGAGCGTGGTTGTACTCCGGTGTGACGAAGACGAACCCGTCGAACGAGTCGATCGCCTGGGCCCATCGCGTCGTGTGCGCGTTGCGGTAGTCGGCGAACATCGCGGGTGTGGGCTCGTCCAGTACCGGCAGCCCGTAGTCGACCAGGTCGACGATCTCGAAGGTCGCCTCGCCGGCCGTGACGGCGGGGTGCCGGCCGGCCACGTCGCCGACCCACTGTGCGGCGACCGCCGTCCTGCGTTGGGGACGGGTGCTCCCGATGATGATGGCGATCCGGACCATCTGCCTCACTCCTCGGCGTCGATTCAGGGTGGAACGGAAAGTAAAGTACAATGTGTATGGCAAAATGTAAAACGATGCATGTAACTCTTGCGGAGGTACCCGGGATGACCAGGCACGAGACCGTGAAGACCCAGCCGCGCGGAGGGCTGGCGGACAAACGCCGGGCGATACTCGCCGGCGCGCTGACGGTGTTCGCGCGCGACGGCTACACGCGCGCCAGCATCGATGCGATCTCCACGACGGCGGGCGTGTCCACGCGGACCATCTACAACCACTTCCAGGACAAGGCCCGGCTCTTCGAGGCGGTCATCCAGGAGAGCGCCACCCGGGTCGCCCAGGACCAGATCGCGGTCATCGATCGTCACCTGCGGAAGGTCACGGACCTGGAGGCCGACCTGATCGAGTTCGGTCTGGACTGGGTGAAGCCGATGGCCGACGACCACCTCGACCACTTCGCGCTGGTCCGGCAGATCAACGCCGAGGCGGGGCACATCCCGCCGGCCGCCATCGACGCATGGCGCGAGACCGGGCCGCTCCGCGTCCGCCGTGAGCTCGCCGAGTACATCCGGAAACTGGCCGAACGGGGACTGCTGCACGTCGACGACCCGCAGCAGGCGGCACTGCACCTCATGCTGCTGGTCTCGGTCGTGGACCGGTCCTACCCGGGCGCCGTCATCGCCGAGGAGGACATTGGCGAGATGGTCGCCTCGGCTGTCCGGGCGTTCCTGTACGGCTACACCCGTTGACGCGATGAGCCACGTTTCCTCTCCTTCGCCCGCCGCCCTCAGAGGTCAGGGGCGACCCGCCGTGACACTCGTGGCGGTGCTGCTGGGCTTTCTGACCCTGCCGATGCTGATGTCCGGTACGACGGTCGCCCTGCCGCGCATCGGCGCGGACCTGAACGCCTCCGGCGCGTCCCTGCAGTGGGTGGTGGTCGGATACTTCCTGGCCGCCTCGTCGCTGATGCTGGTGGCCGGCTCGCTCGGCGATCTGTTCGGCCGCCGTCGCATCTTCGCCGCCGGCGCCGCCGTCTACACCGCGGGAGCCCTGGCCAGCGCGGTGGCGCCCGGCATCCTGCTGCTGGACGCGGCGCGGACACTCTCGGGTGTGGGCGCCGCGGGAGTGATGGCCGGCGGCGGCGCGATCCTGGGCGCGACGTTCACCGGCCCTTCCCGTACCCAGGCGTTCGCGGCGATGGGCACCACCGCCGGCGTCGGCATGGCCATCGGCCCGTCGCTGTCCGGCTGGCTCGTGGGCTCGCTGGGCTGGCGGCCGACCTTCGCCGGCTTCGCCGCCGTCGGCCTGCTCATCTGGTCGGGCAGCGCGTTCATGGCCGAGTCGAGGGCGGCGAAGCCACCTCGCATCGACCTTCCCGGTGCGGTCACCCTCATCGGCGCTCTCGCGCTGGTGATGTTCGGCACCAACCAGGCGTCGGACGCCGGATGGGGGAGCGCACGCGTGCTCGCACCTCTCGTGACCGGACTGGCCCTGCTGGTGGCGTTCACGATGGTCGAGCGCCGCAGCCGGCACCCGGTGCTCGATCTGGGCCTGCTCCGCGATCGGGGATTCATGGCCTGGTGCCTGGCCTGCCTGTTCGTCGCGGCCGGACCTGCCGGGGTGATCACGTTCCTGCCCACCTATCTGCAGGGGGTGAGCGGTGCCTCGGCCCAGTCCGCCGGGTTCACCATGCTGATGATGACCGCACCTGTCCTCCTCATGCCCCAGGTCGGAGCCCTGCTGATCAACCACGCCATCTCCGCCCGCACCCTCATCACGTTCAGCCTGCTGCTGATCGCGACCGGCAGTGCCTGGCTCACCGTGCTGCACCCGGGCATCGGCGCCACCGGGCTGCTCGGCCCGCTGGCGACGATCGGTACCGGCATGGGGCTGGTGATCGGCACCAGCGACGCCCAGGCACTGAACCGCGTGGGCGTGGACCGGATCGGCATGGCCGCCGGTCTCCTCAACACCGTCCGCGCCGGCGGCGCCACGCTGTTCACCGCCCTGTTCGGCACCGCTCTGGTCAACCTGCTCCAGGCGCGGATCGGGGCCGTTGACGCCGCCGCACGCGTCGCGGCGGGCGACCTCGACGGCCCGGACCGGGCCCTTCACCTCGCAGAGTTCACCGACGCCTGGCATGTCGTGCTGTGGTCCGTTGCGGCCGTCTGCGCCGCGGCGGCGGTCGCCGTGTGGGCCCTGCTCGGCCGGCCTCGCCCGCCGCCCGCCGTACCCCTGTGACCTCAACGAACCTGATGCGGATGGATCGGCGCGAAGGGGAACAGGCATACGTCCGGTCTAGGTCATGCGCCAGGTTCTCGTTCCATTGCGACATACCGGCCGACACCCGGCAGGATGATCACGGTCGGCGGCTTCGGCGCTGAAACAGAAGGACAAGCCACCATACCCGAGCCCGGGAAGGCATCTGTGAACACATCGCCATCGCCACTTCCGGCCCGGTCCGGCCTCGCCGTGTCGCTGGTCATGGCCCGGGCACAGCTGGCGGTGGCGGTCTCCGGCCTGGCCTGCGCCATCGCCCACGCGATCCGGGTGCAGGTGTCGGACTCCATCGAGCACTGGGATCGGGTTCCCGCCCCGCTGGTGATCACCGGATCCGCGATCGCGGTTGTGGTCCTCATCAGGCGGAGCCGTCTTGGTGGTGCGATGACGGCGGCGCTCCTGCCGGCCGCGGCGCACGTGGTGGCGATGTTCGAGCGTCTGCCTGTGTACGAAGGGTTCGCGTTCGGCTCCTGGGTGCGCCAAGCGCTGACCTCGCCGTTCGGGCAACTGTCGATGCAGCCGAATCCGGTGCTCGCCAGGATCTCCGACTGGGCGTGCATGGCCGCCGTCGTGATCGGCGTCGCGATGGCGGTCGTCCTCGCCCGAGCGGCCCGGCGGAAGGAGCCGAGGTCGCCTGCGCCGCCAGGGTCGGCGGAGGGCGTGGTGATGGTGATGTCGGTGCTCGCGATCGTCGCCTACTGGGCAGGTGATCATCTGTCGCAGCTGCCGGTGGAGCCGTCGGTGCGGCTGCCGGTCATCGCGCTGGCCGCCGCAGCGGTGGCGGCACTGATCGAGGTGCACACCCGCTGGGCCGCCGGTCAGGGCCTGACCGCGGTCGCGGCGATATCGGCGGGCGTGTCCGGCATGGTGCTGATCGTGCCGCTGGGGCGCCTGCTGTGGCCGTTGTTCCAGCGGTGGCCGTGGCCGCCGCAGGGGCAGCGCGGCGTAGGCCTCGGCTTCCTGGGCTCCCCGGCCCGCTGGGAGGGCCTCGCTGAAGCCCTTACCTCCCTGGGTGCGCTGCTGGTGCCGGCGGCGGTGGCGGTGGCGGCGCTCACAGCAGCGCACCGAGCGGCCGCCATCGCACGCAGAACCAACAATCGCACCCAAGACTGAACCCGACGGGGCGCCGAGACTTGGCGGCCCCTGAAGCCGGTGTCACCGCCCCCCGTCAGGAGTCCGGCAGGCCGGAGCGCCGGGCGATGAAGGCGGCGAGGCCGTCGAGATAGAGGGTCAGCCCGAGGGCGAAGTCGTCGTACTCCTCCTCGGCGTACAACGACTCGGCGTCGAACACGCCGGCCTCGACCACCCTGCTGAGGGCGGGGAGCCGCCGGGGGTCGACCACGCTCGTCAGGGCCCTGCCGTACTGGCGGCCGAACGCCTCCGGGTTCTCCGCGTACGCGGCGGCGAGCTCGAGGCTCAGCCGCATCTCGCCTTGCACGTAGGTCAGCAGCCCCATCACGACGCCGACCTTCTCCTCCTCGCTCAGGCCGGTACCGGACAGGGCGTCCAGCGCGCGGTCGAACCACGCGAGGTTGTGCGGGCCGACCGGCGGACCGGAGATCGGGATCTGCGCGCACCACGGATGCCGTCGCAGCACGGTCAGCACCTCGGTCACCCACAGCGTCAGCCCCTCCCGCCAGTCACCGCCCTCTGGTAGGTCCGGCGGGCTCTCCATCGCCGCGTCCGACATCAGCTGGAGCAGCTCGTCCTTGCTCTTCACATGGCGGTACAGCGCCATCGTGGCGTTGCCGAGCTGGGCGGCGACTCTGGCCATCGACACCGCGCCGAGCCCTTCGGCGTCGGCCACCTCGACCGCGGCGCGGGTGATGTCGCCCACCGTGAGCGAGGCCTTCGGACCCCGGCGTGGCGCGTCGTTCAGGCCCCACAGCAGGACCACCCGCGGCGGCAGGTCCGTCTCGTCGCTCATCCGCACTCCCGTCTCCGCTGGCAATACTAGGGTTTCCAAGATACTGCGTATGAAGTACGCTCATTAGCGTGTCTCATACGCTATTTTCTGTCGAGGGGGACGATGATGATCGTTGAGGTGACCGGTCTGCGGAAGGCCTTCGGGTCGACCGTGGTCCTGGACGGGATCGACCTGGGCGTGGCGGAGGGGTCCGTCTTCGCGCTGCTCGGGCCGAACGGCGCGGGGAAGACGACCACCGTCCGGATACTCACCACGTTGTCGCGCCCGGACGCCGGCCGGGTGACGATCGCCGGCCATGACGTCGTCCGCGAGCCGGCGAGGGTACGCGGGGTGATCAGCTTGACCGGCCAGAGCGCCGCCGTCGACGACGAGCAGACCGGCAGGGAGAACCTCGTCATGATCGGCCGTCTCATGCACCTCGGTCGCCCGGGGGCGCGTCGCCGGGCGGTGGAACTGCTCGAACGGTTCGACCTCGTCGACGCGATGGACCGGCGGGTGAAGACCTACTCCGGTGGGATGCGCCGGCGCCTCGACCTGGCCATGAGCCTGGTGGCGACACCGCGGTTGATCTTCCTCGACGAGCCGACCACAGGCCTCGATCCGGCCAGCCGCACGACGATGTGGGAGGCGATCAGGGAACTGGCGCGCACCGGTACGACGATCGTGCTCACGACCCAGTACCTCGAAGAGGCCGACCGGCTGGCCGACCGGATCATGCTCATCGACGGCGGGAAGGTCGCGGCCTCCGGTACCGCGGACTCACTGAAGGCACAGGTCGGCGGGGATCGGCTCGACCTCGGGTTCGACGACGACGCCGATCTCGCCCGCGCCGCCGGCCTGTACGGCGGCATCGGCGCGCTGGCCGATCGGCACCGCCTCGTTCTCGGCATTCCGTCCGACGGCAGCGCGGCTCATCTGCACCTGGTGCTGGACGATCTGCGTGCCGCCGGGATACCGGTGGCCCGGGTCACCTCCCACCGGCCCACCCTCGACGACGTGTTCATGACGCTGACCCAGGCGCACCGTCCGGACGGCCGGGCGACGACGGCAGCCCACGCGACGACGACGGACGCCGACGCGATCACCCCCCTCCACGCGGAAGGAACGCTCAAGTGAGCTCGACCGACCTCCCGATGGCGCACGGCGGCATCGGCAACGCCGTCAGCGACTCGCTCACCATGATCGGCCGGAGTATCCGGCTCACCCGCCGTCAGGTCGACACCCTCTTCATGTCGATCATCCTGCCGCTGCTGATGATGGCGTTGTTCGTCTACGTCTTCGGCGGCGCCATCGACAGCGGCACCGAGTACATCAACTACGTCGTGCCCGGGATCATCCTGCTGTGCACGGGCTACGGCGCGTCGTCCACGGCGATGTCCGTGGCCGACGACATGAACAGCGGCATGATCGACAGGTTGCGCTCGATGCCGATCCGCAGCTCCGCCGTGCTGACCGGGCACGTGGTCGCGAGCGTCACCCGCAACGCGCTGTCCACCTCGATCGTCATCGGCGCGGCCGTCGCGATGGGCTTCCGTCCCAACGCGGGCCTCACCGACTGGCTTCTCGCGATCGGGCTGGTGCTGCTCTACGTGCTCGCGCTGTCCTGGCTCGCCGCTGGACTCGGGGCGATCGCGAAGAGCACGGAATCGGCGAGCACGCTGAGCTTCTTCATGTTGTTCATCCCCTACCTCAGCAGCGCGTTCGTGCCGACCTCGACGATGCCGCCGGTCCTGCGGGTCGTCAGCGAGCACCAGCCGATCACCCCGATCATCGAGACGGTCCGGGGTCTGCTGACCGGTACGCCGATCGGTGACGACGGGTGGATCGCCCCGGCCTGGGGGGCAGGCCTGCTGGTGGTGTCGTTCACCCTCGCCGTGCGGCTCTTCCGCCGCCGTACCCGCCGCTGACCCGGGTCGTCACGTGGTCGCGTTCGGCGATCTGGGCAGGTGCGGCAGAATCTCGGCGAGCCGGCCGTCCAGTACCTCCCGGCCGGGGCGGCCGGCGAAACATCGAGGCGCGTCCCGGGCGCCGCGGCCGTCCTCGGCAGGGTGCCTTGTACATTGTCGCTTCAGCCCATCACCGTCCCGGGGGAGTTTCGCATGCCCGCAGTACCGGCGCCGTCATCGGACGAGGCCGAGATGGCACAGGACGAGGTGGCACGGGAGGCGGCGGCGCAGGACGAGGCGGCACAGGACACCGGCGCCGCATCCCACCTGGCCGCCGAGCGCGCGCACCTCGCCGAGTCGCGGGCGGCGCTCCGGCGGATGCGTGAGCACGCCCGGTCGCTGTCCGCGGACATGGCCGCCGACCGGGTGTCGCGGGACTTTCTGGAGTCGCTGTTGGACCAGCGGGTCGCCGCGCTGGCCGACCATCCCGACACCCCGCTGTTCTTCGGCCGGATGGACTCGGGCGATGCCGGCGACCTGCCCGCGACGATGTACGTGGGGCGGCGCCACGTGCACGATGGCGAGGAGGGGCGCCCGCTGGTACTCGATTGGCGCGCTCCCGTGTCGCGGGCGTTCTACCAGGCCGGCCCGGCCGACCCGATGGGATGGCGACGGCGCCGCCGGTTCGGCTTTCGGGGCGGTGAACTGACCGCGTTCGAGGACGAGCCGCTCGACGGCCGCGCCATCGGCCCGTCCGCGCTCCTCACCGAGGAGATCGAGCGGCCCCGCACCGGGCCGATGCGCGACATCGTCGCGACCATCCAGCCGGAGCAGGATGAGATCGTCCGCGCGGACCTGCCGCAGAACGTCTGCGTCCAAGGGGCGCCGGGCACCGGCAAGACCGCAGTCGGCCTGCACCGCGCGGCGTACCTGCTCTTCACGCACCGGGAGCGGCTGTCCCGCTCCGGCGTTCTGATCGTCGGGCCGAACCGGGCCTTCCTCGCCTATATCTCGGCGGTGCTGCCCGCGCTCGGCGAGGTCCGGGTCGAACAGGCCACCGTCGACGACCTCCTCGGTGTCCCGACGGCCGATGAGCCCGCCGGCGCCGCCGCGATCAAAGGCGATGCCCGCATGGCCGAGGTCCTTCGCAAGGCGCTCTGGCGGCATGTCCGCAAGCCCGAGGACGGCCTGGCCATCACCCGGGGTGCCAACCGCTACCGGCTGGCCGACCACGAGGTACGCGAGATCGCGGCATCGTTGCTCGGCACCACGCGCTACGGCAACGGGCGCGCGGCCTTCGCGCAGCGGCTCGCCCACGAGATCCTCGTGCGGATGGAGCAGCGCGGCGAGGCGCCCGACGATCGGGTACAGGACGCGGTCGCCCGGTCGAAGCCGGTCAAGCAGCTCCTCGACCGGGTCTGGCCCAGGCTCGGCGCCGAGCAGGTGCTGTTCCGGCTGCTCTCGGACGCCGACTTCCTGCGTACGACCGCCAAGGGCGTCCTGAGCGAGCGGGAACAGGAGTCGCTCCTCTGGTCCAAGCCGTACCGCTCCCACCGGTCGGCCGCCTGGACCACCGCCGACCGGGCACTCCTGGACGAGCTGCACGGGCTGATCGACCGGACGCCGTCGGTGGGTCATCTCGTCGTCGACGAGGCACAGGACCTCTCGCCCATGCAACTGCGCGCGGTCGGCAGGCGGTGCGCGACCGGTTCGGTGACGGTCCTCGGCGACCTCGCCCAGGGCACGTCCGTCTGCTCGGCGCGCTCCTGGCACGACGTCCTGCGCCATCTCGGCAAGGACGGCGAGGTCACCGAGCTCACGCTCGGTTTCCGGGTACCGGCTTCGGTGCTCGCCTACGCCGCCCGCCTCCTGCCCTCGATCGCACCCGGGCTCGAGGAGCCGCGCTCCCTGCGTCCCGGATCGGAGGCGCTGACCGTGCGGCGGGTCCCGGACCTCTCCGAGGCCGCGGTCGCCGCAGCACGTCGGGCGCTGGCCGGTGAGGGGTCCATCGGCCTGATCGTTCCCGACGACGATGTCCCCGTGTACGCGCGGGCCCTGGCGGACGCGGGCCTCGGCCATCAGCTGCTCGGCCCCGACGTCGGCGGTGAGCACCGGCTGCTCGTCGTACCCGCGGCCCTCGCGAAGGGGCTGGAGTACGACCACGTGATCGTGATCGAACCGGCCGGCATCGCCGGGGCGGCGTCCCGCGGCCTCGCCCGCTTGTACGTCGCCCTCACTCGTGCGGTCACCACTCTCACGGTCCTGCACCACACCGACATGCCGGCCGAACTCACGAACTGACCCATGCCGTGTGGGGGCGAGCCGTTACTTGCTCGGCTGGGGCGTCTCGCAGGAGATCTTCGGATTCATCCCCACGTAGTTGAGCGGCCCGGCCAAGATGGTCACGGTAATGGTCGCCGCCGTGTTGCAGTCCTCCACTTTGCCGTTCAAATAATCGCGCTGGGCGGCCGCCACCAAGCCGATGACCAGCCACAGTACGACCACGACCGATCCGATTCGCATTTGTGTAGCCTCCTTGAAGTCTGTCCGACAATGCCCTCATAGATGGCGATGAAACGCAGGGCGTTGGAGGCGCCGCTCACGCCACAATTCCGCTCGTGGACGACGCCGTTCCCGGACACCCGTCGCGTCGAGGGCATGCTGGCGAGCGGGCCTCCGCCCCCGTCCATCCACGCGGTGACGACGGCGTCGGCCGTGAGCCGGCCGTCAAGAGGTGTCCGATGTCGGTGGCTGGTGCCACAATGTCCGGGTGGAGGTAAGCAACTAAATGACTGTCGAGCCTTACCGGCGAGTGCTGGCGATACCCGGCGTACGAGCGCTCCTGCTCGTCGGGATGGTCGCTCGGATCCCGGTGACCGCCGCCGGACTGACCCTGACCCTGCACGTGGTCAACAGCCTGAAGCTGGGGTTCTTCGAGGCGGGGCTGGTGGGCGCGGCCGCCACGGTCGGCGTCGCCATCGGCGCGCCGGTCGCCGGGCGGTTCGTGGACCGGCACGGCCTCCGCCCGGTGGTCGCGATCACGACGGCCGCCCAGCTCGCCTTCTGGGTGTCCGCCCCGTTCATGCCGTACTGGGTCCTGCTGGGCGGTGCCGTCGTGAGCGGCGTGCTGGCGCTCCCGGTGTTCGGCGTGGTCCGCCAGTGCATGGCGGCGGCCATCCCGCCCGAGCAGCGCCGCACCGGTTTCGCGCTCGACTCGATGCTCGTCGAGATCTCGTACATGATCGGCCCGGCCGTCGCGGTCGCCTCCGCCGCCGCGTTCGGCAGCGGCTGGACCATGACCGCGGTCGGGGTCGGCATGGTGGGTTCCGGCGTGGCGATGCTGGTGTTGAACCCCCCGACCCGCGCCGAGGACGACGAGGTCTCGGGCGTGGCGGTGCCGCGCCGGCAGTGGTTGACCCCCGCGCTGCTCTCCCTGCTCGGTATCACCTTCGCGGCGACCTTCGTGCTGATCGCCACCGAACTGAGCCTGGTCGCGGTCCTCAAGGCCGAAGGCGCCGAACGGTGGACCGGCCTGATGATCGGCCTTTGGTGTTTCTGGTCGCTGGTCGGGGGCTTCGTGTACGGCGCGCTGTCCAGGGGATTCTCGCCGCTGCTCATGGTCGGCGCCATGGCGGCGCTGACCGTGCCCGTCGGCCTGGTCGGCAGCTGGCAGCTGCTCTGCCTCGCCCTGATCCCGGCGGGGGCACTGTGCGCACCCGCCCTGTCCACCACGATCGACACGCTCAGCCAATGGGTGCCGGCGACCGCAAGAGGTGAGGCCATGGGCCTGCACGGCACTGCCCTGACCCTGGGCCTGGCCGTCTCGGGCCCCATCACCGGATCGATCATCGACGACCACGGCACTCGCTGGTCCTTCGCACTTGCCGGCCTTCTCGGCATCGTCCTCGTCGCCATGGCCATCCCGTTCTGGCGGCGGGTGCCCCGGCCCGCCAAGTCGGCGGACCCCGAACCCGTCGTGGCCTGAGCTCCGCCGCCTCACGTTCTGTCCGGCCGGACGAGCTGCCGAGGCCGTCGTCGGCGGGTCTCGCTTCGAAGGTGACCGGTCGATGACCGGTAGGCGAATTCGTCACCCGGTGGCTACAGATCGATCACCCACGGTGATACAGGTGAATGGTGACCTCTTCCCGCCGAGGTTTCCTGGCCGGAACGGCGACCACCGCGCTCGCGCTCACGATGGCCGGGCGCGCGCCGCGGGCCGACGCGGGTCCCGCCCCGCTGCCGCCGCCCGAGGAGTCCGGCGTCGACCACATAGTGGTCGTGATGATGGAGAACCGCTCCTTCGACCATTTCCTGGGCTGGCTGCCGGAGGCGAACGGCCGGCAGGCGGGGCTCACCTTTCTCGACCGGTCCGGCACGCCGTACAGCACCCATCATCTGCAGGAGACCCAGGGCTGCGGCCATCCGGACCCGGACCACTCCTTCAAGGGCGGCCGGATCGCGTACAACGACGGCGCCTGCGACGGCTGGCTGCGCGCCGGCCTCAACGACGTTTACTCCATCGGCTACTACCTGCCGCAGGACCTGCCGTTCTTCGCCGGCGCCGCGCCGTACTGGACGGTGTGCGACCACTACTTCTCGGCCATCATGGCCCCGACCTATCCGAACCGTTTCTACCAGCACGCCGCGCGGACCGACCGGATCCACAACTTCACGACCGTCTCCACCCTGCCGACCATCTGGGATCGGCTGGCGGCGGCCGGCCTGACGGGCCGGTACTACTACCGCGACGTGCCCTTCACCGCGATCTGGGGCAGGAGATACCGGGCGATCAGCCGGCCGTACCGCCGGTTCCTCCTCGACTGCGCGATGGGCCGCCTTCCCGAACTGTCGTTCGTGGACCCGAAGTTCATCGACGAGGCGAGCGGCACCTCGGCCGACGACCATCCGCACGCCGACATCCGTGCGGGTCAGTACTTCCTCGACCAGGTGTACGAAGCCGTCACCTCCAGCCCCTGCTGGAAGCGGACATTACTGATCATCAACTATGACGAGTGGGGCGGGTTCTTCGACCATGTCGCGCCGTCCACGGCGCCGGACCGGCATCCCGCCTGGGGGCTGCGCGGATTCCGGGTGCCCTGCCTGGTCATCTCGCCCATGGCCACCCGCGGGCACGTCGCGCACGGCGTCTACGATCACACGTCGGTGCTCAAGGCGGTGGAATGGCGATGGGGGCTCGCGCCGTTGTCACCGCGCGATGCCGCCGCACGCAACATCGCTGAGGTGCTCGACTTCACCGGCTCTCCGGACCTCACGGCACCCCGCTGGAACGTGCCACCGTTCGTGGGCCTTCCGTGCGACGCTGATTCGTTCTCGGACTTCGAACAGTGGCACGCGTTGCGCGACCTGGCCCGGACCCACGGTTGGAACGTGACGCCGTCCCGCCCCTGACCGGCAGGGGTGAGCGTCAACGCGCCCGGGCCAGGTGACGAGCGCCGGCCGTCCGGGTCAGTCGGGCAGGAGCGGCACGGAGAGTCCCTGATCGCGGCCGAGGAGCACGGCGCGGGTGATGGCGGACGAGCCGAACCGGTCGCGCATGTCGTCGAGGGCGGTGTCGAGAGCGCCGGCCGGGGCCTGGTCGAACGGCAACGGGAGCTGGACCGTGTGGTCGTCGTGCAGGTTGCCGAGCGCGACGCCGATCAGCGTGATGCCCTGGTCCTCGATCATCGGTAGTGCCGTCGCCAGCAGTTCGGCGGCCGTGTTCAAGATCACCAGGGTCTCCGCAGTGGCCTGCGGCAACGTGCGCGACCGTGTCGCCCGCGAGAAATCGTCGAACCTCAGCCGCAGCGTGACGGTACGGCAGACCCGCCGGGCCGTACGCAGCCTGCGGGCGAGGCGGTCGACCAGCCCGACCACGATGGCGGCCAGATCCTCGGCCGACCTGTGCCCGCGGCCCAGTGCCCGCTGTGCTCCCATGGAGCGCCGCCGGACGCCGGTGCGCACGGGGCGTGGGTCACGGCCCCGGGCGAGAGCGTGCAGGTGCCGGGCGGAGGCGGGCCCGAGGAACGAGGCCAGCACGCTCTCGGGGAGCCGCGCCACCTCGCCGACCGTTGTGATCCCGCGATTGCCGAGCTTCTCGGCGGTGACCGGCCCGACCCCCCACAGCCGCCGGACCGGGAGCGGGTGCAGGAAGTCCATCTCGCCGTCCGGCGGCACCACCAGCAGCCCGTCGGGCTTGGCGACGCCACTGGCGACCTTCGCCAGGAACTTGGTGCGCGCCACACCGACCGTGATCGGCAGCCCGACCTCGGTGCGAATCTCGCGCCGCAACCGGGCGGCGATGACGGCGGGCGGTCCGGAGATGCGGCGCAGACCGCCCACATCGAGGAACGCCTCGTCGATCGACAGCCCTTCGACCAGCGGTGTCGTGTGCTCGAACACCGCGAACACGGCTTTGCTCGCGTCGGCGTAGGCGGACATGCGCGGCTCCACGACGATCGCCTGGGGGCACAGCCGGCGGGCCTGGCGGCCGGTCATCGCCGTGCGGACGCCGTACGCCCTGGCCTCGTAACTGGCCGCGAGCACCACCCCGGAACCCACGATGACGGGCCGGGAGCGCAACCGAGGATCATCACGCTGTTCGACCGATGCGTAGAACGCGTCCAGGTCGGCGTGCAGTATCTCGGCCTCACTCCGCACGAACATATGTTCGCATGGGGCATGCGGGTGGCGCGAGACCTCCGGGGGCATGGCTCCGGCTCGCCGAGTGTCGGGGAACGCACCATCCGGCCCGGACGCGGTGGTTCGTTCGCCGACACCGAATGCCGCTCAGTCTGGGCGGGCACGGTCGCTTCGCCCGGACGGGCCGCCGGAGTCGGGATGATTGCGCCATGTTGCTACGTCAGTTGGAATATCTGGTGGCGGTCGCCCGGGAGCGCCACTTCGCGCGTGCGGCGGCGGCGTGCTTTGTCTCGCAGCCGTCGCTGTCGGCCGGGATCCGGAAGCTGGAACAAGAGCTCGACGTGCCGATCGTCCGCCGTGGCCGCCGTTTCGAGGGGCTCACTCCGGAAGGGGAACGGGTGCTGTCGTGGGCGCATCGCATCCTCGCCGAGCGTGACGCCCTCCGCCAGGAATTGTCGGCCATGCGGGGCGGGTTGACCGGCACCCTGCGCCTGGGCGCCATTCCCACCGCGTTGACCGCGGCCTCACTGCTGACCACGCCGTTCTGTGAGCGGCACCAGCAGGCGCGGGTGTCGCTCGAGTCGCTGCCCTCGCAGGAGATCATGCATCGGCTGGCGGAGTTCGAGCTCGACGTCGCGATGACCTATCTCGACGACGACGGTCTGGAGCACGTTCGCAAGACTCCGCTGTACGAGGAGCGGTACCTGTTGCTCACGCCGGGCGAGGCAGAGCCGGGCGGCCAGGAGGTGGCGAGCTGGGAACAGGTCGCGGCACTGCCGCTGTGCCTGTTGTCGCCCCGGATGCGCAACCGGCGGATCATGGACGAGTACTTCACCGCCGAGGGGGTCACCGCCGCCCCCGCGATCGAGACCGACACCGTCGCGGGCCTCTACGCCCATCTCACCACCCGGCGGTGGTCGAGCGTGATCTCCCACGCGTGGCTGCACATGTTCGGTGTCCCGGCCGGGATGCGGGTGATCCCGCTGGCCGCGCCGGTGCACGGTCCACGGGTCGGGCTGGTGATCGCCGACCGCAGCCCGGAGCCGATCCTCGCCAGGGCGCTCCTTCGGGTCGCCGCGGAGGTGAAGGTACGCGAGTCGCTCGATTCGCTGATGCGCGCGCATCTGGCCGCGCACGGTGGCGCGGGGGATCGATAGGCCCTTTCTATTTCGGCATAGACAGTTTTGTTTTGACGGTCATGGCCGCCGACGGGGAGTGTGAGAACACATTCCGATAACCGAAGGGGAGCCGAGATCATGGCCAAGGTGCTCTGCGTTCTCTACGCCGATCCGGTCGACGGATACCCGACCTCGTACGCTCGCGACGACCTTCCGCGCATCGACCAATATCCCGGCGGCCAATCCACCCCGACACCCCAGGGAACCGATTTCACTCCTGGGCATCTGCTCGGCAGCGTCTCGGGCGAACTCGGCCTGCGCCGCTTTCTGGAAAGCCGCGGCCACACCCTGGTCGTCACCTCCGACAAGGACGGTGCCGGCTCGGTCTTCGACCGCGAACTGCCCGACGCCGACGTCGTCATCTCCCAGCCGTTCTGGCCGGCGTACCTGACCGCCGAACGCATCACCAGGGCACGGAACCTGAAGCTGGCCATCACGGCCGGCATCGGCTCCGACCACGTCGACCTCGATGCGGCCATCGCCCACGACGTCACCGTCGCCGAGGTCACCTACTGCAACAGCATCAGCGTCGCCGAGCACGTCGTGATGATGACGCTCTCCCTGGTACGGAACTACCTGCCCGCCCACCAGTGGGTCCTCGACGGCGGCTGGAACATCGCCGACTGCGTCGCGCGGTCCTACGACGTCGAGGGCATGAACGTCGGCACGGTGGCCGCCGGGCGCATCGGCCTGGCCGTCCTGCGCCGCCTCAAGCCGTTCGACGTGCGCCTGCACTACACTGACCGGCACCGGCTGCCGGAGTCGGTCGAGAACGAGCTCGGACTCACGTTCCACGCCAGCGCCGCCGAGATGGTCCCGCACTGCGACGTCGTCACGATCAATGCGCCGTTGCATCCCGAGACTGAGGGCATGTTCGACGACGACCTGATCGCGACCATGAAGCGCGGGGCCTACCTCATCAACACCGCCCGGGCCAAGATCTGCGACCTGGACGCGGTCGACCGCGCGCTTCGCGGCGGGCACCTCGCCGGCTACGCGGGCGACGTGTGGTATCCGCAACCCGCCGGCCCCGACCATCCCTGGCGGACCATGCCCCACCACGGCATGACCCCGCACATCTCCGGCTCGTCCCTGTCCGCTCAAGCCCGCTACGCGGCCGGGACGCGGGAGATCCTGGAATCGTGGCTCGACGGGACGCCCATTCGCGACGAGTACCTCATCGTCGACAAGGGCACCTTGGCCGGAACCGGTGCCCACTCCTACTCCACCACCGCGCAGGCACGGTCCTGAATTCGGGTGGCGCCCGGCGACCGAGAGGTCACACGCCGATCGCGAGGTCCTCAGGGGGCCGGCTACCGGGACCGGGCGTGGCTACAGCGGCTTCGGCCCGGTGCGGTCGGAGGGGGTGTCACCGCAGGGGCAGCGCCGACCCCGGCAGTTTCCCCTTGGGCCGGTAGACCACGCACATGATGTCGCGGTCGCCGTCGGCCCAGGTCTCCGAGGTGGGCATGATCGGATAGAAGTCCAGGCCCGAGCCCGCTGCGCCGCTCCAGTAGTGCGAGAACCCCCGCTCACAGTTCTTCCAGGCGAACGCGGCGAGTTCGGTCCGGTTCCAGGCGCCGTCCGCGGCGTGCACGAAACCGTACGACTGGTTGTCGGCCCGCTCGGCGCAGGGCTTGTACAGGACGATCTTCTCGCCCGCGGACGCCGAGTAAGACGGATCGGTGAAGCATTCGCCCGCCTCGATGTCCAGGATGCCGGTCGTCTGCGCGGTGATGAACAGGTCGTTCTTGACGACCACGGGGTCGGGCGGGACGACGAACAGGGTGCCCAGAGCCACCACGCTGGGGACCAGTGTCAACGCCCGGGACAGCGGACGTCGAAGGACCTGCGAGGCGGCGGTCATCGATGGCACCTGTCCTCGCAAGCGGCTCGCCGGTGGGGTGGTCGGGTCGTGGGTGGTGATCTTCATGAGGTAACCGGAGGAATCTGAACACGGGGCTACGACGACGTGGTCGGCCCGCGGAGCCCGGATGACGAATGCGTGAGCGGCGGGCGCCGCACCGCGCGAACCGCTTCGGGGACCGCGGTCGGTCACGAACGCCCTGGCCGGTTCATCTCACGGCAACGCCGCGGACGGCTGCCGGTTGATCATTTCTGGATAAATGCGGACATCCATCACATGCGATGGATGTTCCAGCTCTTACAGGAGTGACCACGTGAGTGACCTCATGAGGCCTTGGTCGACCAGATCCCGGCAGGCGAAGCTAACGGCGATCGGCGCCGCCGCGCTGGTCGCCGGCGGCCTGGCCTTCAGCCCGGTGGCGTTCGGCGCGGCCGGGCCGTCGGCGTACCCCGCCGCTGAGATCCACAAGCCCTCCCCGATGCCCGACCGAATCATCCTCACGCCGACCACCACGCCGTCGGCCACGCAGAAGGTGACCTGGCGCGCCCAGGCCGAAGCCGAGTTCGCGCAGGCCCAGATCCTCGAAGCGCCGCGCGCCCTGGGCGAGGTCGCGCCGGCCGCCGGTGCGGTGACGACCGTCAAGGCGCTGTCGACCACGCCGGTCAACACCACGCTCGGCTACGCCTCCACCTACCACACGGTGGAGTTCACCGGCCTCAAGCCGAACACGCGATACACCTACCGGGTCGGCGACGGCACCAACTGGAGCGCCTGGACGGACTTCACCACCGCCGCCGCCGACGCCAAGCCGTTCTCCTTCATCTACTACGGCGACGCCCAGAACTACATCGACTCGGCGGTGCCGCGCGTCTTCCGCCAGGCGTTCGCCGACCGCCCGCAGGCCAAGGCGATCGTCAACGCCGGTGACCTCATCGACTCTGCCAACAGCGAAGAGCAGTGGGGCCAGTGGTACAAGGCCGGCGGCTTCATCGACGGCCAGGTCAACAACATCTCGATCCCGGGCAACCACGAGTACAGCAACGGGCTGTCCACCTTCTGGCGGCCGCAGTTCCCCTATCCGGACAACGGGCCGGGCAACCCGGAACTGAAGCAGACCGTCTACTCCGTCGACTACCAGGGCGTACGCTTCATCGGCCTGGACTCCAACTACCAGAGCAACGCCACCTTGATGGCCGCCCAGACCGCCTGGCTGGAGAAGCTGCTCAAGGACAACCCGAACAAGTGGACCGTGGTGACCTTCCACCACCCCGTCTACTCCACCACCGGCACGCGCAACAACCCGAACGTGCGCGCCCAGTGGGGACCGCTGTTCGAGAAGTACGGCGTGGACCTGGTCCTGCAGGGCCACGACCACTCCTACGGCCGGGGCAACGTGAAGACGGCGCGCAAGTCGACCATGGTGCACAACGGCGTCTCCTATGTCGTGTCGGTCTCGGGCGGCAAGATGTACGACCTCAACGGCGGCGTGAACTGGACCGGCAACGGCGCCGAGGTCGTCAGCAGCAGCGAGAACACCCAGCTCTACCAGCTGATCGACGTCTCGTCCGACCAGATCCGCTTCGAGGCCCGTTACGCCAACGGCGAGCACCACGACGGCTTCCTCATCCGTAAGAACGACGCGGGAAAGCGGACCGTCCACGAGATCGGCAAGTAGGTCACCGTCCACAAGACCTACGTCGTGTACGTCAGCAGCGACCACCAGAAGATCACGAGTCCGGTCA
>NZ_JABVEC010000016.1 GCF_014323705.1 Actinomadura alba
CCTTGCCGGTCTCTTTGTCCGCCACATGCCGCGCAGAAACGATCTCCGGCTGCGCAGGGCCGATACTGCGGATCAACGCCTACGTGGCAGGAGATCTCGATGGCTGACATTCTCCTCGGGCTCGGCGCCGCAGTGATCAAGACTGCTGCCCGGCTCTGGTTGAAGGACCATGAGTTCGCCGCGGAGACGAGCGGCTCGGTGATCGACGCGATCACCGGCAGGGCCGCGGGTGTGCGTGAGCGCCGGCGCGCGCAACGGCTGTTCGAGGATCTCGAGGAGATGGTCGCCGATCGCCTCCTGACCGTGCTGGAGCACGAGTTCACCGGGCTGGCCGAGAACGAGCGCAATGCCGCCGTGCTGGCCGTCACCGACGCCTTCGACCGGGCCCCGCTCACCGACCAGGACCTGTTCGCCGCGGACCTCGACGCGTTGTTCCTGGAGCGCCACGTGCGGGCGGGCAGCCCGGGCGCCACCCGCGACCTCGGCCACCAGGCCGCCGGGCTCTACGACCGGGTGCTCGCCGAATGCTGTGCGTACGTGCTGGAGGTGACGGTCGGGCTGCCCGCGTTCGGGAAGGGCGCCCTCGTGGAGATCCTGCGCCGCGAGACCGAGATCCTCACCGGCATCCGCGACCTGCTCGACCGTATCCCGAAGGTCGACGCCGCCGACCCCGACACCGTCTTCCTCGCCACGTACCGGCGCCAGGTCGCCACCGCGCTCGACCGGCTGGAGCTCTTCGGCGTGACGGTCTCGCCGTCCGTACGCCGCTATCCGCTCAGCGTCGCCTACATCAGCCTGGACGTGCGCGGAGAGGGCCTGCGGCAGACGATGTCGGCGGCCCTCGGCGGGCTGGGCCGGATCGGCGAGGTCCACGCGCGGCTGGACGCGTCGGCCAGTACGTGGCGGGTGCACGAGGTGCTCGGCGCCACGTCACGGCTGCTGTTGCGCGGCGACGCCGGGTCGGGAAAGACCACGCTGCTGCAGTGGCTGGCGGTACGGTCGGCGCGCGGCGACTTCGGCGACCAGCTGTCCGGCCTGGTCGGGCTCGTGCCGTTCTTCCTGCCGTTGCGCCGCTACTCCGGTGCCGAACTGCCCGCGCCCGAGCAGTTCCTCAGCCAGGTGGGTCGGCACATCGCCGACGACATGCCGAGGGGCTGGGTCCATCGGCTGCTCCGGGCCGGGCGGGCGCTGGTGCTGGTGGACGGCATCGACGAGCTGCCCGAGACCGAGCGCGAGGCGGCCCGCGGCTGGCTGCGGGAGCTGGTCCTCGCCTTTCCGCAGGCGCGGTACGTCGTCACGTCGCGGCCGGCCGCCGTCACCGGGGACTGGCTGGACCACGAGGGGTTCGATTCCGCGGAGCTACAGCCGATGTCCTGGTCGGACGTGAGGGCGTTCACCCGGCACTGGCACGCGGCGATGCGCAGCCAGACCACCGACGAGGAGGAGCGGGCCCGGCTGCACGGGTACGAGGCGGAGCTGCTGGAGACGGTGCACGCCCGGCGGCACCTGCGCGAACTGGCCACCAACCCCCTGCTCTGCGCCCTGCTGTGCGCGCTGCACCTCGACCGGCGGATGCAGTTGCCCCAGGATCGAATGGAGCTGTACGCGGTGGCGCTGGAGCTGTTGCTCGAGCGCCGCGAGAGCGAGCGCCGGATGAGCGACCTCGGCCCGGCGCTGTCCCGTACGGACAAGAGCCTGATTCTGCAGAACCTGGCGTACTGGCTGATCCGCAACGGCCTGAGCGACGCCCGCTGCGAACTCGTCGTCCGGCAGATCGAGCAGAGTCTCGCCCTGATGCCGCGCATCTCCGCCGGCGCCGAGAAGGTGTTCGGTCATCTGCTGAACCGCAGTGGGCTGATCCGCGAGGCGGTCACCGGCCGGGTCGACTTCGTGCACGGGACATTCCAGGAGTACCTCGCTGCGCGGGCCGCGATCGAGGCCGAAGACATCGGCATGCTGATCGAGCACGCCCAGGACGACCAGTGGCGCGAGGTCATCGTGATGGCCGCCGGCCACGCCCAGCCGCGCCAGCGAACCGAGCTGCTGCGCGGGCTGCTCGCCCGTGCCAACCGGGACACCTCCGTGCGCCGGGCGCTGCTCGTTCTCGTGGTCGCCTGCCAGGAGACCTGTCCGCAGCTCGACCCGCGGCTGCAGGAGGAGATCCAGCGGGTCACCCGCGACCTGCTGCCGCCGCGCAGCATGGCCGACGCGAAGGCGCTCGCCGTGGCCGGCGAGTTCGTCCTCGACCTGCTGGCCGACCGGCCGCCGCGCGGTGTGCGGCAGGCCGCGGCCACGGTGCGCGCGGCGGCCGGGATCGGCGGCGACCGGGCGCTGAAGGTGATGGCCGGCTGCGCCCGGTACGACGACCCGCGCGTGCACGAGGAGCTGATGCGGGCGTGGCCGCGGTTCGACCCGGCCGAGTTCGCGCACACCGTGCTGCGGCCGTCACCGCACGCCGTCCGGATCAGGGAGATCAACGACGTGTCGCTGATGGCCGGGCTGGCCGAGCTCGAGGATCTTGAGGATCTCGCCTACCGGCTGCCGACGGGGTACGGCGATCTGAGCTTCACCGAACGGATGCCCAAGCTCTCCGGGCTGTGGGTGTACGAGGACCCGGCGTTGCACGACCTCACGCCGCTGTCGTCGAGCACGTCGCTGGATTATCTGCGGCTGGCCAACGTGGGCCGGATCTCGCTCGAACCGCTGGCCGACACGGTGAACCTGCGCAGCCTGTGCCTCGACGACACCCGGGGCGTCGATCTCACGCCGCTGCGCGACTGCGCCGGGATCAAGCAGCTCCTGCTCGGCCACCTCGAGGACGCCGCCCTGCTGGAGGAGTCGCTGCCGCCCACCGTGCTGTCCTCTCTGATCATCGGGCACTGCGCGACCCTCACCGACCTGCGCGGACTGCGCCGGTTCGAACGACTCGGCCGGCTGGCCGCGCTGCACCTCAACTCCTGCCCGCTGACCGGCCTGGCGGGCATCGAGTGGTGGGCCGAGACGCTGTCGGACCTGTCCCTGCGCGGCGCATCTGAGCTCACCGACCTGCGGCCGCTGCGGACCATGACCCGGCTCACCTGCCTGGACCTGTCCGAGACCGGCGTGAGCGATCTCGGTCCACTGCGGGACCTGCCGAACCTGACCACCGTGGACCTGCGCGACTTCCGGCGGCCGCCGGATCTGCGGCCGCTCGGCGACCTGGCCGAGCTCCGACACCTCTGCCTGGCGGGCAGCGGAGAGGTCGACCTGAGCCCGCTCGCCGGCAAGCCCGACCTCGAAGTGCACCTCGCCCGTCGGCAACGGGTCCGGGGCGCCGAGCTGCTGGGACCCGGTAGCAAAATCGTCCGCGACTGGTGACCCAGGCCGACCCCAGATCCAAGATCAAGATCCCGGCACGATCACCCTCAACCGGGGCGGGGATGGTACCTCCGTGGGGGCGGGACGACCTTGTCGGGAATTTCGTCCGTCCACTCGCCCATGTACGTGTTGGTCCCCGACGACTCCCTCTTTCCGAAGTTGGTGAAGTTCTCGATGCTGACCCTCGTCGTCTTCGGGTCGACGATCATTTGTATCCCCACTTGTCCGGGTCCGGGTCCGGACATGTACACCAGGACCTGCCCCTCCTTCACTGCACCCACCCTCTTGATGCTCGGGAGCGAGGCGAGCGCGCGGAAGGCGGCGGCGCGGACCTTCTGCTGGACCGGCAGGTAGTACAGCATTTCGTTCAGAACGTGGACGAGGTTGACCTCGAGAGTGCTCGGCTCGTACTTGAAGGGCGGATCCCCCTTGCTGCGCCGTGACTTCATAGCGTTGAGGATCCACGTTTTCAGCGCAGCCGGGTCGGTCGGCAGATTCTGGAGTTGATTGGAGCTCATACCGGTGAGCGAAAAGGTGGTCACCTGCCACCGTGCGAGTTTGCTCACCTCGCCAGGCTTCACGCTCACCCACCCCAGGCCGTCACGCCGGAACCACATCTCAGTCTTGCGCCTCCCCCCTATAGAAGGCCCGTGCGTCATCGTGACGTGCCAGTAGGTTCCAGAGCCCTCCGGTACGGACTCCGCGGTGGCGGCCGCCGCGAGCAGTACCTGCCGGGCGGACGGCTGGGCCACGGCAGGCGGGCCGTTCGGCGTACCGGTGGGCCCGATCACGTTCGAGATCACCAGCGCGACCGTGGTGGCGGCCGCGGCCAGGCCGAGACCGGCCACCGTCCAGCCGGTCCTTCGCCCGCCGCTCCTCTGCCTGCGGGCCGGACCGCGCATCCTGTTCCGGAGCCGGTTCCGGCTGCGGTCGGCGACCTCTGGGGACGGCTCGGGCTGTGCCAGCATGGTCCTCAGCAACTTCAGGTCATCCATCGAACGCCTCCGGGTCGATCGCCTTGGTGAGTTTCCTGCGGGCCCGGGTGAGGCGGGAGCCCACCGTCCCCTGGGAGATCCCGAGCGCCTGGGCCACCTCGTCGTAGCTCAGCTCGGCCAGCGCCACGAGCAGGACGACATCGCGCTCCCCTTGAGAGAGCGCGGCGAGGGCCCTGGTGAGCTGTGGCCTCATGCGCTGCGCCGCCACCGACGTGATCACCTGATTCTCGTGACTGCCGGCTGCCGGCTCGCCTGCCGTACGGGCCATCGCCCGGTACCGGCGGGCCTCCTTGCGCCGGTGCCGGGCCACCATGTTCGTGGCGATGCCGAAGAGCCAGGACCGCAGGCTGCCCCGTGCCGGGTCGAACCGGTCACGCTGACCGAACGCCATCAGGAACGTCTCGGCGGCGATGTCCTCGGCCACCTGCACGTCCAGCCGCCCGGCCACGTACAGATAGATCTCGCGGAAATACCGGTCGTGGACGGCGGTGAACTGCTCGGCATCCCGCCGGAACCGGGTGACCAGCTGGGCGTCGGTCGCCTGCTCGCCCACGTCGGCGGTCACGTCTCTGTCTCCGTCATGCGGGCGCCTCCCAAATCTGGTCCAAGGTCACCCATCATTCGCCGGAGGCCCACATCGTCTTCCCACCGCGATGCGACCCGGCCACCGTGACGAACTACCCCTTGGACCGGATGTGCCGCTGGACCGCCACAGCCGGCACGGTGAACAGGAGCGCGGCCAACAGGAAGAATCCAAAGGAGCTCTCCATCACCAAGCCGGTGAAGCCGACGGTCATGGACAGCAGCCAGATGGCGATGAACAGGTAGAACCGCCGGCTCCAGTAGACGCGCCGCGACGGGACGGGCGGCAGCACGTCGAGCGGCGCGATTCCCGCCGCCTTGGGGCGCTTGAAGTACCTGAAGCGCATCCAGGTTCCGCACGGCTCCCAGCCTTCGGCGGCAAGCCCGACGGCCGGCTCGCGTCCGCCGCCGACGGCCACCGTCTCACGGCGGTACTCCCAGCGCTGCGCCCCCGAGATGGGGCGATGGCTGACGAACCGGGCGAGACGATCGACCCGCTCGATCTCCCAGCCCTGGTCGCCGAACCGATCGAGCCAGTGCAGCTCCGCGAAGGCATCGGAGTTCCATTTCCAGGTCTGCGTGAGGGGGGCGGTGCCCGCGTGGCCGGCGGCGTCGGTGGTCATCGATCTCAGCTCCTTGACGAGTACGAGCGCTTCCTGAACTACCTAAACGCTAATGCAATCTAGTCAGCAATACAACCTACATCGCCAAGGCGACTCGGTCAGCCGGGCCGCCGGGCCGCCTACTGCGCCCGCCGCCGCACGGGCGAGGAGTAGGTGAACCGTCGTCACCGTGTGTGGCGTCCGGCCAGGCGGCCCGGTGGCGCCCGCAAGACGGATGAAGAAACATGACACAAGAGGTCAGGTTTTGGGTCGAGCATGGTTTCACCGGTCGGCGTCGATGGTGGACGTGGACCGGGGCCCCAACGGATAGATAAGGACCTCCATGCGCGAAACGCCAGAAGATCTCAAAGAGCTCCAGGCCCTCCTTGACGCCTCGCTCTCCCGCTCCACCTCGCACCTCCGCTCAATCATCAACACCGAGAGCACACTGACCGCAGAGCAGCTCACCCAGGTCCTCACCGGGATGTGCACCCTGGCCCTGTCCACCGTGACGGCGAAGGGTGAACCGCGGATCAGCGGCGTGGACGGGCACTTCCTGCACGGAAAGTGGCACTTCGGCACGGCGCGCGGCGCCGCCAAGGCGCGCCACCTCGCGGCGCGGCCCGCCGTCAGCGCCGCGCATCTGCGCGGTGAGGACCTGGGCGTGTTCACGCACGGCATGGTGGAGATCCTCAACCCCCAGGACGGCGAGCCGGCCGCAGACTGGCCGGACCTGCTCGCGTACTTCAAGGACTTCTACGGCGAGGACTTCTTCGACTGGGACAACGACGTGGTCTACTACCGGCTGCATCCGCACTGGATGACCGTCAACGCCCCCGGCATCGCAAAGCTCACTGCGGCATCCCAGTGACCGCATTCGTACGGGACGTCGCGAGTATGGGGCGCGAGACCATTGACGTGGTGGGGGCTCGTACCAACAATCTGCGGGACGTGTCCGTGAGCATCCCCAAGGGGCAGCTCATCGCCTTCACCGGAGTGAGCGGCAGCGGCAAGACCTCGCTGGCCATCGACACCCTGCACAACGAGGCCCAACTGCGGTATCTGGAGGGGCTTTCGCCGTTCGTACGGCAGTACATCACCCAGCGCAATCGGCCGAAGGTCGACCGCATCCTGGGACTCGGCGCGACGCTCGCGGTCGACCAGCGCCGCCTGAACCGTAACCCCCGCTCCACGGTCGCGACGATCACCGGCATCGACGGGCACCTGGGGCTGCTGTACTCGCGCCTTCCGGGGATCGGCGCGGACCCGGCGGCGGAGAGTGGGGACGGGCATCTGACGACCGCTCACTTCGACCGCAATACGCCGGAAGGGAGCTGTGCGGACTGCCACGGGGTGGGCGGGCGCTGGCAGGCGCAGGAGGACCTGGTCATCACCCACCCGGCGCTTCCGCTCTTCGAGGGGGCCTCGCCCTGGTACGCGAAGTGGCGGTCGGGGGAGCACGCGTTCGTACCGGCGCTTGCCGAGAAGCGGGGCGTGGACCTCGGCCGGCCGTGGCAGTCGCTGCCTGAGGAGTTCCGTCACTGCGTGCTGTACGGCACGGGTGACGAGAAGATCGAGGCGACCATCGACATGACGAACAAGAATGAGACGGCCCTGGTGACCTACACCTCGACCCAGCCGCTGCGTGGCGCGCTCGCCGAGGTGGAGCGGGTGTTCGTGAACGCCCAGACGTCCAGCGCCAAGCAGCGCTACCTGCCGTACATGCGCAAGCAGCCCTGCGGCACCTGCGGCGGCAGCGGGTACGACCGGGTGGCCCGGTCCGTGCGGCTCGGCGGGCTGGCGTACCCGGACCTGATCGAGGTGGAAGTACGGGAGGTGCGCAGCTGGGCGAAGCGCGTGGCGGACGACCTGGGCGCCCGGCAGCGCGAGGTGGGTGAGCCGCTGCTGCAGGATCTGGGGCGGAGGCTTGGAATTCTTGGCCGGCTCGGTCTGGACCACCTCCAGCTGTCTCGGAGCGCGGCGACGCTTTCCGGGGGTGAGTTGCAGCGGACTCGGCTCGCCGCGCAGCTCAGCACCGAGCTGAGCGGCATCATCTTCGTCCTGGACGAGCCCGGGACCGGGCTGCATCCGGCGGACAAGGCGCACCTGCTCGACATCGCCCTGGAGCTGCGCGAGGCCGGCAACACGGTGCTCCTCGTCGAACACGACCCTGAGCTGATCGCCCGGGCCGACTGGGTGATCGATATGGGGCCCGGCGCTGGCCGCCTCGGCGGTGAGGTTCTAGTGTCGGGGCCTCCCGCCGACGCGGCCGCCCACCCGAAGTCGCTGACCGGGCGCTATCTGGCCGGTGAGGGGCCGCGGCTGCGCCGGACCCGCCGCCCGGCCGGGGATGACACCGGCTGGGTGGAGCTGCACGGCCTGCGTGCGCACAACGTGACCGCGGACCTGGTGCGTTTCCCCGCCGGTCGGCTCACCTGCCTGACCGGGGTGAGCGGCAGCGGCAAGAGCAGCCTGCTCGGCGCGCTCGGGGCGAGTGTGGAGGCCGCCCTGAACGGGACGGCGACCGACACGGTGCGGGAGGTGACCGGCCTCGAGGGGTTCAGCTGGGTCGCCGTCGTCGATCAGGAACCGCTCGGGCGGACGCCGCGGTCCAACCCGGCTACGTACAGCAAGGCGTTCGACATTGTCCGCAAGCTGTTCGCCGAAACCGACGTGGCGCGCGGGCGCGGGGTCAATGCCTCCTGGTTCAGCTTCAACACCGCGGGTGGCGGCCGCTGCGAGACCTGCACCGGTTATGGCCGCAAGCTGGTCGACATGCACTTTCTGCCGGACGTGTGGGTGGTCTGCGACGCGTGCGAGGGTCGGCGCTACAAGCCGGAGGCTTTGGAAATCAGGTACCAGGGGTTGGCCATCGATCAGGTGCTGGAGCTGACCGTCGCCGAGGCCGTGGAGCAATTCTCCGAGCCCCGGCAGCTCGCGGAGACCCTGGGAGCCTTGAACCAGGTCGGGCTTGGCTATCTCCAACTCGGCCAGAGCGCCACAGAGTTGTCCGGCGGCGAGGCGCAGCGCCTGAAGCTGGCGTCCGCGATCCAGCGCGGTGCTGCGAGCCGCAAGGCCGGCCTCGTCGTTCTCGATGAGCCCGTCTCGGGCCTGCACCCGTCTGACATCCAGCGTGTGGTGGATGCGCTCGATGTGTTGCTCGACTCGGGCAACACCGTCGTCGTGGCCGAACATGACATCCCCGTCGCCGCGTCCGCGGACTGGGTGATCGATCTGGGGCCGGGAGCCGGTCCGGACGGGGGTGCGGTGGTCGCGGAGGGCACCCCGGACGCCGTCGCGACGGCAGACACCCCGACCGCCGGTTTCTTCCGGCGGTACGCGGCGGGCCTGCCGCTCCTGGAGGTGCGGTAAGGCGCGCGCTGCTGAGGGCCGGGGCGCGTCAGGTACGAGCGCCTCAGGACGCGTCGACCGGGTGACCGGGCGACGATGGCGTCCCGATCGGCAGACGGGCACACCGGCGGCAGGCGCGGGCCGAGGCCGCCACCACGGCGTGCGACCCGACCGTCAGGGCACCGGCGAGCGTGACGAGTGGCCAGCTCGTGGCCAGAGGCGAGGTCGCGGCGAGCGCCAGCGTGGTGATCACTATGGCCACGCTGGCGGCGGTACCGGTCCAGGCGACGACGAGGGGAAGCCGGTGCGGTGTGCGCAGCCGGCGGGCGAGGGTACCGGTGGCGGCCAGTGCCACCGTGGCGAACAGCGCGGCGACGGCCGCGACGCCGGCGAGGTGGACGGCGACCAACTGGGCCGCGTCCGCCGGCCACCGGCCCTGGCCGTGGTCGGCCGTCCAGATCAGATACCAGCAGGCGATCAGAAACGGGGCGGTGAGGACGAGGGCTCGGGCGGTGTGGCGAGTCTGGGCGATGGTGAGTTCCCGCTGGCAGCTCGGTGCGAGTTCGTCCGGGCTCCCGAACTCTCGCACCGCTTCGCGGACGGCGCCCTGATGGGACATCCCTTCGCGGGTATGCGCCGCGACCGTGTCGACGAGGCCGTCGCGCATCTCCTCGATCAGCCGGGCCTTGGCTCGGGCCGGACCGTGCAGGGCGGCCGCCAGGGACGCGACATAGTCATCGATGGCGTCGGCGCGGTGGTCGAGCGTGCTCACGTGGCCGGCCGGGGCGCTGGGGCGGGGTCCAGGACGGAGCCGATCGCGGTGGTGAACTCGCGCCACGCCGTCCGCTCGGCGGCCAGGCCGCGCCGTCCCGCGTCGGTGAGCTCATAGCAACGCCGCCGCCGCTCGCCGACCGACTGCCAGCTGCTGCGGAGCAGCCCGAGCCGCTCCAGCCGGTTCAGGGCGGGATAGATCGTGCCTGTGCGCAGCTCCAGCACGCCCTCGCTGCGCCGCTGGACGGCGGCGATGATCGCGTAGCCGTGCAGCGGGCCCGGCTCGAGCACGGCCAGCAGCAACCCGTCCAGGTGTCCCCGCACCGCGTCCGCCCGCATAAGTAGACAGCCTACAGATAGATGCTGTAGGCATTCTACGTATTGGCAGCCAACGTATATCGCGTTGGCGTCGACCAGGAGGTTTCAGTGACCAAGGTGCTGCTGTCCGTGCACGTCATCGCCGCGATCCTGGCGATCGGCCCGATCGCCGTGGCGGCCTCGCTGTTCCCCCGCTACGCGCGCCGGCCGCTGCCCGACGGCGACGATGCGGGCGAGCAGACCGCCGGGGTCGCCGCGTTCCTGCACCGGATCTGCCGCGGGTACGCCGTGGGAATCGTCGTCCCGGTTTTCGGCTTCGGGACCGGTGCGCAGCTCGGCGTCCTCACCGACCCCTGGCTGATCGCGTCGATCATCTTGACGGCGATGGCCGCGGCCGTCCTCGTACTGGCGATCCTGCCGGGTCAGCGGCACCTGCTCGCGTCGATCTCGGGCCGAACCTCAGAAAGCGGGACCTCAGACGGGTCGCCGCGCTCCATGGAGACCCGTCTGGCCGCCCTCACCGGCGTCTTCAACATCCTGTGGACGATCGTCGTCGTGCTCATGATCGTGCGTCCCGGCTCCACCACCGGAGTGTGACCCCGTGCGCTCCCTCCGGATCGCCGGCGGCGTCGAGGCCGCCTCCCTCGCGGTCCTGCTGGTCAACCTGTTCACCGTGCACGCGCAGGTCATCACGTCGCTCGGTGGTCCGCTGCACGGCACGGCTTATCTCGTCGTCATCGCGATCACACTGCTGACCCCGGCCGCCGCCTCAACTGGCGCCCGAGCGCTCGCCCTCGTCCCGGGCATCGGCGGGCTGCTGGCCCTGCGGCGGATCCGCCGACATACGCGACGGTGCGCTCGCGGCCCGGCGCGTTCCGGCACATCACCACGCACAACTGCATGATCACGGCAGAAAGTCTTCCGCCGTGATCATGCAGTTGTGCGCGTCCCACCCGAGCCCGGCACCTGGGACGGCGCGGACCAGACCTCCTGCGGGGGCGGGCCGAGTCTCGGCGTCGATCATTCGCGGCAGGCCCACATCGCCTTTCCACGCGACAGCTGCATGATCACGGCGGAGCATCTTCTGTCGTGATCATGCAGTTGTTCGCGCTCTCACCCCGACCGGCAAGGCCGTCTGGTTCGAACTCGCCGCCTGACCGGGCGTCCCTGACGCGACCGGCATGTACGCCAGGACCGTCATGCGTGCGGGTTCACTGACTCGCACGAGAGAGGCGATCGAAGACCGCCTGTCCACGCGGATGCTGCGGCAGCGGATTCTGGCCGGGGAGACGCCGCCGAGGGTGTGGGTCGTATTGCACGAAGCGGCTGTGAAACAGCCGATCGGCCTCACGGACCCGCGCTGGTCTTCTCCCGGACGGCTTGGCACGCCTTCACGACGCGCTTCAGCACGGAGTCTCCGACGACGCCGCGATAACGCCGAGAGCGCGGCCCGGCGGGACGTCCGCCGGACCGCGCTCCTCGATATCACCACCCGGTATCGCTCTGCTCGGTATCGCTCTCCTCAGTGCGGCATCAGGTCAGGATGTTGAGCGCGTCGACGATCGCGACCGACGTCGTCCTGCTCACGATCCGGATCGTGTGCGAGCCGCTGGGCAGGCCGGTCCTGCGGTAGACCACCTGCTGGGCCTGTCTCGGTCCGCTCACGTACAGATTGACGTTGGCCTGGAAGGCCCCGTCGAGGTAGACGTCGACGTTGCCCATGTCGCCGTTGCGCTCGGAGAAGTACTCGATCCCGGTACCCGTGAACGTGTACTGCGCGACCGCGCCGTTGGTCGTCGTGTGGTGGGTGTCGTCGTTGTAGTCGCCGTAGCCGCGGTTGGTGGTCTGGTACCAGTTGGCGTCGTACGTCAGCGCAGTGTCGTTGACCATGCCGCTCGTGGTCCGGCCGATGCCCAGGGTCGACGCGGTGTTGCGCAGCGACTTGACGTCCTGGTTCGCATTGCCGGTGAGCTGCGTCGAGGTGTACCCGCTGAACGGCTTGGCGGTCCGCTCCACGATGTAGACCGTGTTCGCGGCCGTGCCGAACGAGATCTCACCGCTCGACCCGGAAGCCACGATCGCGTTGTCGGACGCGCGGCGAACCTGGATCTGCTGGGTGCCCCAGGGGTTCACGACCCTGGCCTGGTTGCCGTACAGGCTCTTCAGCCCGACGTACTTGATCTCGCCGGCCTCGCGCTCCGAACTGACCAGGAAGCCGTCCTTGGCCAGCAACGTGAACTTGCCCACGAAGCTGGAGTCGGACGGCACGGCCGGGAACACCCGGATCTTGTCGTTGTAGCTCTGCATCAGGGCCTCGTTCATCACCGACAGGTGCACGCCGAGGTACTCGAAGACGCCGTTCGTGTTGTTGGTCAGCGCGTTCGGATAGTTCTGGTACTTCTGCAGCATCGTGCGCATGCCCTGGAACGCCTGGTCGCCGAGGCCGAGGCGGGCGGCCTGGATCGCGTCGGGGGCCCAGACGTTGCCGTACGGGAAGGGCCGCTGATTCCAGGTGTTCACCGCGGTCTGGTGGTCGGGGGCGCCGATCCCGGTGAGGTTGTACGGCCAGATCAGCTCACTCGCCACGTTCTCGTTGTTCCTGGTCTGCGCGATCGGCGGCTGGTGCGGCAGGTAGGCGCCGTTGGCGGTCGGGTACGGGACGAGGTTGTCGAGGACGGTCTGCCACTGGCCGCGCAAACCGGCGTCTTGGCCGAGCGTCTGGCTCACCTGGATGGCGAGCGGGAACAGGCTGCGGACGGAGGCCAGATCGGTGATGGCGTTCGGGACGTTCCAGTACGTCTCGTGCGCGTTCGAGCTGGCCATGTAGTACTTGCCCGCGCTGTCGCGCGAGAGCTTGGCCGCGTAGAACTTCACCGCCTCGCGCATGTACGGGTACGCCGTATTGCGCAGGTAGTTCACATCGTTCGTGTACCGGTACTGCAGGTACATGTTGAAGGCGGCCTCGGTGGCCGTGGACAACGTGTTCTTGGTGTAGTCGCTGTTGATCGTTCCCCGGGCGTTGCCGTCCCAGCCCATGGTCTCGGGCACCCACAGCCCGTCGATGCCGTACCGGGTCTGGGTATAGGCCTTCAGCGCGTTGTAGTTCCGGCTGTAGAGGTTGTTGAAGACACTGATCAGGTCGACGTGGTTGGACGCGAGGAACGAGTTGTAGACGTCCCGTTGGTTCCAGTACCAGTACCCGTTGCTCCACTTCGTCTGGTCACCGGTGGCGCGAAAGACCCCGTTGATGAAGTGGAACGGGTAGTTGCCCCGGCCGCCCGCGGCGATCATGTAGGTGGCCAGGTAGTAGACGTTCTCGAGGTAGTCGGCGTCACCGGCGCCGTTGGAGTACTGGACGAACGACTTCTGCCAGAAGGCGTGCCACCAGTTCTTGTAGTCGTTGAGCGTGGTGTTGTATCCGGTGCCCTTCACCGCGGCGAGCTGGTTGCGCGCCTGCGCGACCGAGTCGCGGTTCGGCGCGTTGACCCTGCCGGCCGCCGTGAACCAGATCGTGTAGCTCGACGACGGCGTGATGTTCAGCCGCACCTTGGTGCCGTTGACGACCTGGGTGCTGTAGCCCGCGCCCTCGACCGTCGCGGCGAGGGTGTAGCCGAAGCCGTTCGCGTCGGCCTGCCCGCGGCTGAGACCCGCGCCGGAGGAGTCGGCGTACGTGGAGACCGTCCGCCAGGTGTTGATGTCCGGAACGTCCGCGACGTTGCCCACGGAGCTGGGATCCCAGAGGCTCAGGTCGAGGGCCACGCTTGACACGTTGCTCCGGGTGTCGTCGACGTGGATGCCCATGACCTCGGAGTTCGGCGACCCCATGATCGTCACCGTGCGGTTGCCGTCGTATTTCGTGGTCAACACCCCGTCGTACAGCGACAGCCTCTGCTGGTACGTGGAGTATCCGGTGTCCATCCCGGGGTTCGAGTAGAGATTGACCAGGCCGGCCGCGAACGCCGACTGCTGGGACAGGTCGGCCCCGGAGACCTGCATGGTGAGGCCGTTCTGGTTCCAGACCATGGCACCGGTGCGCCCGTTGCCGACGGTGAGCCCGTAGTCGGGGTTGGTGTTGGGCCGGTTGTAGACGACGTCGTGCTTGGACAGGTACCTGGCGTAGTCGACGTTCAACGCACCGGTCGAGCGGTTGAACGCCGCGTCGGTGGTGGACGCGGACGCCGGGGAGAGGACCGCCGGGCTGATCAGCCCGGCGGTGAGTGTGAGGACGAACGCCAGGCGCGAAAGCCCGGCCAATCGGATCTTGGGCAATGTTCTGATGGTCACGCGGCAATCCCGTCTCTGCTCATGAGACCGCACGGGCCGGACGGAGCCCGTCCGGGACATCGATCGATCGTGGCGGGGGTGGAAGGCGCCGATCTCCGGTGCGCGGGCAAGACATCGGATGACCTGCCCATGAGAACGCCGAAGCCGAGCGCCGTCTTACGTTCGCATCTCTGTCGCGCCGAGCAGCTCCACGCGGGCTGCCGACCGGATCTGCACCTCCTCGTCATCGTCCATTGCGAGGAAAGATACGTCCCCGGCGAGCGAGAGGGAAGATGACTCATCCGATGTATTTTCGATCGCCGCGGTTGGCCGCTGACCGCCGGAGGAGATCACCCAGCCGCCCGAGCGAGGGCCTGATGCGTACGGGACCTGCGGCAGCGACCTGCCGATGGCATGATCTCCGCATGTCCGAAGAGCTGTCGCGCTGGTACCGGAACCTCATGGTCTTCGGGCCGTTCCAGCCCGTTCGACCCGATGACCTCGCGGAACTGAAGAGCGCGATCGACGGGCCGCTACCGGGCTCGTACGGCGAGTTCATCGAGGTCGCCAACGGCGGGTCCCTTCAGTACTCGGTGCGCATCCCCCCGCACCCGGAGGGCGAGCCGATCCTGTTCGGAAACCTCCTCTCGGTCGCAGGTGTGCTCACCGACTACAGGCGGCTGCCGAAGACCGTCTTCGCCGAGGCGTTCGCCACCATGGGCGTCGCCGCCGGCTCACTGCTGCCGATCGCGCAGGACGGCGGCGGTTCCATGCTCTTCCTCGACCTGTCGCCGGACACCCACGGGCGGGTCCTCGCCTTCGTCTTCGGGCTGCCGGACTGGACGGGGGTGGATCGCGCGTCAGGGATCGGAGTGGTCGCCGATGACTTCGAGCGCTACCTCGACCTGCTGTTCATCGACGCCGGCACGGCCGAGGCGACCTGGGAGGACACCCCGGCGGACGAGCCCGCCGATCCGTGGCGTCGCACGGTCGAGCAGTGGCTCGACCACGGTCGTCCCGGATGGCGCGACCTGCCCTGGGCCAAGGCCTGACACCCGCTACTTCGGGGCCCAGGCCCGTGAGGAGCCGGGGCGATTCCGTGGGACGAGGTGAGTGCGCTCGTCCTGGTCGCCCGAACCATCGCCGTACCTGCGACCCACCACGAGCAGGAGTGACCGCGGACGCCGGCCCGTCCTGCGGTCACCGGCCCTACATGGACCTCGGCGGTCGAATCCGCCGCACGACGGCCCCGCGCTCGTCCTTGAAGACGATGCTCCTCACGGTCTTGCCCATGGGTGTGCCGACCTGCCAGATCTGGCAGAGGTACCCCTTGGCGCGAAGCAGCGAACCCGGGTACCTCCTGCCGTCGGCCAGCTCCGCCGTGACCGAGGCGACCCGGTCGTCGGCGTAGCCGACGTACGCCGAAACGGGTTTCTCCGCATCGACCTGGGCCCTCCACCAGAGCAGTGTGGTCGGGTACTTCCGGGAGATGGGATTGCAGCCGCCGCCACTGACGGCTCCGGAGCGGTCCAGCTGCTGGATGCAGGCCCCGGGCCCGTGCTCGAGGTCGGTGAACCACGCGCGAAGCCTCGCGCCGGACGCTCGACCCGAGGGGGTGAGCACGCCGATCTCGCTGGTCGGTGGGTGGCGCTTGAGCTCCTCCTCGAGCGTCGGACGATTCCCGCGGGGCGCCTCGGGGGTGGGCCGCGCGGCCGTCACGGTTCCCCCGCCGGATTCACCGGTGCCCTTCATCAGCGTCGCGGCGGGGACGATGCCGGCGGCCGCGATGGCGGCCGGCACGATGACGCCGATGGCGATGCGCCGGCGCCGGCGCCGGACCCGCCGCCGTACGTGCACGATCGCCGCCGGGTCCGACGTGAAGGTCTCGGCCCTGCTCCGCAGGGCATCGCGCAGTTGCTCCTCTACGGTTTTCATGTCTGCTCTCCGAGCCTCGTCTTCAGGGCTTTCATGCCTCTGTGCGCGTGCGACTTCACCGTGCCGGCGGAGATGCCCATCATCTGGGCGATCTGCTGTTCGGACAGATCCAGCCAGTAGCGGAGCACGAGGGTCTCGCGTTGCTTGCGCGGCAACCTGTCCAGCGCGCCCAGCAGCTCGCGATGGTCCTCGCGCACAATCGCGATCTGGTCCGCGGGGGTGGCGTCCACCGGCGGTGGCGGCCGCCGCCGCCTGGAGACCCGCAAATGGCGGAGCCGGTTGCGGGTCAGGTTGAAGACGGTCGAGCGGAGGTAGTCGAACGCCGCGTTCCCATCGTCCAGCCGATGGGACTTCCGGTAGAACCGGGCGAACGCCTCTTGGGCGACGTCCTCGGGGTCATCGGCGCCCAGCAGCGCCGCCAGCCGTACCAACCGCTGGTAATGGACCCGGAAGAGCTCGTCGAACGCCACCTCCCGATCGTCGGCGGGGCCGGCCATCGGTTCCACGCACCCATCCACAGACAGTTCGGTCATATTAAAGAGACACGCGACGCGTTCCCGCGTTGTCACGTCCGGTCGAGCGGCGGCAGTGTCTCTGCGAGGCTGTGTCGGAACACCATCCGGTCGGTCGACGGGGAGAGCAGACCGACCAGGAAGCCGGCCAGGTCATCGCCCTGTTCCGCGACGAGGCTGGTCTGGAAGAAGTGATCGAGGAACAACCGCGGCAGGGCGGCATGGACCGGCCGCCCCCACCAGTCGTCCATGACCGGCGCAATGCGGTCGTAGTCGGCCGGGTGGGCCGGACATAGCCGAATGGGCTGATCCACGTCGCCCACCCAGCATCCCCGACCGGGCACCCACCCGGGCAGGGGCAGTCATGCCCCGACGCGATCCGCCGGCCACCGGTCCTCCACGTACAGGCGGACGAGGGCGGCGTGGGACAGCGGGGCCGCGAGATCGGCGATGTCGCCGTTGGTCGTGTAGTCGAGCAGGACGACATCGCGCGTGCGGCTCAGCGTTCGCAACTCGCCGACCAGGTCGGCGGCCTGGTGCTCCAGCACCCAACGGTAGGTCGGCAGGTAGATCGACCGGCGAGCGTCCTCGTACGAGAGCAGCGCCTCGTCGGTCAGGCCCCGGCGGTGGCCGAGCACGTCACCGTGCTTGCGTACGGTTCGTTTCAGCCCCTTCATCGACGTGATCTCCAGCTTGGCCGGGTCGACGTCCGTGGTCGCGAAGACCTTGAGCGCCTGCCAGACGCCCTCCACGGACTGGCTCGTCACTCCCGGAGAGAACGGCACCGGGATGTCACCGTGCGGATAGAAGGGGCTGAGACGCACCCACGGCGCCTCGGCCCGCGAGGTGACATCGAGGACCATCGCCCCCGGATGAGCCGCCTCGATCGAGGCTCGCGACCGGCGTCGACCGGCTACGTGGATCGGCATGGATCGGGCCGCCCTTCCGCTGCCACGGGTTCGTTCGCGGGCAGCCTCTCAGCCGGGTCCGACATTCAGTCACCAGGGCACGATCTCCTCGGCGATCATGGATGTGCAATCGCTCAGCAGCCGCGTCGGCCGCCCGGCGATCACCAAGGGCGTGGCGCTCGCCTCCTGAGCGCCCGCCGGCCGTGGGCCGGGGTCAGGACGGCGGGTGGGCACGCAGGATCATGACCGCACGTACGGTTGCCCACCCCCGCCAGTCCAGGGCCCCTGCCGGGGACCGAGCAACCCAGTCCACGATCCAGCCGCCGTCGCTCTGCCGCTGCGACGCGAGCCGGGCCAGTTCGGCGGTGATCACCTCGGCCGCGAACAGGTCCCGCAGCGGCCCGCCGGGGTACGGCGAGAAGTCCAGCGGGCGGATCGCCTCGCCCTCCACGCCGCCTTCGACCGGCAGCACTCCGGACGTGGGCAGGAACCCGCCGAGCCGCGCGAGTTCGGCGGCGGCGCCGGGCAGCCGGTCGTGCGCCGCGTCGAGGAAGCGAAGGACGAAGGCGAACTCGATGGCATGAGGCGGTCCGTCCAGTTCCGTGATCTTCCGCAGGGTGTAGGCGCTCGCGCCTTCCAGCCACGCGTGACGACGCAAGTTCTCATCGTTCCGGGCCACACGGTGGGCGATTCCGGCCAGCATGGCCGTCGCGTGGAGTGACGATTCCAGCGGATCGGTCTCGAGCCACCAGGGCGCGGTGCCCGCGGTCTCGTCCTCGGGGATCGGCAGGGCGAACGGCAGACCCCCGTCGGCCAGCGTGATCGAGCCGAGCCAGTCGAACAGCCGCCTCGCGTCATCAGCGCCGACCGGCCCGACCTCCTCCAGCACCTCGAACGCGTGCAACGCACCACCGGGCTGGCTGCCCCGGGCCCGCAGATCGGGCTCGAGCCCCCATCCGTAACCGCCGTCGGCGTTGCGGTAGGCGGCCAGCGCCGTGAGCACGTCGTCGGGCCGGCACCGGCCCAGCTGAAGGTCGAAGCGCCGGCGGTCGAGCAGCCGTGCGTGCGCGGCCATGAAGTCCGAAGCCGCGGCCAGATAGGTTTCCATGCCGCCATGGTGGCCGACCGGTCCCGGCCGTGGCTTGTACGAATCAGTCATGCCCGCGAGCGGCAGATCAGGGGCTGATGCGCTGTTGGCGGCCATCAGGCCAATGACGACGAGGCCCCGCACTTTCGTGCGGGGCCTCGTGCAGTCTCTGACCGGGTCAGTCCTTGTTGAAGTTGATCGTGTCGTCGACGGTCGCACCCACGGTGGGCAGCGCGTCCGGGACGCCGTTCGGCTTGGGCTCACCCCGGAAGGTGAACTTGGCCTTCTCGCCGGTGCCCTCGACTCCGACGATCACGATCTGACCGGCCTTGAGCTCGCTGTACAGGATCTTCTCGGACAGGTTGTCCTCGATCTCCCGCTGGATCGTGCGACGCAGCGGCCGGGCGCCGAGCACCGGGTCGTAGCCCCGCTCGGCCAGCAGGTCCTTGGCGTCCTGCTGCAACTCGAGGCCCATGTCGCGGTCCTTGAGCCGCTCGTCCACCTTGGCGATCATCAGATCCACGATCTGGATGATCTCCTTCGGGGTCAGCTGGTGGAAGACCACGGTGTCGTCGACACGGTTGAGGAACTCGGGCCGGAAGTGCTGCTTGAGCTCCTCCTCGACCTTGGACTTCATCCGGTCGTAGTCACCCTGGTCGTCGTTTGCCCGGGCGAACCCCATGGACAGGCCCTTGGAGATGTCCCGGGTGCCCAGGTTCGTCGTCATGATGATGACGGTGTTCTTGAAGTCGACCACCCGCCCCTGGGCGTCGGTCAGCCGGCCGTCCTCGAGGATCTGCAGCAGCGAGTTGAAGATGTCCGGGTGGGCCTTCTCGATCTCGTCGAACAGGACCACCGAGAACGGCTTGCGCCGCACCTTCTCGGTCAGCTGGCCGCCCTCCTCGTACCCGACGTAGCCGGGCGGGGAGCCGAACAGCCGCGAGACGGTGTGCTTCTCCATGAACTCGGACATGTCCAGCTGGATGAGGGCGTCCTCGTCACCGAACAGGAACTCGGCCAGCGTCTTGGACAGCTCGGTCTTACCGACACCGGACGGACCGGCGAAGATGAACGAGCCACCCGGGCGCTTGGGGTCCTTGAGGCCGGCGCGGGTACGGCGGATCGACTGCGAAAGCGCCTTGATCGCATCGTTCTGGCCGATGACGCGCTTGTGCAGCTCCTCCTCCATCCGCAGCAGCCGGGCGGACTCCTCCTCGGTGAGCTTGAAGACGGGGATGCCGGTGGCCGTCGCCAGGACCTCGGCGATCAGCTCCTCCCCCACCTCGGCGACAATGTCCATGTCGCCGGCCTTCCACTCCTTCTCCCGCTGCGCCTTCTGCCCCAGCAGCTGCTTCTCCTTGTCGCGGAGCGCGGCGGCCTTCTCGAAGTCCTGGGCGTCGATCGCCGATTCCTTCTCCCGGCGAACATCGGCGATCTTCTCGTCGTACTCGCGCAGGTCCGGCGGCGCGGTCATCCGGCGGATGCGCATCCGCGAACCGGCCTCGTCGATGAGGTCGATCGCCTTGTCCGGCAGGAACCGGTCGCTGATGTAGCGGTCGGCCAGCTGCGCGGCCGCGACCAGCGCGCCATCGGTGATCGAGACGCGGTGGTGGGCCTCGTAGCGGTCCCGCAGGCCCTTGAGGATCTCGATCGTGTGCGACAGCGACGGCTCGGCGACCTGGATCGGCTGGAAGCGCCGCTCGAGGGCGGCGTCCTTCTCCAGGTGCTTGCGGTACTCGTCGAGCGTCGTCGCGCCGATGGTCTGCAGCTCGCCACGGGCCAGCATCGGCTTGAGGATGCTGGCGGCGTCGATGGCGCCCTCGGCGGCGCCCGCACCCACCAGGGTGTGGAGCTCGTCGATGAACAGGATGATGTCGCCGCGGGTGCGGATCTCCTTGAGGACCTTCTTCAGTCGCTCCTCGAAGTCACCCCGGTAGCGCGAACCCGCCACCAGAGCGCCCAGGTCGAGGGTGTAGAGCTGCTTGTCCTTGAGCGTCTCGGGCACCTCACCCTTGACGATCTTCTGCGCAAGGCCTTCCACAACGGCGGTCTTGCCCACGCCGGGCTCGCCGACCAGCACCGGGTTGTTCTTGGTGCGGCGGCTGAGGACCTGCATGACCCGCTCGATCTCCTTGTCCCGGCCGATGACCGGGTCGAGCTTGCCTTCGCGGGCCGCCTGAGTGAGGTTGCGGCCGAACTGGTCGAGCACCAAGGACGTCGAGGGAGCGGACTCGGACGGGCCGCCGGACGCCGCAGCCTCCTTGCCGCCCTGATAGCCGTGCAGCAACTGGATCACCTGCTGGCGCACCCGGTTCAGGTCCGCGCCGAGCTTCACCAGCACCTGGGCCGCAACGCCCTCACCCTCACGGATCAAGCCCAAGAGGATGTGCTCAGTGCCGATGTAGTTATGACCAAGCTGCAACGCCTCACGCAACGACAGCTCAAGAACCTTCTTGGCGCGTGGCGTGAAGGGGATGTGCCCCGACGGCGCCTGCTGCCCCTGACCAATGATCTCTTCGACCTGCTGACGCACGGCCTCAAGACTGATCCCCAGGCTCTCCAGGGCCTTGGCAGCGACACCCTCACCCTCGTGGATCAGCCCCAGGAGGATGTGCTCGGTGCCAATGTAGTTGTGGTTGAGCATCCTGGCCTCTTCCTGAGCCAGGACGACAACCCGCCGCGCGCGGTCGGTGAACCTTTCGAACATGTCGTCGCTCCTCACAGAGCGGTCGAACAGGGGCCGGGATGTCCGGTCTTGTCCTTCCGCATGCTAGCCCGCCCCGAGGAGGTCCGCCCGGTGCACTCTCACCGAGAGACGTTCCCCAGCTAAGCTCTGTTCATCCTCATCCAACTACCGCATCGGTGCGTCATGTTCCCGCTACGCCCCAAGCGAACGGGGTCTTCGCCGGCTCGTCCGCGCCGACGGACGCCCGGGCGGGCACCGGCACCGGCGGATCGCCCGGGCCCGCCCCCGCCAAGACCGAACGGCCCGCCTACCTGAACGAGGTGGCGGGCCGTTCTTGGCGGTCAAACTCTCAGTGAGCGGCCTCGTACTGTTCCACGACGGACGCCGGGATACGACCACGCTCGTTGACCTTGATGCCGCGCGACTTCGCCCAAGCGCGTATATCCGCGCTGCGCTCACGACTGGACGCACCACGGGTACGGCGACGCCGGGCGGCGCCCGCCTTCCGCGCGTGGTCCACGAACGGCTGCAGTGAATCCCGCAGCCTCTTTGCGTTGGAACCACTGAGATCGATCTCATAGGTGGCGCCATCGAGCGAGAACGACACGGTCTCGTCCGCCTCGCCACCGTCGAGGTCGTCGACGAGAAGCACCTGAACCTTCTGTGCCATGGGGACAGACCTTTCCGCCGGAGCAAACTGCATTCGCATCTCAAAGATATACCGATGCGCTTGCAGATGACAATTCAGGGGCCCGTACGGAGTTTCCATCCGAGTCGCGGTAACGCAACGTAATCAGACCAACGAATCCCGTCTTACTCGCCGGGAGACCCGTTCTGCCATGGGACGGGGGATACGCGTTGCCGCTCATCTCGCCCGTCGCGGTCAGAACACCGCCAGAAGACCAAGGTACAGAAGAGGCGGTACGCGGTGGGGCACTCGTAGTGAATTGTCCTGTGTCTCCACACAAGCAGGTGATGCCCCAGTGAGATCGCTCCCCGGCAAGCGATTTCCGGCGGCGAGGCGGGGACGGCACCGGGAGGGGCGGGCCGCCGACACGATGATTCTCGACCGCCTCGGACGGCAGAAAATACCGGTTCCAAGGTCGCCTTAACGGGTGCCCTACATGTCCGGTCGATCCCTATTAAGCCTTACGGGGCAAGGCTTAGCGCCCACTCCTCACCCGTACGACCAACGTGCGGGCGACGCGGTCGTGGAGCGCCTGTCGCCGGGGCCGCTCGAACAGCAGAGCCGCGTTGGCGACCCAGAACACGCCGGCCATCGCTCCGAGGACCGGCACCGGACGGGCCGCGATGGGCAACGCGTAGACGGCCGATCGGAGCACCGCCCGGCCCAATCCCAGGGGGCCGTCCTCGGGCCCCTGGGGCCCGGCGGGCACGACGGCGACACCGGCCAGCCGCTTCCCGAGCGTCTGTCCCCACCGCGCGAGCTGCACGGATTCGTACAGCATTAAGAGGCCGGCCAGTCCGACCGACGCCACGATCTCGGCCGTGGCCTGCGGCAGTGTCGCGTGCGTGAGCAGGACCACCGGCACACCGACGATGAGGGTGTCGGCGACCCTGGCCAAAAGGCGCTGCCCCGGCTCGGCCGTCTCGCCGACCGCTGGGGCAGGGGGCCCTGCGACCGGCCGGTCTACTCCCACTCGACTCGATCGTCGATCACGATGGTGCCGGCGAAGCGATCGTGCACGGCCTGATTCAGCGGCCGGTCCCAGATCGCCCAAAGGTACGCCACGAGCGTGCCGAGCGATACCAGCAGCACACCGTAGGCGGCGAAGTCGAAGACTTTCACCGCAAGGATGAGGAAGAAGAAAAATCCCAATTGGTAGACCACATGGTTGATCGCCGGCCGCCAGACGGCGGTGAAGACGTCCAGAGGGTCACCGGCCGGGTCGACCTTTACGACACGTAGGCCGAACCACCGTTTGCCGAGGGTCTGTCCCCAAACGCCGAGCTGGACCGCCTCATACAGGAAGGGCAGTAGAGACAAGACCGTGAAGAGGACGAAGATGATCGGCCAGGTCCAGACGCCGCCCTCATCCCTGGTCTTGCTGCCGGGGCTGTCCAGACCCAGCGCGCCGATCGCAATCGGCAGAATGAGCGCGAATCCGAAAACAGCGACGAGAACGTTGTCCATGACCCGCGCGCCCGCCCGGCGGTGAATGGGCGCCAGCGGCAGATCAGCCGCCGGGGACGGCCCGGCGGCATATGAACCGTATGAGTCGTACTGCGGTTGGTGCCCGTAGTGATCCTGCCGCTGCGACGCACCGTAGGGGGAGTGACCGTACGCCGGGGATCCGTAAGACGGATCGCCGGACCGCTGGGGCGAGTGCCGACGCCCGCCATAAGGGGGTTCACTCATCATCATCCTCCAAGCGGAGCAACATCCGGGTATTCCCCAACGTATTCGGCTTGACCCGGTCTAGGTCGAGAAACTCCGCGACGCCTTCGTCATAAGAACGGAGAAGCTCCTCGTAGACCTCAGGCGAAACCGGAGTCCCGTGGATCGGCTGGAAGCCATGACGCACGAAGAACCCCACCTGGAACGTAAGACAGAACACCCGGCGCACGTCTAGTTCTCGGGCGGTTTCGAGCAGTCGGCTCACGATACGGTGTCCGATCCCCCGACCGCCACAATCCGGATCAACCGCAACCGAACGGACCTCGGCCAGGTCTTTCCACATGACATGGAGGGCACCGCAGCCGACGACGCCGCGTTCCACGTCATCGGCGACCCAGAACTCCTGGACGTCCTCGAAGAGCGTCACGACGCTCTTTCTCAGCATCCGCCGCCCGGATCCGGCATAGAGATCGACGAGCCGGCCGATGGCCTGGACATCAGAGGTGCGCGCCCGCCGGATCGTGACTTCCACAAGCAGGTGAGGGTAGTGCCCCGGAGCCATCGCGCAGACACGAACCGTCCCGTACCGGAGCGCGGGCCGATCGCGCGGAACCGGCCGCGACGTCGCTCGTCAACGGTCCTTTACCCAGCGTCGACAACTAATTACGTGCCGCGCGCGACCGCGGAACGCCCTGTACAAACACGGGCAGGTGACCCGAGCGGCTTCCACATAGGTGATGAAGTTCACATCACAGATGAGCCACGAGCGCATAGCCGTACGGTCACCACACCGCTACGACCTGCGATTTCGCATGTTCCGGTTGGCATTCGCTCCAGACTCCGTTAATCTCCAGCGCTGTCATCAGCAGCCACATGAGTGGTTGCAGACCCGCCGAGTCCAAGGGACGCATCCAGCGCTCCGAGAGCCGGGGACCCACCTTCCCCTGGGGTGAATCCACGCACGCCTCGACGCGTGCCACTGGTAGGGCTGCTCCGGCCCGAACCCGTCAGCTAACCCGGTAGGCGGCTGAGGAGAGGAGTCTTAGTGGAGCCAGCGCGCCCGAAACGCGTGCACGCCGGTCAGCGCGCACCCCAGCCGGTCGTTCCCGCCCCTGGCCTTACCCGGCCTGGGCGGTTCCGGAACCGGATGGTCGCGATCGCCGGTGCTTTCTTCGCGGTCACCATCGCCCTCCCCAGCGGCGTCGGACACGCCGAACCGGAGCCCACGGTCAAGGAGCTGAAGGCGCAGGCCACCAAGCTGGCCAACCAGCTCGAGCAGCTCTCCGAGCAGTTCAACGGACTCAAGGTCCGATTCCAGCAGGCACAGCGGGCCTCCGCGGTCGCCGCCGACAACGCGCGGCGGCAGGAGGTGGCGCTGCAGGCCGTTCAGCAGAAGGTCGGACGCCTCGCAGCCGACAGCTACATGAAGGGCGGCGTCGACCAGACCGTCGCCTTCGCCACCGCGCAGGACCCGCAGGCGATGCTCGACCAGGCCGCCACACTGCACTTCTTCGCCGCCCAGGAGGGCACCGAGGTCCAGACCCTCGCCCAGGCCATGCAGGCCACCCAGCGGGCGCGTAAGGCCGCTCAGGACCGCGCGAACCAGGCGCAGAGCCTCAAGAGCGAGATCGAGAAAAAGAAGAAAAAGGTCGAGGCGCTCTACGACAAGGTGCGGGGCAAGCTGATCGACAAGGCGCCCGGCCAGATCGCGAGCCTGCCGGTCACCGGCAACGGCAAGGCCGCCCAGGCACTGCGGCTCGCCATGAGCAAGCTGGGCCGGCCGTACGTGTGGGGGGCCGCGGGCCCGAGCACCTTCGACTGCTCAGGCCTCACGATGTGGGCCTACAAGCAGGTCGGCATCAGCCTGCCGCACTACACGGGCAGCCAGTGGAACTCCGGTACCCGGATCGCGTCAATGAACGATCTGCAGCCGGGCGACCTGGTGTTCTTCTACTCCGACCTGCACCACATGGGCATGTACGTCGGCGGCGGCAAAATGCTCCACGCACCGCAGACCGGCGACGTGGTGAAGATCAGCCCGATGGCCGGGCGGCCGTTCGCCGGGGGCGTTCGAGTGGCCTGAGCCCTCATGGCGGACGTTCGGCCCGAGCCCTTGCGGCCGGCGATCGGCGCCGCTGATCGGCCGAGCCCGTACGGCGCGCATCGCGGCACGCCGCCAGAAGCCCGGGGCGGGGCTGATCTCCTCGCGGAGACCAGCCCCGCCGCACGCCGTTCGGATCCTCCGCTCCCCCGGAAGCGAAGACCCCCAGTGCGGGTCGGTTCGGCCGGTGCAGGCCGTTCAGCAGGACCGCCGCGACGGTCCGATGCTCAGATCAGTTGTCTCCGAGCCGCCCACACAACGGCCTCGATAGGGGTGTTGACCTCGAGACGATCACAAATCGTCCGCAGCCGCCGCCGCAGAGTCCTTGCGCTCAGCTCAAGCTTGCGTGCCGCCACGTCGGCCGTGACACCGCTGGCGATCTGCGCGAGCAACCTCAGCTCCTCCTCGCTCAGACGTTGATCCTCCATGCCACGCCGTGTGAGTGTGGCCTGTTCCACTCCGTCCTCCCTCGTCCGCTGTGATGACTGCGGGGATGCAGCAGGTAGCTGCATAGGCACGGGTAGGCCTAGATCGAAGCGCAGTTCGAGAGCGAGCCCAGAGTCGGCTGGTCCCGAGCCGGTCAGGGGGTGACGCAGATGGCCGGAGTCGGCCGTTGAACCGGATACGAGACACCGTGGGGGAACTCTGTTTAACGGCCCGGTCGTTAGCCCGGCGAACTGAGACGCTTCCACGGGTGCACGGGGAAGCGCCCCGGTCACACCAGTGGCGAGGGCGTGATCTCCGGGGAGGGTCGTAGTTGCAGCCTCTTCCACCCGTCCCCTCACGTCCGCCGCCCAGACCGAGACCGTGAATCGTTTCAAGCTACGCTTCGGTCCGGAACGCTAGGCGGCCAGATCCGGACCGTCAAGCGCTCAAAGATAACAATGTGCGGGCATAAGACTCTGTACAGTTACATAGCACCGCCGGGTTTGTCCCGCGCAAGCTGCTAACCTGCGAAAACTCGTCGAGATTCGGCAAGGAGTGCATTGCCGCAAGCCAGCATTCGCGAGGTCGCGAAGCGTGCCGGAGTTTCAGTTGGGACAGTTTCGAATGTCCTAAACCGGCCAGATCTCGTGGCCGAAGAGACCCGTGCCCGGGTCCTTTCGGCGATCGACGATCTTGGTTTCGTCCGGAACGAGTCGGCCCGCCGGCTCCGACAGGGCCCGCCCACGCGGAGCCGCGCGTTCGGCGTCCTGATCGAGGACGTCGCCAACCCGTACTACACCGACGTCGCCCAAGGCGCCGAGTCCGCGTTGAACGCCGACGACGTCGACGTGATCTGGTGCACGAGCAACGGCTCGACGCACAAGGAGCGCCGGGCCCTGGAGCTGCTCGTCGAGCAGCGGGTGGCCGGCGTGCTCATCACGCCGGTCGGCCTCGATGACGACCGGCTCTCCTGGCTACGGGCCCAAGGACTGGTCGTCGTGGTGCTGGATCGCCATCAGCACCCCACCGATGTCTGCTCGGTCCGGGTCGACCACGCGGCCGGCGGCGACATCGCCGTGAGCCGTCTGCACGCGCTGGGCCGCGACCGCATCGCCTTCGTGACCGGCGGTCCGGACTCCGATCCGACCACGGAACGGCACGACGGCGCCCGCAGGGCACTGGCCCGCGAGGGCGGCACTGAGCTGCTCACGCTGGTTCAGGACACGATGACCGCCACCGCGGGCCAGCAGGCCGCGCGCCGGCTGATCGACCTGACTCCCGCGCCCAGCGCCGTCTTCTGCGCCAACGACCTGCTCGCGATCGGAGTGATCAACGAGCTGCTGCGGTGCGGCGTCAAGGTGCCGGAGGAGATCGCCGTCATCGGCTACGACGACATCGAGCTCGCGGCGACGGCGGCGGTGCCGCTGACGACCGTACGGCAGCCACGGCAGGAACTCGGCCGGGCCGCGGCGCGGCTGGCACTGACCGAGGCCGCCGAGGGCATCGACCACCGGCACCGCCATGTCGTCCTCACGCCCGAGCTGGTCACCCGTGATTCCGCCTAAACAACCCCAGGTGCCCATATAAGGGCGAATATCAGCTCAATGCAGCACTATTCAGGCTTGACCAGTGGGAAGAGGATGGTCTCGCGGATGTTCTTGCCGGTGAAGGCCATAATCATCCGGTCGATCCCGGCCCCCATTCCGCCGGTCGGCGGCATGGCGTATTCCAGCGCCCGCAGGAAATCCTCGTCGAGCTGCATCGCCTCGAGGTCCCCGCCGGCCGCGAGAAGTGACTGCTCGGTGAGCCGGCGCCGCTGCTCAATGGGATCGATCAGCTCGGAATAGGCGGTGCCGAGCTCGGTGCCGAAACCGATCAGGTCCCACTTCTCGGTGAGCCGCGGGTCCTCGCGGTGCTGGCGGGTGAGCGGGGAGGTCTCCAGCGGATAGTCCATGACGAACGTCGGCTGCACGAGGGTGTGCTCGACGAGCGCCTCGAAGATCTCTTGTACGAGCCGCCCCTGCCCCCACTTGGGGTCCCACTTGATCTCCCGCTGGTCCGCGTGCTGCCGGACCTTCTCCAGCGGCGTGCCCGGGTCGACCTCCTCGCCCAGGGCCTCGGAGACCGAGCCGTACAGGGTGATCCGCGGCCATGCCCCGGCGCCCAGATCGATCTCGTGCCGCCGGGTCTCGCCGCCGCGCCCCGGCCCGACGGGAGCGTCGTGCACGACCACCGTCGTGCCGAGCGCCGCGACGACCGCCTTCTGGTACATCCGCTGCGTGAGGTCGGCCATGTCGTTGTAGTCGAGGTAGGTGCCGTAGGCCTCGACCATCGTGAACTCGGGGTTGTGCGTCGAGTCGGCGCCCTCGTTGCGGAAGTTCCGGCTGACCTCGAAGACCTTGTCGATCCCGCCCACGACGAGCCGCTTGAGGTACAGCTCGATCGCGATCCGCAGGTAGAGGTCCATGTCGTAGGCATTGATGTGGGTCTTGAACGGCCGGGCCGTCGCGCCGCCGTGTACCGGCTGCAGCATCGGGGTCTCGACCTCGAGATAGCCCTCGTCGTGCCAGAAGTCGCGGACCGCCCGCACCGTGTCGCTGCGCACCCGGGCCATGCGGCGCGCCTCGTCGTTGACGATGAGATCGACGTAGCGGTACCGGACCCGGGCCTCGGGATCGGTCAGCCCGGCGTGCTTCTCCGGTAGCGGCCGCAGGCACTTCGACGTGATCGCGAACCGGTCCGCCATGATCGACAGCTCGCCGCGCCGCGAGGTGATGACCTCTCCCTCGACGCCGACGTGATCACCGAGGTCGACGTCGCGCTTCCATGCCTCGAGGGTCTCCGCGCCGACGCTCGCGAGGGAGAGCATGATCTGGATGTCGCCGCCACCGTCGCGGATGGTGGCGAAGCAGAGCTTTCCGGTGTTGCGCGCGAGGACGACCCGCCCCACGACGCCGACCCGCTCGCCGGTCGCGACGTCCGCCTCTAGCTCCCCGTGTTTGGCCCGGACCTCCGCGATCGTCGTCGTACGCGGGAAGCCGACAGGGTAGGGGTCGACGCCCGTCTCCCGGAGGCGGTCCAGCTTTTCCCTGCGGACCCGCATCTGGTCCGGCAGGTCGTCGTAGGTCTCTTCGCTCACGCCAAGAGGCTATCGACCCCGTCGTACGGCAGGCGAATCACTTCCCACAGCGTCCGCACCTCGGGGCAGCGCGGGGTCAGGGCGCGGTGATGTTCCGTTCGTAGACCAGGCGCAGGCCGATGAGGGTCAGCCACGGCTCGAAGACGTCGATGCTGCGGGCCTCTCGCAGCACCAGCGGGGCGAGGCCCCCGGTGGCGACCACGGTGACGTCTTCGGGATTGTCGGCGAGATCCTCCGACATCCGCTCCACGACCCCGTCGACCTGGCCGGCGAAACCGTAGATGATCCCCGACTGCAGCGCCTCGACCGTGTTCTTTCCGATCACGCTGCGCGGCCGGATCAGCTCGACCTTGTGCAGCTGGGCTCCCCGGGCCGACAGCGCGTCGACCGAGATCTCGATGCCGGGGGCGATCGCGCCGCCGACGTACTCCCCCTTGGCCGAAACCGCGTCGAAGGTCGTCGCGGTGCCGAAGTCGACGACGATCGCCGGGCCTCCGTACAGGTGGACCGAGGCGAGCGCGTTGACGATCCGGTCGGAGCCGACCTCCTTGGGGTTGTCCATGCGGACCGGGACCCCGGTCTTCACTCCCGGCTCCACGATGACCGCTGAGACGTCGCCGTAGTAGCGGCGGCACATCTCCCGCATCTCGTGGAGTACGGACGGCACGGTGGAGCACAGCGCGATGCCGCTGATGTCTGTGCCGGCGAGCAGGGGGCTCTGCTGCACCAGCCCCTGGAGGACCACGGCGATCTCGTCGGCGGTACGCCGCGCGTCGGTGTTGATCCGCCAGTGTTCGATCACCTCATCGCCCTCGAACAGCCCGAGGACGGTTTGGGTATTGCCAACGTCGATCGTGAGCAGCATCAAGTCCCCGCTGTGTTCATGGTCGCGTCCTGTGTCGCGCATTGTGCCGTGGTGCGCGCCCGTGCGCGCCGACCTGCTGTCACCCGTCGTCAGCCTCGGCTCCGGGGGACGAAGTCGAGACCGATGTCGAGGGCGGACGCCGAATGCGTCAACGCACCCACGGCAAGGTAGTCGACACCGGTCACGGCCACGTCTCGAGCCCTGTCCAGGGTGAGCCCGCCACTGGCCTCGAGCTCCGCGCGATCCCCGGCCATGCGCACCGCCTCGGCCATCCGCCCGTCCGTCATATTGTCGAGCAGGATGGCCGTCGCACCGGCCGCGAGCGCCTCTTCGACCTGCTCGAGCGTGTCGCACTCGACCTGGACGAGCAGATCCGGGAAGCGGGACCGTACGGCCTCGTACGCCCTCGTCACCGAGCCGGCGGCGGCGACGTGGTTGTCCTTGATCAGTGCGGCGTCCTCGAGGCCCATCCGGTGGTTGACGCCGCCGCCGCACCTCACGGCGTACTTCTGCAGCGACCGGAGCCCGGGCAGGGTCTTGCGGGTGTCGCGGACCCGGGCCTTCGTGCCCTCGACCGCGTCGACCCACCGCCGGGTGGCCGAAGCGATCCCGGACAGGTGCGTGAGCAGGTTGAGCACCGTGCGCTCCGCACGGAGCAGCGCTCGGGTCGGCCCGGTCACGGTGAGCAGCACGTCACCGGGCCCGACCCGGTCCCCGTCCGAAACCCTGACCTCGACCCGGAAGACCTCCGGGCCTGGTCCGGTGCCCGCGCCTTCCCCGCCGGCCCGCTCGGCGAGCAGCGCGAAGACCGCCTCGGCGACCGGCAGACCGGCGGCCACCCCGTGCTCGCGCGCGGTGAAGTCACCCGTGGACACCTCGTGCGCGCCGAAGATCGGCTCGCTCGTGACGTCGGCCTCGCCGTCCTCGGCCAGCGCGGCCGAGATCAGGTCGCGCACGGCCTGTGGATCCAGGCCGGCGGCCCGCAGGCGCCCGGCGGGCTCCGGTGTCATGTCGTCTCCCTCAGCCGATCGCCGTCACGCGATGCCCGGACCGTCCGGATTCGTAGACCGTGCTCAGTCCGGCACCGTCCATGTGCGACACGAGATGGCCCTGCCAGGCGTCGTCGGCCCGGCCGGGGAAGTCCTCGCGCCAGTGGCTGCCGCGCGTCTCCTCACGCGTGAGCGCAGCCCGCACGATCGCGGTCGCGACGGTGTGCAGGTTCGTGGCCTCCCACGCCGCCACGCCCGGCTCGCCGGAGTTGCGCGCGGCCAGGGCGGCCAGCTCGCGCTCGGCGGTCCGCAGCCCCTCGGCGCTGCGCAGGACGCCGGAGTGGGCCGTCATCACCCGCTGCACCTCGTCGCGGACCTCCGGTGCCAGCAGGCCGGCGCCCGGCGAGGTCAGTACGGCCGTTCCCGCCTCCGGAGAAGGTACGACGGCGAGCCCGCCCCTCGTCCGCCGTGATCTCGCCGTCGCACGCGGCGCGGCCGCCGGATCCGCGAGCTCGGCACCGAGGGTCGTCCCGATCCGCTCGGCGAAGACCAGCCCTTCGAGCAGCGAGTTGGACGCCAGCCGGTTCGCGCCGTGCACGCCCGTACAGGCGACTTCGCCGCAGGCGTACAGCCCCGGCACCGACGTCCGGCCCCACAGGTCCGTGCGCACCCCTCCGCTGGCGTAGTGGGCGGCGGGCACCACCGGGATCGGCTCGGTGACCGGGTCGACGCCGTGGTCTCGGCAGCTGGCCAGGATGGTGGGGAACCTCCGCTCCCACGCCGCCGCGCCGAGATGGCGTCCGTCGAGGAACATGTGCGACGCACCGGTCTCGCGCATCCGGTTCATGATCCCCTTGGCGACGACGTCCCGGGGGGCCAGTTCGGCGAGCTCGTGCCGCCCCACCATGAACCGCTCGCCCGCCGCGTCGACGAGGTGGGCGCCCTCGCCGCGCACCGCCTCGGAGATCAGCGGCTGCTGGCCCCGGGCGCCGGCACCGAGCCAGAGCACGGTCGGGTGGAACTGCACGAACTCGAGGTCGGTGACGTCGGCACCGGCCCTGAGCGCCAGCGCGACCCCGTCGCCGGTGGACACCTCCGGATTCGTGGTGGCCGAGAACACCTGCCCCAGGCCTCCGGTGGCGAGCACGACCGCTCGCGCCCGCACCGCGCCGACGCCGTCGCACTGCCCCTCCCCCATCACGTGCAGCGTGACCCCGGCGGCACGTCCCTCCGACAGCAGCAGGTCCAGGACGAGCGCGTGCTCGATGACGTCGATGCCGCCGGCGGCCTTGCGGGCGGCGAGCAGGGCGCGGCTGATCTCGGCGCCGGTGGCGTCGCCGCCGGCGTGCGCGATGCGCCGCCGGTGGTGCCCGCCCTCGCGGGTCAGCGCGATCGCGCCGTCACGCGTACGGTCGAAGTCGGTGCCCAGATCGATCAGCCGCCGTACGGCCTCGGGCCCCTCGGTCACCAGCGTGCGCACGGCCTCGGGGTCGCACAGGCCGACGCCCGCGGTGAGCGTGTCGCGCAGATGGTCTTGCGGGCTGTCGTCCGGGGCGAGCGCGGCCGCGATACCGCCCTGTGCCCACCGGGTCGAGCCCTCGTCGAGCAGGGCCTTGGTGACGAGCAGCACGCGGCCGTACGAACGGGCCCGCAGAGCGGCCACGAGCCCTGCGATGCCCGATCCGATCACGACGACGTCGGCGTCGACGGTCCAGCCTGGATCGGGGGCGATCAGCCGACGCGGGATCATTGACCCTCCTCGGGGGGTGACCTTTTTCGTCACAATGACACTAACCCATGGGGCCAAGGAGACCTGAGCGCGGGTCAGCCCCTCACCCCTTCCCGGGCGCCGAGCGGCGGCCCCGCCGGCACACCGGCGTCGTGCGGGCCACCGTCGCCGCGGATCAGGTCCGTGCCGGGGACCGGCTCGGCCGGGTCGGACCCGAGCTGAATGATCTTGTTCGTCCGGTCCACGTGCACCACCCGCGGCTCGAACGCGCGGGCGTCCGCGTCGCTCATCGCCGCGTAGCTGATGATGATCACCAGATCGCCCGGCTGGACCAGCCTGGCCGCGGCGCCGTTGATGCCGATCACGCCGGTGCCCCGCTCGCCCGCGATGACGTAGGTCTCCAGCCGGGCGCCGTTGTCGATGTCGACGATCTGCACCTGCTCGCCGGGCAGCAGGTCGGCCGCGTCCAAGAGGTCCCGGTCGATGGTCACGGAGCCCACGTAGTGCAGGTCGGCCTGCGTCACCGTGGCACGGTGGATCTTCGACTTGAACATCGTGCGGAACATCAGGACTCCTTCACGGCGAAGACCGTGGCAGGTGCCGTGGAAGCGGCGCCCGCCACCTCGGCGGAAAAGCTCAGCGAGACGTTGTCGATCAGGTGGGTGGCTCCGACCCGCCCGGCCACGACGAGCACCGCCGGGCCGGTGTGACCGTCGGCGACCTCGGTGAACGTCACCGGATCGACCAGCGAGAGATAGTCCGGCGACAGCGGCGGGTCGGCCTCGGCCGCCTCGTCCAGAACCCCCTGAGCGGCCCGCAGCACGGCCGAGGGGCCCTCGCCGGCCAGGCCGGCCCCGGCCCGGAGCGCGGCGGACAGCGAGAGCGCGGTGCGCCGCTCGGCCTCGGACAGGTAGCGGTTGCGGCTGGACAGCGCGAGGCCGTCCGGCTCCCGTACGGTCGGGCAGCCGACGATCTCCACCGGCAGATCCAGGTCGCGGACCATCCGGCGGATGAGGGCGAGCTGCTGGGCGTCCTTCTCCCCGAAGACGGCGTACGTCGGGCGCACCAGGTTGAGCAGCTTCGTGACCACGGTCAGCACCCCGTCGAAATGGCCCGGCCGGTGGACGCCCTCGACGATCCCGCCCATCCGGCCGGAGCTGACGCGCACCTCGGGCGCGGCCGGGTACATCACGTCGAGCGTGGGGGCGAAGACCAGGTCGACCCCCTCGTCCGCGCAGACCCGCAGGTCGATGTCCAATGTGCGGGGGTAACGGTCGAGGTCCTCACCCGGTCCGAACTGCAGCGGGTTGACGAAGATGCTGACCGCGACCACATCGGCGATCTTCCGAGCCCGCCGGATCAGCGACCGGTGCCCTTCGTGCAGGGCCCCCATGGTCGGCACCAGCGCGAGCGGCCAGTCCCGGATGTCGGCGCGCGCCGCGGCGAGCTCTTCGCGGGTCTCGGCGACGAGGGGTTTCACGATCTGGTTCCCTTCCACTCGATCCCTTCCACTTCGCTCATTGGTCGGCGAGCGCCTCGAGTAGCCGCTCGGCGTCCGCCGGCTTGAGCAGGCCGGCGGCGAGCGCCCGGTCCGCGGTCAGCCGGGCCAGGGCGATGTAGGCCCGCCGCCCTTCGGGGGACACCTCGGCCAGCTCGGCGATGTGATCGGCCACCGTTTCCGCGTCGCCGCGTGCCACCGGGCCGGTGAGACCGTTCATGCCGAGGCGCAGCGCGTTGTCCAGCGCCGCTCCGAGCAGGGGTCCCAGCATCCGCGCCGGGTCGTCGACCCCGGCCCTGCGCAGCAGGTCCATCTGCTCGGCCACGAGGGTGACCAGGTGGTTGGCCCCGCCGGCCAGCGCCGCGTGGTAGAGCGACCGCCGGTCCTCGGGGATCCACACCGGCTCACCGCCCATCTCGACCACCAGCACCTCGGCCACCGGCCGCAGCGGCTCGGGTGCCGTCACGCCGAAGGAGATGCCCGCCAGCCGGTTCACGTCCTCGGAGCGGCCGGTGAACGTCATGGCGGGATGGATCGCCAGCGGCAGCCCGCCGGCCCGGGTGGCCGCCTCTAGCACGCCGACGCCGAACCGCCCGCTGGTGTGGACCAGCAGTTTGCCGGCCACCGGGACCTCGGTGGCGACCAGCCCGGCCACGAGCGGTGGCAAGGCCTCGTCGGGCACCGTGAGCAACACCAGATCGGCGGCGGACACGACTCCCTGGGGGTCGGTCAGCGCCACGCCCGGCAACCGGTCGGCGGCCCGCTGACGCGACTCGCGCGACACCGCCGACGCCGCCACGACGCGGTGGCCGGCGCGCGAGAGGGCCGCCCCCAGCGCGGTGCCGACCCGGCCCGCGCCGACCACGCCCACGGCGAGCCGGCCTGGCCGGTCCTCAGGCCGGTCCCCGCCGACGGGCATGGGCGATGGCACATCGAATGCGTTCACTTCGTTCCAGTCCTCTGCCGGGGTACCGGACGTGCGAAAACATGCTACTCGGTTCCGGCGGGCCGCTCGGCTCGGCAGCCGATCACTCGGCGGCCCGGGAACCGGCGGCCGATCACTCGGCGGCCCGGGAACCGGCGGCCGGTCACTCGGCGGCCAGGGACTCGACGATGGAGGCTCTGGCGGCCCGCCGGGCGGGCAGGACGGCGGCGATCAGGCCGGCCAGCGCGGCGAGGGCCATGAACACGAGGATCTGCGTGTACGGGAGCCGGAAGAGCGCTCCTTCGAGCACGGCGCGGGTGGCGGCCCAGCCGAACAGCGTGCCGAGCACGACGCCGGTGAGAGCACCGATCAACGCCATGATCATGGACTCCACGGAGAGCATCCCGCGGAGCTGACGGCGGGTCAGGCCGAGGGCCCTGAGCAGCGCCGATTCCCGGGTCCGTTCCACCACCGAGAGCGTCAGCGTGTTGGCGATGCCGAACAGCGCGATCACGATGGCCAGCCCGAGCAGGCCGCCGAAGATCATGAGCATCGTGTCGATGGCCCCGCTGAACTGGTCCTTGATCGAGGCCGCCGAGGCCACCCTGACCGCCGGGTGGTCCTTGGTGGCAGCGTCGACGACGGACCGCGCGGCGACCGCGTCCACACCGTCCTTCGCGTTGAGATAGACCGCGGTGTCGCCCAGGGCGCCGAAGTAGGAGTCGAAGTCCCGCTCCGGCACGAGGACGGCGGGCAACGGGACCTCTCCGGCGAAGACCGCCGCCACCGTCAGCCTCTTCGGTCCCTGCCGGGTGGTCAGCTCGATCGACTGACCGGCCACGCGGTCACCGGCGACGCCCTGGTGCAGTGCGACGGTGCCCGGGCGCAGATCGGTCAGCGACCCGCTCTTCGGCTCCGGCTTGATCATCGTGCCGATGGCCGACCTGGTGACCGTTCCGATCCGGCGTTCGGTCCCGTCGAGGCGGCCGTCCGCCCAGCGCACCTGGGCCACCGAGCCGATCCTGGGGTCGGCTCGCAGGCCGTCGGCCAGCGCCCGTGGGATGGTCCGGTCGCTGCTCACCTGGGTCTGCAGTAGGTAGTCGACGGGAAACTGCGCCCGGATCATCTCCGACGCGGTGGCCTTCACGCTCGCACCGAGCACCGCGAAGAGGGTGACCAGGCCGACGCCGATGGTCAGTGCGATGGTCGTGGTCGCGGTGCGTCCGGGTGCGCGCCGCGAGTTCTCCATCGCCAGCCGGCCGGGTACTCCGGCGAGCCGGGCCGGAAGCGCGCCGATCATCCGGGCCAGCGGCCGCACCAGGGCCGGCATCAGCGCTATCGCGCCGAGGAAGGCCAGCGCACCGCCCACGGCCGTCATCACGAGCGCGCTCGGGCCGGTGGGCGCCACCAGCGCACCGACGGCGGCGAGGCCCAGGCCAAGGCCGCCGAGCAGCACGGTGACCGCGATCCGCGGCCGGCCGATCCGCAGCCGGCCCGTGCCCGGCTCCGGTTCCGAGCGCAGCGCCGCGATGGGCGCCACCCGGGTGGCCGCCCTTGCCGGCAGCAGAGCGGAGACCACCGTGACGGTGATCCCGGCGAACAGCGCCACCACGACGGTACTGACACCGAGGGAGAACGCGCCGACGGGCAGGTCGCCACCGAGGAAGTTGATCAACGAGAGTGCCGCCGCCCCGAGTCCGGCTCCGGCGGCGAGACCGAGCAGCGAGCCGGCCAGCCCCACGACCGCCGCCTCGACGACGACCCCGCCGAAGACCTGCCTGCGGGTGGCGCCGACGCAGCGCAGAAGCGCCAGTTCGCGCATGCGCTGGGCGATGAGGATTGTGAATGTGTTGTAGATGACGATGGCCGACACCAGCAGGGACACCAGCCCGAAGAGCAGCAGGGCGATGCGCAGCACCGCGGTGTCGCTGCCGTTCTCCGCGGCCAGCCGGTCACCGAGCTGCCGGCCGGTGAGCACCTCGTAGGAGCCGCCGACCGCCGTGGCCACTGCGTCCCTGGCGGCCGGGCCGACGACGTCGATCTCGGTGAAGCCCTTCTCGCCGGTCATCGCGGTGGCGGTGGCGGAGGTGAAGCCGACCGCGCCCCGATAGGACACATCGCCGTCGATGCCCAGATCCACCGTGCCGACGAGCCGGAACGCGCGCGGAGTGCCGTCCGGACCGAGGACCTTGACGGTGTCGCCGACGCGGTGGCCGGTGGACTTGGCGGTGTCCTCGTGGAGCACCGCCTCGTCGGCGGCGGCCGGCGCCCTTCCGGCCACGACGTCGTACCGCCGCAGCGCGCCGGCGGCCGGCAGCGAGAGGCCGACGGTCGGCAGATCGCCGAAGGCCCTGCCGTCCTTGCCGAGCAGCGGCGAGTCTCCGCGCACGATCCCGTGGGCGTCCGTGACGCCGGATACCGAGCGGATCTTCGTCAGCAGTTCGGCCGGAAGCCTGCGATCGGGCGCCTTCCCCGGTCGTACCGCGACGGCGATCTTGCCGGCGGAGGCGGCGAACTTCTGGTCGTAGCCGGCCTGCATGGTGTCGGTGAGCACGAACGTGCCGGTGATGAAGCCGACGCCGAGTGTGATGGCGAGCGCGGTGAGCAGCAGCCGGAGCTTGCGTGCCCGAAGCCCCGCGAGCGTGGTCTTCAGCATCAGTCCCCCAGCCGCTTGAGCTCGTCGAGCACGCCGCCGGAGGTGGGGCCGTACAGTTCGGACACGACCTCGCCGTCGTGCAGGAAGACCACGCGGTCGGCGTAGGACGCCGCCACCGGGTCGTGGGTGACCATGATGATCGTCTGGCCCATCTCACGGACCGAGGTGCGCAGGAACCCGAGCACCTCGGCACCGGACCGTGAGTCGAGGTTGCCCGTGGGCTCGTCGGCGAAGATGACCTCAGGCCTGGAGACCAGCGCGCGGGCGCAGGCGACCCGCTGCTGCTGCCCCCCGGACAGCTCCGACGGGCGGTGGGCCAGCCGGTCGCGCAGCCCGAGTACGCCGATGACGTGGTCGAACCACTCCCGGTCGGCCCTGCCCCCGGCGAGTTCGACGGGGAGCAGGATGTTCTGCTCGGCGGTGAGCGTGGGCAGCAGGTTGAACGCCTGGAAGACGAAACCGACCCGCTCGCGGCGCAGCAGCGTCAGCCGCTTGTCGGTGAGCTCGGTGATCTCGACATCGCCCAGCACGACGGAGCCCCGGGTGACGACGTCCAGACCGGCCAGGCAGTGCATGAGCGTCGACTTGCCCGAACCCGACGGCCCCATGATCGCGGTGAACGCGCCACGGGCGAAGCCGACGGTGACCCCTCTCAGGGCGTGTACGGCCGCGTCGCCGGTGCCGTAGACCTTGCTCACCTCTGCGGCCGAGACGGCGGGGGCGGCATCGGGCTCCGCCGGCGGGCGGGGGGCGCGACCCTCTGCGGTGGCGTCGCGGAAAGTGCCGTTCACGTGGGACTCCTAGTGGAATTCGGACAACGCGCTCAACACTAGAAATCCGCACGGGCACTGCCATCGTCCGCTCGTGTGGCGTTCTCTGCGATCTTGGGCTACTCGCGGGGCGGCTTGTACGACTCGAGGCTGATGGATGCCCAGGTCGTCCTGTCCTCCTACCCGTTCCCGCCACCCGGCCAGGAACCCACGGCCGGGAACCCGCCAGCGGATCGCCGTCGAAGCGCCGCAGACGCCGCAGACGCCGGAGCACCGGGCCGCTCGACGCGGGTCCCGGTGCTCCGGTGCCGAAGCGCGCTACGCGCGCGGGGCCGGTCAGTAGCCGTGGTGACCCTTCACCTTCGCGCCGCCCTTGCAGCCCGAGCCGGCGAAGCCGATGACGGCGACCGAGTTGCCGCACACGTTGATCGGAATCGAGATGGGTGCGAAGATCTGGTTGCCCCCGAGGATCGAGTGGTCGCCCCGCGTGAAGTTGTCGGCCTGCGCGGGCGTGGCGATCATCATCGCGCCGGCGGCCGCGACCGCCACTACGCCGGTGGCGGCGATCTTGCTGAGCATGTGAATCCTCCCGTACGTCTGGGCCGGTGCGGCCCGTCCTGACATGCACGTCCCTGTCGGCTCATGGTTCTGAGCCACGCCTGCCGTCAGGCATGCGCTACGTAAGGTAGTTATTCGGCTACTCAGCGGTAGGCTGCGGAAAGACCCAAGGATGAACGCGAACAGTCATCAAAAGGTAATGGACATGTTACTCACTGTGACCATTATGTCCTTGCTTGACCAGACCCGTCTCGTACGCGTAGACGACCGCCTGTACCCGATCCCGCAGATCCAGCTTCGTCAGGATGCGTCCCATATGGGTTTTCACTGTGGCGTCGGAGACGTACAGCCGCTCGGCGATCTCCGCGTTGGACAGACCGCGGGCGACCAGATGCAGCACCTCGGACTCGCGGGCGGTGAGCAGGTCGAGTCCCCGGTCGCGCACCGGTTCCCGCTCCGGCAGGTGCACCGCGAACCGGTCCAGCAGTCTCCGCGTCGTGCTCGGCGCCACCACCGCGTCACCCGAGTGCACGGCCTTGATCGCCTCGATCAGCTGGGCCGGGCCGGCATCCTTGAGCAGGAAACCGCTCGCCCCCGCCTTGATCGCCGCGAACGCGTACTCGTCGAGGTCGAACGTGGTGAGGATGATGATCTTGGGACCGCCGACGCTGATCCGCCTCGTCGCCTCGATCCCGTCCATGCGCGGCATCCGGACGTCCATGAGGACGACGTCGGCGGTGGTCGAGCGCAGCAGCTCCACCGCCCGCGCGCCGTCACCCGCCTCGCCGACCACGTCGATGTCCGGCTGTGCGTCCAGGACCATCCGGAAACCGGCCCGGACCAGTTCCTGGTCGTCCACCAGCACAACCCGGATGGGCGGCCGTTCGCCGAGATCCTCGATCATGTGCTCACTCACGTCCTCGCCGCCTCACGCACCGGAAGCCGCGCCACCACTTCCCAGCCACCTCCCGATCTCGCCCGGGCCAGCGCCGAGCCCCCGTACATCGCCACACGCTCCCGCATCCCGACCAGCCCGTGCCCTCGGCCGTCGTCGGCCGCCGCGGCGCCCCGCCCGTCGTCACGGACCCGTACCTCGACGGAGTCGTCACCGTAGTGCAGGTTCACGTGCGCGGTCGCGCCGGTGCCGGCGTGCTTGAGCGTGTTGGTCAACGCCTCCTGCACGATCCGGAAGACGGTCAGCTGCAGCCCCTGCGACAGCTCCCGCGGCACCCCGTCGATCTCGAATCGCAGGGGCATTCCCGAGGCGCGGATCTGGTCGACCAGATCGGTGAGCTGCTCGATACCCGGCTGCGGGGCGTAGGAGCCCGTGTCATCGCTCTCCCTGAGCACTCCGAGCAGCCTGCGCATCTCCGCGAGCGCCGTGCGCCCGGTCGCCGAGATCGCCTCCAGCGCCTGCTTGGCCCGCTCCTTGTCGGACTCGATCGCGTACGCCGCGCCGTCGGCCTGCACCACGATCACGCTGACGTTGTGCGCGACGACGTCGTGCAGCTCCCGCGCGATCCGCGCCCGCTCGGCGGCCATCGCGACCTGCACTTGGGTGTCCCGCTCCCGCTCCAGCCGCGCGGCGCGCTCCTCGAGCGAGCGCAGGTAGGCGCGACGGGTGTTCATGTAGATCCCGAACACCCACACCGCGGCGACCACGACCGTGAGGAAGATGGCCGGGCTCCGCGCCTGTTCCCAGCTGAGCCCCCACTGCTGGCAGGCCTCCATGATCGCGCCGGCCTCAGCCACGATCGCCGCGGTCAGCCCCCAGCGGAACCCGCATCGCGAGGCGACCGTGTAGAGCGCGATCAGGACGGCGAGGTCGGGCGGCAGCGCGGCGATGTGCGCGGCCCACTGCACCGCCGCCACCACCGCGATGAGGACGAACACGGCGCGAGGCCACCTCCGCCGCCAGATCAGCGGCACGCACAACCCGAGCGTCAGCATGATGAACTCGGCCTCGCTGACAGTTCGCTGGCCGACGTTCGAGCCGTACATCAGCACCGACCACGCCGCGATCGGCAGCATGAAGCAGAAGTCGACCAGCGGCGTCTGCCGCCGCCACCACGCCCAGGCTCTCCCCACCACGGGTTCAGGGTACGTTCGCCCCGGTCGGCCGACATCGGTCTCGGGTCGGACTCCCGTACGACCTCAGGATGGCGTCCGGGACGGCGCAGAGACCGGTCACGGCCCTCCCGCGCGGCCGCGATACCGTCACGCTGTGGGGTGGGTCACGTGGCGCCAGGGCATGGAAGGGGCGCTGTACGGCGAGAAGGGGTTCTACCGTCGCGGTGAGCGTCCCGCGGCGCATTTCCGCACCTCGGTGCACGCCTCGCACCGGTATGCCGCCGCGTTCGCGCGGCTGCTGGCCGAGGTGGACGCGTCGCTCGGGCACCCGGCTCGCGTGGATCTCGTGGACGTCGGCGCGGGCTGTGGAGGGCTGACCACCCAGATCATGAGATCGGTGCCCGCAGGGCTGGCGGCCCGGCTCGCCCCCACGGCGGTCGAGGTGGCCCCGCGCCCGCGCGAGGTCCCCGTCGAGCTCGCGTGGACGGCCGAGCCGCCGGAGGAGATCAACGGACTGGTGATCGCCAACGAATGGCTCGACAACGTGCCACTCGACGTGGTGGAGCTGACCCCGCTGGGACCGCGGATGGTCCTCGTCGATCCGGCGACGGGCGCTGAGCGCATCGGACCGCCGCTCGACGCGGCCGACCACGACTGGCTGGCCCGGTGGTGGCCGCTCCGCGAGCCGGGCGACCGGGCCGAGGTCGGCCGGCCGAGGTGCGAGGCATGGGGCGCGGTCGTCGCACGGCTCCGCCACGGGTTGGCGGTCGCGGTGGACTACTCGCACTCCCGCGAGGCGAGACCGGCCCAGGGGACGCTCGCCGGCTACCGCGACGGGCACGTTGTGCCGCCGGTGCCCGACGGCTCGTGCGACATCACCGCGCACGTCGCCCTGGACGCCTGCGCCGTGTCGGGCGAGAGGGCCGGCGCGACCGCGTCGCTGCTCACCACCCAGCGTTCGGCGCTGCGCTCACTCGGCGTGACGGGTGCCCGGCCTCCGGTCGAGCTCGCGCATCAGGACCCGCAGGCCTACGTCGCCGCGCTCTGCGCCGCCGGCGAGGAGGCCGAGCTCATCGATCCGGCCGGCCTGGGCGGCTTCGGCTGGCTGGTGCAGGCGACCGGCATCCCGCTTCCGCCCTCGCTGGCCTGACTCTCACGCCACGACCTCTCACACCACGACGTCTCACACCACGACCTCTCACACCACGACCTCTCACACCACGACGTCTCACACCACGACGTCGAGGGCCTTCAGGCCGCGCAGGACGAAGCCGGGCTTCCAGGTGGGCTCGGCGGCCAGGCTCAGGCCCGGCGCGAGCCTCAGCAGGGCTCCGAACGACTCGGCGAGCTCGATGCGGGCGAGGGGCGCACCGAGGCAGAAGTGGATGCCCAGGCCGAACGAGATGTGCGGGTTCGGGGTCCGGGCCAGGTCGAGGCGGTTCGGTTCGGTGAACACCGACGGATCCCGGTTGGCCGAGGCGAACTGCAGAGCGACCTCGGCGCCACGCGGGATGTCCACGCCCGCGACCGAGATGTCCTCCAGTACCCATCGCTCGAACATCGGGGCGGCGGTGTCATAGCGCAGAAGCTCCTCCACGGCGCTCGGGATCAGCGCGTGGTCCGCGCGGAGCCGGTCGAGCTCGGCCGGGTTGCGCAGCAGCGACCACCAGGCGTTGCCGGTGGAGTTGACCGTGGCCTCGTGGCCTGCGTTGAGCAGCAGTACGCAGGTGCCGACGAGCTCGTCCTCGGTGAGCCGGTCGCCCTCGTCGGCCACCTGGGCGAGCGCACTGATCAGGTCCTCGCGCGGGGCCCGGCGGCGTTCCCTCGCCAGGTCGCGCAGATACGCGGAGAACTCGGAGGCCGCGCGCACCGCCGTCCGCTGCGCCTCCTCCGAGGGGTTCAGCTCGTACATCCCGCAGATGTCGGCCGACCACGGCCGAAGCAGGTGACGGTCGGACTCCGGCACGCCGAGCATCTCCGCGATCACGGTCACCGGCAGCGGCTCGGCCACCTCGGCGAGCAGATCGCCGCCGCCTCCGGCGACCAGGGAACCGGCGAGCTCCTCGGCCAGCCGCCGCACCGTCGGGCGCATTCCCTCGACCATGCGCGGCGTGAACGCCTTGGCCACCAGCCGCCGAAGCCGGGTGTGCGCCGGCGGCTCGACGTCCAGCATCCCGGCCCTGATGAGATCCCAGAACGGCCGCAGGAACTCCGGCTCGGCGAGCTGCCCGAACTCCTCGTGCGACGCCGTGTGGAGGTAGGAGCGGCCGAGGAGGCGACTGCGCAGCAGGGAACTGACGTCCTCGTACCGGCTGATCACCCACTGCCGCGTGGGCTCGTGGTAGAAGACCGGGTTCTCTTCCCGCAGGGCCGCGAAGACCGGATAGGGATCCGCCACGAATTCAGGCGACCAAGGGTCATATGCCACATTTGTCACCCCGCCACGGTAGCCAGCCGGGTCCTCGTCCGACGTCCCGGGTTCGTGAATCGGTCAGCGGGCCCATTGGGGGCGGTCACCGCCTCGGGCGCGGGCGACGCGCGCCCGTTCCGCCGTCGACTCGACGATGAGCCGCGCCTCTTCGAGGTCCCGGTTGACCGCGGCCACCTGAACCGGGCCCGCCGGCGCGTCGACGTGCACGGTCCCGAGGCCCAGCAGCCGCTGCAGCGGACCCGCGCTGAGCCGTACGCTCTGCGCCCGCGCATGGGCGATCACGTCGGTGCTGCGGCAGAACAGGCCCCGGCGGCTCACGAACACCACGTCGTCGGCACCCGCCGCCGCCTCCCGGTCGAGCGACCACGACCGCCCGGACGCGGGCAGCAGCCGCAGGGCGCTGATGTCGGTGCCCGGGAAGGCCAAGGAGACGAGGTCGTACGCGACCTCCCGCGGCGCCACCGGCACCAGCACCGAGGAGAACACCTCCCGCTCCCCCGAGTAACCCGCCACCGTGACGTCGACCCGCGCCCAGCCGCTGGACCGCCAGATCGACGGCTCCACGATCCGGATCGCCTGTACCCGCCCCGGCGGCACCGTCTGCATCCGGGTCTCCAGCAGCCCGTGCCGCAACCGGAGCCCGTCCGGGGACATGGCGACGGTGAAGTTCGCGTTGATGACCAGTGGCGCCACCACGCCGCGCAGGAGGCCCAGCAGCGCCGGCACCGCACCGCCGAGCACTCCGAACTCGGCGTACGCGAATCCCACCAACAGCAGCGCCACGAACAACGCGAAGGTCCCGAAAACCGGCACCTTGAGCACGAGCGAGGCCAGCAGCGTGCTGAACCGCACCCGCCAGATGAGCCGCTCGGGCGCCTCCGGGGTATGGCCGGGCAGCCCCGCGGCCCGCGCGAGCAGTTCGGCGCGCAGCCGCTGGGCCGCGGCCCGGCCGAGGAATCGCAGCGCGATCTCCCCACGGTCACCGCCGGCCAGCTCCACGCGTACCTCGGCCAGGTTGAGGGCCCGGGTCACGAGCGGCCGTACGACGTCGACCGCCTGGACGCGCGAGAGCGAGATGCGCCGCTTGCGCTTGCGCAGGATGCCGGTCTCGACGACCAGATCGTCACCGCCGATCCAGAACCGCAGCGACCACCATCCCCAGAAACCTACGAGCATCGCCAACACGACGAACGGCACGCTGACCAGCATGAACACACCCATCTCGGCCGCGGTGACGCCCGAGGACGGGCCGAGCAGAACCGGTCCGGCCATCGCGAGATAGATGACGAGCACGGTCATCGCACGGATCAGAGCGGTAGCCCAGTGGAGCCGATGCACGCCGTGGGAGAAATGCACCGGCCGCAGCGGCGGACCGTAGCCCGCCCCGTACCCCGGAGGCGGGTGTGGAGGGTGCACCATTGGCCCTTGGCCATGACCGCCCCGGCCATACCCTCCGGGCGGGCCGTAACCACCAGGTTGGCCGTCACCGCCGAGTGGGCCGTAACCCCCGGGTGGGCCGTCTACGGCAGGTTGACCCGGCCGGCCGGGGGCGCCGTAGTTCATCGAGATCGCAGCGTGGAGACTCTGGTTTTCAGGCCGGAGAGGAAACGCAGCTTCCCCCCTTCTGCTACGTTGAGTGAGTTCGCGATAACCAAGCGGATTCGCGGCCGGGCGGGCCGTGACAGCGCGGGGAGCCCTCCAGTCGTTGGACGGGGCCGTGAACCGCGAACCACCGGCTTCTCCTGTCTGAGAGGTTGGAATCTCCCGCCTTCAGGCGGGAGAGGACGTCAACACAGCCCCATCGTCCTGGCCTCGCCCTTCTGGGCGAGCCGGTCGCGCAGAAGGGCGGCGTCGGCGGCGGGCAGGGCCGGGATGCACGCGTCCGTGGCCGCCGCCGCCGTGTTCACGCGTACGGTGGCGATGCCCAGCCACTGCTCCAGCAGCCCCGCGGTCACGTCGACGAACTGCATCCGCCCGTACGGCACGACGACCAGCCGCTTGACGAACACGCCGTGGGTGACCAGCAGGTCGTCGGAGCGCTCCGCGAATCCCCAGGACCGGTAGGCCAGCTCGGCCACGATCCAGCCGAGGGCGCACGAAACGACGACGGCCAGTACCCACAGCAGCGCGCCGACCACGCCGGCGATCACGCCGAGCAGCAGTGCCCCGACGGCGGCCGCCGGCACCGCGGTGAGGAACACGGAGATACGCCGGTGCCAGGTGAACCGGGGCGACACGCGAGCCCACGGCAGCCCGCCCGGCGGCGCGAACGCCTGCTCCGCCGGCCGCGATCGCCGCCCCGGCGGCTCGCCGTGCGATGCGTCGCGGAGCCCGAGCGGTCCGGGCCCCGTGGGCGCGCCACCCGGGCCGCCGGGCGACATCGCGGTAGGCGCGGCCGGATGCGCCCCGGGTGGCCGGTCATTAGGCGGGTAGCCCGAGGCGTGCGGATGCGGCTGATCGCCTTTGCTCGCGTTCACTGGCACTAGTCAACCGGAAGCGCCCGAGACGCGCGAGATCCCCTCATGCGACGATGAAGTGTGACCGCACACGACGAGGGAACACAGCGCCTCGACGCGCCACGAGCCGTCGAGCGGACCGACAGCGGCCCGCACGTCACCGAGCGGACCGTGGGGATCGGGGCCGGGGCCAAGGAACTCGCCACCGAGGACATGGTGCTGAACATCGGCCCGCAGCACCCGTCGACGCACGGCGTGCTCCGGCTGCGGATCACCCTGGACGGCGAGCGCATCTCCGCCGCCGAGCCGATCATCGGCTACATGCACCGGGGTGCGGAGAAGCTGTTCGAGGTGCGGGACTTCCGCCAGATCATCGTGCTGGCCAACCGGCACGACTGGCTGTCGGCCTTCGCCAACGAGCTGGGTGTGGTGCTCGCCGCCGAGCGGATGCTGGGCATGGAGGTACCCGAGCGCGCCGTGTGGGCCCGTACCCTCCTGGCCGAGCTCAACCGCGTGCTGAACCACCTGATGTTCCTCGGCAGCTATCCGCTTGAGATCGGCGCGATCACGCCCATCTTCTACGCGTTCCGCGAGCGCGAGCAGTTGCAGCGGGTCATGGAGGAGATCTCCGGCGGCCGCATGCACTACATGTTCAACCGCGTGGGCGGCCTGAAGGAGGATCTGCCCGCGGGCTGGCTCGGCAGGGCGCGCACCACGGTCGCCGAGGTCCGCAGCGGGACGGCCGACATCGCCGGCCTCATCGCCGGCAACGAGATCTTCCGTGCCCGCACCCGCGGGGTCGGCGTGCTGACCCGCGAGCAGATCCTGCAGTACGGCGTGTCGGGACCCATCGCCCGCGCCTCCGGGGTCGACTTCGACCTGCGCCGAGACGAGCCCTACCTGGCCTACGGCGAGCTGGACGTGCCCGTCGTCACCCGGACCGACGGCGACTGCCTGGCCCGGTTCGAGTGCCTGCTCGACCAGGTCTACGCCTCACTCGACCTCGCGGACGCCTGCCTGGACCGGCTGGCCGACCTGCCGCCCGGTCCGATCAACGTGCGCTTGCCCAAGGTGCTCAAGGTGCCGGAGGGCCACACGTACGCCTGGACCGAGAACCCCCTCGGCATCAACGGCTACTACCTGGTGTCCAGGGGCGAGAAGACCCCATGGCGGCTGAAGCTGCGTTCGGCCTCGTACAACAACCTGCAGGTCCTCTCGGAGCTGCTGCCGGGCAACCTGGTCGCCGACATGATCGCGATCCTCGGCTCGATGTTCTTCGTCGTCGGCGACGTCGACAAGTGACCCACCCGCCGGCCTTGGACCGTCAGGTACCGAAGGTGCCCCGGTCCTCGCGCTCGTCGTCCGGCCCCCTCGGGACGCGGCAGGTGTACTCGAGGAACAGCGCGGCGCCGACCAGGACGATCGCCGCGACGAACGTCCCGGCGCTGACGAAGAAGTCGTGCCGGGGGGTCGCCTTGTCCAGGGACGCTCCCAGATAGAGGAGGAACCCGCCGAAGACACCGGCGAGCGCGGCGGCCGCGTGGGAGCTCGCCTTGGCCAGCGCGGCCATCCGGGCGACGACGAGCGGTTCCACGGGCTTGGTCTCCACCGGCTTGGGCCCGGGCCTGCGGCGGATCCTGGCCCGGACGTTGAGGCCCGTGAAGGCCTCGCCCAGGGCCAGCAGCAGTAGCGTCGGGACGGCCGTCCACGGCAGCGGCGGCAACGTCACGTACGCCAGCCGGAGCACCACCCACGTGATCAGGGCGATGCCGGTGATGAGGGCGACGAGTATCGCCGGGCGGGTCGCCGTCACGCCGGTGGCTGCAAGGTCAGATCGTCGCGGCGGCTCACGCCCGTCATGCCGATCCCCTCGGCGAGATCGCCCACCCGGCCGTACCCGGGCAGCAGCGTGTTCGGCTCGATGTCCGCCCACGGCACCAGGACGAACGCACGCTCGTGCGCCCTCGGATGCGGCAGCGTCAGGTCCGGGTCGGTGGAGGAGACATCGCCGAACAGGATGATGTCGATGTCCAGCGTGCGGGGGCCCCAGCGGACGTCGCGGCTCCGATCCATTGAGTTCTCGATGTTGAGCAGCCGCTCCAGCAGGGTCTCGGGACTCAGCCGGGTGTCGGCGACGAGCACGACGTTGAGGAACTCATCCTGCTCGGGGATCGACTCGCCGGGGGCGGCGAACGGCGCGGTCTCATAGACCGGCGACAGCGCCACGAACGTCAGTCCCGGTGCGTCGAAAAGCGTGTCGACGGCATCCTGCAGATTCTCCAGCCGATCACCGAGGTTACTGCCGAGCGACAACACCGTACGGTGCTGGACCAGCATGTGACCGCCGGTGTGAGTGCGGTCAGGCGCCGGATTGGGCACGGTCATGGGCGGCTCCCATTCATCGTCGCGCGGTTCGGAAGATCTTCACGGACACGTCCTCGAAGGGGTGGGGCACCGGGGCGCTCGGCTTGTGCACCGTGACCTCCACCTCCTCGACCTTCTCGCCGTCGAGGCACACGGCGGCCAGCCGCTCCGCGAGCGTCTCCAGGAGGTTCACCGGCTCTCCCTGAACGATGTCGACCAGCCGACCTGCCAACGTGCCATAGTCGACCGTACGGGACAGATCGTCGGCGGCTGCGGCCGGGTGGAGGTCCAGACCGAGGACCACGTCGACGATGAACTCCTGCCCCAGTTCCCGCTCCGCCGGGAGGCACCCATGCCGGCCCCGGGCCCGCAGTCCCCGCAGTTCGATGCGGTCTCTGTTCGGTGCCATGTTCATTGCCACGCCGCGTCCCTCATTCTTCGTCTCCGATCCGGTTGAGGACCGGGGAGCCGTGGTGCAGCCACAGCCGCCACTGGCCGTCGGCGCGCACGAACATGTTGGTGGTCACCACGCTGCCGCCGGCGGAGAACCCCAGGTCGGTGTCGTCGTCGGCGGTCAGGATGTTCTCCGAGCACGTGACGACGGCATGCTCACCGCACATCTCGGTCCGCACGTCGGTGAGCACGAACTGGATGAACGGCGTGTTCGCCATGATCAGCGCCCACGAGCGCAGCACCTCGCCGCGGCCGCGGAGCAGCGGCCAGCCGGGGTGCACGCAGGACACGCTCTCGGCGTACGGCCCGTCGGCCCACACCGCCGACATGCGATCAAGATCCACCGCCTCGAAGGCGGCGTAGAACTCCGCGTTGGCTTCGTCGACGGTGACCAGGCTCATCGGATCGTGTCCACGGCACCGGCGCGGGCCACGGCGGCGGCGACCCGTACGGCGTCGGCGTTGGGCCGTACGTCGTGCACGCGCACGCACCAGACCCCGGCGGCCGCCACCAGCGCGGTGATCGCCAGAGTCGCGTCGTCGCAGTCGAGGAACGGGCGGGGAGCGCCGTCGGGCGCCGTGAGCAGCCTGCCGAGGAAACGCTTGCGGGAGGCGCCGACGAGCACCGGCAGACCGGTACCGAGGAGCGCGTCCAGATGGGCGAGCAGCGCCCAGTTGTGCTCCGGCCGCTTGGCGAACCCCAGGCCGGGGTCGAGAACGAGCAAAGACGGATCGACGCCTTCCTCGATGACCGCGTCGGCCCGCCGGCGCAGCTCGTCGGCGACCTCCGCGACGACGTCGCGGTAGACCGACCGGGTCTGCATGTCGTGGCTGTGCCCGCGCCAGTGCATGACGACGTAGGGCACGCCCGCCTTTCCGACGACCCGAGGCATCGCGGGGTCGGCGAGACCGCCGCTCACGTCGTTGACCAGCCGTGCCCCGGCCGTGATCGCCGCCTCGGCGACCTCGGCCCGCATGGTGTCGACGCTGACGTGCACGCCCTCGGCACTGAGCGCGGCGACCACCGGGATCACCCGCCGCAGTTCCTCGGCGCGCGACACCCGCTGAGCACCCGGCCTGGTGGACTCTCCGCCCACGTCGACGATGTCGGCACCGTCGGCGACAAGCTGCAGACCGTGCTCTATCGCCGCGTCACCGTCGAACCAGGCACCGCCATCGGAGAACGAGTCCGGTGTGACGTTGACCACACCCATGACCAGGCAACGACCCGGATCCGGCAAGCCCGGCACGGAGTGGTTCGTGGTCATACGGATCAGCCTATTCCTTGCTCAGATCACGTGGCGCCGCCTGCGCCGGGAACTGGCGCCGCCTGCGCCGGAACCTGCCCGATCAGACCCGGGAGGACTTCGGCGGGCGCTTGAGGCGACCGGGAATCCACAGCCGTGGCCAGACGATGAAGGCCTCGGCCTCCAGAGCGGCCAGCGCGATGCGAGGAGCGTCGTTGAAGCTCGGATAGACGAAGAACCGCGGCTGCCAGACCGGGTCGAACTTGGCGTTGAACTTGTAGAGCGACTCGATCTGGAACCAGCGGGACAAGAACACCAGCAGGCCCCGCCAGGCGCGGAGCACCGGTCCCGCGCCGATCCGCTCGCCGCGGGCGAGCACCGACCGGAAGACCGCGAAATTCAGGGACAGCCGTTTGACGCCGAGATCGGAGGCCGCCTTGATCGCCTCGACGATGAGGTAGTCGTTGAGGCCCGGCTGAGTCTCCCGGTCACGGCGCATGATGTCGAGCGAGAGGCCGTCGGTCCCCCACGGCACGAAGTGCAGGAAGGCGTGCAACTCCCCTCCCTTGGTCGCGGTGGCGATCGCGCAGTCGCCGTCGCCGGCCTCACCGACGCGGCCGAGCGCCATGGAGAAGCCCCGCTCGTTGTCGGTGCCCCGCCACGCGTTCGCCTGGTCCCACAGCGACTCGAGCTCTTCGGCGGAGAAGTCCCGTTCCCTGCGGATCTCGGCCTTGTAGCCCTGCCGGGCGACCCGGTTGACCATCTGCCGCACGTTGCGCATCGACCGGCCGTCCAGGCTGAACTCGCCGACGTCGATGAACGCCTCGTCGCCGATCTCCAGCGCGTCGAGCTGCCCTTCACGGCACCAGACCTCGGCGCCGACCTCGCTGCAGCCCATCACGGCCGGCACCCAGGCGTGCCGGTCGGCCTCGTCCATGAACGCCTTGATCACCCCGGGCCAGGCCTCCGGATCACCGAGGGGATCGCCGCCCGCGAGCATCACCCCGGAGACGACGCGGTAGGTGATGCACGACTTGCCGGTGGGCGACCAGATGACGCTCTTGTCGCGGCGCAGGGAGAAGTAGCCGAGGGAGTCGCGGGCCCCGTGCCTGGTCAGCAGATCACGGATGCGGTCCTCGTCCTCGGCCGACAGCGACGGCGCCGGCTCCGCCGGGCGCAGGAAGAGATAGACGGTCACCACACCGGTGAAGAGGCCCAGCCCGGACAGGATGTACTGGAGCAGCTCGCCCCGGCGGCCCGGGATGAACTCCACCGGGCCGTTGAGTCCGATCAGGCCGATCATGACGTGCTCGAACCGCTCGGCGTAGGAGTTGTCGCCGACGAGCAGCCGGGCGTTGAGGGACATGAAGAGCATGCCGATGAGCACGCTGCCGGCGACCAGCCCGAGCCCGACGTACATGGCCCGCCAGCGGGTCCGGGAGTCTCCGATGGCGTAGAACTCGTCGCGGTAGTGGACCAGCGCGCCGAGCATCAGAGCCGGGAGCACCAGTTCACCGGGGGCGAAGTCCCGGGCGACGCGGAACACGATGCCGGCCGCCAGCAGGATCACGACGGCACGGAACGCCCGGATCTTTCGCCGGCGGAGCGCGTGGGACAGCAGCAGGAGCAGCAGGCCGGTGATGACGGTCGCCGCCCGCGCCACGTTGATGAGGACGCCGGGAACGACGTCGGTCATCCGGATGATGCGGGGGTCCCATTCGGGGGCGACCGCGCCGATCACGTCATGGAGGCCGATGAGGAAGCACAGCCAGCCCGCCGTGACCGGCACCCATCGGCGCTGCCGCCGACGGTCCGGGGACCGGTGAGCCGCACTCTCGCCCTTACTCTGGAGAGCGGACTTCGCACGCTCTGTCTCCACCACTGCGCCCCAAAGCTCGGCATCGATTTCCGCTGAAAGCGAGACATTCGGTCAGCGGAGATGCCGACTGCCTGCCTGGCCCAAATACCCGCAGCCCCAGCTCAGAAACGACGCGGCTCAGAAACGCGGCTCAGGAGCGACGGAGGATCAGGCTCATCGCCTCCGCGCGGGTCTTCTCCGAGTCCCGGAAGTCACCTCGTACGGCCGAGGTCACGGTCTTGGCACCAGGCTTGCGGACGCCTCGCATCGTCATGCACAGATGCTCGGCCTCGATCACCACGATAGCGCCACGCGGCTCGAGAACCTGCATGAGCGCGTCGGCGATCTGACTCGTCATGCGTTCTTGAACCTGGGGCCTGCGGGCGTAGACGTCCACCAATCGGGCCAGTTTGGACAGCCCGGTGATGTGCCCCTTCTCGTTGGGCGTGTAGCCGACATGAGCGACACCGTGGAAGGGCACCAGGTGGTGCTCGCAGATGGAGTAGACCTCGATGTCCTTCACCAGGACCATCTCATCGTGATCGGCGTCGAACACGGTGTTCAGGACGTCCTCGGGGCGCTGACGCAGCCCCGCGAACTGCTCGGCGTAGGCGCGCGCGACCCGAGCGGGGGTGTCGATGAGCCCGTCGCGATCGGGGTCCTCCCCGATCCCGATCAGGATCTCTCGCACCGCCCGCTCGATGCGCGCGTGGTCGAACTCGGGCACCGGCGGAATCAGGCCCCCACCGTCGAACTCGTCTGCTGGACGGACCAAGACCGGCTCAGCTCTTCTCCTGCTCGCCCACAGTCGGCTCGGCGGCGATGCCCCCGGCCTGGCCGTTGCCGGAGGTCAGATCCTGCACGTCCTTGGGCCCCATGAGAGCGAGCTCCTTGGGGGTCAGCACCGGCGGCCGGTCCGACGGCAGCCGCTTGCCGTAGCCCGTGTAGGACTTCTGGAACGGCCGCTTGTTCACCGGAGCGAAGACGTCGAGCACCTCGTCCTTGGACAGGGTCTCCTTGTCCATGAGCCGGAGCACCAGGTCGTCGAGTACGTCGCGGTACTCGACCAGGATCTCCCAGGCGACGTCGTGCGCCGACTCGATGTAGCGCCGGACCTCGTCGTCGATCGCCGAGGCGATGTCCTCGGAGTAGTCGCGCTCGTGGCCCACGTCGCGGCCGAGGAAGACCTCACCGGCACCGGTGCCGAACCGGCGGGCGCCGAGGCGCTCGCTCATGCCGTACTCGGTCACCATGTTGCGGGCGATCGAGGTGGCCTTCTCGATGTCGTTCGACGCACCCGTGGTGGGCTCGTGGAAGACCAGTTCCTCGGCCGTACGGCCGCCCAGCAGCATGGCGAGCTGGTCGGTCATCTCCGACCGCGTGGTGAGGAACTTGTCCTCCATCGGCAGGGTCATGGTGTAGCCAAGGGCCCGGCCGCGCGGCAGGATCGTGACCTTGTGCACGGGGTCGGCGTTCGGCAGCGCGTGCGCCACCAGAGCGTGACCGCCCTCGTGGTAGGCGATGATCTTCTTCTCGGACTCGGACATGACCCGGGTCTTGCGCTCCGGGCCGGCCATCACCCGGTCGATGGCCTCTTCGAGGGTGGCCATGTCGATCTGCTTGCGGTCGAAGCGCGCGGTGAGCAGCGCCGCCTCGTTGATGACGTTGGCCAGGTCGGCACCGGTGAAGCCGGGGGTCCGCCGGGCAATGACGTCCAGCTCCACGTCGTCGGTGAACGGCTTGCCCCGGCCGTGGACCCGCAGGATGCCCTTGCGGCCCTCGAGATCGGGACGGTCGATGACGACCTGCCGGTCGAACCGGCCGGGCCGCAGCAGCGCCGGGTCGAGGATGTCCGGACGGTTGGTCGCGGCGATCAGGATGACGCCGCCCTTCACGTCGAAGCCGTCCATCTCGACCAGCAGCTGGTTGAGGGTCTGCTCGCGCTCGTCGTGACCTCCGCCGAGCCCGGCACCACGGTGCCGGCCGACGGCGTCGATCTCGTCGATGAAGATGATCGCGGGAGCGTTGGTCTTGGCCTGCTCGAAGAGATCGCGGACCCGGGAGGCGCCGACACCGACGAACATCTCGACGAAGTCGGAACCGGAGATCGAGTAGAAGGGCACGCCCGCCTCACCGGCGACGGCCCGGGCGAGCAGCGTCTTACCGGTTCCGGGCGGGCCGTACAGCAGCACACCCTTGGGGATCTTGGCGCCGATGGCCTGGAACTTGGCGGGGTTCTGCAGGAAGTCCTTGATCTCCTGCAGCTCCTCGATCGCCTCGTCCGCACCGGCCACGTCGGAGAAGGTGGTCTTGGGGGTGTCCTTGGTGATGAGCTTGGCCTTGGACTTGCCGAAGTTCATCACGCGAGAGCCGCCGCCCTGCATCTGGTTCATGATGAACAGGAAGATCAGCACGACCACGACGATGGGCAGCAGGCTGAACAGCAGACTCACGATGAAGCTCTGCTTCGGCACCTCGACGTTGTAACCGCCCTTGAGCTGCCCGACCCGGTACTTCTCCTGGAGCAGTTCCTGCAGCCGCAGGCCCTGTCCGTTGACCCAGGACGCTCGTTGCTGCGTCTTGGCCTTGTCGGCCAGGGTCACCTCGATGCGCTGATCCTTGTCAACGATCTTGGCGGAGTACACCTGACCGTTCTGGATCTCCTGAATCACCTTGGCGGTGTCGGTCGGCTCGTGGGAGCCGTTGGAGCCGGCGCCCCACATGACAAGGGCCACCAACAGACCGAACAGCAGGACCCACAGCAGCGGCCCGCGAAAGTAGCGCTTCACGTCCATGTATTCGGCAACCCCGTTAGGGGCCCGTCCCTCCTGACCAACATCTGCGAACTCACCGGACCGTGCCGGCCCGCCGAGACGGTCTCCCCCAGTGGTTACCCGGCTTGTGGCCGGAATACCGAAGGTACACCGATGACCGCGGGGCCGCAGCCGGCGATCACCACGTACCCGCTTCCAGACTATTAACGAAGCCTCTAGTCCTGTTGTTCCCCAGCCGTGGGCTCCGTGGTTCCACCGTATACATGCGGTGCGAGGGTGCCGACGAACGGCAGGTTCCGGTACCGCTCCGCGTAGTCGAGGCCGTAGCCGATGACGAACTCGTTGGGGATGTCGAAGCCGATGTACTTCACGTCGATATCGGTCTTGATCGCGTCGGGCTTGCGCAGCAGAGCGCAGATCTCCAGGGACGCCGGGCCCCGCGACCGCAGATTGCTGACCAGCCACGAAAGGGTGAGGCCGGAGTCGACGATGTCCTCGACGATGAGCACGTGGCGGCCCATGATGTCGGCGTCGAGGTCCTTGAGGATCCGCACCACCCCTGACGACTTGGTGCCGGAGCCGTACGACGACACCGCCATCCAGTCCATCGAGACCGGCGAGTGCAGGGCCCTCGCCAGGTCGGCCATCACCATGACCGCGCCCTTCAGCACGCCCACCAGCAGCAACTCCTGGCCCGCGTAGTCGGCGTCGACCTTCGCCGCCAGCTCCTGGATCTTGTCCTGCAGCCGCCCCTCAGGGATCAGCACACTCGCGAGATCCGCGCCCAGGTCCTTCTCGTCCACCCCGACACACCTTCCCCAATCGCCACGCTCGGCCACGGTCAACGGCCTCCGCCCGGTTCCACCCCGCCGGCCCGGGGAGGACCATGCGGTTTGTCGCGATCAACCGGATTCGGTTCGGCCGAATAGCAGCCTCCCATACCGGCGGAAGCCACGTACGCCCCCGGGCAGGTCAACGTGCCGCTGGCCGCGCCAGCCGGTGACCAGCAGGTCCAGCGCATCGACGTGCACGGCCGCGAGGGTGCCCGGCGGGCTGCCCGCCGCGACCGCCGCCCGCCGAAGCACCCGGGTCCGTACGGCCCGCGGGAGCGCCTCCAGCGCCGCCGTGTCCAGACCGGCCGGGTCGGCTTGGGCGTCGGCCGCGGCCCGGTCGGCCCAGGCGTCCAAGGCCTCGGCGTCGTCGCGCAGCAGCCGGGCGGTGCGTGCGAGCGCCTCGGTCACCCCCGGCCCGAGGGTCTTCTCCAGCACGGGCAGGGCGTCGCGGCGGACCCGGACGCGGGTGAAGGCGGAGTCCTCGTTGTGCGGGTCCTCCCACGGGTCGAGGCCCATCGCGAGGCAGGCGCGCCGGGTGGTGGCGCGTCCCAGTTCCAGGAGCGGCCGGACATAACGGACCTCATCCCGGTCGAAGGCCGGGGGCATGCCGCACAGCGACCGGGCGCCCGACCCCCGCGCCAGCCCCAGCAGTACGGTCTCGGCCTGATCGTTTCGAGTGTGACCGAGCAGGACGGCGGCGTCGAGGCGCCGGGCGGCGGCGTCGAGCGCCTCATATCGCGCCGTACGAGCGGCGGCCTCGGGTCCGCCCGCCGTACCGACGGTTGCGGTGACCGACTCCACGGGGTCGAGGCCGAGGCCGCGCAGCACCACCGCCACCTCCGCCGCGCGCGCCGCGGAGCCGGCCTGAAGCCCGTGATCGACGGTGATCCCGCCCGCCGGCCGCCCGGCCTTGGCCGCCTCGAAGGCCAGCGCGCCGGCCAGCGCCAGCGAGTCGGCGCCCCCGCTGCACGCCGCGAGCACCGGCCGGGCCGGGTCGAGCTCGCCCAGTGACGCGCGGACGGCCGACCGCACCGCCGCGACCGCCGGATCCAGTGCGGGACGGCGCTCGGTCCGCTCACGCGGCTCGGGGCGCTCGGAAGGCGGTGTCCTCCCGGGCTCGCCGTCAGGCGGAACGGTCGTTGTCATCGGCGGCGTCGGGCTTCGGGCCGGTGCCGTTCCTGCTCGGGGGCGCGGTGATGGCCGGCGTGCCGACCACCCGGGCGATCCAGCTCGCCGGCTCCCTGAGCTCGTCGTGGGTCGGCAGGGTCTCGGGCGAGGTCCACACCTGGTTGAAACCGTCCATGCCGACCTCGGCGACCACGCGCCGCACGAAGCGTGATCCTTCGGCGTACTGCTTCATCTTCATGTCGATGCCGAGCAGCCGGCGGATGGTCTTGTCCATCCGGGAGCCGCCCTCGCGACGTCCTTGGAAACGCGCGCGGATCTCGGCGACGGTCGGGACGACCTGCGGGCCCACGGCGTCCATCACGTAGTCGCCGTGCCCCTCGACGAGGGTCATGACGGCGGTGAGCCGGTCGAGGATCTTGCGCTGCTCGGGCGACTGGATCGCGTCGATCAGGCTGGAGTCGCCGCCCCGCACGGCGTCGACCACCGCGTCGGCGGCTTCGCGAAGACGGTTGAGCATGGCGGCGGGGTCGAGGTCGGAGGCGAGCAGGAACGCGGTCATCTGCTCCTGCACGTAGGGACGCAGCCACTCCACCCCGGTGAACTGGGTGCGGTGGGTCTCCTCGTGCAGGCACACCCAGAGGCGGAAGTCATGGGAGTCGACGCCGAGCTCGTTCTCGACGTGCACGATGTTGGGCGCGACGAGCGTGAGCCGGCCGGTCGGAGCACGACCCGAGGGGTCGGGCGGCAGGAAGAGCTCGTACTGGCCGAGCACCCGGCTCGCCATGTACGCGAGGATCGCCCCCACCTGCATGCCGGTGACCCGGGAGCCGACGGCCTGGAAGACGGCGCCAGCCGGGCCGCCGCTCAGCCCGCCCGAACCGCGGTTCTCCGCGAGCCGCTCCATGAGCGGCTCGAGCACGACGCGGAACCCGTCGACATTGGCACGGATCCAGCCGGGCCGGTCCACGATCGTGGCGGGAGCGGGGTTCTGCTCTCCATCTATTCCAGTGAATTTCCGGACATGTCCCTGGGCGATCCGGGAGAGACCGCGCAGCTCCTCGACGACCTCACGCGCCTCGGCCTGGCTCACCTGCGGGCCCGGGCGTACGAGGCGAGTCCCCGTCTGAACAGCGACATTCCAGTCGATCATTGTGCTCAATGCCTGCTCCGCTCATACCGGCCCGCGTTAGCGCGCCTCCGGCTCACGACCTGCCGCGGCAACTCGCGTTATTACTCCACCGTACGTTCCCTCCCGGCGCCGTAGCACCCTTACGCCGCCTCCCGTTACCGGAACCGGGCCGCAGGGGTCGTCGCACGGGCCGGGCCGCAGGGGTCGTCTCCCTGGCCGGGCCGCAGCGGTCGTCTCCTGGCCGGGCCGGCTCATCGGCATCCGCACGACGCGACGGTGGACGCGAGCTGGTCGAGCACCTCGCTGTTCGTGTTCCCCGCCATGAACGCGAACGCCAGCACCCGCCCGTCCTCGTCGTTGGTGATCCCGGCGAGCGTGTTGACGTTCGCGAGCGTCCCGGTCTTGGCCCGTACCATTCCGGCGCCCTGGAGGGCCACCGTCGTGTAGCGGCCGGCGAGAGTGCCGGAGAAGCCGGCGACCGGCAGTCCGGTGATCATCGCGCGCAGCTCGGGCCGCTTGCCCGACGCGGCGATGGAGATGACCCGGGCCAGCGCCATCGGCGTGATCCGGTTGCTGGTCGACAGGCCACTGCCGTCGGCGAGGCGAACGCCCTCAGCGGCGCCGAGCCGGGCGAGCACCTCCTGAACCGCCTGGGCGGCTCCCGCGAACGTCGGCGGGCGGTTCCGCTCGATCGCCACGTGCCGCACCATGGCCTCCGCCAGATCGTTGTCGCTGTCGGTCATCAGCCTCTCCACCAGCGCGGACACCGGAGGCGACTGCACAGCAGCGAGCTGCGCGGCGTTCGGCGCGGCCTGCGTACGGCCCCCGGCCGTGGCGCTGATCCCGTTCCGGCGGAGCAGTCCCACGAAGGCCTGGACGGCGGCGCCCGGCGGGTCGGCGACCCGGCTCCGCTCCCCCGGCGCAGTACGGCCCTCGTCGACCATCAGAGCGGTGACCGGGGCGACCTCCCCGTCCGGGATGTAGTTGGGCTTCCAGCCCACCGCCGTGCGGGAGCCCTGGTAGAGGGACGCGTCGTAGCCCACGCGCACCCGAGTCGTTCCCGCTGCCTTGAGCGCCGTGGCGGTGCGCTTGGCCAGGTCGGGCAGCGAGGCGGACATCGGGTAGCCGGGAGACGGCCGGGTGGTCAGGGTGGGGTCACCGCCGCCGACGAGCACGATGCCGCCGGCGCCCTTCACCACCTTGGTGGTGAGACGGCGATCGGGGCCGAGCGCGGCGAGAGCGGCCGTCGACGTGATCACCTTCGTGGTCGAGGCGGGCACCGCCGCGACCCTGGCCCGCTGTTCGAACAGCGTGCGCCGGCTCTCGACATCGACCACCACGGCGTTGATGCCGCCCGCACGGCCGGCCACCAGGCCGAGCAGCTCGGTGGCGAGGCCGCTGCCCGGCATCGGTGCCGCCGGGTCCGGGGGCGTCACCGACGTTCCCGCGACACGTACGATCGCGCGGGCCGCGACGCTCGGCGGTTCCGGCTCGAGGGCGCTGCGGGGGGTGAGGTGCACCACGGCGACGCCAGCGCCGACGGTGAAGAGGTTGAGCAGTGTCAGTGTGACCATGGCCACGATGCGATCCCGCCTCAGCACGTGACCACCCCTCCGCCCACCTGGCACCCGACGACGTGCGACATCCTTGTATACGGCAAGACCTCATTAGACACGCATCTACCGCGCGGGGGAGCGGAGGATCACATGGAAAGGAACAGAGTGGAATTCGACGTCACCATCGAGATCCCCAAGGGTCAGCGGAACAAGTATGAGATGGATCATGAAACGGGTCGCATCCGGCTCGACCGGATGTTGTTCACTTCCACTCAGTACCCGGCCGACTATGGGTTCATCGAAGGCACACTCGGCGAGGACGGAGATCCCCTCGACGCCCTCGTGCTGCTCCAGGAGCCGACCTTTCCCGGTTGCCTGATCCGCTGCCGCGCGGTCGGCATGTTCCGCATGCAGGACGAGGCCGGCGGGGACGACAAGGTCCTCTGCGTCCCGTCCACCGACCCGCGTAGCGAGCACCTCCGCGACATCCACCACGTTCCCGAGTTCGACCGGCTGGAGATCCAGCACTTCTTCGAGGTCTACAAGGACCTCGAGCCGGGCAAGTCGGTCGAGGGCGCGAGCTGGGTCGGCCGTACAGAGGCGGAGATCGAGATCGAGCAGTCCCGCAAGAGGCTGGCCAAGCAGGGACATTAAGACCGGGCGGCGACGCGATAGCGCGCACGGCGCACGGCGTCCCCTCGCGGGCTCCCGCCGGATGAACGGGGATCTCGCGGTGCCTCATCGATCATCCGGCGGGACGGGTGGCCCCGATCAGGCCGGGACGCCAGATGCTGGAGATCCGGACGCGCGCCCCGGTGTAGGGCGCCTCGACCATCTGCCCGCGGCCGATGTAGATGCCGACATGATGGATCGTGTCGGCATCGCCGGTATCGTTCGCGAAGAACACCAGGTCGCCGGGCCGCAATCGCCCGGTGGACACGTGCGGCCCAGAGGTCCACTGTGTGCCGGTCCAGTGATCGAGCCTGACGCCGACCTTGTTCCAGGCGTGCAGCGCGAGTCCCGAGCAGTCGAAGCCGCGAATGTTCGCGCCATGAGCGATGCCGTAGCTCGGACCGGTGGAGGTGCCGCCACCCCACGAATAGGGCGTGCCGAGCCACTTCAGCGCGGCTCGCACGACGATCGCCCCTCGGCCCGCCCCGTGGAAGGCGCCCGTTCTCGCCCGTTCGCGCGCCTCCTGCAGCCGGGCGGCGTGGGCCCTGGCCCGGCCGAGTCGCGCGACGAGCACGGCCTTACGGGCCTTGATCCGCTTTACCTCCTGGTGCTGTGCGGCGAGGAGCCTCTCGGCGGCGGCCTTGGCGGCCTCGGCACGCTCGGCGGCGACCTGCTGGTCCCGTACCGCAGTGCGCGTCTGGCGGCGGAACATCTCGCAGATGATCTGGGCGGCCCTGACGCGTTCGACCATGCCCGCCTGCCGGTGCCCCAGGACCTCCAGCAGCGCGGCGCGGTCCATGAAGTTCTGCGGCCCGGCGCGACCGGCGACCGTGGCGGCCCACTGGTTGACGCCGGTGCCGGCGCGGTAGGCGGCGGCGGCGAAGACGGCCGCCTCGTCGCGGATCTGCTGGTAGTTCCGTTCGGCCTCGGCCAGCCGGCGCTGCGAGTTCTGGTAGGCCTGGCGGGCGCGCTCGAGCTTCACCAGTTCGCCGTTGTAGCGCTCCATGGCGAGCGCCGTGGCGGCGGACATCCGCTCCAGGTCACCGTCGGCCTGGGCGAGCCTGGCCTTGACCTGTCCGACGGCCGCGGCACGCTCACGCACGGCCTTCTTGCTCTGGCTCACTTCACGATCGCTGGGGCCGGGTTCGGCGGCCGCGTCGCCAGTGCCGGGACCGGTCGTCAGGGCGATCACCGCGCTCACGGACAGGGCGGTGCGGCGGATGGTCCGGCGTGCGCGGTGCGCTGACAGCGCCACGGTCTGACCCCCTGATCCACAGATTGTGCACAGTCGCTCGCCAACAGTAATGAACCGGGGCCACGCGTCCGCAAGCGCGCCACGCCGGGCGCGCGGGCATCTGTCGGCCGGCGGACCGGCGCGGCCCGGTTCCCGCTCCGTCACCGGGCCCTCTCGACCGGCCTCGGCCCGCCCGTGGGGTGCGACGGAGGTACGGAGATCGGCCGCGGCACCGGCCGGGCCGACGGTGGGGACGGGGGCTTCGTCGGCGGCACCGAGGTCGGCGGCGGTGTCTGGGCCGGCGGCGGCTGTGTCGGTCGTGTCTGGGTCGGTGGTGTCTGGGTCGGTGGTGCCTGAGTGGGCGGCGGTGTCTGAGTGGGCGGTGTCTGAGTGGGCGGTGACGTGCCCGGGGGCGTCTGGGTGGGCGGAGGCGTGGCCGGGGGCGTGCGAGTGGGCGGGGGCGGGGTGGGCCGTGGCGGGCCGCCGGTCGGCGGAGGCGACATGGGCGGTTGGGTGGGCCAGCCCGGGGGCGGCTGCAGCGGCGGCATCGGCTCACCGGGCCGGATCCGGCCGTCCGGTGGCGGCGAGGCCATCGTCATCGGCTGCGGTACGGCGGACCCGGTGTCGATGGCGAGGGGGCCCGGCTGCGGTACGACCACCGTGCCCTCGTCTCCGACGACCCCGGCCCCGGCGATCGGGGGGGCCGGGAATCCGGACAGGCGGGGCGGTGCCGAGGTGCCGCCCGGGGCGGTGACCGCTGCCGGCCGGTCGTCCGATCGGCACAGGAACTGCGCCACGGAGGCGCCGCCCATGGACGCGCCCACGAGGAGTGCGGCCACGGCCCCCAGGATGAGCGGGTGCCGGCTCAGCGGCCCACGGCCGTCGTCGGCCGTCTCTTCGACGGCCGCCCGCCGGGCCGGTGGCGTGCGCGGCTGCTGCACCGGGAACCCGCGCTCGTCGAAGTCGGCGATCTGTGCCGCGACGGCGCACCGGTACCCGGTCAGGTCGGTGTCGTGGAAGCAGTCGAGCACCTGCCGGCGCAGTGACTCGGGCGGGGTGACCGTCGGCAGCAGCTCGTACACCTTGGCGGGTGAGACGTTGCGGGGCCGGTGCGGCCCGCACACGCGGCAGGTCAGCGCGTGCCTGAGCAACCGGGCCCGCAGGTCGGCGGAGAGCTCGTCGCGCCGTTCGCGGAGCAGGTCGGCGCGCACCCGGCAGTCGTAGGGCCCGTCGTGCGCGAGAAGCTCGGCGGTGAGCGCCGCCTCGAGCTCGACCCGGGCCCGGTCGAGCAGCGCCGTCACGTCCTCCTCGAGCAGCCCCAGCACGGCGCCGAGGTCGGGTAACTCGAGGCGATGCCGGATGTGCAGCTCCATCGCCTCGCGGCTGAGCGGGGCGAGGCTCATCACGGCGCGCCAGGCCGTGACGCGCAGGTCGACGTCGTCCTGCCGGTGGGTCGCGATCGACACGTCCGGGCGGCGGCCGCCGTACGGCATCGACCGGGCGCACTCGTGCCTGGCGATCGCGTAGAGCCAGGGGCCGAACCGGTCGGCGTCACGCAGCCTGCCGATGTGCGCCTCGGCGACGATGAGGGTGTCGCGCAGCGCCTGCCCGGCGGCGTCTCGATTTCTCCATTGGAACCAGCAGTAGGCGTAGATCCGGTCGCCGTAGGCGTCGTAGACCGCGGTGAGCGCGCTGGGGTCCCGTGCCTGCAGGGCTTCGACCAAGAGGCGATCACTCATGACCCGAAGGTAATCAAGTTGCGAGATCACATCCGGCAATGAAAGAAACACAATGTATTGTCGGCTCTATTGGCCGAAGCGGCCATTATTAACTTTTGGCAGATTTGTCACGCAATGGTGCGGCGAGGGCTCAGCCCCTGCTCACGGTGGTCGAGCATGGGGGGAAACGCGCGTTCGGCGGCAGCAGTGATCATCGTGACCTGCGCCGAGGTCAGGACGACCGGATGCGCGTCGAGGAGGCGCGGCAACCGCCGGGCCCGCTGGAACACGACTCCGCCGAACCTCAGCCCTCCGCGCGGGACCCGCGCGCCGTGCACCGCGACGACCGGGGACACGGAGAGCTCGTGGCCGAGTTCGTCGGCGAGTAACTCGCCGACGGTGTGCGCCGCCCGTACCACCGCGACCTGCAGGTTGACGACGGGCCGGCTGCCCGCCCAGAGCCGACGGTGGTCCGACCAGAGGCGGATGCCGAGGGTCCAGCGACGGCTGGATATGGCGTAGACGCCCGTGAGGCCGACGACCAGGTGGTCCAGATTGGTGGCGGGGAGGCCGGGCAGCGCTCGATCGTGCAGCACGCGGAACTTTCCGGGGTCGAGGGCGGCCAGCACCCGGCCCGTACGCCGCTCGGCCATCGCGCCGTGCCGCCAGCTCGTCACCGGCCCCGGCCGGTTGCGCAGATAGACGACGTGCACGGCTGACGTCGCGAGGGCCGCCGCCATGCCGGCCCACCAGTTGCCGAGCCCACCGACGATCACCGCGTTCGAGACGGCCAGCGCCAGGCGCATCATCATGCGCTCCTGACGATGGCGGGCGGACAGCGTGCGGTAGCGGGCCCATGCCGAGGCACCGGCGGCGGACCCGCCACTGTGAGTTCTCCAGCCCCCTGGCGAGGGCCCGCGCCCGGACTGCGCCCCGCGACCCGGCACCGTGTGGCCCCTTCTATCGGATAGACGTCAGCGTGGAGTCCGGTCCGGTGATTCTTCAAGGGCTTTGGCCAGGTCATGGTGATCTCCATGCCCGGGCTGTCCACTGTGGGCGGGAAACCACCTTGACACTGTCACGATGACAGTGTCATTGTTCAACTATGGAGAGCACCTGGACCATCACCGAACTCGCGGCGGCCGCCACCACCGCGCTCAGCGGTGAGCCCGCACAGGTGAACGGCCGGGTCAGGGACATGCCCAACGAACGCTTGATCAGGTGGTACACGACCATCGGGCTGGTGGATCCCCCCGCCGGCCGGCGCGGCCGGATCGCGCTGTACGGGCGCCGCCACCTGCTGCAGCTCATCGCGGTCAAGCGACGGCAGGCCGAGGGCCGCACCATCGCCCAGATCCAGGTCGAGCTGGCCGGTGCCACCGACGCCACCCTGCGGTCCATCGCCCGGATCCCCTCCCCCGACGCGGTTCCGGACCCCACCTTCGAGCCGGAGCCCGCCCACGACGCCATCCCGGCGTCGGCGCCCAAGCCCGGTGCCACCCCCGGCGCCGCTCCCGGCGCCGCCTCCGACACCACCTCCGATGCGGCCTCCGACACGGCTCAGGGCCGACGGCACCGCTTCTGGACCCCTCCCCCGGCCTCGGCCCTCGACCTCGATCGTGCGGTCGTCGGCGTACCCCGGGCGGGAACCGCTGCGGGATCACGCCCCGGCATGGGCGATGAGGAGTCGCCGGCACTCGTCCACGGCGTGCGACTCGCGCCCGGGGTGACCCTGCTGCTCGACGGCGACGCCCTCCGGCCCGAGGACGTCGCCGTGATCGAGATCGCCGCGCGGCCCCTGCTCGACGCGCTGCGCGACCGCGGCCTGCCACTCGGCTCCGCCCCTACGACGCCCTCCGCGAGTACGGGCGACGGCGGCTCCGAGGCCGACGATTCATCCGCACAGTCCCCCACAGGGAGGTCCACATGACCGTGCACATTGCGCCACTCTTCCCGGATCGGCCGAGCGCCGGCGACCCACCCGCGACGACGACCGACGAAGGCATGGGGGCACTCACCACCGACAAGGGCAATCTGCCGCTCGACGCCGTCGACATCCGCGCCGCCATCACCGGGCTGGGTGCCGGCATCGAGATGGTCCAGGGATTCCACAATCCGTTCGACGTACCGCTCGAAGCGACGTACATCTTCCCGCTTCCGGACCGCGCGGCGGTCACCGCGATGCGCATGGAGGCGGCCGACCGCGTCATCGAGGGCACGCTCAAGGAGCGTGGTCAGGCGCGCGAGGACTATGACGCCGCGATCGCCGCCGGTCAGCGAGCCGCGATCGCCGAAGAGGACCGCCCGGACGTCTTCACCATGCGGGTCGGCAACATCCTGCCGGGCGAGCGGGTCACCGTGACGCTGAAACTGAGCCAGCCGCTTCCGTACGAGGACGACGCGGCGACGTTCCGCTTCCCGCTGGTCGTGGCTCCCCGCTACATTCCCGGGGCGCCGCTGGACGAGCCCCCGGCGGGCGACGGCGTCGTACGGGACACCGAGGCGGTCCCCGACGCCTCCCGGATCAGCCCGCCCGTGCTCCTGCCCGGCTTCCCGAACCCGATCCGGCTGGAGCTGTCGGTCGAGATCGACCCGGCCGGTCTGCCGCTCACCGAGATCCGGTCCAGCTACGGCGGCCCCGCCACCGACATGCCCACCACCGGCACGCCCACCACCGGCACGCCCGCCACCGGCATGCTCGCCGCCGAGGACGGCGAGGGCGGCCGTACGGTCGTCCGGCTGCGGCCGGGACAGCGGCTGGACCGCGACTTCATCCTGCGCCTCGGCTTCGCCCGCCAGGAGGCCGGGTCGCTGACCCTGGTGCCCGACGAGACCGGTGACGAGGGAACGTTCACCTTCACGGTCATGCCGTCCGGAGAGCACCGGCCACGCCCGCGCGACGTCGTCCTGGCGCTCGACCGCTCCGGCAGCATGCAGGGCTGGAAGATCGTGGCGGCCCGGCGGGCGGCCGCGCGCATCATCGACACCCTTACCGGCGAGGACCGGTTCGCCGTGCTGAGCTTCGACCACGTGGTCCAACGGCCCGCGGGCCTGCCGGACACGCTCGTGACGGCGTCCGACCGCAACCGGTTCCGCGCCGTCGAGCACCTCGCCGGGTTGAGCGCGCGCGGCGGCACCGAGATGCTCGGTCCCCTGGCCGAGGCCGCCGGTCTGCTCGGCGATTCGGGCCGCGACCGGGTCCTGGTCCTGATCACCGACGGGCAGGTCGGCAATGAAGACCAGATCCTCGCCCATCTCGCGCCCGCGCTCGGAGGCACCCGGGTGCACGCCGTCGGCATCGATCGCGCCGTCAACGCCGGCTTCCTCGGCCGGCTGGCCTCGATCGGGCAGGGCCGGTTCGAACTCGTGGAGAGCGAGGAGCGGCTCGACGAGGCGATGGAGCGGATTCACCATCGCATCGGCGCCCCGCTAGTCACCGGGCTGACACTGGAGGCCGACGGGCTGGAGGTCGTGCCGGGCACAGTGGCCCCCGGCCGGCTCGGCGCCCTGTTCCCCGGCGTACCCCTGGTCATCTCGGGCCGGTGGCGCGGTGGCCTCACCGGCGCGACAGCCGATGCCAGGACCGATGCGACAGCCGGTACGGGCACCGTCGCGATGGCCGTACGTGGCGTCACGGCGGACGGCGCCCAGTGGCGGCGCAGCGCACCGGGCACCGTCGTCACGGACCGGGCGGCGGTGTCGATCTGGGCTCGCGCGCACCTACGGGAACTCGAGGACCGCTATGTGACGAGCGGGTCGGAGCGTCTCGAGAAGCGGATCGTCGACACCTCGCTGCGCTTCGGCGTGCTGTGCAGGTTCACCGCCTTCGTCGCCGTCGACAGCCGGGTCGTCGCCGCCGGCCAGGACCCGCATCCTGTCGTACAGCCGGTGGAGATGCCCGACGGCTGGGGTCGATCCCAGCAGGCTCCCGCCATGCCCATGGCCGCCGGTGCGCTGCCGGCGACGTTCGGATCCGCCCCCGACGCGGCTTTCGCGGTCGACTACATGGCGAGTGAGGTCGGCATTCAGGGCATGCCCGCGCCGGGAGGGTCCCCGCCCGCGCCCTTGGGCCGGCCGATGGGCCGGCCTGGCGGAGGGAGCGGCTACCGCGGCGGGAGGTCGCCGCGAGGGCGTACCGGTGGCACCCTGTCGGACAGGTCGGGTATTTCGGCGAGTGCACCCGACCCGCTGTCCTTCGCCAGGCAGCAGGCGCGACAGGAGGTCGAGCTGCTGACCGGGTCGGCGACGGCACCCGACGACCTGCGGCGGCAGATGCTGTCCGACCTGCGCACGAGGCTCGACGCGCTGATCATCCTGCTCGAGGACTCGGGCGTGGCCGAGGAGGCGTTCGCGCCGCTGGTCGAGCTGCGGTCCGAGCTGCGCTCAGCCGAAGAGACCTTCCACACCCTGGGGACGGCCGAGCTGTGGGAGCGCACCGTGCGCGTGCTGACGGAGTTCGCCGACGGCGGCCCTCCCGCCAGGCGCGCTTTTTGGAAACGGCAGGGCTGAGCCAGGCCCGACCAAGAAGCCGTGTTTACTCTGAGCACCCACGAGGTAACACTCCGTATGCGAGGTGGAGGTCTACACCGGACCCCCCGCCGGTGAAACGAAAACCTCGCAGGTCACAGTGAATGCGTGCCGTGGATTCGGCATGCGTGGATCCGGGAGTGTGTATATGCGACGCGGATACGCGGCCACAACGGCGGTCCTGGCTCTTGGAGCGGTCGTCGGCATCGGCATCGCGGCGCAGGAGGAGGGCGCCGCGGCCGCCGCAAAGCCGACAAGTGCGCAGAGGGCGGCCTTCGACGGCTACCAGCTCGTCAAGCTGCCCAACGCCAACGTCCCCGCCTTCACCCGGCGTACGGTCTGGTGCCCCAACGGGAAACGGGCCATAGGCGGCGGCGGGGAGGCCCAGGGCAACGGCGCGATCCTGGTGGGCAGCTTCCCCACCAACGACGGTCGAGGCTGGATCGCCCTGGGCCGCCAGGATGGCCACAACACGGTCGGCATCAGCGTCTATGCCGTTTGTGCCAACGCCACCTGATCGACGGGTTTCCATAAGTGATGGGGCCAGGCCGTACGGCTTGGCCCCATCACCATGTGACGAGTCCGGCTTGTGCGTTCTGGTCCTGCGAGCACGATGTCCGGCATCCCACCCCTCTGGTGTCAGCGGCGCACCGCCGATAGATCTCCAGGCTTCGGATGCACCTCGGAGGTCAACCGGTTCACCATGGACACGGCTCACTGGACAAAGCCCGGCCACACCATGCGGGTTCTTCCCCAAAACCCCGTCTGTATCGGCGGCTCCTGCGCATCCGGACAGGTCAAAGCGGGCAGATTTCAATCGCCGGGATATAACGGGCGAAATCCTGCGACTTCCCCGTACCGGCTGGGCCACGGACGTGGCACGTGATCGCGGACCACCGTCACGTGACTCACATCACACGGGAGGAATCATGAGAAGACCTGTTGTCCTACCAGTCGTCGCAAGTCTGGCCCTGGGCATCGTCGCCTTCTCCGGATCCGTCGAGACGGTGGCAGCGACGATCGAGGCGCCTGGGGCGTCAGCCGCCTCGGATCCGATCGGTCCAGGCTGCTCATCCATACCGGCCACCGGAGCAGGGAGCTTCTCCAGCATGGCCACCCAACCAGCCGCCACGGCCGCCGCCAACATCCCGGATCTGTCCACAATGGTCTCCGCCATCAAGAAGGCCGGCCTGATGGACAAAATGAACTCGGCGAAGGACATCACAATCTTCGCGCCGACCAACGCCGCGTTCGCCAAGATCCCGAGAGCAGAGCTCGACAAGATCATGGCAAACCAGAAGGCCCTTTCCGACATCATGAGCTACCACATCGTCAACCAGCGAATGGCGCCGCGAGCCCGGGCGGCCTCCAGTTCCATCAAGACGATGGAGGGCGGCATGCTTCGTATCAGCGGCTCCGGAGACTCGCTGAAAGTGAACGACGCCTCCGTGGTCTGCGGCGACATACCGACCGCCAACGCCACCATTTACATGATCGACTCGGTGCTCACACCGCAGCGATAACGCTGTTGTGGTCGCGCAGCCGACACGGGGAGCCGGCCGAAGGAAAACCAAGGCCGGCTCCCGATGACATATTGATGTCCACTCCGGCGTGATCTGGTGTCAATTGTTCGCGCCGACAACTGGACATCTCCTGCTCATCAGGCCACGTCGATCCGGTAGACGGGTCCGTTGAGGCTGAGGACGTACAACTCGCCTGCCTGGTCGACGCCGAACGCGGAGAGCTGACCCACGCCGGTGAGCAATGTGCGCGGGTCGGCGGTGTTCTCCGGCCCCGAGGGACCGACCGGGACCTCCTTGACCCATCCGGCGCAGTAGTCGCCGTACACGTAGTGCCCCGTCAGACCCGCCAGTTTCCGGCCCCGGTAGACGTGCCCGCCGATCACCGAGCAGGCGCCGTCCTTGTGCAGCGGATACTCCAGGACGGGGTCGACGGCGTCGGCCGGGCGGTCGCCCTTGAACCGGTGCCGCCCCTCGCGCGCGTTCCAGCCGTAGTTCTCCCCGCCCTTCGAACGGCCCGGCTGCCGGTCGACCTCTTCCCAGCCGTCCTGGCCCACGTCGCCGATCCACAGGTCGCCGGTGACGGAGTCGAACGAGAACCGCCAGGGGTTGCGCAGGCCGTACGCCCAGATCTCCGGCTTGGCACCTCGCCGGTTCACGAACGGGTTGTCGCGCGGCACCCCATAGGCCTTACCGCCCGCGGGGCGGGGCGCGATGCGCAGGATCTTGCCGAGCCAGGTGCCGAGGTTCTGACCGTTGCCCTGCGGGTCGCCGCCACTGCCGCCGTCCCCGAAGGCGATGTAGAGATGGCCGTCGGGCCCGAACGCCAGCTGACCGCCGTTGTGGTTGGCGTACGGCTGCTTCTGGAAGAGCACCTCGCGCCGGGAGCCCCGGTCGACTTCGCCGTCCCGGCCGACGGCCCACTCGGTGACGTGCGTGTGCCCGCTCTTGTCCGTGTAGTCGAGGTAGAGGTGGCGGCCGTCGGGCGAGAATGCGATGCCGAGCAGGCCCCGCTCGCCCCCGCTGGTGAGGTCCGCGCGCAGGTCGAGCACGGGTTCGGGGTCGAGCCTTCCGTCGCGGATCGCCCGGACCCGGCCGGGCTGTTCGATGACGTAGAGCGCCTGGTCGCCCCGGCGTACCGTCATCCCCACCGGCGCGTCCAGGTCGGCGAGTTTCGTCAGCTTCACCCTGCCGGTTCTCGCGGGCGCCTGCGCGCCGCCGGACGACGCGGTCGTCGCCCGGCCACTGGTCCGGTCCTCGGTCGATCCGCCCGCGTCCGATCCACCACAGCCGGTCATCGCGGCGGCCGTCACCGCGGCCGCGGCGCACACCCTCCGGAACCTTCGCATGGGCACATCCTCTCCAGCGGGTCGGGCCCGGTCGCAGCACCAACGAGGGTCGTGGTCGTATCGCACGCGTGCGGCACAGGCGAGAACGAGTCCGCTCGGGTGGCGAAATCGATCAGGATCGATGTCCCGCAAGAGTAATCATGAACCGCGCCGTCCGGGCACCGTACCGGCGTCCGGTCGGCCCGCCGGGTCGGCTGCCCTGATGTCACGACCCGTAAAGGCCCTTCCATATTCGGGAAGGGCCTTTTACCCGCAAGCCGGCAGCTGGGGCGAAGGCCATCGATTCGCACGAATTCGGTGGGCCGACGTAAATCGAGTTCGACTGTCCGCGGGATGTGACCTCGCCGAGGACCGCCCTCAGGAAAGGTTCGTCAGGACAGGTCGTAGTCGCCGGCCTTCAACCCTCCGATGAATTCACTCCATTCCCGGGCCGAGAATTGGAGGACCGCGCCCCGGGTGCCTTGCTTGCTGTCGCGCGCTCCGATGCTGGTGGCGCCGAGCCGGGCGACCTCCACGCACGAGCCGTTAGCGCTGCTCGCGGCGCTTTTTCGCCATGATGCGGCGGAAAAATCGGAAGATGACATCGTGCTCACTCCAATGCTCTTTCCTACCAGGGGATGGATGACCGACGGCAGGTGCTATGCACCCCACCGGGTGTCAGCGATTCGCAAAAATCGCTCCATGGATTCCTCGAATCCAAGGGCCTGAGAAGCCAGGTTCTCCCATACCAAGCGATAGGTATACGTCACAGCTTCGTCGAGATGCTGTACGGAATTGATACCTTCGATATGGGCAACGTCGGGAAAGGTGACGTCATAGGCCGGCGTAAATTTCAGCAAAACGATCGACTCGCTGACGACGAGCTGGTGCGGGACCTCCAGCGGCAACAGCCGGATCTCGACATTCGGCAGTTCGGCGAGCTCGATCAGATGAGCGATCTGCCTGCGCATGATCTCGTGATCACCAACGCATCGCAGCAGGACCGACTCGTCGAGGACGACAGAGAGGTCGAGCGGCTCGGCCTGGGTGAGCAGTTCCTGCCGCCGTAGCCGCACTTCGACACCACGGTCGATCTGAGTGGGCGGGATCGTGGCGTAGACCTTCGCACCCATGAGGACTTCACGCGCGTACTCTTCGGTCTGGCACAGTCCGGGCACCAGAGCGCCTTCGAAGCAGAAGACCATGTCCGCCTCGTCCTCGAGCGCGATGTAGGCCTCATAGCTCTCGGAGAGGTCGGAACGGTAGTCGGCCCACCAGCCCTTCCGGTCGGCCACCTGCGCGAGTGCGAGGATCTCACCGAGATGCGACTCGTCGAGCCGGTAGAGCTCCAGAAGTAGACGGACGTCCGAGACGCGTGCGCCGATCTTGGCGGTCTCCATGCGGCTGACCTTCGATGACGACCATCTCAGCCGGTCGGCGACCTCATCCGCGGTCAGCCCCTGCCCCTCGCGGAGTCGGCGCAGCTCAGCACCAAGACGCCGCTGACGAACGGTCGGAACCCGCGACGGCATCGTTGCACGTTCCCTTCATTGCCCAGCGGCTCGTCCGTGAGCCCTGTACTGTCCTGCCCGGAACGGTCATTTCTGCGTTCCCTGTGAGTCGGGCATCATGCTATGCATTTTGCACTGGAAGGTTCAAGCGTTCCGGCCCATCAGGATGATCCCACTCAGGGGGAAAGACCGCCCTTTCTGAACGGTCTGGCACGGTATGAGGGGTTCTGTCTCGCAGGGGATAGTTCTGTAGTGAGCCAGTCTGCATCTGGACGTGCATATTGCACTGCAGCCTGATTCTACGGACACTGGGGCCAGGAGAGACCTTTGGGGAGTTGTGCACGAGAGGGCCGAACAGCGACTACAACGCCTGTGAGGGCCTTCCGACTTCTGTCACGGGGCAGGAGCGGTGTACCAGCTCGCCAGGACGAAGAATTGGAGGGTTCTGTTGAGGAACCTCCCAGTACACAGAAGCATCCTGGCAGTTGACATCGAGCGTTCGACCGGTGCGCTCCGCACCAACCCGATCAAGGCCGAGTTGAGGGGGCATGTGTATCGGGTCCTGCACCAGGCCCTCACCTTTACCGGCATCAGCCCTGAGCATGTCGACCCTTTCGAGGACGGTGGCGACAGTGTTCTCGCCTTGATCCACCCCGTCGACGACGTACCGAAGACCTACCTGCTCAGCCGCTTCATTCCCGAGTTGTCCCGACTGCTGACCAACTACAACGCCGGCCTGTCGCCGGCCGACCGTCCCAGCCGGGAACTCCGGCTGCGGGCCGTGGTCCACGCGGGCGAAGTGCACCTCGACGGCAATGGTTATTTCGGTGAGGAACTCGACGTCGCATGCCGTCTGCTGAACGCGCCGCGCTTCAAGAGATTCCTGAAAGGGGCGCCGGGCCCCTTGGCGTTGATCGTCTCAGACGACATCCACCGGGCGATCGTCAAGCACGAATACGACGGCATCCGGCTCGACGCCTTCCTTCCCCAGGTACGCGTCCACGTCTCCGGCCGGCGCCGGCAGGGTTGGGTCCATCTGCCCGATGGTGCCAGTACCCCGATGCTGGTCGGCGGGGCCGGTCCGTACGGCGGGAAGCCTTTCAAACGGGCCGCGCGTGCCGCCGGAAGTCCGCACGGCCAAGTGCGGCCCATGTCGAGGGCATGGCCCGCACCTACATCGGCCCGAGCAGCCGACCTTTGACCGGGAAAGCGCGCTTCGACTGACAAGAGGCGAACTATGCGCTGGTCAGCGGCGCTCTCGATCACGTCATTATGCCCCGGGTTCTGGGTAATTGTTGCTGGCGATAGTGCTGTGCCGGACCGGGCGTACCACTTTGGACGAGGGGCGGCTGACGTCCGGCAAGGATCGGCTCTGCGGATTCAACCCGCTGCACGGGCCCGCCCATGACAGCCGTGAGCTGCCTCTGTACGGGGAGCGCAAACTGCCAGAACGTTCCGCTGTGCGACAGTGAGCCACGGCACGAGATGCGCTGGGTGAGGAGGGCTTCGCCGCTTTCGCCCACGGCCACACGTTGTCACCGGAGCAGCAGATCACTCCCCGCGGGCCGGCTCCCCTCGTGGGCCGCTGGCCCGCCGTCTACCGGCGGCGTTCCGATGCCGCGTCGATCACCTCGTCGAGCACGTCGCGGGAGTTGGCCAGTTCGATGATCATCCGGTCGATGCGGTCTCGTTCGTGGGCAAGTTCGGTGACCAGCTGGGGGGTGGCGATCTCGGAGGGGCCACCATCCGCGTCCCGCATGCACGGAAGCAGCTGCGCGATCTTCTTGCTGTGCAGTCCCGCGGCGAACAGTTCCTGGATGCGAATGACCCGGTCGACCGCCTGCTCGGGAAAGTCGCGATGGCCGCCGGGCGTACGGTCGGCCATCAGCAACCCCTGCTGCTCGTAGTAGCGCAGCGACCGTTCGCTCACCTCGGTACGCCGTGCAAGCTCACCAATTCGCATCTCGGCCCCTCGCATGTCGGCTCGGGAGTTGAACCTGACATTGATGTTAGCTTCTACCGTGTCGACATGACGAACACGGTAGAGAACGAGCTCTTCGACTACAGCCCGATCACCGATCGTGCACCGATCCGCTGGCCCGGCGGCGCCAGGGTCGCCGTCTACATTGGGCTCAACGTCGAGCATTTCCTGGTCGATCGCCCATCCACCAGTATCTGGCCCGGCACGGCGGATCTGGTCCCCGATGCGCTCAACTACGGCTGGCGCGACTACGGGCCCCGGGTCGGCATCTGGCGGACGATCGAGAGCCTGGACCGACACGGTATCCGGGCAAGCGTGTTGCTGAACTCCACGGTCGCCGACCACTACCCCCAGATCGTCAAGGCAGGCCTGAACCGGAACTGGGCCTGGCTTGCGCACGGGCGGACGAACTCGATCCTTCAGGCCGGCATGACTCTCGATGAGGAGCGCCGCTTTCTCACCGACGTCGTCGACACCATCACCGCGGCCACCGGACAGCGGCCGCGCGGCTGGATGGGACCAGGACTGACCGAGACGTTCAATACCCCGGCGCTACTCGCCGAGCTCGGCCTGAGCTACGTGCTGGACTGGACCAACGACGACCAGCCCTACCGGTTGAACGTGCCCGGGATGCTCAGCGTCCCGTACTCAGTCGAACTCAACGATCTATTGCTGTTCGGCAAGGGCACCACCGGGCCGGAATTCGTTCAAATCGTCAAAGACCAGTACGAGCAACTACACGCCGATTCCGAGCACAGCGGCCGGGTGATGGCGCTGGCCCTGCACCCGTTCGTGACCGGCCAGCCGTTCCGGCACAAGTACCTGGACCAGGCGTTGGAATACCTCGCGGCGCAACCCGACATCTGGCTGACCACCAGCGACGAGATTGCCGAGCACTACCAGCGCACGTCCGAGGAGCGCACAAATGGTGGCGTGACCCAGTTTATGGCGGACATATTGTCCAAATAGCCGAGACAGGCCGGGTTATTGGCTGCTACCCGCACCGCTGCAAAACCCGGCCTGTGCTCCCACGGGACATGAAGGCCCATGGCCGGTCCGATCTCCGCCACCATCAGCTCATTCATGAAGATGCGGCAGCCTGGGGCGGGCCACCGCCATCCGCCGAACGCGACCTCTGACATCGGCGCTACGATCTCGGCCAGCCGGTCCTCTTCCACCGCAGAGCACGCTCGCCACGACCGGGCATTATAGGTGGCCTCGTTCAAAGCACTGTGCACCAGGACTTCCGAAAGTCCCTCCGCACTCTGCTCCCATTCCTTATCAAGCTCGGCATCATAGACGACACCGGGATCCCGGGTGTCGAATGCCCAGCGCCAATCGCCGGTTGGGTCTTCCATGAAGACGGCCTTGCGATCCCTCGCTATGACGTGCTCTGGCGCACGCATCCTCTTCACGGTCATGAGGGGCCGGGTCCATCGAGATGAGAGGCTGTACCACTCCTTGAGCGGTTCGGGTAGCCAGTGAGACTCGGCAGGTAGCGGACTCGGCGGCACATCGGGAGAGCCATGCCAGTTGGTGAGAAAACGAAACAATTCAATACACATGGGGTCAATCATCCCGACATTATGGCAGGTATGGCGCACGGTCTTCGCACATGCCACATGGAGCCAACGAGCTGACGGGACCATGCGTCGAGACGGCAGGCGCACCCCAGTTGCCATATGGAAAGGCGATCGTCACTCGCGAGTTCGAATCTTTGTTCGACTCTTGTCGGTGACTTTAAGTAGAGTTTGGGTGTGCGGTCAGTAACGATCGATCTCGATGCGACCTCCCCCGAGCAGTTGGTGGAGGCGGCGTCGGCGATCGCCTTGGAGCTGGCCGCCCGCCCCGCTCAGGAGTCCCCGGCCGTGTGCATGGAGCTGGCGCGGGACCTGGGCCGGGCGCTCGATGTGGGTGAAGCGGCCCTGTCGTCGCTGATCGGGGTGATCGACCGTAGTGGTGAGGTGCGCCGGTGGGGGTTCTCCTCCACCTCCGCCTGGCTCAGGAAGCAGCTGGGGATGCGGTCGGGTCGCGCGAACGAACGCGTGTTGCTGTCGCGTCAGTTGCGGCGGTTGCCGACGGTGAGCAAGCAACTGGCCTCGGGTGAGCTGTCGTTGGGGTATGCGAGCACGATCGCTCACGCCGTCAACCGGCTCAACGACGACGACACCGCAGCCGCCGAGACCTCCCTGCTGGATTTGAAGGAACAGGGACTGTCGGCCGGTCAGGTCGCGCGTGCCGGGGAACGGATCGCTGAGGTGGTCGCCGACCGCGACGACACCGAGGAACCACCGCCCGAGGCCAAGCGGCCGTTCAAAGAGTCGTGGGTGGAGAAGTCCAAGAGCCTGGACGGGGCCGCCTGGGTGAAAGGCTGGCTCAGCCCCGAGGACGCCGCCATCTTCGACGAAGTCCTCGAACCCCTGGCCACCCCCACCGGCGCCGGAGACGACCGCGACCACGCCCAACGGGTCGCGGACGCACTGATCAGCGTCCTGTCCCAAGGACACCGGCGCAGCCCCATCACGATCATCGCCCCACTGGACACCCTGGAAGGCACAGGGACACCGGGCCGGTTGCCGGACGGCACCCCCATCCCCCCACAGCGCGTACGACAACTGGCATTGAACGCCGGGGTGTCCGCGCTGATCCTGGGACCCGACGGGCACCCCTTGTATCTGGGTCGAACCACCAGGTTCGCCACCCCACGGCAACGCCAGGTACTCCGCGCCCTGTACGCCACCTGCGTCGTGGACGGATGCGACATCCCCACCGGACTCTGCGAAATCCACCACACCGACGGATGGAAACTCGGGTCGCCGACGGACATCGACAAGCTGGCCCCGGCGTGCGGATTCCACAACCGGTGGATCGAGGACAATCCGGACAGGGTGCGCACCATCCGGAACGCCAACGGCCGCTACACCATCCACTGCCTCCCACCCTGGGACGCAAAACACCACGAAAGCGACACCAGGCGAGGCAGGTCAAGCCGGCCGAGCCGACCGCAAGAGAGCGACCGACAACCCGAAGGACCATGACCACCACCACCACCGAACCCGGCGAGTGCGCGCACCGACGGGACGCGGCCCCAGCGCCAGCCGCTCCGAGATCATCGGCTTGGTGTTGAGATTCGATGTTGACCGCGCGTAGCGGATAGGAAGAGCAGGGCGGTGATGGCTCCGACAGCCCCAACCGCGGCCAGCAGCAGACGGTGGTCGATCACGGCGATCGGCGCCGCGCTGCGCCGCCGGCCAAAGCGATGGCGTTCGGCGCGAACGGGGCGGTACGGGAATAGGCCAGTTGCTTGAGCCGCCGCCGTTCAGCGGCGGCCAGCACGATCTGGCGGGCACGGGGGACGGGCACGCGTACGCTTTCCAAGATCCATTCGAGGGGACCTGCCGACCATGCCCGATCCCGCTGCCCTGCTCGATCGACACGCCGGACCGGGCAAGATAGCGACCATGCCCGCCATCCCGGCCTCCACCAAGACCTCGCTGGCTCAGCGGCTCCGCCAGCACGCCCGGCAGCACTGGCCCCAGCTCGCCGACCTTCATGTCCGCTACCACGGCCAGTTCGCCTACATCGAAGGCGAACTGACCGACGGAGATCGGCTGCCCCTCATCCGGCTGCGCTACGGGGGCTCGGCCTCACGCTGGGGATTCGGCCTCTACCTGGCCAGCAGCGGAAAGTACGAGAGCCAGATCCTGCCCACCGGCATGCCCGTCGGCACCCCACAAGAAGCCCTCGACTGCGCCTGCGACCTCTACCTCGGGCACTGACCAAGGCCAACCCCCGAGGAACTTACGGGGCGGACCACTAAGCCTGGACGGGCTCGGTGAGAACGGTTGGTTCAGGCGTGCCTGATGCGCCGGATGGCGATGGCGATGAGGATTCCGCTGACCACAAGATAGAGCCCGGTCTCGGTCAGTTGGAACGGCCAGTAACGGCTGCTCGGCTGGTACTCGATGTCGACGTGCAGGTTGAGTTTGGACAGGCACACCGCGGTGTCGCCGAACGTGCCGCCGGCGCCGGTCTTCGGCGGGGTGTTGAGGCAGTCGTTGAACGTGCTCTCACCGAGCGTCCGCCCGTCCGCGGTGCGCAGTGGGCTGGTCTCGCTGATCCACGCGTCGGGTGCGCCGGGCACCTGCAGGCCGCCGATGGAGGGTGCGCCGGTGATGCTGCCCAGGTTCCTGGCCTGGTTGATGTCCTGCGAGGTCATCGGCATGGTCGTCTTCTCGGGCGGTATGAGATGCGGCCGCACCAGGTTCGGCACCGAGAACTGGAGCACGAGGAAGACGACGCCCGTGATGGCCATCGCCGGGAGCGTCCGGCGCACGAGCAGGCCGACGACGGTGCCGAGGGCGAAGGCGAGGAAGGCGTAGCCGATCGGGGCGATGTTGCGGGCACCGAACACCACCGCGCCGAACCGGTCCGCGGCGACCTGGTCGTACGGGGAGGCCGCCCAGGTGAGCAGCAGGCTGACCAGGCCCGTCAGGATCATCGCGGCCAGGCCGACGAACGCCATCCTGCTGATCAGCCATCGGCGGCGGGGCACGCTCTGGTTCCACACCAGCCGGTGGGTGCTGAGCTCCAGCTCCCGGGCGATCAGCGGCGCCCCCCAGAACGTGCCGATGATGATGGGGATCAGTCCGAGCCCGCCGGCCAGGAACAGCAGCGTGTTCTGGTAGGTGCTCTGGAACTGGCTCCTGGCCTGCGCGCAGTTGCCGGGGTCGGAGCACCGAGTCCGGTAGGCGTCGTAGGCGTCCCGGATCTCCACGCCCAGATACAGCAGGTAGACGGCGATCAGGGCGAGCCCGGCGGCGCCGGCGAGCGCCTGGAGGCGGAATTGCCGCCAGTTCAACCAGATCATCGCGGTCCCTCCCCGGCTGCGGCCCCGACGGTGGCGGCGGGCGCGGCGTTCGCCCGGGACATGTAGCCGAGTACCAGTTCCTCGAGCGTGACGGGTTCGACCGGGCACGGGATCGACGACGGCGGTACATCGGTGCGCACCAGGGCACGGCTGTACTGGCCGTTGTGCTCCATCCGGATGACCTCGACACCGGCGGGCAGCCGGTCGAGCTCGCCCTGGGACGCGACCAGCCGGTGGTGGCCGGCCAGCAGGTCCCGGACCTTGCCGGCGACCTGGACCCGTGCCTCGCACAGCACGATGAGGTGGTCGCAGATCCGTTCGATGTCGCTGAGCAGGTGCGACGACAGCACGGCGCTGGCTCCGAGCTCGGCGACGAACTCCACCAGGTTCTCCAGGAACCCCCGGCGGGCCAGCGGGTCGAGCGCGGCCGCCGGCTCGTCGAAGATCAGCAGCTCGGGACGCTTGGCGGCGGCGATCGTCAGCGCCAGCTGCGCGCGCTGGCCGCCGGACAGCCGTCCCGCCTTCTGGCCCGGATTCAGCCCGACCTGCGTGATGCGCCGCTCGGCCAGTTCCTGGTCCCAGGACGGGTTCAGGCGCGCGCCCAAGCGCAGATGGTCGGCCACGCTGAACGACGGGTACACCGGGGTGTCCTGCGCCACGAATCCGACCCTGGCCAGGTGCGCGGCGTTCTCCGCCGGGCGGGACCCCAGGACGCGCAGCGAGCCCGACGTCGGTTTCAGCAGCCCGCAGGCCAGGTTCAGCAGCGTCGATTTGCCGGCCCCGTTCGGGCCGACCAGGCCGACGACGCGGCCGGCTGGAATGGTCAGGTCGACCTCGCTCAACGCCGCCCGGCGGCCATACCTTTTCGTCAATCCCTCGGCCTGTAGAACCGGGGCGGAATTCTTTTTCGACATGATCCCATTCTGGAAATCGGCGCCACCTCCGGGCATCAGTCCAAAGTACGGTTCGCGCCGTCGGCGATCGTACTTTCGGCCGGTTCGACCGGTTCGACCGTCGGGCTCCGCTGCTGGGTTAACTGCGTCCTCTACAGCTCGGCGTAGAGCCCCCGGAGGCGAGCAGCTCGTGGTGGGTGCCCCGCTCCCGGATCCGCCCCCCGTCGATGACGAGGATCTGCTCCGGCCGCGCGTCACCCGCCGGGTGCCGCGCTACCTGGTGTCGACGAGCCGGTTCTCCCACGCCCACGCGGCGATCCCCACCCGGTTGCGCACCCCCAGCTTGGTCTGGATGCCCGACAGGTGGCTCTTGACCGTGCTCAGCGAGATGAACAGCTCTGAGGCGATCTCCTGGTTGCTGCGGCCGCGCGCGAGGGCCCGGACGACCTCGAGCTCGCGGTCCGACAGCGGCGAGGACTGCGCGGCGCGGGACGGCGCCGAGGCGGCCGCCAGGTGCCGCAGTAGCCGGACGGTGACCGACGGCGAGACCAGCGCCTCGCCGTTGTGGGCGGCGCGGACCGCCTCGACGAGCAGGGCAGGCCCGGCGTCCTTGAGGACGAACCCCACCGCACCGCCGTGCACCGCCCCGTACACGTACTCGTCGAGGTCGAACGTGGTGACCACGATGACCCGCATCGGGTCGGGCACCCCCGGGCCGGCCAGCGCGCGGGTCACCTCGATGCCGTCGAGCCGGGGCATCCTGATGTCCACCAGGCACACGTCGGGGCGCAGCCGCCGGGCCATGGCGACCGCCTCGGCCCCATCGGGCGCCTCCCCGATGACGCTGATGTCGGGCTGGTCCTCCAGGATCAGCCGCAGCCCTCGGCGGATCATCGCCTGGTCGTCGGCTAGCAGGACCGAGATGGTCATCGGGGCTCCCTGGTGGGGACGGGCAGAGTCGCCCGCACGGACCAGCCGGCACCGGGCCGCGGTTCGGCGCGCAGCGAGCCGCCGAGCGTCTCGACGCGTTCGCGCATGCCGATCAAACCGTATCCGCCGCGGTGGTGGGGCCGGGCGGAGGCCGCCGGGGCGTCGTCGGTGACCTCGACTGTGACGCCCTGCGGGCCCTGCTCGACGGTGACCGAGACGGAGCGGGCCTTGGGCGCGTGCCGCAGTACGTTGGTCAGTGCCTCCTGGACGACGCGGTACACGGTGCTGGTCACCTCCGGCGGCCACTCCGCATCCCCGTCCGGCATCCTCAGCCGCACCTCCGGGCCCTGCCGGCGGAAACGCTCTACCAGCGCGCCGAGCCGCTCCGGCCCCGGGGACGCCGGAGCCGCGTCGTCCTCGTCGCGCAGCAGCCCGACGACCCGCCGCATCGCGGCCAGGGCGTCGGTGCCGGCGGCCTCGATCTCGCCGAGGGACTCGGTCACCTGCTCCGGGTTCCGCCGCGCGAGCACGTGGGCGCCCTGCGCCTGGATGACCATGCCCGTGATGTGGTGGGCCACGACGTCGTGCAGTTCCCGGGCGAGCTCCAGCCGCTCGGCCCGGCGCACCTGCTCGGCGGAGGCGCGCGACCGGGCGTCCAGCATCCGCAACGACAGCCCGGCCCCGACGGCGGCCAGCCAGAGCAGGCCGGCCATCAACGTCACCGACGTGCTACCGGAGGGCGGCGGCCCGGCGGCGAGCTGACCGGCGGCGACCACCGCCAGCCCGGCACCCGCGACGGCACCGGCCGGCACCGGCGGCAGGGCCCGGAGCGCGGAGCCGACCAGCACCGCCAGGCCCAGGGCCAAGGCCGGGCTGGGCTCGGCGGGAAGGTCGCGGTCGACCAGGAGTGTGACCAGGATCGCCAGTGCCGCGAGGCCGAGCCCCGCGACCGCCGGCCAGGGCGGCCGGCGCCACCCCACCAGCGCCAGCAGGCAAACCGCCACGGCGAAGACGCTGCCAGGCACCCAGTACCAAGCGCCCCAGGTCTGCGCGATGGCGGCGGCCTGGGCGGCGATCGCCGCGAGGAACACGGTGCCGAGCCCGGCCACGGAGGCGACCTTGACCCATCGCTCCGGAACGGTCACGCCGGCCAGATTACCGACTCGCCGTCCGCCGGCCGGGAAGACGGCGCCCGGCACGCCCCGGTTCCGTCCCACCCCTACTGCCGAGCCCGGCTGGGCAGCGACGGCTCCGCGGCCGAAGCGCCGGACCGCCGGCCGGGGGCGAACGCGCGCAGCGGCGGCCCGGCGACGAGGCCGCCGACCACCAGCATGGTGGCCATGGCCGTCACGCCGGTCGGCCCGGAAGCCCAGGTCAGCGCGGTCACCGCAACGCCACCCGCGGCGATGGCGACGGCCGGCCACGCCGGCAGCATTCTGATCGAGGAGCCGACGAGCACGGCGAGGGCCAGAGCCGCCATGGGCGACGGCTCCTGCGGCAGCTCCGCGACCAGGGACACCACGACGGCGACGGCCGTCACGGCCACGCCCGCAGCCGCGGTCCACAGCCTCTGCCGCTCGCGCAGCAGCGCGAGCGCGCACATCACCACCGCGACGGCGGTGGTGAAGATCCAGTAGGCCTCGCCCCAGCTGTCGATGAGCATGTACGCCGAGAAGGCGATGCCCAGGGCGAACACCACGCCCAGCCCGATGTCGACCAGCATCCCGCCCGGCCCCGTGGGCCGTTCCACAGTATTCATGGTGTTGAGACTAGGAAGCGGCGGCGCCGGTGTAACCGGCCGAAAGTACGGTAGCGGGCCGTGCGGGCCGTGCTTTGGACCGATTCCGATGCCGGGCGTCCAAGTCGCCGCCTTCCACGATGCCGCGGCGCACCACATCACGGGCATCGTGCTCCAGGCCCAGGCCGCCTTCGCCGCCTGGGCCTGGGAGAACCGGCTCATGGACCCCTCCAACGGTCAACGCGCCCAGTGACCGTGGTTGAAAGGCGTACGGCGGGTGGGGTCAGCCCGGATCACGTGCGGCGACGCGCTGTTTGAGGAGGCCGACGAGCATGTGGTTGACCGACAGCATGAGGTCCTCGAAGTGGAAGTTGTTGTCGTTCTTGCCGACCTGGCCGGGGAACCTGGAGGTTCCGGGGACCACCAGGCAGACCTCGGCCAGTTCTCTGCACCTGCCGCCGTCCCCCTTGGTCATGGCGAACGTCCTGGCCCCCGCCTCGACCGCGACCTCGAGGGCCTTCGTCACATTCACCGAGTTGCCGCTTCCGGAGTAGGCCATCACCAGGTCCTTGGCGGTGACGACGGGGGCCAGGGACGCCGCGAACATGTCCTCGGCGCCGATGTCGTTGACGAGCCCGGTCAGCTCGGCGGCCGATGAGCACAGATTGACGAAGGACAGCCGTTTGACGTCCGGCGGAAGCGGCCGGGTCTTGTCCTCCGTCACGAACGGGTGATGCTTGAAATCGCAGTAGAAGTGATCGAGGGTGCCGGCGTTCCCGCCGTTGGCCATGGCGTAGACGGTGCCGCCCCTGTCGTACGTCTCGAACAGCAACGCGGCGGCCCGTTCCAGGACGGCCACGGGGAACTCCTCGAGGATGCGGCGCTTCTCGTCGAGGTAGAGCTCGATGGTCTCGGCGAGGGTCACGACCGGCCGCCCGCGTGCTCGGAGTCGATCTGGCCGTGCCCGCGCCCGGTGTCGTCCTGCCACCGGATGACGTCGTCCAGTTCGGGGGTGGAGATCTCGATGGAGGTGTAGTCGGTTCGCGCGATCACCCGGTGGAGCTCCCCCGACGGGTTGGTCCAGCCCGAGCGAGGGCGGTGGACGGTGGTCGTCAGGCTGCCCAGGTCGATCATCGCGTTCAGGTCTTCCGGCGCGGTCGCTCCGCTCAGCACCGTGGCCTCCCCCTCGATGACGTAGTTCGTCTCCAGCTTGTACTGGTGGGATTGCAGGGACGACTGATGCCCCTCGGTCATCCGGATGCGTTTCAGTGCGTACGGGACGTCGGGAAGGCCGCGGGTGTACCAGACCTCACTGCCCCAGGGCTTGTTCACCGTGTAGTCCGAAATATCAGGACAGCTGCAGGTCACCGCCCGGAGCTCGGAGTCGGTCACCTCCGTCGTCTCTCCCAGGACGGAGCCGGCCTCGATGAGGATCGCCGGTTCGGCGTCGACGCCGGCGATCCGGTAGACGCATCCGGGAAGGGCGTGCCAGCCTTCCAGGTAGCCGAACGTCCTCGACTCGGTCTCGCCGTCGCCGCGCGGGGTCTCCAGCCGCACCCGGCCCGCGATGACCACGAAGCTCCGGTGGTCGCGGGTATGGGACCGGAACGGGGTGGCGTGCCCGGCGTCGATCGTGTGCTCCGCGAACAGATAGGCACCGGCGGCGGCCTGATCGGCGAGCCGGCTGGTGTGTCCGTAATCGGTGGTGACCTCGGTCGTCTTCATTGCTCCGCTCCTGTCATTCGATCCAGCCAGCTGGTCGCGTCCTGCTCGCGCAGCAGCCGTCGGGCCGCCGCCCGCCCCGCCGGGTCCGCACCGGAGGTCATCGCTTCGAACATGACCGAGGCGGTGGCCTCGACGTCGAACGGGTGCACCGGCGTCACGTGGTCGGCCAGTTGCTCGTAGGCGCCCGCGTTGACCGAGAGCAGCAGCCGGGCGCGCTCCCCGAGGTACAGGGCCTCCTTGGCGACCAGGTTCATCCCGTCGAACGTCGGATTCACCAGCGCCAGGTCGGCTCCCGCCAGGGCGGCCACCACGCAGTTACGCGTGGTCGCCAGGTCCGGAAAGATCATCGAGACGGCCGGCCGGCCGGGGACGCCGAACCGTTCGTTGATGTCGGCCACCATGTCCGCGCACTCGCGCTGGAGTTCGCGGGTGCGCTCGGTCGGGCGGCCGGGCGGCGTGGCCACCGCGCAGAACCACCACTCTCCGGCCAGCCCGGGTTCGCGCTCCAGCACGCTCCGGTACGCGGCGAAGCCGCGCGGCAGGTTCTTCCACAGATCGATGCGGTCGGCGCGGGCGATCACCCGACGGCCGTGGGCGTCCCGCTCCAGCCGCGCCCGCCACTCCGCGGTGGCCGGCTCGCCGCGCAGCCGCTCCACCATCGCGACGTCCAGCGGGAACGGGGCGACGGTGACCCGAGTCCGGTGCCCGTCGTACGTCACGCTCCGGTCGTCGACCACGCAGCCGGGCAGGAAGCGCGCGCAGCAGCCCAGGAACGCGCGCGCCCACCGGGTGCAGTGGAAGCCGATCACGTCGGCGCACAGCAGGCTGGTGAGGATCCGATCGCGGATGTACGCGGGGAGGACGCCGAAGTAGTCGGGTTCGCACCACGGCAGCCCCTGGAAGAACGCGACCCGGCCACGGCGTTCCGACCGCCGCCCGAGCATCTCCGGTACCAGGAACAGGTGGTGGTCGTTGACCAGGATGAACTCGTCCGCCGACCCCGTCATCAGCGTCGCCACCCGGTCGGCGTACGCCCGGTTGACCGCCTCGTAGGCCGGCCACGCCTCCGCGAGCCGTCCGTCCGGCTGCCGTGCGGTGTCGAGCAGGTAGTGGAACAGCCAGAGCAGCAGCCGTACGCCGATCGTCTCGTAATGCCGGTCGACCATCGCCTGCGGCAGGCGCAGCCGGTGTAGCGTCACGCCGCCGGGTAGCGGGGTCACCTCGACGGAGCCGTCGCCGGACGGGGCGATCGGTGGGTCGGCGGTCGGTGGTTCGGCAGTGTTGTCGATGGGCATCGTGCACACCCAGTCGCCCCCGTGCCGCCCGAGCAACGTGGCCAGCAGCGGCACCAGGCCGCCGGGCGAGCGGGGCAGCAGACCGGCACCGTCCTGCCACCGTGGTGCGCTGTTGCTGCAAACGATGAGTCTCAATCCGGTCGCCATCCTGTGGTCGGCGGGTGTCTCGGGCGGTCTCACCTCACGGCGTCCTGGAGGTGGGCGGCGATGCGGGCGGCGATCCCCGCCGCGTCCAGCCGATATCGGCGGTAGAGGTCCTCGGGTGGGCCGGCCTGCCCGTAGTCCGGTACGGCCAGCACGTCGAAGCGGGGCCGGCCGGGGAGGCTCAGCACGATACGGCCCACCTCGTCGGCGAGGCCGCCGACGAGGTAGTGGTCCTCGACGACGACCGCCTGCCGGTGCGTCCCGACCAGCCGCGCGACCGTCGCCCGGTCCACCGGCAGCGACGACACGTTGACCACGGTGGGCGTGACCCCGTCCGCGGCGAGCCGGTCGGCCGCCTCGACCGCGACCGGCACCGTACCGCCCATCGCGAAGACGACCACGTCGGCGCCCTCGCGGACCACGTGCGGGATCCCGAACCGGAACCGGTATCCGTCCGCGTGCACCTCCGGCTGCGACTGCCGGCACAACCGCAGGTAACTCGGGCGCCGGTCGGTCGCCAGGTGGGTCATCATCTGCCAGGTCTCGGTGCCGTCGGCGGGCTGGAACACCCGGACGTTCGGCAGGGTGCGCATCAGCGCCAGGTCCCGCAGCCCCATCTGGGTCGGCCCGTCCCGTCCGATCGCCAGTCCGGCGTGGGTGCCGACCAGGACCACGCCCGCGTCGTTGAGCCCGACCGTCTGGAAGATCTCCAGGAACTTGCCGGTCAGGAAGTGGCCGAAGCTCGCGACGAACGGCCGGAACCCCTCCTGCGCCAGCCCGGCGGCCACGCCGATGGCGTTGGCCTCCGCGATGCCGCACTCGAAGAACCGGTCCGGGAACTTCTCCTTGAACTGCAGCGTCCGCGTCGCCTTGGCGAGGTCGCAGTTCACCACCACCACGTGGTCGTACTCGCGGGCGATCTCGACCAGCGCGGTGCCGAACCAGTCCCGGGTCGAGGTCACCAGTGCACCATCTTTCTGTGCTTGTCGTCGGGATCCGGCGGGAGCCGGGGTGACGGTCGCCACGGGGGTGTCATGCGCCGCCCTCCAGGAGTGTCTCCAGGAAGTCGACAGCGGCCGCGTACTCCGCCGCCGACGGGAGGTCGCTGTGGCTGCCGTCCAGCAGGACCCGTCCGGGACCGAGCCGGCCCTTGCGCGTGTGGGCGATGATCGCCGATGGCCGGTCGGGCTCGCGTCGCCGCAGGGCGTCGCGCAACTCTCCGTGGTCGTGGCCGTCCACCTCATCGACGTGCCAGCCGAACGCGCGCAGTTTGTCCGCCAGCGGGCGCAGCGGCAGGATGTCGTCGACCGCGCCGTCACTCTGGCTGCCGTTGTGGTCGATGATGGCCACCAGGCCGGACACCCGGTGCGCACCGGCGTACAGGAACGCCTCCCACACCTGCCCCTCCTGGCATTCGCCGTCGCCGAGCAGGCAGTACGCGGTGGAGTCCCGGCCGTGGAGCCGCCGGGCCAGGGCCCGGCCCACGGCAACCGACAGGCCCTGACCGAGCGCACCGGTGCTGACGTCCACCAGCCCGAGCCGCGTACGGTCCGGGTGCCCCTGCAACCGGCTGTCCAGCGCTCGCAGCGTGCCGATCTCCTCGGCGGGCAGGTCGCCGTCGACGATCAGGGCGGCGTACCAGGCCGGAGCCGCGTGGCCTTTGGACAGGACGAACACGTCGCCGGCGGACCGGTCCGCGCTCCAGTCCATCTGGTCGAACTTCAGCACGCTGATGATGTCCGTACACGACAGCGACGAGCCGGCGTGCCCGGATCCCCCGCGGTGGATCATCTCCAGCAGGACGAGCCGGCATCGGGTCGCGAGCCGCGCGATCCGGGCCACGTCGGCGCGCTCGGCCGGGCCGGCGACCACTCCCTCACCCCGCATCGACGCTCCCGTTCCCGTTGCCGTTGCCGTTCCCGTTCCCGTTCCCGTTCGCGTTCGCGTTCGCGTTCCCGTTCGAGGCGGACACCAGCCCGGCGATGTAGTCGGAGACCGCGGCGATGGTCGGCTGCCGCCACAGCAGGGTCGTGGGCAGCGAGCACCGGAACCGTTTCTCCAGCCGCCGCCGGACGACCACCGTCAGCACCGAGTCCAGCCCCTGCTCGACCAGCGGGCGGTGCGGCGACAGATCGGTGGGGTCCAGCCGCATCTCCCCGGCGATCTGCACGCCGACCTCCTCGATCAGGAATGCGCGCAACTCCTCCGGTCCCAGGTCGGCGAACGAGTCGGCGGGCCGTACGCCTTCGGCGCCGTTCTCCCCGGTGGTCGGCACATCGATCACCGGGTACCGCAGTCCCGACAGCCAGCCGACGACGGCGCCGGCGCTGTCGGTCACCCGTACCTGCACCGTGTCGGTGCGCTCGTGGTCGAGCCACACCTCGATGTCCACGACGCCCGGTGGCTCTCCCACCGTGACCAGCCGATCGACGTGCGTGACCATGCGCAGCAGCGGGTCGCCGGGGAACGCGCTCGGCGCCACCGACATCACCGCGTCCAGAACCGGCGCCCACGTGCCGGCCGGTCCGCACCGGACCCGGGCGCGCAGCGCGCCGTGGCCGCGCAGCAGTTCCTCGACCGTCCAGTCGAACCCGGTGCCGGGTACGCCGACGGCGGCCAGCCGCTGCGTGACCGTGCCCGGCTCCGCCGGAGTGAGCGGCTGCGCCGGCGGGGTCGGCGCCTCTCCCGGTGTGCCGGGCACCGTGGCCGTGGCGATCATCTGCCAGGCGGCGTCCGGCTCGCCCGCGACGCGGGCGGCCAGCCGCAGCCCGGTCTCCTGCCGTACGACCTGAACCTCGCGGCGATCGGCGGTCAGCAACGGCGCCGACATCGTCACCTCGCCGAGCACCTGAGCGCCGGAGGCGGCGAAGAAGGTCGCCGCCAGCACCGCGGCCGGCACGATCTCCACGCCCTCGATGGCGTGGCTGCCGGGATAGGGCCGGGTCTGGTCGTCCAGGCCGGTCCGCCAGAGCCGGACATCGGTCCCCGCGAGGTCGATGCCGTCACCGAGCAGCGTGTGCGTGTCCGGGTCGTGGCCGCGACCGCCGGTGTCCGGGGCCGAGGGTGCGCGCCAGTGCCTGCGGCGCTGCCAGGGGTACGTGGGGAGCGCGACCGGCCCACCGGCCGGCTGCAGCCGGTGCCAGTCCACGTCGAGGCCGGCGCAGTGCGCCGCGGCCACGCCGGCCAGCAGAGTGGCCCGCCCGGGCCGGTTCCGGCGCAGCGACGCACCGACGAAGACGTCCTCGTGCCCGCCCGCGTTCAGCGTCTCCAGCACCGAGTGGGTGACCACCGGGTGCGGGGCGATCTCGACGAACGCGCGGTATCCGTCGGCCGCCGCCGACGCGACCGCGTCGGCCAGGCGTACCGGCCGGCGCAGGTTCGTCGCCCAGTACGCGCCGTCGAAGCCGGGCATCGCCCGTGGATCGTCCAGCGCCGTCGAGTAGACCCGGATGCCGGGGGCACCGGCCGTCAGGTCGGCCGCGGCGGCGGTCAACTCGGCCAGCAGCGGATCCATCTGCGGCCCGTGGAACGCCACGTCCGAGGCGACGCGACGGGCCGGGATCCCCTGCTCGAGCCAGCCGGCCAGCACCTCGGCCACGGCGCCGGTGTCGCCGGAGACGACCGTCGAGCCGGGCGACGACGCGATCGCGGCGACCACGTCGGTACGCTCCGCCAGCAGCCGCGTCGCCTCGTCGAACGGCAGCTGCACCATGGCCATCGCACCGCGACCGGCGACCCTCCGCAGCAGCCGGGACCGCCGGCAGATCAACCGGGCGCCGTCCAGGCGGCTCAGTGCCCCGGCCGTCACGGCGGCGGCGATCTCGCCGACCGAATGGCCGATCACCGCGTGCGGGCGCAGCCCGTACTCGCGCCACAGTTCGACCAGGCCGAGCTGCATCGCGAAGATCATGGTCTGGATCCGGTCCACCTCGGTCAGCTCACCCTCGGTGAGCGCCTCCCGCGGCGAGAAGCCGATCTCGGCGGCGAACACCGGCTCCAGCTCGTCGATGACGGCGGCGAACGCCGGCTCGGTCGCCAGCAGCTCCCGGCCCATGCCGGCCCACTGCGAGCCGTGTCCGGAGAACACGAACACCGGGCCGGGACCGGGATCGACGAGCACCCGCCCGGTGGTCACCGCGTCGTTCGGTGTGCCGGCCGCCAGGGCGCGCAGACCGTCGGCCAGCGCGGCCGGGTCCGCCGCCACCACCGCCCGGTGCGGCAGGTGGGCGCGGCGCAGCGCGAGCGTGTGCCCGACGTCCGCCGCCGGCAGGCGTCCGACGGCGTCGCCGAGGTTGCCGGCGGCCTGCCGCAACGCCGCCCGCGACGCGGCGGACACCGGATACAGCCGGCCCGCGGTCCCCTCGGCGGGCTGCGGTGCCGGCGGCGCCTGTTCGAGGACGACGTGGGCGACGGTGCCGCCGTAGCCGAAGGCGGAGACCGCGGCCCGGCGCGGGTGCGCTCCGTCATCGCCCCGGTCATCGCCCCGGTCATCGCTCCGGTCATCGCCCCGGCCTGGCCACGGCGTCGGCGCGTCGACCACGCGCAGTCCGGCGCCCTCCCAGTCGACGGCCGGAGTGGGCGTGTCGAGCCGGCTCGGCGGCAGCTCACCGCGATCGAGCGCCAGTACGGCCTTGACCAGGCCGGCAACGCCGGCGGCGCCTTCGAGGTGGCCGATGTTGGACTTGGCCGAGCCGATCAGGCACGGCCGCTCCGCCGGCCTGCCCGCCCCGTACACCGCGCCCAGCGCGGCGGCTTCGAGGGGGTCGCCGACCGCGGTGCCGGTGCCGTGCGCCTCGACGTAGTCGACCGTGCCCGGCTCGACGCCCGCCTGCCGCAGCGCGCGGCGCATGACGTGCTCCTGCGCCTGGCCGCACGGCGCCATGATGCCCACGGTGCGGCCGTCCTGGTTGACCGCACTGCCGCGGATGGTCGCGAGGACCCGGTCCCCGTCCCGTACGGCGTCGGCGAGCCGCTTGAGCACCACGACCGCGGCGCCCTCTCCCCGCCCGTACCCGTCGGCGGCGGCGTCGAACGACTTGCTCCGCCCGTCCGGCGCCAGCGTGCCCGCGGCGTCCAGGGTCAGCGTCTCGCCGGGGGACAGGATGAGGTTGACCCCGCCGGCCAGCGCCACGTCGGTCTCCCCGGCCCGCAGGGCCTGCCCGGCCAGGTGGACGGCGACCAGCGACGCCGAGCACGCCGTGTCCACCGCCAGGCTCGGGCCGCGCAGGTCGAGCGCGTACGACACGCGGTTGGCCACCGCGCAAGTGGCGGCGCCGATCCCGGTCCACGCCTCGATGTCGGGCAGGTCCTCCAGCAGCCGGTGCCCATAGTCGCCGGTGCAGACGCCCACGTACACGCCCGCGTCCGTGCCGGCCAGCGCGTCCGGCGACACCCCGGCGTGCTCCAGCGCCTCCCACGCGGTCTCCATCACGAGCCGCTGCTGCGGGTCCATCAGCTCCGCTTCGCGCGGCGAGAGCCCGAAGAACTCCGCGTCGAAGTCGGCCACCCCGGCCAGGAAGCCGCCGCGGGCGACGGTGCGGCGGACCGCCGCCGCGTACGACGGGCCGCGGTCGGCGTAGTCCCGCCAGCGGTCGGCCGGCTCCGGTCCGCTGGCGTCCCGTCCCTCGCGCAGCAGGTTCCAGTACTCGTCCGCCGAATCGGCGCCACCGGGCAGGCGGCAGCCGATCCCGATCACCGCGATCGCCTCGGCCGGTCGGTCCATCACGCATCGCCTCCATACGTCCGCGACCACACGGGCGACTCGAGAATCTCCACGACGGCGGCCGAGATGGTCACGCCGGGCCCATAGGCGAACATCAGCAGGTGGTCGCCGGGTCCCAGGCCGCCACTGCGGACCAGATGCTCCAGCGCGACGATCTGGTCACTGGCACCGCAGTGGCCGATGGTCCGGCCGAACTCCCAGGTCGACCGGGACGACGGGATGCCCAGCCGGTGCTCGCAGATCTGGTCGGCGATCTCCTGGGAGGTGTTCATGCACGCCACCCGGGTCACGTCGCCCGCCTTGATCCCGGCCTCCGACAGGGCCCGGTCGATCACCTCGGCCATCCGCTCGTCCAGCGTCACCAGCACCCCGGTCCCGTCGCCCTCGACGACCGCGCGCCGCCGGAACGCGTCGTTGTGCGCGGCGAAGTCCACCGTGCGCCCCTCGGTGACGCCGGGCGGGAACAGCGGCTCGGCGCAGCGGTGCATCTCCTCGGCCTGCGACACCGAGACCGAGCACACCGACGCCAGCCGGGCGAACCCCGGCTCGGTATCGAGCACGACGGCGCTGCTCGCGTCACCGGCGACGGCCCCGGGCAGCATCCGCCACCGGTCGACCAGCGGAGTGCCGTAGTTGTCGGCGGCGACCAGCAGCGCCGCCTGGCGGCCGGGCCCGGCCCGCAGGTAGCCCGCGGCCAGCTCCAGGGCGGTGAACATGCCGTTGCAGCCCTGTTTGAGCTGAGCGGACAGAACGCCGTCGCCGACCAGATGCCGTTGCACGTACGCCTGCGGCGGCCAGCCCTCCGGGCCCTGATGCCAGGTCGAGGTGTACAGCAGCAGATCCAGATCGGTGGGAGACCGCCCGCTGCGGGCCACCGCGCTCCGTGCCGCGCGCAACGCCATCTCCGGTGCCGGGACGTCACCGGCCACCGCGACCGAGGCGAGCCGATGAAGCTCGACCTCCTCGGCCGGGTACCAGCCCGCCGCCACGGCGTGGTCCACGCCCACCGTGCCGGGCAGGTACGCCCCGACCCCGCTGATGTACATGTCCGCCGTCTCCATGCCGCCTCCCGGCTAGAACTCGATCACCGACGCGCGCCCGCTCACTGGTACTCCCGCGGAATGTCGAGGATCCGCAGTACGGTGCAGGCCATTGCGGTGCCGGCGCCGAGCCCGACGAGCAGCACGTTGTCGCCGGGGGCCAGCGCCCCGTCGGCCAGCAGGTGTTCGAGGGCGACGAACTGGTCGCTGACCCCGAGGTGCCCGATGCGGGCGCCGTACTCCCAGGTGGTGTCGGCCAGGGTCAACCCGAGCCAGTTGAGCCCGCGGTGCTCCAGGTCGTCCCAGCGCCCGTGCTGGAAGGCCACGCGCGCCACCTCGTCGAGCGTGATCTCCGCCTCCTTGAGCGTGCGGTCGACCAGCTCCATCAGCGTCGTCTGGATCGCCAGCATGACGGCGGCGCCGTCACCGGCGAGCAGCCGCTTGCGGAACTCACGGTTGCGCGCGGCGAAGTCCAGCGGCCGGCCCACGGTCGCGTCCGGCGGGAACATCGGCACGCCGCCGTCGTTGACCGCCTCGGCCTCCGGCAGCACGATCACGTTGACCGACCGCACCTCGGCGAACCCGGTGTCCGTGGTGATCAGCAGCGCGCACCCGGCGTCGCCCATCACGGTGCCCTCGATCATCCGCCACCGGTCGACCAGCGGGGTGCCGTGGTTGTCGGCGCCGACCAGCAGCGCGGTGCCGCCCGGCCGCAGGTACCCGGCGGCGAGCTGCAGCGCGCTGAACATCCCGCAGCATCCGTGCCGCAGTTCGACGGCCAGGACGTCGCCGCCGACCAGGTGCTGCTGCAGGTAGTACTGCGGCTCCCAGCCCTCCGGCCCCTGGTGCCAGACGTCGGAGTACAGCATGAGGTCGAGGTCGCGCGGTGACAGTCCGCCGGAGCGTTCGAACGCGTGCCGGGCGGCGCGCAGGGCCAGCTCCGGGGCCGGCACGTCGCCGGCCACCGCCGCACCGCCGAGGCGGAAGTACTCCACCTCGTCGGCCGGATAGCGGCCCTCGGCGACGGCCGTCTCGATGCTGACCACCGGTGGCAGATGGACGCCGATACTGCGCAGGTACAAGTCGGATGTACGCATCTGTCTCTCCTTCAGCGCGGACCCGCCGCGGCACGGAGCGGTGGGGTCGAAAGCCGTCGGGCCTCACCGGGTGTCGGACATCGCAGCGGGGTCCGCCGACCCGTCGCGGAGCAGCAGCATCGGATCGTTCAGCTCGTACAACCCGCACATCGGCGGGCAGGCCTCGTAGCCGAGGAGCCGCTGGATGTCCTCGGGGTAGCCGCGGACCACGTCCAGCGGTACGGACAGGTACTGGTTCTCCTCCTGGCGGAGGTTGCCGAGGTCGTAGGCATACGACAGGCCGGTGCGGGGCGCGTCCGAGGCGTTGACGCCGGCCCCGTGGTACGTGCTGCCGAGCCACAGCAGCGCGGAACCGGCCCGCATCTCGGCGGGCACCGCCTCGTCGTCGCGGGGCGCCCGCTCGTCGCCCCACCGATGGCTTCCCGGAATCACGCGGGTGGCACCGGTGCGCGCGGTGAACTCGCTAGCGGCGATCATGACCTGAACCCGGCTCTCCGGGCCCGGGTGGGTACGGAGGTGGGCCGTGTCGTCCCGGTGCAGACTCTGGATCGGCACACCGGGCCAGGTCTGGATGGCCCGCGATATGCCGAGCTGGATCGTCGGCACGAGCTCCACGCGATGCTCGCCGAGCCAGGCCTTCACCGGCCGCTGCAGGAAGTGCCGCGCTGTGCCGAGGAGGTGCGGCTGCCGCATGATCGTGACCGAACGCGCGGTCCGGCGTACCAGTCCTGGGAGGATCCGGGTCTTCTCGCCGACCAGCCGCCCGTCGCCGTCCGGCTGGCGTTCCAGGGCCGGCCCCAGGTCGTCCCACAGACCGCGGAGCGTTTCGGCGTCGACGAAGTCCTCGATGATCACTGCTCCGTCACGGTCGACCACGTCTATCGCCTCGTCGACCGCGGCCGACGCGGACAGGGTGGTCAGCTTGGGATCAGTCATTCCGGCCTCCGGGGAGAGCGCAGGGGGCTGGCTTTCGTGGTCTGTCCAAGGTGGTCAGGTCGCCCGGGCGGGCGGGCCGAACCATCGGGTGAGGACGCTCGGCAGCGACGCCGGGTCGGCGGGCGTGCTCCATGCGACGAAGCCGTCCGGCCGGATCAGCAGGGCGTCCGCCGGGGCCTCGGCGCATTCGGCGGTGACCACGTCGACCCGGTCGGACCAGGGCTCGGCGAGCGCACGCAACCCGGGATCGGCGCCGAGGTCGAGCAGCAGTGGCCGCCCGGTGCGTTGCAGTTCCGCGACCCGTACGGTGCCGTCGGAGCGTTCGAGCCGCAGGTCCGGGCTGTAGCGCCCGGCCAGCGGGCCGGTCAGCGACGGGTCGCCCATGTCGTAGCTGATGTGCAGGTCGTCGACCAGGGCGGTGAGCTGCCGGTTCGCCTCATCGCGGAGCAGCAGTTCCTTGAGCAGCCGGCGCAACGCGTCGACGTGCGGGCCGGGTCGCATCAACGCGATCGAGGCGCGCTGGATCTCCAGCGTCTGCGCGCCGATCGGATGCCGCTCCGAGGTGTACGTGTCGAGCAGATCCTCCTGGCACCAGCCTCGCGCGACCGCGGCGAGCTTCCAGCCGACGTTGACGGCGTCGCCCAGCCCGAGCCGCAGGCCTGGACCGCTCCAATGCGAGTGGACGTGGGCCGCGTCGCCGACTAGTAGTACCCGCCCGCTGCGGTACGTCTCGGCCTGCCGTGCGTTGTCGGTGAACCGGGTGATCTTCTTGACCTCGGTGACCGTCACCTTGGTGCCGCTGAGCCGGCGCAGCGCCCCCTGGAACTCCTCGAGCGTGATGGGCGCGTCCCGACTCACCGGTGGGTCGCCGAATTCCAGCGTGATGAACCGGGGTGGTCCCTCCTCGTACACCAGGAGCCCGCCGTCCTTGCGGAACCAGCCGGGCAGGTGGAAGTCGGGGTCGTCGATCTCGGCGAAGGCGCGGTACCCGGTCGTGATGCCGTCCGTTCCCGGAAAGGCGATGCCGGACAGCTTCCGGACCATGCTCCGGCCGCCGTCGCAGCCGACGAGCCATTCCGCCTCGATCCGGTACGGCCCGTCCGGTCCCTCGACGTCGAGGCCCACCCGGTCGTCGTCCTGGGTGAAGCCGGTGACCGTGTGGCCGCGCCGCACCTCGACACCGAGTTCCGTCGCGCGCCGCGCCAGGTCCTCCTCCAGCAGTTGCTGGGGCACCAGCAGGTCGGGCGACTCCGGGCGGAGGAGGAACATGCTGGCGAAATGCCGCGCGCCGGGGAACGCCTTGGGCAGCAGGCTGTCCGGCCGTCGCTCACCTGCGGCGATGCGTGCCCGCTGCTCGGCGGTCGGTGGCGTGGTGGGGGTCTCGGTCACCCCGATCATGAGACCGCGACGGTCCATGATGTCGACGGCCCGCCCGGTGATGCCCTCGGCCTTCGGGCGCCATTCGATCTCGGGCAGTCGTTCGAGCACCACCACCGGAACGTCGTGTAGTGCCACCTCGCAGGCGAGCATGAGCCCAACCGGTCCACCACCGACAACCGCGACCTGAGCATCCCGAAACGCCATTAACACCTCTTCTGGGGATAGCAATGAGCCTTGCTGGAAGAGTCGTCGGGTTACCACTCACAAGACCGGCCACATTTACGGCGGTCTTGCACCCTGCGCGTTGACACATGTGTCCGTTCGGTCAGCGCCGATGCTAATCGGATGGCCCAAAAATGACTAGTGGTGTCATTTTTCGGATTCGTCATGCATAATCTTCAGCGCTGATGATCACCGGCGTGCCGGGACGGCGCGGCCGCCCGGTGCCCAGGCGGGAGGTTGCCGGATGAGCGATGGTCGGATGGCCCAGCCGTTGGAGACCGACCGACCCACCCCCTTCGACCCGCCCGTCGAGCTGCGGAAGCGAGCCCCGCTGAGCCGGCTGGCCTATCCCGACGGGCACGTCGGCTGGGTGGCCACCGGGTACTCCGTCACCCGGGCCATCCTGGCCGATCCGCGCTTCAGTACCCGGCGCGAGCTGCTTCACCAGCCGGTCGGCCGGGAACGCGCGCATGAGCGGCCGACACCCGCGGAGCCGGGCATCTTCCCGCACATGGATCCGCCCGAGCACACCCGGTACCGCCGCCTGCTGAGCCGCCACTTCGGCCCTCGGCGCGTCGCGGAGCTGACGCCCGCGATCCGGCGGTACACCGCACAGGCGCTCGACGGTATGGCGGACGGCGGGCCGCCCGTCGACCTCGTCGCGTCGTTCGCGATGCCGATCCCGGCCATGGTGATCTGCGAGCTGCTGGGCGTACCGGCCGAGGACCGGCACCTGATCCAGGCGGCGACCGCGGTGATGAACAACCTGGATTCCACGCCGGAACAGGCGATCGACGCCGTGATGTCGATCACCGGGACGGTGCGCGGCCTCATCACGCGCCTGCGCGCCGCATCCACCCCATCGGACGACGGGCTACTGGCGCACGCCGTGGCGACCGACGACCTGACCGACGACGAACTCACCAACCTCGGGATGGTGCTGCTGGCCACCGGCCACCTGCCCACGTCGAGCATGCTCGCGCTCGGGACGTTCGTGCTGCTGACCGAACCGGCCCAGCGAGCCCGCCTGGCCGCGGACCCGGAACTCGCCGAGCGGGCGGTCGAGGAGCTGCTGCGATACCTGTCGATCCTCCAGTTCGACGTACGACGCACCGCGCTGGTCGATGTGGAGATCGACGGCCAGGTCATCGCGGCCGGTGAGACCGTGGTGCTGGCGCTGCCGGTGGCGAACCGGGATCATGTGCACTTCGCCGACCCGGACACGCTGGACCTGGCCCGCTCCCCGGCCGGGCACCTGGCCTTCGGGCACGGCATCCACCAGTGCCTCGGGCAGCATCTCGCGCGCGCCGAGCTTCGTATCGCGCTGACCGCGCTCTTCGAGCGCTTCCCCGACCTGCGCCTGGCGGTTCCGGCGGCCGAGGTGCCGACCCGCGAACGCATGGCGGTGTACGGAGTGGACCGGCTACCGGTCGCCTGGGGTGCTGTTCTGGCGGACCGTCCGAGCGCCGGATAGTTTTGGATCATGCGTTATAGGAGCTTGGGCGATTCAGGCCTCCGGGTGTCGGTGGTCGGGCTGGGCTGCAACAACATCGGTGCGCGTCTCGACGTGACCCGTACCAGGGCGGTGGTGGACGCGGCGATCGAGGAGGGTGTCACGCTGTTCGACACCGCCGAGTCGTACGGCGCGACCCCGGGTGCCTCCGAGGAGCAGCTCGGCGAGGTGCTGGCCGGCCGGCGGGACAAGGTGGTGCTGGCCACCAAGTTCGGCAGCCCCGACAACCGCCCCGACTACGGGCAGGGCGAGGCGCGCGGAGCGCTGGGCGGCCGGTCGTACATCCGACGGGCGGTGGAGGGTTCGCTGCGCCGCCTGCGTACCGACTACATCGACCTGTTCCAGTACCACTTTCCGGACGGCGTCACTCCGATCGAGGAGACGCTGGAGGCCCTGACCGAGCTGGTGCGTGAGGGCAAGGTGCGCTACATCGGCAGCTCGAACTTCACCGGCTGGCAGATCGCCGAGGCCGCGCATGTGGCCCGCGCGGGCGGATGCGCGTCGTTCGTGTCGACGCAGAACCACTGGTCGTTGTTGGACCGGGGCGCCGAGCGCGACGTGGTTCCGGCGGCCGTGCATTACGGGGTCGGCGTGCTGCCGTACTTCCCGCTGGCCCACGGGCTGCTGACGGGAAAGGTGCGACGCGGGCAGGAGCCGCCGGCCGGGAGCCGGCTCGCGGAGCGTCCTTTCCTCGTCACGCCGGAGAAGCTGGACCGGGTGGAGGTCCTGACGTCCTGGGCCGAGAAGCACGACCGGTCCGTCCTGGACGTGGCCATCGGCGCGCTGGCCGCTCTGCCCGGCTGCGGTTCGGTGATCGCCGGTGCGACCGGCCCGGAGCAGATCCGGGCCAACGCGGCCGCCGGCGATTGGGAACCGACCGCCGAGGAACTGGCCGAGATCACCGCGTTGGTGCCGCTCACCTGATCGGCAGGGTCCGCGACGGCGGCGCCGACACGCGACCGGGCGGTGCTGGACCGGTTGGACTACCAGGCGACGGGCATCGCGTGCAGCCCGAAGAGCCCGGCATCGTAGGCGAAGGGCAACTGGTCGAGCCCGGCCGCCAGGCGCAGCGTCGGCATCCGGGTCAGCAGGGTGCCGTAGGCGATCTCCAGCTCGGCGCGGGCGAGGTTGTGGCCGACGCACTGATGTACCCCGTGGCCGAAGGCGAGGTGGTGGTGCGCAGACCGGCGGATGTCGAACTCGTCGGGATTCTCGAACGCCCGCTCATCACGGTTGGCAGATGCGGCCAGTACCGTCAGGCGATCACCAGCGCAGATCTGCACACCGCCGATATCGAGGTCGTCCGCCGCCGTCCGGTCGAAGCTGACCCAGTCCTGCACCGAGTAGAACCGCAGCAGCTCCTCGGTCGCACCCGGCAGCAGGCTCGAGTCGGCGCGCAACGCGGCGAGCTGCGCCGGGTGCTCCAGCAGCGTCAGCACGCCCAGTGAGATCATGTTCGCCGGCGACTCGTAGCCCGCGAGCAGCAGCAGGAATCCGATGTTGATCAGAGCGTCGGTGGTCAGCTCCCCGGTGGGCAGGTACCTGGCGGCCAGCCGTCCGATGAGGCCGTCGTGTGGTTCACGCTCGGCGCGGAGGATGAGTTCGCGCAGGTAGCCGCGAAGGTCTTGGGAGGCCTGGGGCGCCCGCTGGTCGATGCTCATCACGCTCAGCATCCGGAGCCGGGACTCGAAGAATCCGTGGTCGCCGGCCGGGACGCCGAGCAGCTCGCAGATGACTCGCGACGGGACCGGGCGCGCGAACGACTCGACGAGGTCGGCAGACGACCCGGTCTCCAGCATCTTGTCGATCGCCGTGTCGACGATTCGTTGGATGCGCGGCCGCATGGCGGCCACCGGGCGGGCACCCAGCTCCGAGATCAGCAACCGTCGATACCGACTGTGCTCTGGTGGGTCCATGTCGATGAAGAAGCCGTCGTCGGGACGGTCGTCGTCGGGTCCGCGAGGTCGTTCGGGTCGTCCGGTGTTCGAGCTGATCCGCGGGTCGCTGAGGATCTGCCGCGCCTCGGCGTGGCGGGTGACCGCCCAGACCGGCGCACCGTTGGGCAGGTTGGCGCGGACGATCGGCGCGCTGGCGCGCATCCGCTGATACTCGGCCGGCGGAGCGAACGGGCAGGTCCGCTCCATCGGGAAGGTCGGTGGCGCGAGCATGTCGTGCTCGGATGTGCTCATCCAGTTCCCCCTCAGCGGCCGCTCCAGCATGCCGCCGCAGCGTGGGGCGTGTCCAGCGGCCGGGGACGGATCCTCAGTACCGTCGACGAGACGCCACCATTTTGGGAACCAAACAAATCACGTCCGGTCGGAGTCTGAGCTATATACTTTGACCTTGATTTCCGATCACACGGAGACGGTCCGAAAAAACGGCAATGAATGGAGGTTGCATGCCAGAATTTCTCGACTACGAATTGCATTACCTCGCCATGCTCGACGAACTGGCAAATTCCCCCGAAGTGAAGGTCTTCCATGAAGAGCGAGGGCCGATCGAGGAGATGGTCGGGGATGCCTCGGAAACTTTCGAACTCATTGCTGACGAGGTGGGCATCCATCTGGATCAGTCCTTGCATCGCACCTTCCTTCGTTTTGAGGGGCTGTCCAGCCACTGGGCGATAGAGCGTCCGGGCACGTATCTGACGGGCGAGTTCTCGATCTGCCATCTCGGCGCAGCGATGCTCGTGACGGGGGTTGACCTGGCTACGGACGAGACTCCGGAGGAGGAACGCCGGATCTATTCGCAGCTGCGCGCTTTCGATGAGCATCCGCGGGGCGGCGGTGGCACCCTGACGGGGCTGCGAATCCTTCCCGGGATGTCGGCACCAGAGATTTGGTATTACGGCGGGCCACAGGGCGTGTTCAAGCTGGACCTGGGCTACGACGAGTATCTTGATGCGCTGCTGGTCATGAAGGGCGTTTATAGCTGGCAGTATCTTTTCGCCGACGTTTCCATGCTAGACATGGACTTCGCGGCAGCCGTAGACGCCATAAAGGAAATGTTGGAGATATTTCCTGGGCTCTTCCCCGGACACGACTATGCACCTTTCCGGGCGCGACTCATGGAAAGGATCGGATAGAGAGAACAGTGTCGCGATCAGCCGTCCGCGGCCGAACTCGGGCATCATTGCCGCGGAGGCGGCGGCGACGACGGTCCCGCTCTTCGGGGTGGGCCTCCGTCACCCCGAGTGAGCCAGTCGGACGTATCCGTACGGGTTGAAGAACAGGTCGTCCTCGTCGTGGCGGTCGCATGTGCCGGTACGCAGCAACCATCGGGGGGCGTCCTCGGTCATCCGGAAGCCGGCGCCGTCCTCGATCTCCTCGGCGCGTGGATCGGTCAGCAGGTAGATCGCCAGCCTGTCCAGATGCGCGACCAGATCAGGCAGACCGTCCTCGGTCAGATGCTCCTCATCGACCTCGATCTCTACCTCGGGCGCGCCGAGCAGGTGCATGCCGCAGCTGTAGAGCACCCGACCGTCGTAGATCGGCCGCTTCACCCAGGCGGCGACGAGCGCACCGGCCAGGTCTTCGTCCTTGGCATCGGCCGCTCGGTCGGCCAGCGAGAGCCAGCGGTCCCGGCCGTGCGCGATTCCACTGCTCTCGTTCTTCACCGCAGCCGCGCCGGACCGCAGTAGAGCGGCCGTCGCCGCCAGCAGCCGCCGCGAAGTATCGGCCGCCAGATCCCGCATCATCGGCGCCGACAGCAGGTAGCCGACCGTATCGTGGGACTCCACGGCGGCCCAGTCCTCCTCGTCGAACGAAGCCGCCGCCATACTGGCCTCGAACGCCTCCGGCATTCGCGGATCGGGTTCGGACTCGGAGTACTCACGGTCGAGCACGAAACCGCCGAAGCCGGTGGCGACCCGTTCGATCTCCGAAAGGCTCAGCCCGGAGCCGAGTACGCACAGCACATGCCGAGGAATCGCTTCGCTCATCTCGGCACGCTATCGATCATCACCGACGTTCCGCGCCGATCAACCCCCGCGGCCGGACACCGTCATCGTCTACCGGTGGAAGCGATGCCAGGCGCTCGATCTGGTCACGAATCTCCGGGAGAGCCTGTTCACGGACGTCACCGCCATAGAACAGGTAGAGCGTCCAGTTGAAAGGCTTGGCCGGGAAACCCCAACCACCTGAATAGTGGTCGTCCTGGGCTTGGTCGATGATCTGTTCCGCGCGTTGCCCCTGTATGTGATCAAGCTCGATCCATCCTCGAACCGAGGCGTACATCCCCATGCACGCACTCTACGGAGACCGTCACAGGGTTTAGGAACGGTGTGAGGTACATGGCTATGACCAGCGCAATGGGCTGGTCGTCGTAGTCTCTGCCCCCACCCGCCCCCAGCGGTGCCGTAACACCGGGCTCACCGGATCTCCGGTTGGCGGCGGGGCCGCCATTCCTGTGACCGCGATGGGTTGGGGCGGGTCTGTCATGATGCGGGTGTGCTGCCGAATCTGGACAGGATCTCCGGTGACGGGGACGCGGTTGCCTGGGCAATCCTGGAGCGCGCACCAGATCCGATCGATCAGGGCTTCCTTGAGTCTCTGGCACCTGAGGCGTGGCTGTGGCTGGGCCGATTTGGCACCCGGCAGGTGACGATCGCACTGCGGGAGGGTTCGGCTGACCTGTTGCACCGGGGCTTGCTGGCCACAGGACTGTCGGTGTGCCTACGGTCGGAAGACGATCGGGACACTATGGTGAGCCTGGCGTTGCCGTGCGTCGTGGCGCAACATCTGGACATGGCACCGGTCGAGGTGTTCGCTGAGATTGCCGACCGCGTGCCCGACGCGCGGGTGGCTGAGCTGTTGCGGCGTTTCGGTGCTCGAAGCGACGTCACGCTGAGAGCATTCGGTTGGGAGATGGTCATGACTCCCGGCGGACTGGATTTCCAGCCCTTGCCATGACCTGAGTCGGCAAGGTCCTGGCGCCGGTTCGCGTCCCCTCAGCTGGCCGCGATGGTTCCGCAACTCCGGCCATGGAAGGCTGTAGATCAACCTGGTGGACAGCGTGAAGATCGAGGGGCATGCATGGCCTACGAGCTCATTTTCTTCTGCAAGGGGGCAGAGGAGGAGACCGGCGCGGGGGCCATGGACCGTGTTATTGATGCCGTGCTGGAGAACGGGCCGCCTCTATTCGGGGAATACCTGGGCCCTCCAGAGCCCCAACTGGGCGAGTGGCTGGGTCCCGAGGCCGATGCCATCCATAGCTTCAGGCTGGTCACAGGAAGCGAGCGGGAGGGACCGGCGGCCGACTATCTCTTGCTGGAGATCCATGTTGGTGTGCGGTTCATCGCCGATGATGTGATCGCGGTGGACCCGGATGACGACCATGGCGTGTGGGGTAGCGATCTCATGGCGGTCATCACGTTGAGTGGTGACCATCCGGATTGGCCGTTGGTTGATCGAATATGGACGGCGCTGGAAAGCCTCTGGGCGGTGGTGCCGTGGGATGAGATGTCGGGCTTCGCGATTGCGGCTGAGACTCGAAGGCCACTTGGAGGCGACACCTCCCCTTGAGCTTCGCCTCTGCCGTCGTCCCGGGATAACCATGCGGTATCTGCGAGATCGGCGGGGGCAGCCAGCGTGGTGACCAGCCGGTAGCGGCCATGCAGGCTCCTGCCGCAGGCCAGGGACACGGTGACGTCGGTGCTGGCTGAGGAAGACCCGTCCTGGCAGAGAGAAACCGTTAGCTTGATAGACCCAAGCCACGTGGAGGCTACCGGGGTGGTTTGGCCGTGCCCTCGGGGTGTGCCGCGGCGATGTAGCGCTGTCCGGGCCCCGCCGCGAACCAAGACTGCCGGTTCTTCGTGATGCTCTCCACGCCCACTCCCAGCCTCAACGCACTGACACTGCACGGCCCGCGTACGGCCTGCACCGCGGGTCTACGCCCACGTGATCCATGAGGCCGAGATGGCGGCGACCGAGGTGTTCGCCAAGGCGCTGGCCGAAGCGTCGTAGCAACCCGTGTTGGCAAGCCCGTTAGCAAAAGGCCCCTTCCGAAGATCGGAAGGGGCCTTTGAGCTGCGAGCCGCCTATCGGAATCGAACCGATGACCTATTCATTACGAGTTCCCGCATACGGCGAGGCCCGTACCTGTGTTGCCCTGGAACTGATGGCCGTACGTACCTTCGCAATGGCCGTCGCTCCGCTGGCCCCGTGGATCGGCGAGCAGTTGGCCGCCGGACTCGGCAAGCCTTTGGGCGTGCCGGCCGAATGATCCTCCGACAGGTGCGGCCGGGGACACCCATGCGGTTCTCTGGTAACTTCAGTGGACACGGTCGTCGACCGGCCGATCACGACGGCCCTTCTGGTCCACCCGTAGCGCATTGCAGGAAAGAAGCCCCCGATGACCGAACAAACCTATGAGTCGATCTCTACGGCGTCACGGGAGATGTATGCCAGAGCCTGTGAAGTGCTGCCTGGTGGTAACACCAGGACCGGCATCTTCAATTCGCCGTACCCTATCTATGCGCGCTCGGGCAACGGCTGCCGGGTCACCGACCTCGATGGTGTCGAGCGGATCGACTTCCTCAACAACAGCACCACGTTAATCCACGGACACGCGCACCCGGAGATCGTCGCTGCGGTCACCGAGGCCGCTGGCCGCGGGACGTGTTTCGCGCTACCCACTGAGGCGGAGGTGGAGTTCGCCGAGGCCGTCTGCGCCCGGAACGAGTCGTTCGAATGGGCCCGGTTCACCAGCTCTGGTACCGAGGCGGTCATGATGGCGGTCCAGGCCGCCCGCGCGTACACCGGCAAGCCGAAGATCGCCAAGTTCGCCGGAGCGTTCCATGGCGCCTACGACTCGGTCGCGGTGAACAATTACGGGTCGGACTCGCTGACCCCGCACAGCCACGCCACGGGCACCCCGGCCGCGATCCTGGCCAACACCGTGATGATCCCGTTCAACGATCCAGACGGTGCGGTCGCAATCCTGCGCGAAAACGTCGATGACTTCGCCTGTGTGCTGATCGACCCGGTCCCCTGGCGACTCGGCCTGCTACCGGCGAACAGGGAGTTCCTGGCCGCACTGCGGGCATTCTGCGACGAGACCGGCGTCCTGCTGGTCTCTGACGAGATCAGTTCGTTCCGAATCGGCTACCACGGCGCCATGCACGCTATGGGCGGCGTTGCCGACCTCACCGTACTCGGCAAGATCATCGGCGGCGGCATGCCGATCGGCGCGGTGACCGGTCGGTCCAAGTTCATGTCGGTGTTCGACCCCAGCCAGGGAACGCCGAAGTTGCCGCACTCCGGCTCCTACAACGCCAACCCGGTCAGCATGGCGGCTGGCATGGCCTCACTGCGTCTGCTCACGCCCGAGCAGATTGATCGGATAAATGCGATGGGCGAGCAGGTCCGGCGGGAGTTGCGCAGTGTCATTGCCGAGGAAGGTCTGGACTGGGCCGTCAACGGGATGTCTTCGTTGTTCCGGATCGTCACCTCGACCGTACCCGGATCGGATCTGTCCGGCCCGGAACTGAGCCGGTTGCTGTTCCAGGCCCTGCTGACCAACGGGATCCTGATCGGTAACAGCGGACTGGGTTGTGTGTCGACGCCGATGGGACAGGGTGAGATCGACGAGTTTGCGGTCAATTTCAAACAAGCGGTCCGGCAAGCCGTGGCTGCCGCCCGCAGTTGATAACGAGATCCCAGACACTCAGGAATGATGCACCGAAATGACTGGAACAGAACCTGAGTTCAAGTTGTCTACAGCAATCATGACACATCCAGGACGGATTGAGGCCGCCCAATCGTTGGCGAAGTCGATCGTGGAGTTGTCTCCAAAAATAATAGTAGACCCGACTCCCACCGGTCGAACGATCGACAATGCTGTTCGCGCTTGGAACGCGGTGGAGGACGACGCGACTCATCACTTGGTACTACAGGACGACTGCCATGTTTGCAGCGGCTTCATACCGATGCTACGCAGTGCTATATCCGAAATGCCGCACTGTGCTCTGTCGTTCTTTACCACTTGGAGTTCTCGAACATCAAACGTGGTACGAATTGCAGCATTGCGCAGATCTCGATGGGCTGAGGTTTGTGACTACTATCTACCTTGCGTTGCTCTTGTGCTGCCGGCATGGATGGCTCAATCATTTTCTCTAAGCTCACTCAATGGAGTATATCTCGAGGATGATTCTGCGCTATTCGAGTATATAACCAAGCATGACGTCCGCGCATACATGCATGTACCCAACCTTGTTCAGCATTCCGAGCTTCCGACAGTTGCGAGGAATCAGGTTGGCACACGGCTTTCAGTTTACTTCCATGATGACGCCACAGCGATGGGCGCCAGAAGAGGGATAACAGAAGCTGGGACGATTCTCCCTCAATTCTCCTGGTACAGGCGACAGAACTACTGGTTATACAGAAGAGATACACGAGCACAATGGTACGAGATCAACAGCGAAGAATCAGTTCTTGAATATATCGGGATCGACCTGGACAAGGTCCATGATCACTATGAGAAGGCCCGTCAAGCTCAGCCAGAGGCGATAGGAGTTGTTGATGACGGATCTCATTATGCTCTATGGCTAAGCGCCTTTGGTCTCGGAATGGCAGCTGCTGGTAGAGGTAACATATACCTCCATACTGACGCTGCTCAAATAGCACTCGGAACGCTAGCACCTGGCGCATGGCGGCTGATGGCGGCGGACCATGTGATAGCACAACACAGAGTAGCACTTGCAAAGTTCGTCACCGCCGCCGTCGAGCTAGGGGTTTCATACGTAAAAAACGGCCAGGCTCCCGCCATCCACGATATTTCCTTGCCTTCAAATTTCCTTGGAAGGCGAGCCCTCTCCCACATCGATCCAATGAATCCATATAATCAGCGGCAGCTTTAGTGAATGAATCCTCCAGGGGTTCTAGCAATCTATAGCGCACCCGCGTATAGGCCTCACGTGGCAACTCTTATTGCCGCCGGCGCAGCATCGTCATGTGGAGTTCCACTCCTTCCTATCCATGTGACAACAACAGCAGGAGGCACTCTATCCCAAGTGGGATACATATCTACGACCTCACTGCTTGGTTCGCTTGTGGGACTCATTCTGGGCCACATTTCCGATCGCCGGAAATCGAATACCGGAATCATTCGGATCAGCGCACTGCTGCTCAGCTTTGGATGGTTCGCAGTAGGCTGGACCCGCAGTGTTCTAGAAGTGTTTCTTATTTCAATCTGCTTCTTGTCACTCGCTACCGTCCTTAGCTCTCAAGTCTTCGCCGCAATATCCACATCCCAGGAATCCAAGGAAAGGGAACGCGCCAAGGTAGCGAGTTCTCTCCGTGCATGTTTCTCATTGGGGTACGCGATTGGTCCTCTAGTGGGGGCCGCGATTGCTGGCATCGGAGGGATTAGAGCCGCTTTTTCGGTCTCCGGTCTTTTGTACTTCAGCATCGTTCTCATTGCGAAAAGCCCCGCGCCGTCAAATCTTGAGGAAGTTCGAAAGGTCAGCTCGCCTGGTGGGGTGGCGCCAAGCAGCTTGGGTCGGATGGTATTCTTCTGCAGCCTGCTGTGCTTGGTGCTTGTGGGTGATTTTCTAAAAGCCTCTTACCTTCCGGTCTACATCGTCCACAACCTTGGTTATTCAATCCTGGTTAGCGGAGTTTTGCTCGGGCTGTGTGCAGGACTCGAGTTGATCGCCTTCATGGTGATTGGACTGATATCGTCACGGTACGGCGCCGGGTGGACAGTTGCCATCGCAGTCGGAATAGCCTCACTGGGTTACAGCTTGATGGCAGGCATTCCTCATCTCGCGGTTATTTACATGGTTCAGATTTCCCACGTCTGGGTTTTTGCCGCTATTCATGGGGTCGGCCCGATCTATACTCAACGTCTTCTGGGGCCGCATATTGGGACTGCTACGGCATCCTTCTTCTTTGCTGTAGCCGGCGCTAAGGTTTTAAGTGGTGTAATAGGTGGGGTACTTGCAGTTCCTCTTGGCCTTCCAAACTTGTTCTGGCTTCCAGCCGCAATATGTGCCATTGTGTTTATTGTAATGATCTTTACTGTCCCCCGAGGGGTGCTGCGTGTGCAGTGACCTTTACCCCACGGAGGAGTGGATTAGGTTTCTGGTCCCTCGACTCGGCCGCTTGGTTCGCTGGAGGTTCCATTCGGAATTCGGGAGCTATCAGGCCCCGCCGGGTCGGTGTGCGTGGCCGATTCCGGGGGGTTCGGCGGGAGGTCGAACAGCTCGCGCAGCACGGTGGCGTACTGCCCGCCGCCGGGTGCCGCGGCTAGTTCCTGGACGCGCACGGTGGGCGTGTGCAGCAGTTTGTCCGCCACTCTTTGGACCGTCCGGGCGATGACGCCATGCGCGCGTTCGTCAAGCTCGGGGAGTCGGGTGGTCAGCCGGGCCAGTTCACTGTCCACCACGGCTGTCGCCTTGTCCCGTAGCGCGGCCACCGTCGGGGCCACCGCCTCCGCGTACCGACTCGCCCGGCAGTCGGCGATCTCATCCTCGATGATGCGCGTGACCGCCTCGATATCGACGGCGTTGGCGTGCGCCCGGTCGACGAGGTCGTCCAGACCGATCAGGATGGCGCCGGGCCGCAGCGCGGCTTCCGGGTCGATGCCGCGCGGGAAGGCCAGATCGAGCAGGACTACGGGGCGGCACACCATGTCCGCAGTGACCACGTACTCGCCTGCACCTACGCAGGAGACGACCAGGTCGGCGGTGGCGAGCGCGTCCCCCACGTCCGCGAGTGGAATCGCGGCGGCATGCACCGGGACGTTGTCGGCCAGGCGTTCGGCCCGCCGTACGGTCCGATTCGCCACCGTGACCGTGGCGATCCCGCGATCAGCCAAGGTGTTGGCGGTCAGTGTGCTGATCGAGCCTGCTCCGACGATCAGCGCGTGCTTGCCGGCCACCGGTCCGACGATGTCCAAGCCCACGGTCACCAACGAGGCACCGGCACGGTTGATGCTGGTCTCGGACCGGGCTCGCTTGCCGACCCGCAGCGCCCGCTGCATGACCCCGTGCAGCACCCGGCCCACAGTGCGGCGATCCTGCGCGAGCCGGAAGGCGGCGCGTACCTGGCCCAGGATCTGGTCCTCACCGATCACCATCGAATCCAGCCCGCACACCATCTTGAGCAAGTGTCGGAACGCGTCGTCGTCCGCGTACTGGTAGAGGTGCGGAACCAGCCGATCCGGCGGAATACCGCAGTGCCGGGCGAACAGTTCGGTGATGGTCTGGACGCTCTGCGAAGACGTCACGGTCTCGGCGTAGACCTCCACCCGGTTGCAGGTGGCGACGACCACGGCCTCGCGGGTTCCGGGGGCGCGATGGACGTCACTTAGTAATCTCTTGGCGGTCTCCTCGGTGATGGCTGCCCGCTCGAAGATGGCCAGTGGCGCGCTCCGATAGCTTAATCCGATCACCAGAATGCTGATGGCAATCACCTCCGCTGGCGGACGTCGACTCTGCTGGCGGACGTCGACTCTGGGCAGTTTATTCACTGCAACAATCCGTTGTAATTATGGATACTATGCCCTATGGCGAGTGCTGCGTCTAGTCAAAAGGATTTCGGATTCGACTGGCATGGCCGCCATATCAGCAGCCCTTTCCTGGGACGGGAGTGAGTTCGTGATCGAGCACGACGTCACAGAGTTCGCGGTCACCGGCGAGACGGTCAGTACCCTGAAGCCCTCGGATCTGGCAATGGTCTTCCTGGTCCGGGACGACCCGGAGGCCGGGGCACGCCCGATGCCGACGCTGGGCTTGCGGGATGTCGGTCCTGCCGTGAAGGACTTGGTCAGACACGGGGTCAGCGCGGTCAAGGTGTTCGCCGGCGGCGATCGCCGCGACGCCCTGGGGTCGGCGGGCCGCGCCCGCGACAGCATGATGTCCCGAGCCATCCAGGAGGTGAAGGCGGCCGACGCGTCGATGACGGTAATGACCGAGACATGTCTGTGCTCGTTCACGGACACCGGGGAGTGCCATGTAGGCGATGACGCGGGCAGCCCGGACATCGCGGCCACCATCGAGGCGATCGCGGAACAGGCGGTGGTGCAGGCGAAAGCGGGGGCGGACATCGTGGGACCGGCCGCGATGCTGCCCGGAAGCGTGCGTCGGGTGCGTCAGGCACTGGACGATGACGGGCGGTCGGGCATTCGCATCATGCCGCATCTCATCTTCGACTCAAGGCTCTACGACGGCTATCGCCGCACCATGGACGCGATTCCGGCGTCCGGCGAGCGCCGCGTATTTCAGGTGGATCCGCAGCGGCCGACGCGCGCGGTCCGGACCTCCCTGGAGTTCATCGAAGAGGGCGCGGACATGCTACTGCTGGAGCCCGCCCTGTTCTGCGCCGACGTGCTGGTCGCGTTAAAGCGGATCTGCGCTGTACCGCTGGCGCCGTTCTCCGTGTCGGGCGAATACACCAGACTAATGGGGGCCGACGGGGATCATCGCTTGCTGTTCGAGCTGTTCACCATGTTAAAGCGCGCCGGGTCGGATCACATCATTACGTACGCCGCCGCAGAACTGGCGCGTACGCTGGAGTGATGCCGCCACATGGCAGGCAACGACCAGGTCTGCCCGTCCCTCGACTAATCCGCGTGCTCGAAGCGACACTGAAGCTCCCAAGAGCACGGCTCCCAGCGCCTGGCTAATCCACGGCCTCCAACCACCACAGCACCTGATGGGTTTGCCGGCTCCGGTGGAGCGTAAGAACGGGTGGCAGCCGGCCGAGGCGGCCGGGGACGCAACCCCTGATCGGAGGCAGCGGCTGCTCAACAACGCCCGCTGGGACCCTCGTCAGGTGCGTGATGACCTGCGGGCCGGCTCTGGGCGATCGAAGAGTTGGCTGACTGGAGTACTACACCGTGGCTCGGATTTCCCGCAGGATGTGCTCCGCCCCGGACATGACAAGCGTGGCGGCGAGCTGCGCACCAAGCGCCTCTGGGTCCCGGCCGAAGGCGTTCGCGACCACCTTGTGGCTGCCGTCGAGCGAGGTGACCTGTGCGCTCAGACGCAGACCGCGCCCCTCAGCCGGCACCGCGTAGGCTCCGACCGGTACCGAGCAGCCGCCATGCAGTTCGGCGAGCAGCGCCCGTTCCGCGCGAACCGCGGCGTCCGCGACCGGATCGCCCACCGAGGAGAGCATCTCCCGCAGTTCGGTGTCGGCCGCCCGTATCTGGACGCCGAGTGCCCCCTGACCAGGCGACGGCGGAAAATCTTCCAACGGAAGCAGATCCGCGATCTGGTCCTCAAGGCCCAAGCGGCGCAGCCCAGCCGCCGCCAACACCACGGCGTCCAACCCGGTCTCCAGGCGCCTGAGACGCGGTGGCACATTGCCGCGGATCGGCACGATGTCCAAATCCGGGCGCAGTGCCTTGAGCTGCGCGATCCGCCGTGGCGATCCAGTGCCGACCCTGGCCCCGGGACGCAGGGCCGCGAGGGTGGAGCCGCACAGCGCGTCCCGCATGTCGGCACGCGGCGGGGTCGTGGCCAGGGCGAGCGCCGGCGGCATGCTGGTCGGCAAATCCTTGAGAGAATGCACCGCCACGTCGATCCGCCCGGCCAGCAGTTCCTCCTCAAGCCTGCTGGAGAACGCCCCGTCCCCGCCCACTTCGCTCAGCGGACTCTTGCGATCCCGGTCACCGTCCGTGGTGATGGTGCGGGTTTTGAACCTGATCACCGGGCAGGGGACAAGGCTGGCAAGGTACTCACGCACCATGGCCTGCGCCAAATGGCTACCGCGGACACCGATAACGACCGTCTCCATGCCACTAGGTTATGGCCGGGTGAGGAGTTGCGTGGCCCTACCCCCTCTCAATTTGTGCGCACCTCTTCGCCAGTGGATCTGCTTGAGGATGTCGCGTGGGTCGGTGGGGAGGGGTCGGCGGCATGGTGAGGGACCCAAGGCCACCGAGTCACTCCCCCATGCCCGCGTCCACGATCTCCGGCACATCCACGTAACCACGCTCCTCCTGGCGGGCGTTCCTGTCCACGTGGAAGCTGCCCCGCTGGGCCATGCTGATCCGGCGATCACGCTCCGGGTCTACGCCCAGGCGATCCATGAGGCCCCGGCCGCGTGCCGTCAGTTCGTCACACGGCCCTACGCGGAACGCCGTCGTAGTCGGCCTGTAGGCCTGGTTCTTTTCCGGGGTTGGCGTGGCCTGCACAGATGCGAGCGGTTGGGCAGTGACCTGCAGACGTCTACTCCGACGCCAGGTACGAGGTGCGTCGGCGGCCGTCCGCGAAAATGACTTCAGTCCCGGCCAAGCAGTGGCTGGTTCGACAGGAGAGAAACGTGAACGATCTGCTTGCCGGCCTCGACAACGTCGAGTGGGCTCGGCTGCGGCACGCGTACGGCTCGGCCGCTAACGTTCCGGTACTGATACGGGATCTACGCGCTGGGAAACCGGATGCCTGCCATGAGTTGTGGGCCTGCATCTGTCACCAGGGCACACGGTACGAGGCGTCCGTTCCCGCCGTGCCGTTCATCCTGCGGTTGGCCGCCACCTCCGACACGCCCGATCGCCCGGCCGTCGTGGAACTCCTGGAAACGCTCGCGATCGGTGTAGTCGACCACCCCGCACATCTTGGCCTTGATGTCGCGGCTTGGCGGCATGAGGTCGCCCGGCTGCCGCCGTCTGTCACCGGCGATGCCGGACAGGGCATGAGCACCTCCCCATGGGCGCTGGCCGCCTACGACGCGGTCCGCATGGGCACCCCAACGTTCTGCGCGCTGTTGGATGATCCGGACCCAACCGTCCGCGCAGCCTCGGCCCATCTCCTCGGCTGGTTTCCAGAGGAAATCGACCTGACCCTTCCCCATTTGCTGGATCTGTTGAGCTCAGAGCCCCTGGGGGATGAAGGCCTGTTCGATCGCGTCTTCCCGGTAACCGCCTCGGTGATGAGGCTTGCCTTCGGCTCCGAGGACATCTGGTGGCCACCTGCATTCGATGAACTGACGCCGACACAGCAGCACGCGATCCGAGCGTTGGCCGAGCTGGGAGAGCGTGCCTGGCGCCGGGAAGAGTTCCGGACGATGCTGCAGGTGCGGTGCTTGCCGGATGATCAGAAGGGTTGCCGGCTATATGCCGGAATGGGTTAGACGTCGGCTGGCATGGTGGAGCTGGACGGTTCCGGACTTGCGCGGGGGCGGGGCCTCGCGGGCTGGCACCTGCCTGGACACGATGGCAGGATCATGATCTCGTCTTCGCCTCACGGGTGGGCGCCGAGCGCAACCCGAACAACGTGCTCCGATCCTTCCGGAGCGTCTTGAGTAAGGCTGAGCGCCGAAGCGCTGGACGAAATCTTTGCTCAGGAACCCTTGGAGCCCAAGTCACTCAGTTGGTCACTCACCCGGTAGCAGAAGGCCCCTTCCGAAGATCGGAAGGGGCCTTCCACCTGCGGAGCCGCCTATCGGAATCGAACCGATGACCTATTCATTACGAGGGAAGGTCATGTACTCGTTCCGCGCTCGAGGTCTCTGCCGACCTGGCGATGCCCGTCCGCTGCCGTCCATAGCTGTCCAGGGTGGCGCGTGCCCGTTGTCACCCAGTTAGTCACTCGCCTGTCGATCCTATGCGCTCGTAGAGCGCAGTCTCCCCCGGGCGCGTGGTGCCATGGTGGTGCCACGCGCGCCACCAGTCATGGGGCGGTGTAGAGGCAGTACGCGGTGGCGCGGGCGACGATCCGGTTGGTCTGCCGCTCCTTCACCTCGGCTTTGACGTCGTACGACAGGTAGTAGTGCGGCCCGACGGTGTGTGCGTAGGCGGTGTTGACCCAGGTCCCGTCTGCCGAGGCCGTGATGTCCTGCTGGGCGGCCAAGTAGGGCGTGGTGGTCCACCGGGGGCTGTCCGCGGTGTACTGGTAGACGGGCTTGTTGTAGTACTCCACCTTGAGCGGCTGGTCGGGGGTGAAGTTCTCGCCCTCCAGGCGGGCGGCGAAGGTGTTCGTGGCGGAATCGCACGTCAGTGCCAGCTGGGTACGGGTGTCGTAAGTGCAAGTGCCGTCGTAGTAACCGGGGTACTGCGCGCCCTCAGGGGTGCGGAAGGTGACCCGGACGGTTTCGGTGTAGAAGCTGTAGTCGGCCGCATTCCAGGTCTTGGTGTAGCCCTCGACGTTGAGCGACCAGTCAGATCCTACCGTCGCCGGGACGCTCGCGAGGCGCCTGCCGACGTCCGGGATCTGGGCCGAAGTGCCGCCTGTGGAGACGGCGCTGCCCGTCAGCACGGTGAAGTCCACGATGATCGATCTGCCGGCGGACATCGTCCCGAACGTGCCCGACAGTCGGGCGGAAATGGTGTTGGTCGCCTTGTCGCAGGTGACGGTGGCGGTCCCCGGTGTCGCGGCGGTGGCGGCGCCCACCGGGGCGAGCAGGGCCGCCAGGGCCATGAGTAGGACGGCGATGATACGAGCGCGCACGTGCTCTCCCTTGGAGACGGTAGGCGTGTCGGAAAGATCATCTACCGGCGCCCGGCGATCATCTGCGATCTGGCCGGCACTGGACAGCCGAGGATCCCTACTATCGCGGGCATGGGTCGCAACTTGATCCACGCGCTCGTAGAGCGCAGTTTCCCCCGGCCTGATCTTCCCGTCTGCTGTCGTCCCGCGCTGTGCGCTATCGGGCCAAGTCAGGGGCTGTCTCGGTGGAGCTCCCGATGGAAGAACGACCGAGACAGCCCCTGACTTGGTCTGGTAGATCTGTGATCGGGATGGCGGCAGACGGGACGATCAGGCTTCCACCTGGACCTCGGATTTCCCTGCCCTTCGGGAATGATCATCCCGGAGCTGGAGTGCCCCCGCCGGAGGCACCCACGAGATGACGCGGGCTCTGACCACTTCCAGCACCCCCATCCACTCCCCTCATTCGGCTCGGCTCTGGTTTCCGGTCCGGCCCACCTCCGGAGGATCCCCTCGGATGGTGTCGGCTCACCTGGCCCTCCGGTCCGCCGATCCCCTTCTCTGATCTACGACAGGGGACCGACCCTGAAGCGCCTTGGCGCTGGCCGGCCGCGCCCGCTCGCCGCCGGAACGAGCGAGCGAAAGCGGAGCGCGAACCGGCCCGGTTCGTAACCGAGATCCTGCTTAGCTGGACTCCGGCCCACTCGACAACGATCGACCGTGGCTGATCGCGAGCTATCCGCCGATGACATGGATTGCTGGCTGGTCGCAAAGTCCGATGAACTCGGCACGGATACTCTTCGGCAGCTCAGGTCGATCCTCAAACGCGCGGTCGAACGGGCCCAGGCCCGCGACAAGGTCAAGCGCAACGTCGTCCTCCTCTGCGAGGTCCCACAAGGGCGAGAAGGGCTCCCCTCGAAAGCCCTCACGCTCCAGCAGGCCGTGGCAGTTCTGACGGCGGCCGAAGGCACCCCTATGTACGCCTACGTCGTCTCGTCGCTCCTCATCGGCGCACGGACCGAGGAACTTCGAGCACTTACCTGGGCACATGTCGATCTCGACGGCGTGCCCGATGCCGAGCCACCGTCAATCATGGTCTGGCACTCGGTCCGCGCCGGCCGGGACACCAAGACCAAGAAGTCCCGCCGGACGCTGGCGCTGCCCGCACGCTGCGTCGAGGCACTGCACAACCACCGCGAGCTTCAGCAGTCCGAGCGCAAAGCCGCGGGGAAACGCTGGGCAGGATCACGGGCTGGTGTTCGCGTCACGGGTCGGGACCGAGCGCAGCCCGAACAACGTCCTGCGCTCCTTCCGGAGCGTCCTCGCGAAGACCGATCTCGACCCAAAGGAGTGGACACCCCGCGAGATGCGGCACAGCTTCGTCTCGCTGCTTTCGGACTCCGGTGTTCCGCTGGAAGAGATCTCTCGTCTGGTCGGCCACGCCGGCACGATCGTCACGGAGAAGGTCTACCGCAAGCAGATCCGTCCGGTACTGTTGGCCGGCGCCGAGACGATGGATGAGATCTTCGCTGAGCAGGCCACTGATGGATAGTCACTCAGTTGGTCACTCACTCGGCAGCAGAAGGCCCCTCCCGAAAGATCGGAAGGGGCCTTTGAGCTGCGAGCCGCCTATCGGAATCGAACCGATGACCTATTCATTACGAGTGAATCGCTCTGCCGACTGAGCTAAGGCGGCGCGCCGTCCCCGGACAGCGGCAAGAGTCTACCGGGTCCGGGAGGCGTTCCGCGCATGGGTTATCGGCAGACCGTCCCCTGCTGTGGGGCCTGTTCCTTGATCAGGTAGTTCTCGACCGCCCGGCTGATGCAGGGGTTGCCTTGCAGGTAGGCGGTGTGCCCGTCGCCCTCGAGGGTGAGCAACCGGCCGGACGACAGCTCGCTCGCCAGGCCCTCGGCCCACTTGTACGGGGTCGCCGGATCGCGGGTCGTGCCGACCACCACGATCGGGGCGGCTCCCTTCGCGGTCAGTTCCTTGACCTCCTGGGTGGTCTTGGCGGGCCAGTAGGTGCACGGCAGGCTGCCCCACACCACGAACGGGCCGAACCGCGGCGCGATCCTCTTGGCCTGTGCGGCCACCTGCTCGGCCGCCTTGAGATCGGCGGGGTAGGGCTTGTCGACGCAGTTGATCGCCATGTTGGCCTCGGTCTGGTTGGTGTAGCGGCCGTCCTCGCTGCGCTCCACCAGGAGATCGCCGAGCCTGAGGAGCATGCTGCCGTCGCCCTTCATGGCCTGCTTCAGGGCCATCCTCAGCGCCGCCCAGCTCTGCTTGTTGTAGAGGGCCGTGGCGATTCCCAGGGTGGCCAGGGCCTCGGTGACCTGCCGGCCGTCGCCCGTGGTGTTCTTCAGTGGCTTCTGGTCGGCCCGCTGCTGAAGCTCGCTGACCTTCCTGAGCGCCTCGTCCACGCTTCCGGTGCCGAGCGGGCAGTCCGGGCTCTTCACGCAGTCGGCGGCGAAGGCGCGCAACGCGGTCTCGAAGCCCTTGGCCTGCTCGAGGTTGATCTCGTCGGACGACAGCTTCGGGTCGACGGCGCCGTCGAGCACCAGGGCCCGCACGTTCTTGGGGAACTGGTCCGCGTAGAAGGCGCCCAGGTAGCTGCCGTACGAGAAGCCGATGTAGGACAGCCGCTTGTCACCGAGCGCGGCGCGGAGCACGTCCATGTCCCGGGCGGCGTCGAGCGTGCCGATGTACGGGAGCGTCTTGCCGGCTCTGGACTCGCATCCCTGCGCGAAGTGCTTGCCGATCGAGACGAGGTTGTTCTGCTCCTGCTGGTTGTCGGGCGATGAGTCCGTGGCGAAGTATCGGTCGAGATCCTTGGGCTCGAGGCAGCGCACCGGGTCGCTCTCGCCCACGCCACGCGGATCGAACCCGACGAGGTCGAAACGATCGCGCAGGGCCTTGCCGAACGCCTGGCCCGACTCGCGGACGAACTTGACTCCGGAGCCACCCGGGCCGCCCGGGTTGGTCAGCAGCGAGCCGATCCGCTGAGCCTTCTTGTCATGGGCGGGCAGGCGGATCACGGAGATGCTCAACTCGCCGTCACCGGGGTTGCGGTAGTCCTTGGGCACCTTCAGTTTCGCGCACTGAAAGCCGTCCTTACAGTCCGTCCAGGACAACTTCTGTTCGTAGAACTGCCGCAGTTCAGGAGACGACCCGGACGGCGGCGACGCCACCGGCGCGGCACCACCCGATGCGGTGCACGCGCTCGCCGTCATCGCCGCGATCACCGCGACGGCCATCCCACGAAGTGACTTCACCAGACTCCCCCTCAACCGGGCGTGTTCTCTCTGTGATTACACATACTCGTACGGTAGTGTCCGAACATCCAGCCGAATCGCTGACGGACTTTCCAGGTCAACGAGCTGCGAGGCCGACCGGCACCCGCGACCGGCATCCACGGCTGGGGCCCGCACCGTCGGCCTGCCAGGCGAGTGGCGGTTGAGGGCTCCCTCAATAGTTCATGAGACTTGGATGAAAAGCCACCTGACCTCCGGCTGGGTGGGCTGACTGGCCGAATCGCCCGGTTAGCTTGGTATTTCATGGATACCCGGAAGGCCGATGCCTCGGGCGAGCCGGAGCGGCGTGCCCGGATCCTGGTCGTCGACGATGAGCCGGCCGTGCGCGAATCGCTGACCAGCAGCCTGGTGTTCGAGGGCTACGAGGTCGTCGAGGCCGGCGACGGCGTGGCCGCCCTGGAACAGGTCGAGCTCCAGGAGCCGGACCTCATCGTGCTCGACGTGCTCATGCCGCGCATGGACGGCCTGACGGCCTGCCGCCGGTTGCGGGGGCGGGGCCGTACGTCCCCCGTTCTCATGCTGACCGCCCGGGACATGGTCGGTGATCGTGTCACCGGGCTGGACGCCGGCGCGGACGACTACCTGGGCAAGCCGTTCGAGCTGGACGAACTGCTCGCGCGCATCAGGGCGCTGCTGCGGCGCAGCGCGGCGACCCAGGGCATGCCCGATGCCGAGCAGGGCGACGTACTCGCCTTCGGGGACCTGCGGATGAACACCGTGAGCCGGGAGATCATCCGCGCGGGCCGGCGGCTCCAGCTCACCCGTACGGAGTACACGCTGCTGGAGATGCTGCTGCTCCACCCGCGGCAGGTGCTCACCCGGGAGCAGATCCTCCAGACGGTTTGGGGGTTCGAGTTCGAGCCGGCGTCCAACTCCCTCGACGTGTACGTGATGTACCTGCGCCGCAAGACCGAGGTCGACGGGCTGCCCCGCCTGATCCATACGGTGCGCGGGATCGGCTACGTCCTGCGCGCGGCGGCCACGCCATGACCCGCCGGCTGACGCTCCGCGCGCGCCTGACCCTGCTGACGGCGGTGGCCGTCGCGGTCGCGGTGACCTCCTGCGCGGCGGTCAGCTGGTTCCTCACCCGCAACCAGCTCTACCGGCAACTCGACCAGACCCTCGTCAAGACCCCCGCCGGGCGCCCGGACGACATCGCGAACGCGATCCTCAACTGCGGCGGGGGCACCGCTGAGCCCACCCGGCCGAACCCGCTGCGCTACACGGTTCAGCTGGTACGGCCCGACGGCACCCGGTGCGCGCTGCCCAGCTCCCCGCAGTCGCTCGTCGTCACCCGCTCCGACGTCCAGGTCGCGACCGGCGAGCGGGCGGAGGTCTTCCGCAACGGCGTCACCACCGACGGCGTCCCCATGCGCATCCTGACCCGCCGTACGAGGGGCGTGGTCACGATCTCCATAGCGCTTCCCCTGCGCGAGGTGCGGGAGTCGCTGAACAACCTCGCCCTGCTGCTCATCCCTGTCTCGCTGCTCGGTGTGCTCGGCGCCGCGTCGGCCGGGCTGCTGATCGCGCGTGCGGGGCTCCGGCCGGTGGACGAGTTCACCGATGTCGTCGAGCACATCGCCCGTACGGAGGACCTGGACACGTTCATCCCGGTCGACGGCAAGGACGAGATCACCCGGCTGGGCAGCTCGTTCAACACGATGACCCGGGCGCTGGCCGCCTCCAGAGACCGCCAGCGGGCGCTCATCGCGGACGCGGGACACGAGCTGCGCACGCCGCTGACGAGTCTGCGGACCAACATCGACCTGTTGCTGCGCAGCAAGGCGGCCGGACGCGACCTTCCCGCGGACGCCAAGCACCGGTTGCTGGTCAATGTGAAGGCCCAGCTCCATGAGCTGTCGAGCCTGGTCGGTGACCTGCTCGAACTGGCCAGGCCGGCCGAGAACGAGCGGGCGACCGAAGTGGTGGCGCTGCACGAGGTGGTCGGTCACGCGGTCGAACGCGCCAGGTTGCGCGGCCCCGGCCTGCGGGTCGACGCCTCGGTGGAGTCCTGGCAGGTACGGGGCGACGCCGGCCAGCTGGAGCGGGCCGTGATGAACCTGCTCGACAACGCCGTCAAGTTCAGCCCACCCGGTGGGGTGGTCGACGTGCGCCTGCGGAACGGCGAGCTGACCGTACGGGACCACGGGCCGGGCATCGCGCCCGAGGACCTCCCGCACGTCTTCGACCGGTTCTGGCGCTCGCCGTCGGCCCGGAGCCTGCCCGGCTCAGGGCTCGGGCTGTCCATCGTCGCCCTCGTCGTCCGCGAGACCGGGGGGCGGATCTCGCTGGAACCCGCCGGCGGTGGCGGGACGCTCGCCCGGATGCGCCTGCCGGGGACGGCCGGCCGGCGTGCGCCATCGGCCTGACCATCCGCGCCGGCCCCCAGGCAAAAATCGGCCGATATCCGCAGATAACCCTTTGAAGATCCACGCCGTCACGTAATGTCGTGTGCTCCTCCGGTCCGAAGTCCATGCTCGGGAGTCGATCCATGCGAAAGCCCGTCCTCGGTCTGATCATCGCCTGTGGTGTCACCGCCGCCCTCATCGGTTCCGGCAGCGCGTCATCGGCGGCGACTCCACAGGGCGCCGCAGCCGCGGAGAGCGATCCGAACCGGGCGGAACTGACCGGATTCGCGCGACTGCCCGCCGAGTCCTTCGTCCCCGGCAGTGAGCCGTCCGGGTCCGCGCTGGGCACCGAGCCGATCAACGGAGTGCGACCTCCCTTCGCCCATCAGCCGATCCAGGGCTTCAGCGGCGTCATCCGCAACCGGGACGGCTCGTTCGACGCTCTGTCCGACAACGGGTTCGGTGCCAAGGCCAACAGCGCCGACTTCCAGCTGCGCATTCACCGGATCGCGCCGAGGTTCTCGACCGGCCTGATCCAGGTCCGCGGCGGTCTCACCCTCAGCGACCCGAAGGGCTTCGTGCACTTCCCGCTCACCAGGGCCGACCGGGTGCTCACCGGCGCCGACTTCGACCCCGAGTCGATCGTGCGCGCACCTGACGGCACGTACTGGATCGGGGAGGAGTTCGGCCCCTACCTGCTGCACTTCGATCGCGCCGGGCGGCTCCTGCAGAGGCCCATCCCGGTGCCCGGCGTGAAGACGAAGAACAGCCCGGATCTGGTGCCCGGGGAGACGCCCAACCTCGGCAACAGCAAGGGGCTGGAAAGCCTCGCGATCTCCCCGGACGGCTCGAAGCTGTACCCGATGCTCGAGGGGCCGGTCACCGGGGACGATCCGCAGCACCTGCGCCTGTACGAGTTCGACCGCCGCGACGCCGCCTTCACCGGACGCCGCTGGACGTACCGGATGGAGGCCCCCGGCCTCGCCGCCGCCGACCTGGTGGCCGTGGACGAGAACCGGTTCGTGGCGATCGAACGCGACAACCTGCAGGGCGACGCGGCCGCGGTCAAGAAGATCTATCTGGTCGACACGACCGATCAGGACGCGGAAGGTCAGGTCGACAAGTCCGAGGTCGTCGACCTGCTGAACATCGCCAATCCGCACGGACTCGGCGTCCCTGGCGAGACGTTCCGGTTCCCGTTCTTCACCATCGAGGCCGTCGTCGTCCTCGGCGACCGGACTCTCGGCGTGCTGAACGACAACAACTTCCCGATGGACGCCGCCCGGACGCCGGGCAGCGCGGACGCCAACGAGTTCATCACCGTCCGGCTGCCCGAACGCCTGACCTCTCGCCGCTGACCCCTCGTGCCGAGGCGGCGGCCTTCGTCAGGGGGTACCGTCCCCGGCCGGCCGCTGCCGGAGCCCGCCGAACGCACCTCCCTCGGCGATGTTGGTGGCCGTCACGGTGCCGTCCTGACCGGGAGTGCCCTGTACGACGACGGACGATCCACTCTTCACGTCGCGCAGGGCACCGTCCTTCGTCACGCGGACCTTGGTGGATCCGTTCGTCGTGACCTTCACGACCTGGCCGCTCGCGGTCTGGAGGTAGATCGTGTCGCCGCTCACCCGCTGAACCGTGCCGGCGGTCACGCCGCCGCCCGCGGCCGGGCCGCCACCGGGCCGCTGTCCTCCCTGGCCGCCGAAGCCGCCCGGACCCGCCTGGCCGCCGCCGGGGCCACCGGCGCCCGGGCCCGCCTGGCCGCCGGCCTGCCCACGCGCGGCGCCAGCGGCGGCTTCGAACGGCGACCGCGCGGCGGAGTCCTCGCCGCCCCACGTCTTGTTCGCCTGGATGCCGGCGATGAATCCGGCCACCGCCACGAGAGCGGCGCCAAGGCAGAGCGTCAGCCCCGCCGGTCCGGCCCGCCGCGGCCGGGCCGCCAGCTCGGCTTCGAGATCGTCATCGAACGGGGAGGTGGCCAGCACCTCCATGTCCCGCCGGCCGCCCGGCGCTCCGTCCGCCTCGGCACCGGGGTCGGTGACCGCCGGGCGATCGGGCTCCGGCTCGGGCGTCGGCTTGCGCCGCATCGTGCTCACGTCGTCGTACTCCTCGGTCGGGGGCGCGGATAGGGGGCGCCGGTCGGGACTCGGTCGGTCGGGTTCGGTACGGGCCGGGCGGGGCGGATCACTCATGGCGCAGGGCCTCGATGGGGCGAAGGGAGGCCGCTCGGCTCGCGGGATAGCTGCCGAAGAACAGGCCGATCGCGACCGAGACGCCGAGGGCCAGCAGGATCGACGACGGGACGATCACCGGCGTGACCCCGACGATGCTGAACTGGGCGCCGATCACCCCGGCCGCCACGCCGGCCAGCCCGCCCACAAGGCTCAGCACGGTCGCCTCGGCGATGAACTGGCTCAGGATCGCGCCCTTGGGCGCGCCGATCGCCTTGCGGACGCCGATCTCCCGGGTCCGTTCGGTGACCGTCACGAGCATGATGTTGGTGATGCCGATCCCGCCCACCAGCAGGCTGATCGCCGCGACCGCTCCCAGCAGCACGGTGAAGGTCCGGGTCGCCTCTCCGACCGCCGACTGGACACTCGCCTGGTTCATGACCTGAAAGTCGTCGGCCGCCCCGCCGGTGATGTCGTGGCGCTGCTGGAGGATCGCGGTCACCTCGCTCTGGGCGGCGTCGACCACCTCGGAGGCCCTGGCCTCGACCACGATCTGGTCGAGCCCTCCGTACCCCGTCAGGCTCTCCTGTACGGCCGGCAGCGGTGCGATCGCGACGCTGTCGGCGTCCTGGAAGGCGGACGAGGAGGAGCCCGACTCCTCGAGCACGCCGGTGACGATGAACCGGATGCCACCGACGTTGATCTGCTTGCCGAGCGGGTCGACGGTGCCGAAGAGGTCGTCGGCCAGGCTGCTGCCGATCACCACGACCTTGCGCCCGCTGGTCACGTCATCGGCGGTGAACGAGGACCCTCGTGCGATCGACTTGTTCGCCGCCGTGAAATAGGCGGGGTGGGTGCCGACGAACTGGTTGATCGTCGCGCTCGTGCCCACGTACGTGGCGGGCGTGGCCGGGGCGTTCACGACCGGGGACGCGCTCTTCACCGATGGGGCCTCGCCGGTGCCGGTGAGGGCCTGCGCGTCCGCGAGGGTGAGGTCGTGCGCCTGGGTACGGGGGCCGCTGCTCTGCTGCTGCGCCGCGGCTCCGCCGCCGAACCGGCCCGCGCGTCCGCCGAACCCGGCACCGGGCCCGCCGAACCCGCCTCCCGTGGTGGACTTCGTGATCGTCAGCGAGTTGGCGCCCAGCCGCTGGATGCTCTCCTTGATCTGCACTGACGAGCCGTTGCCCACGGCGACCAGCAGGATCACCGCGCCGACCCCGATCAGTATTCCGAGGGTGGTGAGGCCGCTGCGCAGCTTGTTCGCCGCCAGGCCGCGCAGGGCGAACCGCAGCACCTCCACGGCGCTCATTTAGCGCTCTCCGCGAGGCCGTGGCGGGGCGGATGACCGGTGACGGGCACCTGCCGCCGGTCCTCGGCGATCCGGCCGTCCACGAGCCGGATGATCCGCTTGGCGTGTGCGGCGACGTCGGCCTCGTGGGTGATGACCACGATGGTGCGCCCGGCCAGGCTGAGCCGATCCAGGATGTTCAGCACGTCGGCGGTCGACCTGGTGTCGAGGTTGCCGGTCGGCTCGTCGGCCAGCAGCAGAGCCGGCGCCGTCACCAGCGCCCGCGCCACCGCCACGCGCTGCTGCTGCCCGCCCGACAGCTCGTTCGGTTCGTGATCGACGCGGTCCGCCAGCCCGACCTGCTCCAGCGCCGCCAGCGCGCGTCGCCGCCGGGGTTCTCTGCGCACCCCGCCGTACGCCAGCGGCAGCTCGACGTTCGCCAGCGCGGTCATCCTGGGGATCAGGTTGAACGACTGGAAGATGAAGCCGATCCTGCGGTTGCGCAGGATGGAGAGGCGGCGTTCGTCGAGGCGGCCGACATCGATGCCGTCCAGGCGATAGCGGCCCTCTGTCGGCACGTCCAGGCAGCCGAGGATGTTCATCAGCGTCGACTTGCCCGAACCCGACGCCCCCATGATCGCCACATGGTCGCCCCGTTCCACCACCAGCGACACCCCGCGCAGCGCGTGCACGGCCGTGTCGCCGGTGCCGTACACCTTGGTCGCCTCACGTACGTCCAGGACCGGCGGCACGGCGGCGCTCATCCGCGACCCCCGCCGCCGCCGCCGGCACCGCCACCGCCGAGACCGCCGCCGACGCCGCCGGGCGGGCGGCCCCCCTGACGGCCACCGCCGGGGAATCCTCCGCCCGGCTGGAGGCCGCCTCCCGTGCCGCCGGTAGTGATCGGGATGACCACCTCTTCGCCCTCGGCCAGCCCGGATCTGATCTCGGTGCCCTGGGCGCCCGTCACGCCGATCTGGACCCTCTTGGCGACCGGCTCGCCGTTCTCCCGCACCATGACCATGCTCTGGCCGCCCGCCGTCCGTACCGCCGCCGAGGGGACGTACAGCACATTCGAGGCCCGGGCGACGACGATCTCGATACTCGCCGTCTGGCCGAGACGCACCGCCGGCGGGGTTCCGGTCAATGTGATCGTCGCGCCGTACCGTACGACGTTGTCGGTGGTCGTCGGGGCCGGGGCGATCGCGGTGACCTTGCCCTCGGCGGTGACCCCGGTCAGCGCGTCGAACGAGACGGTGGCGGGCTGGCCCGCCTTCAGCTTGGTGGTGTCCGTCTCGGTGAAGCTTCCCTCGATCTGGAGCTTCGTGGTGTCGGCCAACTCGATGAAGCCGGTCCCGGTGGAGGAGCCGGACGACGACCCGGCGGACGACGAGGAGCCCGCACCGTTCGGGTTCCCGGTCGCGCCCGTCGTGTTCGAGCCTCCCGAGGACGTGGTGCCGGAGGCCGACGAACCGCCACCCGATCCGCCCGAGGCACCGCCCACCGTCCCGTTGACGGCCGTGACGGTGCCGGAGAACGGGGCCTTCAACACCGTGCCGTCGACCTGCCGGACCGCGCTGTTGTAGGCGTTCTTCGCCGACACGTAACTGGAATACCCCTGCGGGGTGGACGTGTCCGCGTCCTCGGCCGCTGCCAGGTTCGCCTCGGCCGCAGCGAGGTTCTCCAGCGCCTCCGTCCGGTCGAGCCGGGCGAGCGCCGCTCCCTTTTTGACCTTCTGCCCCACCTTTACGTTGATCTTGGCCACGGTCCCGGATGTCGTGAAGCTCAGCGAGCGGGTCGCGGCGCTCTCGACCGATCCGGAGGCGGTGACCGACTGCTGCACCGTGCCGCGCATGACCTGGGCGGCCCGGGTCGCCGCGTCGGCGCTGCCGCCGTCACCGGCGAGGGCCAGGCAGGCGATGCCGACCCCACCGGCCAGCAAGACGCCCAATGTGCCGTTGAGCAGCACATTGCGACGCCTGTAGTCGAATTTCATGTCAACCGAGGGTGGCGGTCGCCGCTTGGGTAACCGTGATGGCTGCATGAAAGTTCGATGAGATCTTGGGACCGGGACAGAACGCATTGCGGGCCGCGACCTCGCCGGCGCAGCAGGCGATCGTGTGGGCGCGGGCGGACGGTGAGTGGCGGCTCTCAGGACGTCACGCGGTTCCCGCCCTGCGCCGCGGTTCGCGGCCTCCGACGCTCGAGTAGTACGACGTCGTGCTGAGCTGGCCCGAGCCGGTGAAGACGCCGGCGCCCGCCTCGACGCCACTGAGGTACTTCCCCGAGCTAAGTCCCAGGTTGGAGCGGAGGTAGTCGAGGAAGTCCCCGAGGTCGAGGTTGACCGACGAGGTGTTCTCGCTGCGGACGAACGTGTAGACCTGCCAGCCCTTCACGCCCTCGTAGAGGTCCCACGTGGTGTCGTCGACACGTACCGCGCCGATTCTGTTGCCCAGCGGCTGCGTGCCCCCGGAGCGGTAGAGCCAGACCGCGACCTCGTCGGTCGGCGACGAGTCGGCGCCGGGCTTTGCCTCGTCGTGCAGCCACAGGTCGTAGCCGATGGTGAAGCGGCCTGAGGACGGCGGCTGGAATCTCCATGCGCTCTTGACGCTGCGGTCTTCCGACAGCCGGGTCGGCAGCCCGGTGCCCGAGGTCTTCCATCCCCAGCGCCAGCCGAGCACGCTGCCGGTGAAGGACTTGACCGATTCGGGCCGGCCGCTCCAGCTCCAGCTGGTGCCCCAGCCGATCGCCGAACGAGTCCGCCAGTTGTCCCAGACGCACTGCCAACCCTTACCGGCGGCCGCCTCGATGTCGTTGACGAGCCAGTACCTGCCGGTGACGATGGAGCCGCCCGGCGAACACGTGGTGGTCGCCCGCCCTGGCGCCGCAACGGCCAACGGCGCGAGCGCCAAGGGGCCGGCCAGCGCGACGCGGGTCAGGAGCCGACGAAGTCGCATGAGCGCGTCCCCTGCCTGTGAGTGTCGACCGGTGCCCGGTGACGGCGGTGGCCGCCGCGCGCGTGGCGGCCACCGCCGAGCGTCCACCCGGCGTGGTGACGGTGATCTTCTCGAAGATGACGGCCCGCCGGCACGCGGTCCGGCGAAGGCCGATGGCGACGGAAACCTCGCCCACGTCCTCTCACCATACGTTTCGCCAGGCGGCGGGGACAGCCGGACCGCCTGCCCGGGGTGGCGGGCGCGCGGCAGGCCGACACCCGGTCGCGGAGCCGCGCCCCACGGGCCTGACAGAGGCACGTCGCACGTCCACGCGGTCAGAATGTGGGGTTATTGCCAATAAAGTTTGGAAATATCCCGTACTGCGGCATACGCCCTGTGTCCAGCCGAATGCCGCCGCGGAGTACTGCTACGCTCACCCATCCGGTGGCATCGCCGAATCTCCTTGCCTGCCCCCACGGTGCCATCACACGGTGTCACTGCTGGAGACGCCACGCGAGGAGTGCCCCTGGTGAGATCGGACCGCGGTGCCGAGGAGGAGTTCCACCGGTTCTTCGAACGGCACCACCGAGAACTCGCCCGGCTGGCGTATCTGCTCACCGGGGACCCGGACGCCGCCGACGATCTCGCGGCGGACGCGCTGGCGGCGGCCTGGCGCCGCTGGGACCGGGTCGGGTCCGCGGACCAGCCCCTCGCCTACGTACGCAAGATCGTGGTCAATCTGGCCGGCAGCCGCGTTCGCGGGCTGATCCGGGAGCGCAAGAGGCTGAGCGTCGTCAGGGCCATGGCACAGGAACGTATCGAGGCGCCGGACGTGCCCGCCGCGATCGACGTTCGCGCCGCGCTCCAGCGGCTCCCCGCGCGCAAGCGGGCCTGCGTCGTGCTGCGGCACGCCTTCGACCTGTCGGAGCAGGAGACGGCCCGCCTGCTCGGCATCTCGGTCGGCACGGTGAAGAGCCAGACGTCCAAGGGCGTCGCGGAGCTGGAGAGGGTGCTTCGGGCCCAGCATGAGGCGATCGGTGCCGACGGTCGTGTCCCGCCCGTCACGCCCCCGGGCGGGCGGCAACCTTTCGGCCCGCGTGAATCGACTTCATCGGCAGAAGCCTCTTCGTCTTCGAACACCGCGTCTTCGAACACCGCGTCAGGCCCCGGCCACAGAAGGGAGCCATGATGCGTTCCGGCGACAGGACCTCCGAATGGCTGAGCTCTGCCCTGCGCGCAGAAGCCGACCGGCACGAGCCCGACACCGCCCGGATGCGGGCCAGGGTCCAGGCGGCCACAACTCCGCGGGCCCGCTGGACGCCGCTGCGTACGGCCGTGACGTCTCTCGCCGCGGCCGGCACCGTGGCGGCGATCACGATCGCCACCTGGCAGGGCCTGTCGGGGCTCGGACGCGAAGACGCCGGTCACTCCGGACCCGTCGCCGGCGGCTCCGTGCCCTCGTCACCGGCACCGCACACGCCGACCGCGCACACCGGTAAGGGCGGCTCGACGAGCACGTCCGGTATGTCGGCGCCCCAGTCCGGCTCGGACTCCCCGGTGACGCCGCGTTCGTCCGCGAAGCACCGGTTCCTGACGGCGGCGGGAGCGGTCGACCCGAACCCCAACGCCCACTGGACGCAGGAGAACCTCACGCTCGAGACCGAGCGACGGCTCGTCGAACTCACGGTGTCGGTACGGGTCGCCAGGACCGGCGCGGTCAGCTCGACCGGTTCCTGGCTCACCCTTCCCCGCGAGGACTTCGACCTCGCCGTGCGCGAGGAGCCTGACGCGCTCGTCTACGCGTTCGTCCTGAAGCAGGGCCGCTCTGTTCCGCCTGGTGAGTACACCTTCGCGGTTCAGTACGACCACGCACCAGGGGTACGCGACGGCCGGCTGGACTCGTTCAGCGCGACGGCCACCGCCGAGCGCGGTGAGACGGCCATCGTGCGCGGCGGTTTCTGAGTCATCAACGGTTTCTGAGTCAGCGGTTTCTGGGTCAGCGGTTTCTGAGTCAGAGGCCCGGGTCCCGGTTCTCACGAAGCCTTCATCCAGGCGCAAGGAACCTCTGAGTCGCGGAGCCGAGGCTCGACCTCATGACCTCCTCGCCCGCCACGACCTCCCGGCCGCGCTGGGCCCTGCCCGCGCTGGTCGGCCTGCTCGCCGCGACCGCCGCACTGTATTTGTGCGGCTTGAGCGCGTCCGGCTGGGCGAACGCCTTCTACTCGGCAGCCGTGCAAGCGGGCGCCACCAGCTGGAAGGCGTTCTTCTTCGGTTCCTCCGACGCGTCGAACTTCATCACCGTCGACAAGACCCCCGCCGCACTGTGGCCGATGGCGCTGGCCGCCCGGATGTTCGGGTTCGGCCCCTGGAGCGTTCTCGCGCCGCAGGCGCTGATGGGCGTGGCCACCGTCGGCGTTCTGTACGCCACCGTGCGCCGCACCCTCGTCGCTTCGCTCGGGCCGCGTGGCGCGACCGCGGCGGGCCTGCTGGCGGGCGCGGCGCAGGCGCTCACCCCGGTGGCGGCGCTGATGTTCCGCTTCAACAACCCGGACGCGCTGCTCGTACTGCTGCTCACCTTGGGGGCCTACGGGATGGTGCGCGCACAGGAGCGCGGGAGCACCCGCTGGCTGGTGTTCGCCGGGGCCTGCGTGGGCTTCGCCTTCCTCGCCAAGATGCTGCAGGCGTTCCTGGTCGTGCCGCCCTTCGCGCTGGTGTACCTCGTCACGTCGCCCGCCCCGGTGCTCAGAAGGCTGTGGCAACTGGCGCTCGCCGGCATTGCAATGATCGTTTCGGCCGGATGGTGGGTCGCCATCGTCGCCGCGACCCCCGCCTCCTCTCGCCCGTACATCGGAGGCTCACAGCGCGACAGCGTGCTGGAGCTGGCATTCGGCTACAACGGCCTCGGCCGGCTCACCGGAAACGAGGTGGGCGGGCTGGGTAACCTGAACCAGCAGGCCGGCTGGACGCGGCTGTTCGCCAGCGAGCTGGGCGGTCAGATCTCCTGGCTGCTGCCCGCCGCGCTGATCTTGCTCGCGGCGGGGCTGTGGGCGACCCGCTACGCGCCGCGCACCGACCCGATGCGGGCCGCGTTCGGGCTGTGGGGCGGCTGGCTGCTGGTCACCGGCGCGGTGTTCAGTTTCATGCAGGGCATCTTCCACGCCTACTACGCCGTCGCGCTCGCACCGCCGATCGCCGCACTCGCGGGAATGGGCGCCTGCCTGATGTGGCGGCTGCGAGCCGAGCCCGCGGCGTCGACGGTACTGGCGGCGACCTCGGTGGTGACCGCCGTGTGGGCGTACGTGCTGCTCGGCCGCACTCCGAACTGGTACCCATGGCTGCCGTACGTGGTCGGGGTCGGCGGGCTGCTCGCCGGCGCGGGACTGCTCGTCCGTGGCAGGCGCATGGGGCGGGTGCTCGCCGTGGCGGCGGTGGTCGCGGTGGTGGCCTCGCTCTCGGGCCCGGCGGCGTACGCGCTGGACACCGCCGGCACGCCGCACCGGGGGGCGATCCCCTCCGCGGGGCCGGCGGTCCGGGGCGGCTTCGGCAGCGGCGGCATGGGCCGCGACGGCGGAGCCCGCGGACCCGGCAGGGACAGTGGTATGCGCGGCGGCGGCTTCAGCGCCAACAGGGACCAGGGCGCGCAGGGTGGTCAGGGCGGGGCCATGCCCCCGGGCGGCAGTCCCAACGGGGCCGGCCCGATGGGGTTTCCCGCCCGCGGCGGCGCACCCGGTGGCGGGCGGCCCGGTGGCGGCGGGCCGGGTGGCGGCGGACCCGGTGGTCTGCTCGACGCCCCCGCACCGAGCGCCGACCTCACCGCGCTGCTGAAGAGCGGCAGCGGCTCCTACACCTGGGTCGCCGCCGTGCCCCGCTCCAACAACGCCGCCGGCTACCAACTGGCCACCGGCGAGCCGGTGATGGCCCTCGGCGGCTTCAACGGCACCGACCCGGCGCCCACCCTGGCGCAGTTCCAGGCATACGTCGCGGCGGGCAAGGTGCACTACTACATCGACGGGCGCGTCATGGGCGCCGCCCGCCAGTCCGGCGGCAGTGACCAGACCGAACAGATCTCACAGTGGGTGCAGAAGAGCTTCACCTCGACCACCGTGGGCGGCACCGCCGTCTACGACCTCACCAAGCCGGCGTCATGAGCCGCCCCGCGTCCCGCCGGCCCCGGGCCGGCGGGACGCGGGCGTCTCAGCTGCGCAGGTGCGAGGCACCGAACAGGTCGAGGATCGCGCCGCTGGCGAACTCGGCGGCGGGCGAGGCGAAGTAGAGCACCGCCTGGGCGACCTCCTCGGCGGTGGCCACCCGGCCGAACGGGCTCTGCGCGCGGATCTCGTCGCCCTGCGGGCCCGCCATGATGGGGTCCGCCATTCCGGCGTCGACGAAGCCGGGCGCGACCGTGGTCACGGCGATGCCCCGGCCGCCCACCGCTTTGGCGAGCGACTGCCCCATGGCGTTCAGCCCGGCCTTGGCCGCGGCGTAAGCGATCTGGTCAGGCTCGCCCCGTGAGGCGCTGCGCGATGACACGTTGATGATCCGGCCACCGCGGTCGCGCATGTGCTGGACCGCGCAGAAGGCGACGTTGGCCGGGCCGATCAGGTTGATGGAGGTGATGTGCGCCCACGCCCGCTGCCACTCCTCGTACGACACCTCGAGGACGGGGTGCGGACGCTCGACGCCGGCGTTGTTGACGAGCACGTCGAGGCCACCCAGCGCCTTCGCCGCGCCGTCGACCAGCTCGCGGGCCTGCGCGGGATCGGCTATGTCCGCGCCGATCGCGACATGCCCCTCCCCCGGCAGCCCGGCCACCACGCGCTCGGCCTCCGCGCGGCGCGAGGAGTAGTGCACCGCGACGCGGTCGCCGGCCTCGGCGAAGGCGTGCGCGATCGCGGCGCCGATGCCGCCCGAGGCCCCGGTGACGAGTACAGCCCTCAAGTGATCTCCTTCGTGATCGCGTACAGCCGGTCGAACGCGTCCCATACGTCGGCGTAGCGGGTGAACAGCGGGCTCGGGCCGAACCTGATGCGATCCGGCTCCAGATAATCGATGACGACCTGCCGGTCGGCCAGCTCGGCGACCATCCGCCTGGCCTGCGGGTGCTCGAAGGTGACGTGCGCACCGCGCCGCTCCCCGTCAGCGGGCGAGGCGGGCCGAAGCTCGGGCAGCCGGTCGGTGGCGAGCTCGAGGATGAGCTCGGTGAGCCGCAGGCTCTTGGCGCGCACCGCGTCGATCCCCGCCTCGGCGAGCACGTCGATTCCGGGCCGGGCGACGGTCATCGAGATGATCGGCGGGCACCCGCACAGGAACCGCTCGATGCCGGGCACCGGGTCGTACTCGGGCCCCATGGCGAACGGGTCGCGCTGGCCGAACCAGCCCCAGATCGGCTGCCGCAGCGCCTCCTGCAGCTCTCGGCGCACGTACAGGTAGGCGGGGGCGCCGGGGCCTCCGCCGAGGTACTTGTAGGTGCACCCCACCGCCAGGTCGGCGCCGCTGCCGTCGAGGTCGATCGGCACCACCCCGGCCGCGTGGCTGAGGTCCCAGACCATGTACGCGCCCGCGCGGTGGACGAGGTCGTTGACGGCGGCCATGTCCAGCAGCGCACCGGAGCGGTAGCCGACGAGGGAGAGGCTGACGACGGCCACGTCGTCGTCCAGGGCGTCCTGAAGCGCTCGCCGATCGACCCCGGTGTCCGGATGGGAGCGCACCAGGCGCAGCTCGGTGTCGGACCGGGCCGCGATGCCCTCCGCCACGTAGCGATCGGTCGCGAAGTTGCCGTCATCGGTGACGATCACCCGGCGGCCGGGCCTGGCCGTGAGCGCGGCCATGGACAGCTTGTAGAGGTTGACGGTGGTGGAGTCGCAGAACACCACCTGGCCGGGCGCGGCGCCGAGCAGGCCGTCGCCGAGGCGGTCGCCCAGGCGCTGCGCCAGGTCGATCCAGTGCGACCACGAACGTACGAGCCCTCCGGCCCATTCGTCCTCGAGCACCTGGCCGAGCAGTTGCCGGGTCACCTTGAGCGGCCGGGCGAGCGAGCTGTCGTCGAGATAGATCAGACCCGGGTCGGGGATGATGTATCGATCACGGAACGCCGCCAGCGGGTCCCGCTCGTCCATCCGTACGGCCTCGGACCGATCGATCATGTTGAGACTCCTCACGCACAAACCGATGATCGGGCATGCGCGCCGGCTGTGCCAACCCGGCCCCCACCCCAGCCGTGATCTTGCAGTTGTCCGTGGCCAGGGGGATGATCGCGCTCAGAGCCACCCGCCGACATCGCCACCACGCCGCACGCATGGGAGGCCGCAATGCCGAGCGTTTCCGTCGCCGACGCCGAGGTTCACTACCGCGTCACCGGATCCGGGCCGGGGCTCGTGCTGGTGCACGGCACCGCGAGCAGTGGCGAGACGAACTTCGGCCACCTCGTCGACCGGTTCACCGCCGGCCGTACGGTGGTCATGCCGGACTACAGCGGCAGCGGAGAGACCACTGACGGCGGCGGCGACCTGACCGTCGAGGGCCTCGCCGACCAGGTCGTGGGCGCCGCCCGCGCCGCGGTGCCCGGCCCGGTGGATCTGCTCGGCTTCTCACTCGGAGCGGTCGTGGCCGCCGCGACCGCCGCCCGCGAACCCGGCCTCGTCGGCCGACTCGTGCTGCTCTCCGGCTGGCCGCACGGGGACGACGCCCGCCACCGCCTGACGTTCGGGTTGTGGAGGGACGTTCTGCGCGCCGACCCGGAACTGTTCCGGCGGCTGCTGCTGCACCAGGCTCTCAGCCCGCCGTTCGTCAGCGCGCTCGGTGACGAGGGAGTCGCCCTGGCGCTGGGCGCGGTGAACCCCGGGCCCGGCGTCGCCCGCCAGGTGGATCTGGACCTGCGCGCGGACATCACCGGCCTGCTGCCGTCGATCACCGTCCCCACACTCGTGATCGGCCTGACCCGGGACCAGATCGTGCCGGTCGAACGAGCGCGGCTGCTGCACGAGGCCATTCCCGGCAGTCGCTATGCCGAGTTCGACAGCGGCCACCTCGCCCTGTTCGAAAGACCCGACGAACTCGTCGACCTTGTGCAGGACTTCCTAGGCTGACGGAAAGACGCGCAGGAGTCGGCTCACGCGTCAGGAGCGTCGTGCAGCGCCGTGTCGGCCGGGCCCAGAACGAAGCGGGTGAACCGCACCTGGAGCCCGCCGCACCGGGCCCATGGCCATGTCTCGTGCTCGGCCACACCGCATCCTCGGGCACACCGCGCGTCCGGACAGACGACTCGACACTACGTGCGCCGCCAGGTACCTTGTCACGCATGGAACCGGGTGAAGCATGGAACCTTCTCACCCAGATGAGAAGAGGCGCGCTGCCCTACTGCGTGCTGGCGTTGCTGCGCCATGAGCAGCGCTACGGCGTCGAGCTCGTCCGGCTGCTCAGCGAGGTCGACGGCATGGTCACCAGCGAGGGCACCATCTATCCGCTGCTCTCCCGGCTACGCCGCCAGGGGCTGGTGGAGACGACATGGCAGGAGTCCACCGTCGGCCCACCGCGGCGTTACTACCAGCTCACCTCCGACGGGCGCCGAGCACTGGAGGCCTTCGTCGCGGAGTGGAGACGGTTCAGCGACGGTGTGGAGAACTTCATCGGAAAGGCAGGCTGATGGTGATGACGGTTACCGACCCACTGATCGACGAGTACCTCGACCGGCTCGAGACGGCGACGCGCACGCTGCCCTCGGCGCGCCGGGCGGAACTGCTGGCCGAGATCAAAGAGCACATCGAGGTCACGCTGTCCCAGAGTCAGGACGAGGGCGAGGCGACCGTGCGCTCCGTCCTCGACCGTCTGGGCAACCCGGAGGACATCGCCCGCGAGGCGGGCGCCGGCCTCCAGGCGACGGCTCCGGCCGGCGGGCCGGCCGCCTGGCGCGCTGACGGGCAGACCGGCGGGCGGCGCGGCGTGGCGGCCTTCGAACTGGCGACGGTCATCCTTCTGCTGGTCGGCGGCATCGTGCTGCCCGTCCTCGGCTGGGTCATCGGAGCGGTTCTGCTGTGGGCCTCCGCCCGCTGGACACTCCGCGACAAGGTGATCGGTACGCTGGTGTTCCCCGGAGGCCTGGCCGTCCCGGCCTGGTACCTGCTCTTCGCGAGCGGCTCCTCGACCTGCTCGCCGGACGGCACCTGCGAGACGTCGGGGATGCCCTTCGGGCTCACCACGACCCTCACCCTGATCGCCACGGCCGGCTCGATCGCATCGGCCGGATACCTGCTGCACCGGGCGGGCAGCACCGCGACATGAAGCCCGGCTGACACCGCCATACGCCGCCGCCTCACGCCGCCTCACGCCGCCACCGGCTCAGTGCCTACCCGAGGCCGGGCCCGTCATCGGGCCCGGCCTCGCCGCCGTACATCGACTCGTGCTGCTGACGCGGCGAGCACACCGACGCCGACGGGCACGAGCAGCGGCGGGAGCCGACCTTCACGTTGATCCGGTCGCCGGGCACGTTGTAGCCGACGACGGTTCCCTCGCCCTCGGGGGTCTCGACCCTCGAGCCGAGACGCGGCGCGTTGCCCTTGAACTCCTGGTAGAGCGGGTGCTCGTACTTCAGGCAGCACATCAGCCGCCCGCACGCGCCGGCGATGCGCAGCGGGTTGACCGGGAGGTCCTGTTCCTTGGCCATCCGCACCGACACCGGCTCGAAGTCCTTCAGGAAGGTCGCGCAGCACAGATCGCGCCCGCAGGGGCCGATGCCGCCCTGCAGCCGGGCCTCGTCGCGGGGACCGATCTGCCGCAGCTCGACCCTGGCCTTCATGTTCCTGGCCAGATCTCGTACGAGCGCCCGGAAGTCCACGCGGTGCGGGGCGGAGAAGTACACCTTGAAGACGTTCTCGTGGTCGAGATAGTCGACGCCGATCACCTTCATCGGCAGCTCGTGCTTGCGGATCAGGCGCTTGGCGATGCTCCGGCCCTCGGCGCGCCGCCGCCGGTTGGTCTCATCGCGGGTGAGGTTCTCGTCGCCCGCCGGGCCCGCGCAGACCGGAAGCCCGCCGATGTCCTCGGAGACCCACTGGGGTGCCCACACGCACTCGGCGACCTCGGGGCCGCCGTCGGTCGGCACCAGGACCTTGTCGCCGACCTTCGGCGAGTGCGCGCCCGGATCGAGATAGTAGAGCCGCCCGTACCGCGTGAAGCTGACAGCCATCACCATGCCCACGGATCGCTCCTTCCGGCGCGTGCGTGCCCGTCACTCCACCCTATGCGCCACCGCGACGGGCCTCGGTCGCGTGTTGGCCGCGCGACGTCACCATGCGAGGTCTGTGAGGGCCGCATCGCCGTCACCGAGCAGGCCACGGACGTCGCGGGTGGAGTCGGTGTGCACATGGCCGTCGCGGCTGACGGTGAGCAGGTAGCGGCCGGTGCGGTCGGCGATGAGCCGGTAGAGGCCGTCGGACCCGGCGAAGCGCCGCAGTACGCGGGTCTGCCGCCCATCGGCGACGGAGAAGGCGGCGAGGGAGAGTCCGTCGCGGCTGCTCATTCCGGTGACGACCGTCCTGCCGTCGCGGCTGAGGACGGCGGCGGCACTGCCCTTCGGCAGCGAGAGCACCGCGCGGCTGGTGCGCAGGTCACTGGCCGGCTTGGTCGTGTTCAGGATCCGGACCTGGCCGGCCGCCGCCGCGGGCTTCGGTGTCCACACGAACGACAGCGTGTCCCCGGCCCACGACAGACCGCCGAGCCGCCCCCTGGACGAGGTGGTCCAGCTCCGGTGCGCCCCCGAGCCCAGGGAGAGCACGTCGACCCGCGGTCTGGTCCCGCGATAGGTCACATAGCCGATCCGGTCGCCGTCGGCGTTCACCGCCATGTCGGACCAGGCGGCGGAGACACCGGAAATCGCGCGGGGCAGGGTGGTGAACTCGGTCGCGTGCCCGTCGGCGGCGAGGCGCAGCCGGTGGAAGCCGACCCGCTGCCCGCCGAAGCTGGACACGATGAACGTTCCGTCGGGGGCGGCGGCCACCTGGTGGTACCACCGGCCCTTGGGCGGCGGCATGGTCTCGTCCACGATCTTGCCGGTCCGCAGGTTGTGCACGACCACCGCGGTGCCGGGGCTGCGGACGGCGACGACGAAGCGCGGCGCGGACTTCTGCTGCGCGGCGAGCATGGTCCGCTTGGCGGAGTTGTCCTTCTTCGCCGGTCTCCCATCGAACCGGCCGGCCAGTTCGACCATCCCCGCGACCGAGAGGGCGATGACCCCCGCGACCGCAACGGGAGCGACCCATTCCCTCCAGACCGTGCCCAGACCGGACCGTGAGCCTGTGTTCTTGTGCTTAGCGTCCATGGGAATGTCGCCGAACCAACCTCTCCGCACGCGGGGTCGTCACAGGTTTACCTCATGCGCGCCACACATGATCATGTTTTTACCGCTTTGCCGCGTACAACATGCCATCACCTTGTGAGCGCGGCGCGGGCGGCGCTGAGGGCGGCGGAGGTGTAGGAGGCGCCGAACAGCGCGACGTGGACGAGCAGCGGGTGCAACTGGTGCAGCGGCGCCCGCTCGCGCCAGCCGTCCGGCAGCGGTGCCGCCTCGTGGTAGGCCGCGATGATGCGGTCCAGTCGCGGCGCGCCGAACAGCGCGAGCATCGCCAGGTCGGTCTCGCGGTGACCTCCGTGCGCCGCCGGGTCGATCAGGACGCCTCGTCCGCCGGACCAGAGCACGTTGCCCGACCACAGGTCGCCGTGGATCCGGCTGGGCGGCTCGGCCGGTCCGGCGAGCTCGGCGATGCGCCCCATGACCTGCTCGACCAGCCGTACGCCGGACGGGGCGAGATCCCCGGCGGCCAGGCGGAGGAAGGGCTCGATCCGGCGCTCGGCGTACCACTGCGGCCAGGAGTCGCCGGGGGTGTTGTCGAGCGGCAACCGGGCGATGAACCCGGGCCGGTCCGCGCCGTACGACGGCGCCCCGGCGGCGTGCAGGGCGGCGAGTTCCCGGCCGAACCGCTCGGCGGCGGACGGGCCGGGCGCTTCGCCGTCCAGCCACGGCAGGACCAGCGTCCTGTCGTCGACGGCGAGCACGGGCGGCACGATCCCGTCGTCGGCCTCTCCGAGCCAGCGGAGGCCCGCCGCCTCGACCTCGAAGACCGGCGACCTGCGCTCGGTGGCCTTCACGAACACCTCCCGGCCGTCGGTGAGGGTCGCGCGGTGCAGGGTCCACTCGTGGCCGCCGCCGAGATCGACTATCCGATCGACCTCGGCGCCGAGCAGCCGGTTCAGTCGGTTCAGCCGGTTCAGCCGACGCGGGTCGGCGCTCATCGCCGCTCCTTGAGCTCCTCGCGGATCGTCTCGAGCAGACCGGGAACCGCGGCCTCGACCAGCCCGAGAACATGGTCGAAGCCGTCGTCGGCACCGTAGTAGGGGTCGGGCACGTCCAGGTCGTCACCGGCGTCGGGGTCGAACTCCCGCAGCAGGCGGACCTTGGACCGTGCCTGCTCGTCGGGCGCCATGGACCGCAGGGCCCGCAGGTGTCCCTGGTCGAGAGCCACGATCAGGTCGTAGCGGGCGAACCAGAGCGGTTCGAACTGCCGCGCCGAGTGCGCCGAGTGGTAGCCGCCCGCGCTGAGTGCCCGTACGGCCCGATCGTCGGCACCGTCGCCGACATGCCAGCCGCCGGTGCCGGAGCTGTCGACCTCGACGTCCAGCCCTTCCTGCTCCACGTGGTGGCGAAGGACCCACTCGGCGATCGGCGAGCGGCAGATGTTGCCCGTGCAGACGAACGTGACGCGGTAAGGCTCCGGCATGTGCCCCATCCTGCCCGAGCGGTGGCCGGAAAAGCGTACGGCCCCCACCCGAGGGTGGGGGCCGCACATCGAGCGGTGCTTACCGTGCGGGTGTCACTTGACGGCGTTCAGCGCGTCGACGATGCCGCTTCCGTAGAAGCCGTTGCTGCTCTTGCCGCCCTCGCACTTGTGCGTGGTGGTCACCGTGGCGTACGTACCGTCCGCCTGACGCACGTGGCGCACGTAGGTGTACGAGCCGCCGGACGGGCAGGCGTGCTCGGTCGCGGTGGACCGCAGGTAGGCCTCGGTGACCCGCGGGTCGAGGGTGAGGCCGCCGTGCGCCTTGTCCCTCTTGCCGTACTCGCTGATGATCAGCGCTGCGACGCCGACGGCGTGCGGCGAGGCCATCGAGGTGCCCTGGATGGACTGGTAGTAGGCGCACTTGCCATCCGAGCAGTCGCGGATGATGGCGGCGATCTTGGGCGTGCCGTCGGGGTTCAGCTCGCCCCGCTCACGGGCCAGCCGCTCCGGGTAGGCGGCCCAGATGCCCCGGTTGACGTTGGCCTTGCCGTCCGGAGTGTCGTAGGTGTCGCCACCGGGCGCGGCGACCGCGATGTAGCCGTTGCCGAAGCTGGAGTAGTACGACTTGCGGGTGCTGACGCCGGTCGAGGAGACCGGGATGACGCCCTTGCCCTCGGACGGCATCGAGATGCAGCTCGTCGGCACGGTGCGCGTGTAGGCGGCCTCACCGGGCTCGGAGGCGAAGTCCGGGCTGCTGGAGTCGATGAAGGTCTTCGTGTAGTCGGCGGCCTCGTTGCCCGCCGCCGCGATCAGCGTCACGCCGTGGCTACGGGCGTAGTCGAGGGCCCGCTGGGTGGCGTTGATGATGGTCCGCTGCTCGGCCCGGTCGGCCGCCGAGTCCGCGGGGTTGTCCACGCAGTTGAACAGCCACGGGTCGATGTAGTAGCTCATGTTGACCACGTCGATGCCGTTGTCACCGGCGTAGGTCAGCGCGTCGATGGACGGCTGCAGGAAGAAGTAGCCCGAGTCCTGACCGGCCCGCAGGTTGACCAGCGAGACCTTCGGTGCGACTCCCGCCATGCCCAGCCCGTTGCGCGGTGAGGCGATGGTCGACGCCACGTGCGTGCCGTGGTCGTTGTCGTCCACGTCCGCCGGGTCGACGCAGTTGGCGTACTCACAGGGCCCGTCGATCTCGTCGCCGTTGGCGTCGACCGGAATGTCCGTGGTGAAGTTCCGGCTGAGCTTCTTGTTGAAGTTCGGGGCGATGTCGGGGTGCGCCCCCTCGATGCCGGTGTCGATCACGCCGACCAGCACGTCCTTGTTGCCGGGCTGCTTCTTGTACGAGCCCTGCTCGGTCGCGTGGATCTGCTTCATGTCCCACTGCAGGTCCGCGAGCGGCTCGGCGCCCTCCGTCGTGGCGGCCTTCGCCGCGGCCCTGGCGACCTCGCGGCCGGCCTTCTCGACGGCGGCGCGCTTCTCCGCGCCCTTGCCGGTCCTCGGCGCCTGGCCGATCGTGCGGTTGGCGGCGGCGCCGTCGAGCGACCCTTGGCGGCCGGCGGCGGCGATGAACTGCGTGTTCGTCGACTCGACCGTGGCCACGCCGACGGCGGTGTTCTCCTTGACGATGGTGCCGCCGGCGGCCTTGACCGCGGCGCGCGCCTTCTCGAGGGAGGCGCCTTCCTTGTAGAGGACGACGTACTGCGCAGCCTGGCCTGAGGACTGCGGGCTCGCGGGTACCGCTTGCGCGGGTACCGCGATGGCAGCGGTGACCGCCGCCAGGGCGACCGCAGTGATAATGGCGCGCCGCATGCACACCTCCTGGTAAGTCCGAAAAATGTCCCGGATACGGGAACTAACCAGGGGATGCTACTGATGTGTCGCCTGAGAATGACCTAGCGGACATATAACGAAACGATTGCCGTTGTGCAAGTAAGTACGATTTGTCACTATTACTGGTAGGCCCGCGTACGGACCGTAGCGGACGGCCCCGAGCGCTTTCCGCCCAGCGGAACGGTCAGCTCGGCCGCAGGGCCATCGCCATCGCCTCGACCGCCAACAGCGGATTGACGTTGGCCTCCAGCCGCTCACGGCACTGCATGATCGCCTCAAGCCGGCGCAGTGTGGCCTCCGGCGTCCCCTTGGCCGCCATCTCGTGCAGCTCCCGGCCACGGTCGGCGTTGACCAGGTCGACCCCGGAGCCCAGCTGCACGATCAGCACGTCCCGGTAGTACGACGCGAGATCCAGCAGCGCGCGGTCCAGCGAGTCGCGCTTCACCCGGGTCGCGCGGGACTTCTGCCGGTCCTCGAGCTCCTTGAGGACGCCGGCCGTGCCGCGCGGCATCCGGCCCTTGGCGCTCTCGCCGAGCGCCTGCCGCATCGCCGCCGTCTCGGACTCGTTCGGCTCCTCGGTGGTGGCCTTGGCCTCCGCCTCGGCCGCCGCGACCAGTGCCGCCGCCGCGTTGACCGCGGGCCCGAGCCCGGTGAGCCGGGAGGGCACGGTGAGCACGTCGCCGCGCCGCCGCCGCGCTTGCTCGTCGGTCGCCAGCCGCCTGGCGCGGCCGATGTGCCCCTGCGCCGCCCGCGCCGCGGCCTCGGCGAGTTTCTCGTCGACGCCGTCGCGCAGGCGGAGCACATCGGCGACGGCGCCGGCGGACGGCGTACGCAACGTCACCAGGCGGCACCGGGAGCGGATGGTCGTGACCAGATCGTCGGGTGACGGTGCGCACAGCAGCCAGACCGTGCGCGGCGGCGGCTCCTCGATCGCCTTGAGCAGCGCGTTGGCGGCCGCCTCGGTGGCCCGGTCCGCGTCCTCGAAGAGGACGATCTGCCACCGGCCGCCACTGGGCGACGAGGCCGCGCGAAGCACCAGCTCGCGGGTCTCCTTCACGCTGTAGGACAGCCCGGATGGGCGTACGAACTCGACGTCGGCGTGCGTGCCCTGATGCACCTGGTGGCACGCGGCACAGTGCCCACAGCCGGGCATCGCGTCAGTGCACTGCAACGCGGCGGCGAAGGCCCGGGCGGCGACCGAGCGGCCCGACCCGGGCGGCCCGGTGAACAGCCAGGCGTGCGTCATCCCGCCTCCGCCCACGCCGGCCAGCGCCGCTCTGGCAGCGTCAGCGGCGGAACGCAGCCCCGCGACGACCCGCTCCTGCCCCACCAAGTCGTCGTACACCGTCATGCGCCAAGGTTAGACGCTCCCCGTCCCCCTCACGCGTCGGTTATGGCGGGGAAGGTGCTGGTGACGTCCTCGGTGCCCATCGGGATGGGGTCGGGGAGGATCTCCCGGACCCGGTCCTGGATCTGCCGGGTGATGTCCGCCTGCGCCAGGCGGGCGTCGACGACCAGGTAGCGCTGCGGTTCGGCCTCGGCCAGCGCCCGGAAGCCCCGGCGGACCCGCTCGTGGAACTCCTGGGGCTCGGACTCGATGCGGTCGGCCGGGGAGGCGAACCTGCCCAGGCCGACGTCGGACGGCACGTCCAGCAGGATCGTCAGGTCGGCTACGAGCCCGCCGGTGGCCCACTCGTTGATCTGGGCGATCTCGTCGGCGGGCAGGTTCCGGCCGTACCCCTGGTAGGCCAGAGTGGAATCGATGTAACGGTCGGTGATGATGATCGCACCACGCTGCAGCGCGGGCTCGATCACGGTGGCGACGTGGTCGGCGCGGTCGGCCGCGTACAGCAGCGTCTCGGCGCGCGAGGACAGCCCCGCACTCTCCTTGTCCAGCAGGATGGCCCGCAGCCGCATACCGATCTTGGTGGCGCCGGGCTCCTGAGTGGTGACGACGTCGTAGCCGTGGTCGCGCAGCCAGATCGCGGCCAGCCGGGCCTGGGTGGTCTTGCCGGCTCCTTCACCGCCCTCGAACGCGATCAGCATGCCCCGACCGGTCACCGGCCCGGAGTCGGTCTCGGGGGCGTACGGAACGCCGCGCAGCGCGGCGACCACATCCCGGGCGAGCGGGATGCCCCGGCGGTCGTCCATCTGGCGGTACGCGATCACACCGAAGATCATCGCCACGATGGCGGCGATCAGCAGCACGGCGTTGGTGCCGTCGAACCGGTACGTGACCTCGGCGATGTCGAGCCGGTGCGCTCCGATCACGCCGGCCACCAGCGGCACCACCGCGAGGACCAGCAGCAGGACGACGCGCACGAGCGACTGCAGGAACGCGAACGTACGGCCGCGCAGGTCGTCCTCGACCTCCAGGCCGATCAGGGTGTAGCCGGTGACCCAGCCGACCCCGGCGCACGCGCCGAGCAGAGTGGTCAGGAACACCACGACGACCAGGTTCGGGATCAGGGCGATCAGGACCAGGGTGAGCCCGGCACCGACGATCGCCAGGCCGAAGAGCCGGCGGCGGCTGAGGTCGCGCAGCATGCGCGGCCCGAGGAACATGCCGAACGCCATGCCGAGGAACACCGCGCCGAACACCGCGCCGTAGGCGGCGTCGCCGCCCTTGAGCGCCTCGACGTAGACCTTGGCGATGCCGATGACGGCGCCGCCCGCGGCGAAGGCACCGACGATGCCGATGATGAGCCCGCGGACGAGCGGGGTCGAGCCGGCGAACCGCCACCCCTCACCGATCTGCTTCAGCACCGAGGGCACGGACACGTGCTGGGCGCCCCGGGACGGGATGTCCCTCAGCGTGAAGATCGTGATGGCGGAGATCAGGAAGGTGACCGCGTTGATGTACAACGCGAGATCCGCCTGCTGGCTCTGTTCGAAGAATGCCCTCGACACCAGGGCCAGCACGGAGAACAAGGCCGCGGCGACCGGCGCGGAGCCGTACGTCGTCAGCAGGCTGAGCTGGTTGGCCCGCTCCAGCCGGTCTTTGGGGACCAGGTTCGGGACCGTGGCCTCCTTGGCCGGGATCCAGAACAGCGTCACGCATTCGATCAGGAAGGTCGCGATGAACAGCCAGTCGAGGCGGCCCACCAGCGGGATCGACACGAACAGGGCGAATCGCAGTACATCCGCGATCACCATGGTCATCCGGCGATCGAACCGGTCCGCGAAAGCACCGGCGAGCGGGCCCAGCACCACGGCCGGCAGCATCTTGACGATGAGCACGCCGCCGACCGCGTAGGACTGCGCCTGGTAACCGGAGCCCGTGGTGATCGCACTGGCCAGCGCCGTCAGCGCGAGAATGCTCAGCCAGTCGCCCAGGCTGGACAGGGACAAAGCGATCCACAGCCGCCTGAACGATCTGATGGACAGGACCCCGCGAGGTTCGGCCACGCCCGTTCTGCTCATGCTTGTCAGCGTATCGGCGCCGCTGTCCTAGGAACGCGACTTTGCCGTACGACGTTTCGGCGTCGTCTTGGCCTTGCCGCCGCCACCGGACGCGACCTTCTCCCGCCGTTCGGCGAGGAGCGCGGACGCCCGCTCGATGGTGATGGACTCTACCTGGTCTTCCTTACGGAGACTGGCATTGGTCTCACCGTCCGTGACGTACGGCCCGAATCGCCCCTCCTTGACGACCACCGGTTTTCCGGTGGCCGGCTCCACGCCCAGTTCGCGCAACGGCGGCGCGGACGCCGCGCCCCTGCCACGTTGCTTGGGCTGTGCGAACAGTTCCTTGGCCTGCTCCAGCGTGATCGTGAAGAGTTCCTCTTCGCCCTGCAGGGAGCGGCTGTCGGTGCCCTTCTTGACGTACGGCCCGTACCGGCCGTTCTGCGCGGTGACCGGTTCACCGTCGAGTTCGCCCAGCACCCTCGGTAGCGAGAGCAGCTTGAGCGCGTCCTCCAGGGTCACCGTCTCGAGCGACATGCTCTTGAGCAACGACGCGGTCCGCGGCTTGGCCGCGGCCTTCTTGCGCTTCTTGTCGGTGCCCGCGGGCTCCTCGGGGAGGATCTCGGTGACGTACGGCCCGAACCGGCCCGCCTTGGCGACGATCGGGTGCCTGGTCTCGGGGTCCTTGCCGAGTTCGCGGTCGGTGCTCATCTGGTTGAAGAGCTCTTCGGCCTTCTCGGCAGTGAGCTCGTCGGGGGCCAGGTCCTCGGGGATGTTCACCCGCTCGCCGGCGCGATCCAGGTACGGGCCGTAGCGCCCGACCCGGACCATGATGTCGGTGCCCTTGACCGGGAACGAGCTCACTCCCTTGGCGTCGATCTCGTCCAGGTCGCTGACGAGCTCCTTGAGGCCCTCGTCGCCGTCTTCGCCGAAGTAGAACCGGCGCAGCCACAGGACCCGCTCGGCCTCGCCCCGGGCGATGGCGTCGAGGCAGTCCTCCATGCGGGCCGTGAAGTCGTAGTCGACCAGGTGGAAGAAGTGCCGCTCCAGCAGCTGCACCACGGCGAATGCCAGGTACGACGGCACCAGTGCCGTGCCCTTCTTGAACACATAGCCGCGGTCGAGGATCGTGCCCATGATCGACGCGTACGTGGAGGGCCGCCCGATCTCGCGCTCCTCCAGTTCCTTGACCAGGCTCGCCTCGGTGTAGCGGGCCGGCGGCCGCGTGCTGTGCCCCTCGGCGTTGACGGCGGACGCCGTGACCGGATCGTCCTCCTCGAGCTTCGGCAGCCGCCGCTCGCGGTCGTCGCGGTCGGCGTCCGGGTCGTCGAGCCCCTCGACGTACGCCTTGAGAAAGCCGTAGAAGTTGATGACCTTGCCGGAGGCGCCGAACTCGGCCTGCTCACCGGCGGTCGACGTACCCGTGATGCGCACGGACACCGACTGGCCGGTGGCGTCCTTCATCTGGCTGGCGATCGTCCGCTTCCAGATCAGCTCGTACAGCCGGAACTGGTCACTGGAAAGACCGGTCTCACCCGGCGTCCGGAAGGTCTCACCGGCGGGCCTGATCGCCTCGTGCGCCTCCTGCGCGTTCTTGACCTTGGTCTGGTAGACGCGCGGCTTGGCCGGGATGTACTCCGAGCCGTACAGCGCCGCCGCCTGGGACCGGGCCGCCGCGATCGCGGTCTCGGACAGGGTGATGCTGTCGGTCCGCATGTAGGTGATGAAGCCGTTCTCGTACAGCTTCTGCGCCACCGACATCGTGTGCTTGGCCGAGAAGCCCAGCTTGCGGCTGGCCTCCTGCTGCAGCGTGGTCGTACGGAACGGCGGGTACGGCTTGCGGGTGTAGGGCTTGCGCTCGATCGAGGTGACCGCGAACGGCCGGCCGGTCAGCCGATCGGCGAGGCCCCGGGCCGACTCCTCGTCGAGGTGCCGAAGATCACCCCGCAGGACGCCTTGGGCGGTGAAGTCCCGCCCCTGGGCGATGCGCTTGCCGTCGACCGAGACGAGGCGCGCCTGGAAGTCCCGCGGCTCGTCGCCCTTGTCGCCGTCTCGGGCGGGGGCGATGAACTGCCCGAGGATGTCCCAGTAACCGGCCGAGACGAAGGCGATGCGCTCGCGTTCCCGCTCGACGACCAGCCTGGTGGCGACGGACTGCACCCGGCCGGCCGACAGCTTCGGCATGACCTTCTTCCACAGGACCGGGCTGACCTCGTAGCCGTACAGGCGGTCGAGGATGCGCCGGGTCTCCTGGGCGTCCACGAGGCGCAGGTTGAGGTCTCTCGGGGCCTGTACGGCCGCCCTGATGGCATCACGGGTGATCTCATGGAAGACCATCCGGCGCACCGGGACCTTCGGCCGCAGCACCTCGCGCAGGTGCCAGGCGATCGCTTCGCCCTCGCGGTCCTCGTCGGTCGCGAGGAAGAGCTCGTCGGCGTCCTGGAGCAGCTTCTTGAGCTTGGCGACCTGCTGCTTCTTGTCGGCGTTGATCACGTAGAGCGGTTCGAAATCATGATCGACGTCAACGCCGAGCTTGGCCCACGGCTCGCCCTTGTACTTCGGCGGAATGTCGGCAGCCCTCGACGGCAGGTCCCGGATGTGACCGATGCTGGACTCCACGACGTAGTTCGCGCCGAGGTAGCCCGCGATCGTCTTCGCCTTCGCGGGCGACTCGACGATCACCAGTCGGATGCCGCCGGTACCAGGGCCATCCTGGCCCCGCTTGGCTGCGCCGTTCTTGGCTGGCACGGTCGCTCGAACCTCGCTGTCCTGTTTCTCGCTTCGCCGCTTACCGGACGCTTCGGCGCCGCCCGGTCCTCTCAACGTGGAATGACGGTACTCCCGTCCCCGGGAGTTCCCGTCGCCGCAGACCCCCGCCAGGATGACATGCCGCCGGGACCAGTGTGGAACAGGACCTTGCGGCAGGTTCCCCCCATCACGCTCTCCCAAGTCATAATGTCGGTAATGGTGGAGTACACCTATCTCATCTTGCGACTGCCGCGTGGTACCTCGAGAGACGCCGCCCGGCGGCTGATGACCGAGCACGCGGAGTACGGCGGGTGGGAACTCGACCGACTGCGGCTCTACCCCGACGGTAGCCGCCGAATCCAACTTCGGCGAAAAGTCATCCGGCAAACACGGACGTTGTGATCTTTACCGCGGTGAATAGTTGAATGCTCAAACCAAATGCGCCGCGCCGCTGAAATGCCGGGTCACAAGGGTACTTCGACCGTGAACAGGATCGTGCGTGAACAGGGCTTTGCCCGTCCCGGGCCGCGCCCCCGGAACGGGCAAAGCGTCTCTCTTCACCTGCGGAAGGTGGGCGGCCCCGAAGGCCGCACACCACCCTTCACGGGCGAAGCGTCTGGGTCACCCCGCTGTGGCCTACCGGCGGCCGAAGCGGATGCGACGGGTGAGTGCCATCACCGCGGCCGCGGCGACCAGCATCGCGCCGAGTGCCACGATGTAGGCCGATCCCCCGGTGACCCCGCCGGTGAGCAGATCGTCGGCGGCCATCGGGATCAGCCCGGTGACCGGCCGCTGCGTCCGGTGGAGCTCATCGGTGACTCCACCGACCTGCGCCGCATCGACCTTGCCGACCTTTCCGACGGCCGGGGGCTCGGGCAGGTCATGGGGCGGGATCGGCAGAGCCCGGGAGCGCGCGTCGCCCGGTACGACCGGCGGGCGGACGGGGAGCGGGTTGGCGGGCAACAACCCGGGAACGGTGCCGTCCTCCGCGACGGGGCCCCTGCGCTCCTGCGCCGGCAGTGCCGTCGCCAGCTGCTCGGCCGCCAGCTGCTCGGTCGTCAGCTGCTCGGTCGGCACGGGGAGCCTCGACAGGCCGCCCGGCGCCTTGACGGGCAGCTCGGACAGCACCGGCGGCCGCACCGGCAGGTTGGGCGGAATCGTCGGATCGTCGATGGGCAGAGCGGTCTGCGCGGCGGAGTAGGTGACCGGCTTCCCGGCCGGCCCCTGCTCGGGCAGTTCGGGCAGTTCGGGCAGTTCGGGCAGGGCGGGCAGCGCGGCACCGTGGGTCAGCGGGAGCGCCTTCGCCTGGTCCGGCAGAACCGGCAGTGCCCTGGTCACGGTCGCGTTGTGGGACGTGCGACGGCCGGGCTCATAGCCCTCGTTCCCGTAGCCCTCGTTCCCGTAGCCGTCGTGCCCGCCGTGCCCGCCATGTCCCCCGGCACCACCGGTGCAGCCGGCGATCGCGTCACCGAGCACCGCGGCCGCGTTGCCACAGACGTTCACCGGCACCTGGATCGGCAGGTCGATCTGGTTGCCACCGCCGATGCTGTGCAGGCCTGAGGTACTTCCGCCGGGCGTACGGCCGGTCCCGGTGGGCTTGACGGAGGCACCGCCCTCGCAGCCGGCCAGTGCGTTGCCGATCGCGTTGCCGCAGACGTTCACCGGAATGCTGACCGGCGCGAACACCTGGGTGCCGCCCAGTACCGACCCGACGCCGGAGGTGCGCCGATCACCGCCACGGGTCCCGCCGCCGTCACCGACCACCTTCGCGCCGCCCTCGCACGCGGCCAGGGCATCGCCCAGAACCGCGACGGCGTTGCCACAGGCGTTCACCGGAATGCTGATCGGCGCGAACACCTGGTTGCCGCCCAAGATCGAGCGCCGGCCGGAGGTCCGCTGATCGCCGCCGCGGTGGCCTGTGCCCCGGTCTCCGACGACCTTCGCACCGCCCTCGCATCCCGCGAGCGCCTCGCCGACGACCGCGACCGCATTGCCGCAGGCGTTGATCGGCGCCTTGACCGGCGCGTTGATCTGGTTTCCGCCGCCGACGCTGTGCCGGCCGGAGGTCCTCCGGTCCCGCGAATCGTCACCGGATTCGCGATCGACGACCTTCGCGCCGCCCTTGGAGTGCGAGACGGCGTCGCCGACGACGGCGACGGAGTTGCCGCTCACGTTGATCGGCAGTGAGACGGGTGCGTTGATCTGGTTGCCGCCGAGCAGGCTGGATTCGCCACTTGTGGTGTCGGCGAAGGCGCCGAGAGGGGAGATGGCGCCGGTGCCCACGGCGACGAAGCTTGCGGTGAACAGAGCGGCACGTGCCGTGCCCTTGGTCCACATACGCATGGATGCTCCTGAGTCTGAATGGAAGGTTGTTATGCGAAATAGGCGTGTGAAGGGTTCTTCTGGGATGTCCGCATATGACGCGCCGCCGAGGGACGGCACGTCCCGGCCCCGGCCTTCTCCAGGGCCGAGGCTTCGGTCAGTCAGGCGAGCAGGACGGCTCATTCGTCGCAGAGTGGACGGCCGGACCGATGAGGAACGGCGGCGGTGCCGGCAGGCGCCACGGCCGTGCCACGGCCCCGGGTCCGCCGAGATGGGCGAGTCCTACGCCCGCCAAGACGGGGCCGGCCGCCGGGCGCAGCACATGCGCGGGTGCCGCGAAGACGAAAGGCTGCGGATGTTCCACGGCGGGGACGGGTGCCGGGTGCGACAAGGCCGCGCCGAAGGTCCCTCGATCGCCCTTGGACGCCCCCGACACGGCGAACGGCTCAGGTGCTCGCACCTCGGCCCGATCGCCTGATCCGGCATCCGCACCAAGGCGCTGCCGTGGAGTCCAAGAGAGATCGACGCCCGTGCCATCCGGCCACCACGGTCCGGCCGACGCGAGGTCGGTCACGGAGGCCCAGGCCATGCCCGGCACGTCGAGGACCGCCGGCAGGTGGACGGGGAGAGCGCGCTGCGCCTCACGCAGAGAATCCGCGAGGCCACCGCTCACCTTGCGCAGCGAAGACGCACCCGGCACCGAGGTATCCGGCGTGACCGGTGATGTCATCGTGGACCGAACCGGGGAAATCACTGGGGACGCCGTCGCCCGGGTCGCGAGGAGCGGTACGAGAGCGATCTCCGGGCCCGTACCGAGGCGGCGGACGGAATACCCCGCCGCCCGGCGCCCGGCCGCCTTCGACGTGGTCATCGCGGCGGCCGTGTCCGGCACGCCGACCACTTCCTGCACCCGAGTGACCGTAGCCACCGCGGCCATCTGCGGCACGGCGGTCGTAGCGGGCACCGCCGGCACGGTGCCCGGCCCCGTGTGGCCCGGCACCGTGTGGCCCGGCACCGTGTGCGGCGTGCCGGAGGCGGGCCCGGCCGACGTGCCGGCATGCGCCGGCCCGGCGGTGCCGAGCAGCCATCCGGCCACCATGATCCCGGCGACCACGAGCAGGCGGCGAACGACCGGGTCACGAGCCCACGCGGGCAAGACGAACCGCAGCCGGACGGTCGCCGTCCGTATCCGCTTCGGCTCGCGCGCCACGGGCCCTCCTCGGCCGTTGCCACCTTCCGGCACAGGCCCTGTGGACGACGCTCGAGGCGCTCGGCCGGCCTGCGGGGAGCGTAAAGCCGCTCCCTACGGATGGTGACCGTAGCACCACGCTCCGCAGCGGTGTCGGCAATTCAAAGATTGCCGAGGCAAAATCCGATGGGCGATCTAGAAAGGGACGGGACTAGGCGCGATCAAGGAACTCGTCGAGGACCCGGACGCCGAACCGCAATCCGTCTACCGGCACCCTTTCGTCGATGCCATGGAACATTCCGGAAAAGTCCAAATCTGGGGGGAGACGCAGCGGAGCGAAGCCGAAGCACCGCATGCCCAGCCGGGCGAACGCCTTGGCATCGGTGCCGGCGGACAGGCAGTAGGGCACCGGCAAAGCGCCCGCGTCCTGCGAGGTCAGCGCCTCTTCCATGGCCGTCACGAGGGCACCCGCGTAATCGGTCTCGATGGCGCTGTCATGGTGCACGAAATCGCGTACGACGTCCGGGCCGAGAAGCTCGTCCACCGTGGTGAAGAACTCGTCCTCGTACCCGGGCAGGAATCGCCCGTCGACCTGCGCCCTCGCCTCCTGGGGAATGACGTTCACCTTGTAACCGGCGTCCAGCACCGTCGGATTCAGGGTGTTCCTCAGAGTGGCCCCGATCATGCGCGCCAGCGGGCCGAGTTCCACGAGCGACTTCTCCGGATCGTCGGGATCGAATTCCACCCCGTACGCCTCGCAGGCCCGCTCGAGGAACGCCCGTACCGTCTTGGTCAGCCGGATCGGGAACTCGTGCGCGCCCAGCCGGCCCACGGCCGACGACAGCGCCGTGATCGCGTTGTCACGGTGGACCATCGAGCCGTGCCCCGCCGTGCCCCGGGCCGAGAGCCGCATCCAGGCGATGCCCTTCTCGGCGGTCTCGATCAGGTACAGCCGCCGGTCGCCCGGGACCGTGAGGCTGAAGCCTCCGACCTCCCCCACCGCCTCCGTACAGCCCTCGAACAGCTCCGCGTGCTCGTCCACCAGCCACTGCGCGCCCCACTTACCGCCGGCCTCCTCGTCGGCGGTGAACGCCAGGACCACGTCGCGCGGCGGCCTGCGGCCCTCTCTCAGCCGCTGCCGCACGACCGCGAGGATCATCGCGTCCATGTCCTTCATGTCGACGGCGCCGCGTCCCCACACGCAGCCGTCGGCGATCTCGGCGGCGAACGGGTCGCGCGTCCAGTCGTCCTTCTGCGCCGGTACGACGTCGAGGTGGCCGTGCAGGAGCAGCGCATCACGGGAGGGATCCTCGCCCTCGATCCGCGCGACGACGCTCGTACGCTTGGGGTGGGACTCCAGGATCGTGGGTTCGAGGCCGACGTCGACGAGCTTCTCGGCGACGTACTCCGCGGCCGCGCGCTCACCGGGACCGGAGTGATCGCCGGGATTGCTGGTATCGATGCGGATGAGCTCTTGGCACAGCTCGACGACCTCGTCCTCTGCGCTCGGCTGAACGATCACTATCTCCCCTTGCGCCTGCGGGTTAACGTGGGTACGTATCAACCCCATCGTGCCGCGCGCTCGACTTCGCCGCGAGTCGGGAGCTTTGGTATGGTGATGCGGCCGCGACGCGCTGACGCGCACGCGGCAGGGTCCGGGTGGCGGAATAGGCAGACGCGCTAGCTTGAGGTGCTAGTGCCCTTCACGGGGCATGGGGGTTCAAGTCCCCCCTCGGACACGAACCATTTTCCCACGCCGTGCGGGTATCGAGGTGAGCCTCGGCCCGCACTGTCTGTTCTGCGGGATGGTAGGTCAGGCGCAGGCCGAGCTTGGTGTACAGGTCGGCCTTGCGTGCGGGGTCGGCGGTGGCGATGGCTTGTGTGTGGTCGCCGAGCTGGTTGACCAGGTTCGTGATCTGATCGTGGGTCAGGTGGATCTGCCGTGGGGTTTGGCGTAGTTGGGCTTCAGCAGCGGCGCGCTGCTGTTGGATCTCGGTGATCCATCTTGCGATGACGGCCGGGTCGGTGTCCTCGTCCAGGGCATCGAGAGCGGCGCGGTAGCGGGCGAGTTTACGGTCGCATTCAGCGATGGCGTGACGTGCTAGGGCCGAGGTGGTGTCCTCGCCGTCTCCGCCTTGGGCGGCTGCGATGGCTGCGATGGTCTCGGTTCGGCGATGGGGGGCGAAGTAGCGGCCCACCCAGCGATCTAGGGCGGGGAGTAGGACGTCCTCGCGCAGGTAGACGTTGCGGGGGTGTTGAACCCGGTTGGCCAGTGCGTATTCCTCGGGGAACCGGCACCGGTAGTAGGCGGCGCCGTGATTACGCTGGCCCTGCATCCGGCGGTTACAGATCCCGCAGTACAGAACGCCACGCAGCACGTACGGGTGGCGGTGGCGATGCGGTTTGTGACTGGTGCGCCCGCGGCCTCGCGCGGCCAGCATCTGTTGCGCAGCGGTGAAGGTCTCCTCGTCGATGATCTGCGGGTTGACGATCTCGCTCGACCATACCCAGGTGTCCTGGGGGTTCCAGGTCATCTTGGTTTCGTGTCCGAGGGTGACGTCGTGGACGTCGATGAGGATTTCGCGTTTACGCTGTTTGTTCCAGACCTGCCGGCCGGTGTATCGCGGGTTGGTCAAGATGACCCGTATTGCGCTCTTGGACCTGCTTCCGGGGGAGGTTGAGGTCGACGGGTTCTGGCGCCCGCGCAGGCCGTTCTCACGGCTGGCCGTTGCGACGTACCCCGATCGCTTCCGCTACCTCGGACAGGTTGATCGGCGTGATCCGAAGCTGTCTGACGTGATGCGGCAGATGGCAGAGGGCCCCCTTCGACCTCGACCAGAAGGAGTGGCTGCTAGGGCGGACCGCGCGAGCGGTCCTGCGGTGGGGATGAGGACTGGCGATCGATGCGGCAACTGGGAACGGACGGGATAGGGATTTTTCGTGGTGAATGACTCAGCCGGCAAGGCGATGCGTGCCTCGACAGCGGGGGACGCGGCAGTGGAGTCAGCTGACGTGGTTGTCGTCGGGTTCGGCGGATCGGGTGCCGCGGCGGCGATCGAGGCTCACGATGCGGGGGCCACGGTAGTCATCCTCGAGAAGCAGCCTCGGGCCGACCATTGGCCGTCGACCGCGTTGCTGGCGGGCGGGATCATGTACGCCGACGACTCGCGCCAGGCGGGTGACTATCTCCAGCGGTGCGCGGGCGACGTGATCCCCGCGGAGGTCTCGACCACCTGGGCCGAGGAGATCGTGCACATCCACGAGTGGCTCGGCTCCGTGGCGCCTGATGTCTACCGCCTCGGCCCGGCGTATGCGTCCGCGGAGTATCCGCACTTTCCTGGTGCTGCGTCGATTCGGTCCTCTCACGGCGAGGGCCTGGTCGATGGGGAGTGGAAGCGCGCCAGCGGTGAGGCTCTCTTCGAGGCATTGAGGTCGGCAGTAGAGGCTCGCGGAATTCCGGTGCACTATGGAGCGCGCGCCGCGCGTCTGCTGACTGAGGCGGGGGCAGTCGTCGGCGTAGAGCTGGATCCAGCCACTGGCGGGCGGGTGCTGGCGCGCCGCGGGGTGGTCCTCGCGACCGGGGGCTTCGGGTTCGACGCCGAGATGAGGCGCCAGTACCTCACTGGCGGCGCCGACGTGCACATCTATGGCAGTGCGACCGCGACCGGCGACGGCATCCGGATGGCACAGGCGGTAGGAGCAGACCTGTGGCACATGTCCGCGATTTCGGGGCGCGGGGTGGGCCACTTCGAGCTCGACGACGACACAGCGTTGAACACGATCATGCTCCTGGACCTGGCATGGCTTGGGGATGCTCGACCGTACGGCTACGTCATCACCGATGGCGGGGGACGACGATTCGCAGACGAGTCGGGCCAGGCCGAGCTCTCCCACTCCTTCTACTATCACCTCCTCCAGTTCGACCCCGACCGCGGCGAGTTCTCCCGTATCCCGTGTTACTGGTTCTTCGATCACAAGCGGGTGGCAGCCGGGCCGCTCACGATCCCGGGCTACGGGAACGCGAAGCAGGTTGGCTACACGTGGAGCTCTGACAACGTCGAGGAGATCCGGCGCGGATGGGTCGTCCGAGCGGACACCTGGGAGGAGCTCGCGACCGAGGTCGGCATCACCGATCCGGCGACCCTGGTCGGCGAGATCAAGCGTTACAACGCGGCATGCAGCGCGGGTGGAGATGCGTTCCGTGATGACGAAACCCTGACGCCTCTCGATGAGCCCCCGTTCTACTGCGTAAGGCTGTGGCCCGGCGGCACTAACACCACGGGCGGCCCCCGTCGCAACGAGCACGGCCAGATCGTCCACGTGTTCGGTCACTCCATCCAGGGCCTGTTCGGCAGTGGCGAGATGGGCCAGATGATGGGGGACCTGTACCCCGGTCAGTACGCCTACTACGCCGAGGTGCTCTGCAGCGGCCGGATCGCGGGCCGCAGCGCGGCAAGCCTCTGAACAGGGCGGACTGCAGGCTCGGGTGCCCGGCAGGGTACGACGCCGTCGGCGCGTCCGGTCTCGCGTGTCGTCCGAACTCAATATGTGAATAATATATGTGGGTAAGAGGAACAGGAGGCCCATGAACAGCGACAACGGCGCGTTCACGTCGCCGAGAGATAGCCGGACGCGAGGTCAGAAGCTGGGTGAGCGGGTCGCCAGGGAGATCGTCGATGTCATCGTGAGCAACCAGATGACGTCTGGCACCCGACTCCCCATCGAATCGGTGCTCCAGGAACAGCTCGGCGTCGGGAAGAACACCCTGCGAGAAGCCCTGCGGATCCTCGAGGCATGGGGGGTCGTCGAGATCAGGCGGGGGCGCAACGGTGGGCCCACGGTGCGTAATCCTCGTCCAGAGGATCTCCGGGAAGCGCTGACGGTGCAGCTGCTTTTCGCATCGGCCACGCTCGATGACGTCATCGAGGCCCGTTGCTGTGTGGAGCCGCAGAGCGCGATGCTGGCTGCCGAGCGGATGACCAACAAGGAAATGAGCAAGCTGCGAGACTCGGTCCAACGTATGCGTGACCAAGCCGACGATCAGGCGGCGTTCCTTGAGGAGAACCAGTTCTTCCACTGGCAGATTGCGGCTTCTACGGGCAACGTTGTGATGCAGGCTTTCCTCGACACGCTCAAGTCCGTGTTGGATGGGACTTCACGCGGCGTCCAGTACAAGCCGGCGCGACGTTTGGCGGTCGCAGATGCCCACGAGTGCATCGTCGAGGCGATCGCGGCCAGAGACCCACACCGAGCTCGGCGAGAGATGGAGGCACATCTCCGGGAGGCGGGACGCTTCTGGCAGAAGTCCGGTGAACTGTCCGGTCGTCCTGTGCCGTGGGGCTTCTGAGCGGCGCCACGGCACAGGACAGGACGGTCCTCACCCGATGACGAGCGCGGGCACGATGAGGAGCCCGACCGTGACGGCGGGGCCGATCACCACCAACGAGAATCCCCACCGGGCCAGGTTCTTGGTCAGGCGCGGCCGGTCGTCCGGGTTGGGCGTGGTCGCGATCATCATGGCGCCGCTTGACGAGAACGGGCAGTTGTCCACAATGGATACGCAGATCGCGATCGCGCAGATGACGGCCCAACCGGGCAGTCCGCCCTCCATGACCAGCGGCACAGCGAGCGGTACCAACAGCGCCATCATGGCCAGCGTGGAAGCGAACGTGGAGACGAGTCCGGCGATGACGCACAGAACGAAGATCGCGAGGAGGGGCCATGACATGCTGGCCGCCCAGTCCCCAAGCATGTCGATGGTTCCCACGTTCTGGAGTACGCCGACGTAGGTGATGATGCCCCCCACCAGGAGGATCGTCGACCAGTCGATCTTTGCTGCGCCCTCTTTGGCCGACGAGGGGTCGATCAGGATCAGGAGTGAGCCCAGGCCGAAGGCGAGGACGCCGATGTCGGGGCTCACGTCGAACAGGTTGGCCACGACGACGGTGACGATGAGTGCCACCAGGCTGACGAGGGTCACTACCTGGATGAACGACATCGGACCGGCCGGCCTGCTCTCCTCGTGGTCCGCGCCGCGCGGACCGGAGGGCTTCGCGCTGGCCGAAGGCGGCCCGCCGACCGGTGCGATGCTGTCGGTGCTCCCGAGTGTGCGCGCGCTGACAAGTTCGTGGCTCTCACTGTGCATTGTCTGCTCGACCACGTCGTCGGCCCGTGCTCCACGGCGGTTCCACAGGATGTAGGCGGCCGCGAGTAGTAGGAGGTTGGCCGCGAGGGCGATGCTGAAGAGAACGAGCGAGTTGAGCGTGATGCCCGCCGTTTTCGCGGTGCCCGCGACGATGATGCCGAAGGTGCTGGTGGGGGCGAACCCGCCGGCACTCATGCCGGTGCCGACCGCGATGCCCATCAGGACGCGCTCGATGTCCTGCTTGTCGGCAAGGTTCATCGCGAGCGGGATCAGCACCAGAGCGGCCCCGGGGTTCCCCATTGATGCGAGCAGTACTGCCATGGCGCAGAAGGTCAACGGCATGAGCGAGCGGCGGTGGCCGACGCGACGCACCACCAGATTGATCAGCCGGTCGACGGTGCCGTTGGCCTGGGCCACTCCGAAGTAGAACGTCACTCCGGCGAGCAGGATCATCAGGTCGATGGGGAAGCCGGCGAGGACGTCGTCGATCGGCACTCCGGCGAGCCAGACTCCCACGGCGGCGGCGACGGCGATGAGCAGGATCCCGACGTTGACCCGCCGGTAAATCCCGATCGCGAATACCGCGATGCAGATGAGCAAGGCCCCGACTTCTAGGGACACAGCATCTCCAATCCTCTGTCCGGTCGCCTGGGCAGCGGCGTACGTCGCTCTGCGAACGAGAGCGGGGCCTCGACGCGCCGATGACCCGTGTCTCAGTGAGCGGCGAGGAACCTGTGGCTGCCGGACCGGGTGGGCGCCGAGCGATTAAAATTATGTAAATTATCGCCAGAAACGTATGGCACACATCACACGGTGTCAACCCTGCGATTTGGCGCTCGGATCCGCGGAGGGTTGGGTTGAAACTAGGGGTAACTTATGTACAGTAAGCCTGTGAACGAGATCACTGTGAGTAGCACTCGGCATCGGTCGATGCCTGCGAGCGCGACGACGGGGGTGGCTGTCCGAATCGGGCGTCTGGTGCTGTGCCGGCGAGGCGTCGCGTGAGCGCCGCCGTCGTTGAGTCGCAAGCCCGCCCGCGTACCGCTCTGGTGACCGGGGCGGGGCGGAACACTGGGCGCGCGATCGCGCTCCGCCTTGCCCGCGATGGCTTCGACGTTGCTGTGAACGTGCGGAAAGATCGTGCAGCGGCGGAGGAGGTCGCGGCCGAGATCGAGTCGCTCGGCCGTCGTTCCCACGTCGCCGTCGCCAATCTGGGGGACCCAGAGGCCGTGCATCGGATGGTGTCGGAGCTGCGTAGTGAGCTCAGCGCCCCCGGTGTCGTCGTGCTGTCGGCTGCGACCCGGTCCAGCGCCACCTTCCTTGAGCTGTCGGCGCGCGAGTGGCGCGAGACGCTCGATGTAACCCTCGACGGCGCCTTCTACTGCTTGAAGGCATGCGTGGAGGACATGATTGCTGACGGATTCGGCCGCATCGTCGCCATCAGTGGAGACGGCCCGCACCAGGGTATGCGTGGCCACACGCATGTCGGCGCGGCGAAGCTTGGTCTCGAGGGTCTCATTCGCGGGGTGGCGGTCGAGCTCGGTGGCTTGGGGGTGACGGCGAATATCGTCTCGCCCGGCATTGTGGACACGGTCCGCGTACGCCGCTCGGAGGAGCACGCCCGTCGCCTCAAAGAGGAGATCGACAGGGTCTTGTCGAACTCTCCCCTCGGTAGGGCGGTATCCGTCGACGAGATCGCCGAGGCGGTCTCGTTCCTCTGTCGGCCCTCGAGCGGGGCGGTCAACGCCCAGACCCTGCACGTCAACGGCGGTGCGTACTGCGGCTACTGATGCACCACAAGGTTGACGGGTTGATCCGAATAATATAGATATAATATCCAGATTTATCGAGAGGTGGGGGAGGCACGGTGAGTGAGGAGTTGCGCGAGGCGTTGGAGCGTTGGGCGAATACGACGTACCCCAAGGCCGCCAAGAGAATCGGAGCCCCCGCGGAGCCGTCCTCGCCGCCGGGGACGCCGCTGGACCTGGGGGGCCACGACTTTCTGCGCGATGTCGGACTGCCGGGGGAGTACCCCTTCACCGCGTGGAACTACCCGACCCGCTCTCCATTCGAGCACGGCGACGGACCCTCGCTGAAGCGTGCTGGCCGCTACTCCGGCTACGGCACGGCGGACGACTCCCGAGTCTACTTCGAGGACATGGCGGCCCGCGGCCTCCGCCTCGGTGGCCCGAACGTGGCGTCCGACCTTCCCTCGCAGCTCGGCTGGGACTCGGATGCTCCCGAGGCTGCCGGCGAGGTCGGGCGGGTCGGCGTGGCGGTCGACTCGTTGCGTGATTTCGAGACGCTCTACGCCCCCTTTGTCGGCGAGGACAACATCGACAGTATCTCGACCAACTGGACGATCAACGCGCCGGCGGCGATCTACCTCGCCTTCTACTGCGCCCTCGCGGACAAGCGGGGCCTGAAGAGGTCGACGCTGCGCTGCACGCCGCAGAACGACATCCTCAAGGAGTTCATCGCTCGCGGCCTCTACGTCTTCCCGGTGGCACCGAGCATGCGGCTGGTCGGCGACACCATCGAGTGGGTCACCAACGAGATGCCCCGGTCGAATGCGATCAGCATCTGCGCCGAGCACATCCGCTACGCAGGTGGCAGCACGGCCGACTCGATCGCGTTCGCGTTCGCGAACGCGGAGGCCTATGTTGAACTCGGCCTCGAGCGGGGCCTTGACATCGACCAGTTCGTGCAGCGCTTCAGCTATCGCGGTTTCGGTGACTCCACCCTGGACTTCTACCGGGGCATCGCCACGCCGCGGGCGTCGCGTCGGATCTGGGCGCGCATCATGCGGGAGAAGTACGGCGCCAAGCAGGACAAGACCTGCCTGCTCCGTGGAGGCGAGCACGCCTGGGGCAACGCGTACCTGCGCATGACCACCCAGCGGCCGGTCAACAACATCGTGCGCCAGACCCTGGAAGCGCTGATCTTCGGTCTCGCCAGCGGGCAGCACACTGGGAGCATTCCCTTCGACGAGCCGCTCGGGCTGGGGCACAGCATCGAAGCCCAGCAGATCCGCCGCGACCTCGAGCGGATACTGCACTATGAGGCCCGGATCACCGATCACCTCGACCCGTTCGCCGGCTCGTACGTCATCGAGCGGCTCACCGACGAGATCGAGTCTGAGATCATGGAGGCGCTGCAGCGGGTCCGCGACCTCGGCGGCGCGGGCGAAGCAGTGGACTCCGGCTACTACAGGCGGGCCATTGGCGACACGGCCTGGGAGTCGCAGCAGCGCCTCGAGGCTGGGGAGGACGTCTGGGTCGGGGTCAACAAATTTACCGATGACAGCGAGATTGACGTCGCGATCCAGCGGACCTCCGAGTACGACTCCGACAAGCTGCAATCCGCGGAGGAGCGCCAGGTGGCGAATCTCCGTGACCTCCGTCGGGAGCGCGAGGACCGCCGGGTCACGGAGTCCCTGACGGTGCTGGAGAAGGCGGCGCGCGACGAGCGGACCAACCTGATGCCTGCACTCATCCAGTGCGCGCACTCGTACGCGACCATCGGCGAGATGTGCGGTGTCCTCCGCGAGGTTTTCGGTGAGGCGGAGATCCCGCAGTCATGAGCGAGCCGGCACGTATCGATCGTGAGCGGGACGACGGCTCGCGGGTCCTCACTCTGTGGCTCGTCAACCGCGACCGGGCGAATGCGCTTAGCCAGGGGATGCTCACGACTATCGCGGACACACTCGACTCGATTGATGACGAGGTCGGGGTCATCGTGCTGCGTGGCGCGGCCGGACGATTCAGTTCGGGGGTGGACCTCTCCCAAGGAACCAGCTCGGCGAAGGACGGATCCGTCCAGGGAGTGCTGGACCGGGCCATCGAGGCCATCCGCACCTGTCCGGTGCCCGTGGTGGCTCTCATCGAGCGCCACTGCATCGGCGCGGCGGTCGAGGTGGCGGTCAACTGCGACCTGCGAGTCGCCGTACGCCCGGCGCGGTTCGAGATCCCGGCCATCCGCATCGGCAGGGTTTATCGGTCCGCCGGGTACGAGGCCCTGCTCCGCAGGCTTTCGCCGACCGCGGTGAGACGACTGCTGCTTCTGGGTGAGCGTCTGAGCGCCGAGGACGCGCTGGCCGCGGGTTTGGTCGACCGCCTGTACGACACGGCGGAGGAGGCCCTCGAGACCATCGCGGGGCATCTCCTCGAGCTGCCCCGCGAGACCTTCCACGCCCAGAAGCTTGCGCTCGACGCTGCGCTCGAGTCGCGCTCGCTGAGCGCGGAGCAACACCGGGCCATTTCCGATCTCCGGCGGCATGGAGCCGCGATACCGACAGGAGAGGATCCCCGTGACCAGCATTAAGGCGATCGTGACCAAGGCCGGTCTCGATGCGCACGAACGAGGTGTCCACGTCGTCTCACGGGGGCTGCGTGACGCCGGGTTCGAGGTTGTCCTACTCGGTCTGCGGACATCGCCGCAGACCGTCGCCAAGGTCGCGGTCCAGGAGGACTGCAACGTCGTTGGAGTCAGCAGCCTGGCCGGCGGTCATCTGAACTATGCGAAGAAGTTGCGCGAGGCGCTCGACGCCGAGGGCGTCGACCCTGTCGTCGTCTTCGGTGGCGTCATCCCGGACGAGGACAACGCGGCGTTGCAGGCGCTGGGTGTTCAGGCGATCTTCCAGGCCGGCTCGATGGTGACCGACATGGCTGAACAGATCAGAGAACTGTGCAACGCCCGCGACGCCGGGGTGCACGTGGACACGGAGGGCACGAATGGATAGGACCACCCCGCTTCCGCTCCAGGGAGTGACCGTCCTCGACCTGTCGTGGCACCTGGCGGGCCCCTACTGCTCCATGATTCTGGCGGATCTCGGAGCGCGGGTGATCAAGGTCGAACGTCCCGGCGCCAACGGCGGCTACGACCCGGGCGGGGTCGCCCGGCACCAGTACAAGGGCGAGGACGTCCACTACATCGCGCTGAACCGCAACAAGCGGAGCATCATCCTCGACCTCAAGGACCCCGAGGACCATGCAGCGTTCCTCACCATGGTCGGGAAGAGCGATGTCGTCTTCAACAACTTCCGACCCGGCACCATGGACAGGCTCGGGCTGGGCTTCGACGCCCTCAGGGCGGCCAACCCGAGCATCATCTTCGCGTCGCTGAGCGCCTTCGGTAATACCGGCCCGGAACGGATGCGTCCCGGCGTCGACCTGGTCGTCCAGGCCGAGTCAGCCGGCATGAGCATGACCGGCGAGCCGGGGCAGCCCCCGGTGCGTGCCGGGCTGCCGATCGCCGACCTCGCGGGCGGCATGTGGACCGCGATCGCGATCCTCGCGGCGCTGCGCGACCGTGACCAGAACGGAGGCGGCGCCAAGGAGATCGACACGAGCCTCTTCGACTCGCATCTGGCCATGATCCCCTACTTCACGGCTTACCACACGATCAACGGCTTCACCCCCGGCCCGCAGGGATCGGGTGGCCACAGCCCGACGTACGGCGCCTTTCGGACCAGCGATGACCGCTACGTCGCGCTCGCGGTCATCGACCAGAAGCCGTGGAAGTTGCTCTGCGAGGCGCTCGAAACGCCGGAGCTGCTCGCCGACGAGCGGTTCGCGAACGCCAAGTCGCGCATCGACCACACTCCCGAGCTGCGCGCGCTGGTGCAGAAGGTTGTCGAGAAGCGGACAGCCGACGAATGGATGCAGCGCTTCCTCGAGCTCGGTGTTCCCGCCGGCCGGGTCAACGAGCTCGGCGAGACACTCCAGAAGCCGCAGGTCAAGGCCCGAGGAATGCTCGTGGACATCGAGCACGTGCTGGGCGGCACCATCCAGCTCCTCGGCACGCCGGTGCACATGACGGGCTACCAGCCGACGTTCGTCTCCCCTCCTCTCATCGGCCAGCACACCGACGAGGTGCTGAAGGAGTTCGGAATCGAACGCGCCAACCCGACCCACGCGGGCGCTGACTCGGAGGGAGCGCTGTGAGCGCGCTTGACCCCAACAACTCGGTCGTCGTCCTGCTGGACTGTATGGAGGGCGTGGCGGGCGGCAACCTGCCTGACGCCGCGGACCGGGAGCGGTTCGTGACTGCTGTCAGCGCCCTGGTCGACACTGCTGCAGGGGCCGGTGTCCCGGTCGTCCGGGTCGATGTCGAGTTCCGGCCTGGCCACGTCGAGGTAGCGGCGAGTAACTCGTATTTCTCCGGTGTGAAGGCCGCCGGCCGGCTGGAGGCGGGCTCCAACGCCACCTTGGTGATGAAGGAGCTGGAGCCGGTCATCGGCGGCGCCGTCCGTGTGGTGAAGAAGCGGATTGGCGGCTTCGCCGGAAGCGACCTCGAGATGGTCCTCCGGGGCCTCGACCGTCGGCACCTCGTGCTCGGTGGCCTGATCACCCGAGGTGCGGTGTTGTCGACGGCCACCGAGGCCGCCGACCGCGACTACGCCGTCACCGTGGCATCCGACGCGTGCCACGACCCCGACCCCACCGTTCACCAAATGCTCCTCGAGTCCGTGCTGTCCATTCGGGGCAAGGTCTGCACCGTCGCGGAGCTGAAGGAAGAGCGGGTGACCCGGTGAACCGGATGGAGGGAAAGGCCGCGCTCGTCATCGGGGCGGCCGGCGAGATCGGCGCCGCCATCGCACGTGAGATGGCGCGGGAGGGCGCCAAGGTTGCGGTGGTCGACATCGAGCGGGCCGGGGCCGAGGCCACCGCCGCCGCCATCAAGGAGGACCACGGCGAGGCCGCCGCGTGGGGCCTGGACATCACGGTCGAGGCCGACGTCGAGACTGTCTTGCAGGAGGTGGTCAAGCAGTTTGGTGAGATCGACGCGCTTGTCAACTGTGCCGGCATCACCGGGTCGCACGCCCACGCTCACGAGGCCACCGAGGCCGACTTCGACCGTATCTTCAACATCAACGTGAAGGGCGTTTGGCTCGTCACGAAGTACGCCATTGCCTCGATGCTCCGCTCAGGTGGAGGCAGCATCGTCAACGTTTCGTCCATCATGGGCCTGGTTGGCGGCTCGTCGCTGCCGCAGTACCACGCGACCAAGGGCGCCGTGCGGCTGATGACCAAGGCTGACGCGATCAGCTACGCGAGCCGTGGCATCCGGGTGAATTCAGTCCACCCCGGCCCCATCCAGACTTCCCTCAGCGTCGCGGCTGCCAAGAGCGACCCGCTGGGCGAGGAGGAGTACATGCGTCGGCTGCTCTCCAACGTCCCGCTCGGGCACCGGGGTGAGCCCGACGACGTCGCCCATGGCGTGGTCTACCTCGCCAGCGACGAGGCCAAGTTCGTCACCGGCGCGGAGCTGGTGATCGACGGTGGCTACACCGCCCGCTGACGCCCGAGACAGAAGGACATCACCATGGGTATCAACGCTTGCGTCATCGGCGGCGGCAGCATGATCGGTTCCCACCTCGTCGACCAGCTCGTCGCCGACAGTGAGGTCGACACGGTCACGATCATCGACGCCGTCTTCGCGCCCGACACTCAAGCGAACCTGGCCAAGGCCGTCGAGTCGCCCAAGGTCACCGTGCACGAGGGCGACATCCGCAACTACGACCAGCTCCGCTCCCTGATGCAGGGCACCGACGAGGTCTACCACCTCGCTGGCGTCATGTCTCTCGACGGCCTCGGCAAGGAGCGGTGGATGTGGGAGGTCAACGCTGACGGCTGCTTCAACGTTCTCGAGGCAGCCCGCGACCTCGGCGTACGCCGGGTGGTGGCGTCGAGTTCGGCGGCGGTGTACGGCGAGATACCTGGCGACTCCCTCTTCGAGGAGAGCGGCTACCCCCGCCCGCGCACTGTGTACGGCGCGACCAAGGTCGCCACCGAGGCGCTCTGTATCGCCTACGACGGCTCGATGGGACTCGAGACGAATGTGCTGCGCTACGGCATCGTCTACGGGCCCCGCCTCCACCGACGTGCGAAGTCGTCGCTGCTCGTGAGTGACATCATCGACGCCTTTCTCCGCGACGAGCAGCCGATCATCCAAGGCGACGGCAGCGAGGAAATGGAGTGGGTCTACGTCGGTGACGTGGCCCGAGCGAACATCGCGGCGATGCGCTCGGAGTGCTCCGGCGAGGTGTTCAACGTCGGTACGGGACGCTCGAACTCGACCCGCGAACTCGTCGAGATCGCCAAGCGGATCACCGGGAGCACTCAGGAGCCGAAGTACGTGAAGCCAGAGACGCCGCACAAGTTCACTCAGAACATCATGTCTGCGACCAAGGCGGAGAAGCGGCTGGGCTTCGTCGCGGAGACGCCGCTCGAGGTCGGCATCGGCCACCAGATCGAGTTTCAGCGAGCCCGGCTGGAGCCGACCCGATGACCGGCCATGCCCCGCTGACCGTCAGTCGGCTCGGGGGCGGAATCGAGCTGTGGACCCTCGATCGTGCCGAGACCCGCAACCCGATCTCGGACACCGAAATGGTGACCGCGATCGTGTCGGCGGTGGACCGTGTCACCGGCGACCTCGAGGTGGGCGCGGTCATCCTCACTGGCGCCGGGACGGCGTTCTCGGCCGGTGGAGACGTCAAGGCGATGCAAGACCGGCGTGGCCTCTTCGGCCAGCCGCCCGCGGGGCAGCGGGTCGGCTACCAACAGGGGATCCAGCGAATCACCCGCGCCATGGTCGAGTGCGACGTTCCGGTCATCGCCGCCGTCAACGGCCCGGCCATCGGGGCCGGCTGCGACCTCGCGCTGATGTGCGACCTGCGGGTGGCGAGCACGACCGCCACCTTCGCAGAGAGCTTCGTCCGGCTGGGCCTGATCCCCGGCGACGGTGGTGCCTGGTTGCTGCCCCGCATCGTGGGGCACGCGAAGGCCGCTGAGCTTGCGCTCACCGGCCGGCGCATCGACGCCGCGACGGCGGAGGCGTACGGCATGGTGTCGCAGGTCGTCGAGCCCAATCAGCTGCTTCCCGCAGCCCAGGCCCTGGCCGCCGAGATCGCGGAGCTGCCGCGCGAGGCGGTCCGCATGACCAAGGCGCTGCTGCGGCGGTCCGGTGACCTCGGGCTCAACGACATGCTCGAGCTGTCCTCGGCGATGCAGCCACTCTGCCACGCGACCGCCGAGCACCAGGAGCTCGTGGCTGCTTTCGGGGCGAGGAGTCGATGATGGACCAGACCTCGAGGCCAGTCACCACGAGCGAAATCAACTCCCTACGCCGTGAGGTGCGCGGCTTCCTGGCGGCCTTCCGCCGCGAGGGACGTTTCACCCCGACGGTCGACTGCTGGGTGCGGGGCTGGGACGACGAGTTCAGCAAGGAGCTCGGCCGACGAGGCTACCTGGCGATGACCGTGCCGACGGCGTACGGCGGACAGGGGCGCACCCACCTCGAGCGGTTCGTGGTGACGGAAGAGCTGCTTGCGGCCGGTGCCCCTGTCGCCGCGCACTGGATCGCCGACCGACAGGTCGCACCGTCGCTGCTAGCGCATGGGACCGAGGAGCAAAAGCGCGAGTACCTACCGCGGATTGCCGCTGGTGAGTGCTACTTCGGCATCGGGATGTCGGAACCGGACTCGGGCTCCGATCTGGCCAGCGTGCGCACCAAGGGAGTCAAAGTCGACGGCGGCTACCGGATCACAGGCTCAAAGGTCTGGACCTCTGGTGCGCACCGCGCCGAGGCGTTCTTCGTCCTCACCCGGACCACTCCGCTCGGCGACGGTGGCAAGCACGAGGGTCTGAGCCAGTTCATCGTTCCCCTGGACTCGCCCGGCGTCGAGGTGCGACCGATCGTATCCGCTGACGGTCTCCACCACTTCAACGAGGTCTTCCTGGACGAGGTCTTCGTCGCTGACTCGGCCGTGCTCGGTCGCATCGGCGATGGCTGGAAGCAGGTCACCTCTGAGCTCTCCTTCGAGCGGAGCGGACCGGAACGGTTCATGTCGACGTACGTGTTGCTGGAGTCGCTGATCGCCGAAGGGCGCGTACAGGAGCACGGCTCTCGCCAGCTCGGCAGGATCGCATCACGCCTTGCCGCGCTGCACACGCTGTCGTTCGGGGTCGCCCAGCGGCTGCACCGAGGCGGGCCCGCGGATACCGACGCCGCTCTGGTGAAGCTGCTGGGCACCGAGTTCGAAGGCGACGTGGTGGCGTGGGCTGCCGACGAGATGGATGGTCAGGCACACGACCCGATGGGGTTCATCGGGCAGCAGCTGCGCATCGCGCAGGTCCAGCGCGCGGGCTTCACACTCAGGGGAGGCACCTCGGAGGTTCTCCGTGGTGTCGTGACACGGGGGTTGACAGTATGAGCCCGGATTCGCTCACCGCGGAGAACCGCGACCTGCGGTCGATGGCGGATGCGCTCTTCACCGCTGCCATTGACCGCGAGGCCACCAGGAGTGGTGACTTCGATGCCGACCTGTGGGAAGAGCTCCACGCGGTAGGGCTCGCCGACCTCACCGCGCCGGCGTCCGTTGGCGGCAGCGACGCCACCTGGCGACAGGCGGCGCTCGTCCTCGACAGTGCTGCCCGGCACGGCATCCAGGTCCCGGTCGCCGAGCATGACCTGCTCGCTGGCTGGCTGCTGCGCACGATCGGCGACCCCGACGGCTCCTCCCGGACGGACACCTTCGGGCTCTCGAACGACGGCGCGTCGTGCGTCCTGCCGTGGGCCGACGTGGCTGAGACCGCCGTCATCCTCCGCGAGCAGAACGGGGAGTGGCATTACGCCCGGCTCCGCTTGCACAGCGACGACGCGCCCCCCGCCGTCGCGTTCGGCGGTGTGACGTGGAGCAGGCTGTCGGAGCTCGAGGCAGTGAACTGGAAGCCGGTGGGCAGCCCGGGCGTGGCTGACGCGGTCATCCGGCGCGGGGCGGCGGTCCGGTCGATACAGGTCGCCGGTGCGATGGACGGCATGAACTCCTTGACGGTGGAACATGCCATGATGCGGCGGCAGTTCGGGCAGCCGCTGAGGAAGTTCCAGGCGGTGCAGCGTCTGCTCGCCGACGTGGCCGCACACTCGGCACTTGCTGGGACGGCCGTGGCCCGGCTGGTCGACGCGCTCGAGCAGGACGCGGTCACCGACGCGGATGTGGCCGTGGCCAAGTCGTGCGTCGGGCGTTCCGCCGAGGTGCTGGTGCGCGCCTCTCATCAGGTGCACGGCGCGATCGGCACCACCCAGGAGCACCGGCTCCACCGCTTCAGCGGCGCAATCTACGCCTGGTCGCGAGACTTCGGCGGAGCAGCGACCTGGGAACGCAAGCTCGCCGAGCACCTCTCGGGGCCCGAGGCGGCCCAAGACCTCTGGCGCCTCGTGACGGGGGTCTGAGCACGTGGCACTTGAGGGCGTGGACTTCAGCGCTGGCGAGGACATGCGCCCCCAGAAGCTTCCCAAGAGGATCGCGCGGCGGATCGTCGAGCACATCATCTCCCACGACCTCGGGCCCGGCACGCGGCTTCCGGTCGAGGCCGAGCTCGGCGAGACGCTGGGGGTGGGCAAGAACACCCTGAGAGAGGCGATGCGTCTGCTGGAGAGCTGGGGGGTGATCACCATCCGGCAGGGCCGTAACGGCGGGCCCGTCGTACGCTCTCCGCAACCTCGCGACGTGCGGGAGGCGTTGACCGTCCAACTGCTGTTCTCGTCGGCATCGCTGCAGGGCGTCTACGAGGCCCGATGTTGCATCGAGCCGCACAGCGCCATGATGGCGGCTGGCCGGCTGCCCGACACCGGCATTCAGGAGCTGCGGAGCTCGGTGGCTCGGATGCGCGACTTCGTCGATGACACGCCGGTGTTCCTCGCCGAGAACCGGCGCTTCCACGAGCTGATTGCGGCCGCGACCGGAAACGTGGTCATGCAGGCCTTCATCGACACGTTGAAGGCCGTCTTCGACGGTTCCTCCGCAGGCGTGAACTACTCGCGTGGCGTGCGTCTGGCAGTGGCCGACGCCCACGAGCGGATCACTGACGCCGTCGCGTCGCGCGATACGGCCCGCGCGGCCCGCGAGATGGAAATCCATCTTCGGGAGGCGGGGGACTATTGGGGCAAGCAGGGGCGGATCCGCCTGGGTTACGTCACATGGGAGGGATGAACAGATGGCGACGGTATGTCCGGCTGAGCTGATCGGGGTCGACGCAACCCTGGACCGCGTCGCGACCGGATTCGTGTTCACCGAGGGGCCGGTGTGGGTCCCTGCCTCCGGCAGCCTGTTGTTCTCGGACCTGCGCGGGTCGAAACGTTACCGATGGGATCCGGTCGCGGGCGTCTCCGTGGTGTGCGAGGAGACCAACAAGGGCAACGGCATGGTCCTGGGCGCCGACGGCCGGCTCGTCGTGTGCGAGCACGTCACCTCGATGGTGGTTGCCATGGACGCCGATGGCACCGGCCGGGGGCGCGAGGTGCTGGCCTCCCACTACCAGGGCATGGAGCTGAACAGCCCTAACGACGTGACCCTCGGCCCCGACGGGATGCTGTGGTTCACCGATCCCCCTGCCGGCCGGCGCAACGACGTGTCGGGGCTGCGGCGTGACCCGGAGCTGGACTTCCAGGCGGTCTTCCGGCTCGACCCCGAGAGCGGGCCGGAGCCTATGGCCGACGGGTTCGAGCTGTGCAACGGCCTCGCCTTTGCCCCGGACGGGTCAAGGCTCTACGTCACAGACACCTACGCGGCCAAGATTTGGATGTACCTGGTGACCGCGGACGGTCGTCTAGGCGCTCGTGAGCAGTTCTGCGACCTCGGGCCGCTCGACATGGAGGTCGGTTGGGGCGACGGGGTGCGGTGCGACGAGCACGGCAACGTCTGGTCGACCGGGCCTCATGGCATCTGGGTGCTCGACCCGCAGGGCGTGCGGCTCGGGCTGGTCGAGGTTCCTGAGCCCGCCGCCAACCTCACCTGGGGGGGCGATGACGGCCACACGCTGTTCGTCACTGCGTCGACGAGCCTGTACGCCGTACGCACGGAGGTCGCTGGGCACCGACCGGCGGTGCGCGATGACGGAGGCGTTAAAGGTGTTCGATGACCGAGACGTCGCGCAGTCGTTGGCGGAGCGTGCCCGGCAGGGCGACATACGCGCGGTGGCCCGCCTGCTCACGATCGCGGAGCAGGACCCGGCTTCGCTCGAGGGTGTGGCCGGGCTGAGGGAGATCCCGTCCGACGCCCAGGTCATCGGGATCACCGGCCCGCCGGGGGCCGGAAAGTCTACGCTGATCGGGGCGTTGGTCACCGAGCTGCGGACGCACGACCACCGCATCGGTGTGCTCGCCGTCGATCCCTCGTCTCCGCTGACGGCCGGAGCGCTGCTCGGCGATCGCATCCGCATGCAGAGCCACGCCCACGACGACGGTGTCTTCATCCGCTCGCTGGCGTCGCGTGGACAACTCGGTGGAGTCTCGGCCGTGACCCCGCTGGCGATCCGGATCCTCCTGGCGACGGGTCACCACCGGGTGGTCGTCGAGACCGTGGGAGTCGGCCAGAGCGAGGTCGAGATCGCCCAGCTCGCCGACACGACGGTGGTCGTCATGGCCCCAGGGCTGGGAGACGGGGTGCAGGCGGGCAAGGCCGGTCTGATGGAGGTCGCGGACATCTACGTCGTGAACAAGGCCGACCGCGACGGAGCCACTGAGGTGCGACGGCAGCTGCAGTCGATGATCTCGTGGGGGCGGGCCAGAGGGCCGGGCGACTGGCGCAGGCCGATCGTGATGACGACGTCCACCACGGGCGACGGCGTCGAGGCCCTGGCCGACGAGGCGCGGCGTCACCACGTCTGGCTGCGAGCCAGTGGATCCACGGAGCGGCGTACGGCGCGTGCCATGGCCGAGCTGGAGGCCGCGATGCTCCAACCCGTGAGCGCCCGCTTGGCGACGGCGCGGGCGGACGGGACCTACGACGCGCTGATCACCGAGATCGTGGCCGGCCAGCTGGATGGCTGGACGGCGGCCAAGGCCTTGCGTGACGACGCCTCCATGCACTGAACGGCGCGGAGGACATGTTCGCCATGGTGCCTCGTATCAGGTTCCCGGCTTCTCGGAACCGGTGATTCGTCGGGCGGCCACACAGTTGGGCGTGCATCTCGGGATGTATCGCACAGCGGAACGTGAACAGCTGTGTACAGAGCATCCTGATGGAGCTCGACTTCACTCACAGACGCTGAGAGCGCCAGCTGGATATCACGGCGACCTCTCCTTTCGGGAACCTGATTGCCGAGCGTTGATGTAGGTCTTATCGGCGTCGCGGTGCGGAAAGAAGTGAGCCGCCAGTCCTAGTACTACATGCCTAGATCTCGGTGGGTGATCGAACGATTCCTCCACGTGATCACACCGGGTGGTGTAACGGTATCTGCATGCCTGACTCGCGAGAGTTGGCCAACGCGGTAACGGTGGCGGAGCTGGCCAAGTGGAAGTTGGAATTCGAGACGGTGTGCGGCCGGTTCGAGGGACGGTGGTACCGGACGGAGTCGCGTGAGCATTTCCGGCAGTATCTGCGGGGATTGCTGGCACCACTGGCGCGCAAGAATTCCTGGACGATTTCGGAGGGACACTGGGACGGATCGACAACTGTCAGATCGGAGTGTTTCTGGCCTACGCCAACACTGCCGGAGACCGGGTACTCATCGACCGGGAACTCTATATGCCCGAACGCTCCTGGTGTGCCGACACCGCCCGGCGGGCCGAGGCCGCCGTCCCTAAGGGCCTGACATTCATGACCCGCCCGCAGCAGGTCATGGGCAATGATCGACCGGACGGTCGAGGCAGGGGTGCCGTTCGCGTGGTTCGCCGCGGACGAGGAGTTCGGCCAAAACCACAAACTGCGCCGCCATCTGGAAGAACAACAGATCGCCTATTGCATGGCCGTGCCCAGGAACACCACCGTCACCACTGGCAGCGTCTCCACGGCGACCGCCGATCCCGCCATCGTCGAGGCCATCGCCAAACGACTGAAACCCAACGATTGGCAGCGCCGGGCTTGCGGGATCGGATCAAAAGGCTTCCGGGTCTACGACTGGGCCGTGATCAAGACCCCGATACCAGGGCACCAGTACATGTTCCGGCGAAACATCACCAACGACGAACTCGCCTACTTCCATTGCTACAACCCGCGCGGCGAAGGGCCATCCGAACTGGTCCGGGTCATCGGCGCCCGCTGGCCGATCGAGGAATGTTTCGAGGCCGCCAAGCAGGAAGCCGGATTGGCGCATTACCAGTTCCGCCTCTACCACGCCTGGTACCGCCACATCACCCTGGCGATGCTGGCCATGGCCTTTCTTGCCGTGCTCCGCCACACCACCAAAAAGGGGACCCACTCCCTGTGGACAACCAGCGGCGACCGGCAGCACACACCGGGCACGCCAGAAACAACCAACACAAACCACCGAGCGGGCACACCGGCAGCCGGTCCGGCGCCTGATCACCTTGTCTGTTGGAGAGATCCGGCACCTGTTCAACCTGATCAACAAAGATGATCAAGCCCTTGACCTGGGACTTCACTGGTCGACCCTCCGCCGCGCACACCAAGCCGAAACACGCAGGCACCACTTCAGGCGGCACCTGCGCCTCCAGGTCATCCAGATCCCTGTACAAAGGCCGGGCCGCCAACAAGTTCGGCATCCTGACCGGGCAGATCGTCGCCATCGACACCCCGCAGATGAGACTCTCGCCGCGGAACTGTCGGAAGCCGGGCTCGAATCCCATCCGACCGTACCTGAAGGAGTCCAGGCGTGGCGATCCCCCGACCTGCCGTGACGGCGCCGTCCGCAGGACACAAGCCCGGTGCAACGCTAGGGGGAAGCGATGAAGTACGACATGATTGTGGTCGGCGGTGGTCCGACAGGGCTGAGCGCCGCGCTCGTGTTCGGACGGCAGCGCCGCAAGATCCTGTTCGTCGATGCTGCAGGGAGCGCAATGCCCCGGCGGCCGAGATGCATATGCACCTGAGCCGGGACGGCTTTCTCCCGCGCGACTGCTCGCACTCGGAAGGGCCGAGCTGGCCGCCTATCCCTCCGTGGAGGTGGGGCCGGCCTCGACGACGTCTCGGTCCGGGTCATTCCCCGAGTCGCCTTTCCACTTGACGAGGATCCGCCGGCGCGCGCCTATCTGGACCGCGATCTGGCCCGAGCTTCGGGAGTCGGCCGCCAACTGCGGCGCTGAGGCCGGGATGTCGGTGGCCGACATGGAGAAGGCGTCCGAACTGCTCACCCCGGACAGCTCTCGGTATGTGCTGAACGAGCCGGGCTTCTCCGTCGTGCACCCGATGATCCTGGTGACGGGACGACGGCCACGCGCGTAATCGCGGCGCGGAGGCGGTGACGACCGTACGAACGCCGTCACCGCCTCTGGAAAATCGTGCTCCCGCCGAGAACTCGAGAACGGCCGGTCACCCGGGTCGGCATGGTCGCGAGTCGCCGCCCCCGTCCCCGGTTGGGTCAGGGGCGGAGGAGGCCGGTCTGGTAGGCACGGACGAGGTGGCGTGGCACCAGGATTTCGTGGCTTTCAACGGTGACAGGGACGAGGTCGGGGCTCTGTGCCTTCCATTGGGAGCGGCGGTGGCGGGTGTTGGAGCGGGATTTCTTGCGTTTGGGCACGGCCATGCGGGTTCTCCCTACCAGCTGGACTTGGTGATGCCGGGCAGTTCTCCCCGGTGGGCCATCTCGCGGAAGCGCACCCGGGAGAGCCCGAATCTGCTCAGGTGGCCGCGGGGACGGCCATCGATGGTGTCGCGGTTACGCACCCGGGTGGCACTGGCGTCGCGGGGCTGGCGGCGCAGTTCCCGCACGGCGGCCTCGCGGATCTCCTCGGCGGTGTGCGGGCTGTTGATGAGCCGCTTGAGCTCGGCCCGCCGAGCGGCGTAGCGCCGCACCGTGGCCTTGCGCCGCTCGTTGGCGGCGATCTTGCTCTTCTTGGCCATCAGATCTTCTCTCCCCGGGCCCGGATACGGGCGACGGCGGCCTCGATACCGATCTTGTCGATGGTCTTGATCGCGCGGACCGACAGGCGCAGCCGCACGTACCGGCCCTCGGACGGCAGCCAGTACCGCTTGGTCTGGATATTGGGGTCGAACCGGCGCGAGGTGCGCCGGTGCGAATGCGACACCTTCTTGCCGAACTTCGGTTCGGCGCCGGTCAGCTGACAGCGGGCCGACATCAGCGGCCTCCGTAGCGCTGCTTGAAGCGCTCCACCCGGCCCGTGGTGTCCAGGGTTCGGGCACGCCCGGTGTAGAAGGGGTGACTCGCCGAGGACACGTCCACGTCGATCACCGGGTAGACGTTGCCGTCCTCCCATTCGATGCTCTTGGCGCTGGTGGCGGTGGAGCGGGTCAGGAAGGCGGAGTCCGCGCCACGGTCGCGGAAGACCACCGGGTGGTAGTCGGGATGGATGTTCTGTTGCACTGCTCAGCGCTCCTCTCTGTAGAGCACGTGCCTGCGTACGACCGGGTCGTACTTGCGCAGGACGAGCCGGTCGGGGTCGTTGCGGCGGTTCTTGCGGGTCACGTAGGTGTGACCGGTCCCGGCACTCGACCGAAGTTTGATCACTGGGCGCAGCTCGTTGCGGGCCATCGGATCTCCTCTCGGCACATGACATGATAGCGATAACCGTTTTCATTATGTCCCTGGGAGGGCGCATGTCCGTACCCGTGGCGCTGGTAGCCGGGCTGCACGGCCCCGCTCGCGCCGCCCTCGTCGACCGGCTGCTGCGTGAGCACCCCGGCTCGGTGACGATCCACCACGACCTGCGCCAGGTCACAACCGGACTCGTCATCCGAGTGGTCCGCGACGCCAACGCGGTCCTGGAACGAGCCGAGGTCCGGCTCGCACACGGCTGCACCACCTGCACGGTCCGCGAAGACCTCATCCCCCAGCTGCTGCGGCACGGCCCTCGGGCACGGCTCCTGATCGTCGACCTGTGGGACGCGGTCGAGCCCCGGTCCGTGGCCGAGGCCCTCGACATACCGGAGTTGCGCGACGAGTTGCGGCTTACCGCGGTGCTGACCGCGCTGGACGCCGAGCTGACCCCCAGCGACATCTGCCGCGGTGAGACGCTGGCCGAGGTAGGCACAGCGGGCTCTGAGGGAGACGAACGTCACCTTGCCGAAGTGCTGGCCCGGCAGATCGAGTACGCCACCGCGCTCGTCCTGCCCGAGGTGCTGCCCGCCCCGCTGCCGCAAGCCGACGAGGACGATGTCGACCTGTGCCGGGACGTGCTCGGTCATCTCGCGCCGACGACACCGGTCTGCCCGCCCGGCGACCCGCTCCCACCAGTGTCCGGCACCGCGTTGTGCACCCATGAACTCGCCGCCCGAGTCACCCCAGCCACCGCCCAGCTGCCCTGCGAGGCCAGCACCCCGGCCGCGGACACGGTGGTCTGGCGACGGGCGCGCCCGCTGCACCCGGCCCGGTTCTTCGACGCCGTGGATTCCCTCGCCACTGAGACGGTGCGCAGCCGCGGCCGGTTCTGGTTGGCCAACCGGCCCGACCGCATGATCGCCTGGGACGCTGTCGCCGGCATCGTCACGATCGAGGACGCGGGCCCCTGGCTGGAATCCCTCCCAGCGGCGGCATGGGACATGCTGCCGCCCGCCCGGCGGCTGGCCGCCGCGCTCGACTGGTCACCCGACCACGGCGATCGCGTCCAGCACCTGGTCTTCACCGGCCCTGACCTGGACCGCGGCCGGATCCACGCCATGCTCGACTCTTGCCTGCTGGCCGATGACGAACCGATCGCCGGACCGGACGACCCGTTCGCCCCCTTCCTCGATCTCCCGGACGACACGCATGTCGATACCCGGCAGAAGCGATAGACCAGGACACAGACTCCGACACATATGGCGAATTTCGCGGTCGCGCTGCGCCACGCCACCTCCGAGCCGGAGGTGGCCGAGCCCATGGCTGACGCCTGGAGAAAACGGAGAAGCCGATGAGATCATCTCGGTCCCCGCAGACCGGTGAGGTCTTCGACGCCGCCGCCCGCGACTACAGCGCGGCGGCCGCGCTGCTGTGGGATGCACTCGGTGAGGGGTATGTGGAGCGGGTCCGCCCCGTCTCAGGATCCCGGGTGCTCGACGCCTGCTGCGGAGCGGGAGCCTCGGCGATTCCAGCCGCCCGCGCCGTCGGCCCGGCCGGGCAGGTGGACGCGGTGGATCTGGCCGCCGGTCTGGTCGAACTGGGACGGCGACGCGCCGCGGAGGAACACTTGGACCAGGTGCGGTTCCACAAGGCCGATGTGACCAACTGGCCCGCTCCACAGCCCTACGACCTGGTGCTGTGCGGCTATGGGATCTTCTTCCTACCGGACATGGACACCTCTGCTCGGCGGCTGGCAGGACTTCTGGGTCCGGGCGGCCGGTTCTCCGTCGCCGCCTGGGCCAAGGGGGCGATGGAGGATTTCGGGGCGCTGTTGTACACCAGCGTGACCACCGAACGTCCCAGCGAGCGCGCCGACCCGCCCGCGCGCCGAGCCAGCAACCGGATCAACACCGAGGCCGCGCTCGCAGACTGGATGATCAGCCTGGGACTCGACGAGGTGAGCGTGCACCAGATCGTCCATCAGGTGACGCTCACCCCCGACAACGCCAGGGACCTAGTGATCGGCAGCGGCTTCCGCGCGATGCTGCACGATCTCGACGACGAGACCGTCGCCCGGGTGCGCGACCGCTTCCTGGAATCCCTGACCACCGGCGGGCTCGACCACCTCGATGCCACCTCTCTGGTCGCCGTCGGCACAGCCTGATGTAGCACCTCTGCCCGTTGCCCGTGGGCACTGGGACCGCTCATGCGGCACACGGATGGCCGAAGCCAGCTATGGCCCGCCACAGGTCCTGACCGGAAAATGAGTACCTCAGCCACGCACGCGGCAGCGGACCCCGGCCGGTGGTGTCGGGTCCGGGATCTGCTGTTTGCGGTATCGGTGTCAGGCGGCCGTGGTGACGGTGGGGGTTCCCCCCGAATCCTCCACGAATACCAGCATGCCGCCTGACCTGTGCGGATGAGGTTCTCGGCAGGCGCACCGCTGGCCTGTCTGGTCAGTCGGGTCGGTGTAGTTGGGTGTTGATCCGTTGGGCCTCTTCGAGCTGGTCTTCCAGGATGATGATGCGGCAGGCGGCTTCCAGGGCGGTGCCCTGGTCGACCAGCTCGCGAGCGCGTGCGGCCAGGCGCAGTTGGTAGCGGGAGTAGCGGCGATGGCCACCGGGCGACCGTTGCGGTGTGATCAGTTCAGCCTCGTCCAGGCTGCGCAGGAATCCTGGGGTGGTGCCGAGCATCTCGGCGGCGCGGCCCATGGTGTAGGCGGGGTAGTCGTCATCGTCGAACTTGGCGTCCGAAGCCTTGCTGGCTGGGTCCATTGCACCTCCACGTCACGAGGGCCCCGGTGCCATAGCACCGGGGCCCAGGGTTTTGGGTTTTCCAACACCATCTACCGACGCGCGCGCCGGCTTGCCTTGTCCGCACGGGCCGCCTGAAACGGCGGGCAGTGCGGGGATCGCGTATGCGTGACCGAAGACCACCTCTCGTTCCGATGGGACTGCGGTACCCGCCCGGCGCAACACAGCCTGAAGCGGGCGATCCGACGGTGTGCAACCCTCCCCTTCTCCTCTGATTTCCACATACCTTCCATGCGACCATCACGGACCGGAACCTCAGGTACCGCCGGTCCCGGCGACCGTCGCCGGCCATCCGCCGGAGCCCCTTGTGGTGCCTGGCCCCAGCGCGTCTGACCGTCGTGCTCTCACCTCACGGGCAGTTCGTCATCTGCGCCGTCTCCATGATGTTCTCTTTTCTCGCAACACCAGGAACACTACCCACTCCACCGCCGAATGTCTACCGTAGCAACAACAGATTTTCTCAGTCCTCGCTCCCCGGCTTCGGCGCCAGGACCGGGCGGAAACCTTTCGGCCAACTCGACGTCTGCATCGCCCTCGGCGTGCTGGTGCCGCTGGCGGCGATCTTGCTGGAGTGGACCCGGCCGTTCTCCGCCTCCACCCAGTACCAGCCACTGAACGCGATCGGATCGGTCTGCTGGAAGCAAACGACAAGCGGTGCCTGTCGCCCATGCGAGAGCCACGGCGCGGTTGCCGCCAAGATCGCTAAATGTCCGAATGTGGACAGCAGCAGATAACGCTTCAGTGGTAGAGGACGACGGAGGTCTTCCGCCAGCGCGACGAAGGCGCAGCGATCACCCTCAACGCGCACCGCATCCTGCGCGGCGAACGCCCCCGGGAGGACCCCAAGGTCTTCTGGAACCGGCCCGTATCCAGTGCCGAGGACATCGCCGAGCGTGTGGTGGACCTGGTCTGCGAGCTCATGCCGAAGCACCTCGGGGCCAGTCCGGAAGACATTCAAGTGCTGTGCCCAGGCAAGAAGAACGTCGCCGGCATGACCGACCTCAACCTCCGCCTCCAGCAGCGCCTCAACCCGCCATCCGACGACAGGCCCCAGCACTACCACGGCGGGGCCGCCTTCCGGCTCGGCGACCGCGTCCAGCAGGTCCGCAACAACCCCCACCGCGGCGAAACCGGAGTCTTCAACGGCAGCAGCGGCAACATCTCCGCCATCGACACCGAGACCCACCAGCTCACCGTCACCTTCCACGACGGCGAGATGGCAACCTACCCCTTCATCGACCTTGACGAACTCATGCACGCCTACGCGCTCACCGTCCACCGATCCCAAGGCAGCGAATACCCATACGTCATCGTCCCCATGGTCACCGCCGCCGGAATGATGCTCCTTCAGCGCAACCTCCTCTACACCGCCGTCACCCGCGCCCGCTACGGAGTCATGCTGATCGGCCAGACCGAGGCCGTCGAACGCGCGATCGCCAACAACCGCACCCAACGCCGCAACACCGCCCTCCCCCACCGCATCACACACGACCCCTAGGAGAGCCAGAGAGAAGAGAGCCAACCCCAGCAGATTCGCCCTGACGACTCCCACTCCATGAGATCGGCATCAAGACTGACATCCGGGGAGTGCTTCCATTGACAGGTCGCAATGAAACGTGCATCACGCAGCACCGAAACGGCTCGTGATCACAAGGCGACCACCTGGTGCGGGCCGGGACATCATGCAGCCATCTGTGTGGCTCCCCGTTGAGGATTCGAACCCGTGCAACCGCTCAGCGAGGTGCCGATGTGCCTCGTCCCAGGCCAGCAGCGTTCATGGGATCAGGCACGTGGCTTGGCGAACCGGAGGAGATCGCATTCGACCTTGCGGTCCGCGATGCCGTGAGAAGATCACCGACGACGTGTGAGAAGTTCGTAACCGCTCATCCGGATGCCGAAGCGGGAGACTGCTCGGCTATCAGGGTTTGGGAAGGATAGTTCGTGGCACACAGAACGGTCGTTGAGTTGCTTGACGACATCGACGGCAAGCCCGCCGAGGAGACGGTGACGTTCTCCCTCGACGGTGTCACATATGAGATCGACCTCAGCGCGGACAATGCGGAGAAGTTGCGCAAGAGCTTGACTCCGTACGTTGAGAAGGCCCGCAAAGCCGCTGGTCGCCCGGCCGGCCGCCAGGGAAAGGCCACTGGCCGGAGCGCTCACGCCCGCGAGCGGTCCGCTGACATCCGCAACTGGGCCAAGCAGCACGAGATCACCGTCAACGACCGCGGCCGGATCTCCACCCAGGTCGTCGAGGCATACGAGGCACGCGACCCGAGCCTGGCCAAGGAGACCAAGAAGGTCCCGCAGCCCATGTTCCAGGGTGCCGACCACTGAGCGTTTCCGCTCACCCGCTCCGGTGACTCCGGCCCCGCCCCTCCCGCGGTCGCGGTCACCGAGGCCAGCTCCCACTGGTGGGGGTGATCCTCCCCGCTTGCTGTCTTGAGCGCGGGCCTCAATCCGCACGACCACATGGGCCGACCATGCCGGTCGTACCGATCAGCGGAGCAGGGTAGGCACTGGCCATGAGCCTGGATGACCTCCTCGGCATGACTGATGAACAGATCCTCGCCCTCAGCGACGACGTGCTCCTAGCCGCGACGGTCGGATTCCTCCACCGGTACGGCCCGACACGTCCCAGCATCCAGGAGCTCAGCACGCGAGCAGTCAAGGACGTCCTCGAGAGGCCAACCAGCGATTCCGCCATCCCCTAACCACGGCAACAAACCGCTCCCGGGTGTCCATCCTCGCTACTGCGTGCTCACCGGGTCCAGGCGGCCGTTTGCTCCGGCCTGTTTGACCAGGCGACCCCAGCGCTCTCGTCGCCCGAACCGCTCGGCGATCGCCTTGCCGGAGGGCAAATCCCCGGCGGGTGTTCGGTTGGCGACGGCCCATTGCCAGGCCTGGCTTTGCAGCCCGGACGGTGGACGGCTGTGCATTGAAGGATCCCGGTGCCCGCCTTCGACGCCGCCCGTAGGAACGACGTCTGTGCTTCGTATGAAGTGCTCACTGCTGTCGATCTGAACCTCGTATGAAGGCGTCCGCCGATCGGTCAGAGTCGTATGGGCGTCGTCTGAAGCAGCATCGTCGGTGGCCAAATCCGTAGGAGGCACATATGAGGGAACCATCTTCTCCGCTCCCGCCTCATATGAGGGCTCGTATGAGGCCTCGTTGGCGGCCACCGGGCTCCTATGGGCTATTTCTGAGGCGATCGGCGTATTCGGCCCGGCGGCGTGCCTGACCTGGCGCATCAACAGCTCATACGACCCGATCAGAGCACAGCTCGGCCAGGCCGCGATGACCCTGCCTACCGCTGAGGGGCTCGGCCACGGCCACGTTCGCCGCCAGACTCGCCGCGCTCCCGACCACCAGCAGAGTCCACGGCAGGAACCCGCTGCGCCGGCCACTGCGCGAGTCCGCCAGCAACGTCATCGACGACGCCACGATCATCCCGTCCACCGAAGCCGGCAACAGCGCCGCCGTCCACGACGTCTCCCCGTACTCACAGACCAAGGTGAACATGTGCTTGTACGACAACACCGCCGCGATCCCGGCCAGCACCACCGCGCTGACCGTCGTCGTCCACCGGATCGCCCGATCTCCCCAAGAGAAGTGTGCGTTCGCCATGATCGCTCACCCCTCCAGCCCGTCGACCAGGGAGGTAACGTCAAGGGGAACGTGCCCAAGCGGGATGACGATGGATGGGGAATTGGTTGAAGTCCCCCCTCGGACACACTATTTGTACATGGCCGGTTATTTTCGGACATGACGGAGCGTCACCCGGGGCCAGCCTTCGGCCAGGTACCGGGCTTGTTGCCTGTCAGCTTGCCTCCTTCCGGTGTGCCATGGACTTCGCGTGGCAGCGAGTCCTGGTGTCAGCGGGCCCGGCCGACGGTGACCTTCACCGCCTCCGGGGTGTCAGCCTGCAGGGTGCATGATGAAGTCCGCTTCGCTGACCAGAGCCGGATGCGAGGGCCGTGAGGATATGACCCAGCCATCGGGCAGGTTCCACCGCTGCACCTGCCGATGCCCGAGCCCGGTGTTGGTCGAATCGATCAGGTCATGGTCGGTGGGCTGCCGGTTCCACACCTGCCGCCCGGTGTAGCGGGGATTGGACAGGATGGCCCGCACCGTGGTCAGTGTCCACGCCTGTCCTGACCGTCGGCCGCCGACGGGCAGGGGATCTCGGCGTCGTTCAATGCCCGGGTGATCCGGGCCAGGCTGTGCCCGGCCAGCCGCTGTGCGAATATCCACTTCACCGTCGGTGCGGTGTCTGTGTCCGGCTCCAGTCGGCGAGCCCGCCGCCCCCACGCCGCGTGTGCCCGGTTCGGATGCGGACCCGCGTCCGCCAGCCGGTACCCATAGGGAGGACGGCCCCCTTGATACCGGCCCTGCTCGCGAACCTGGGCGGCCATCGCCGTGCGCACCCGGATCCGGTCCGGATGATCTCCCGCTTGGACTGGATGCCCAGCCCGATCATCATCTGCTCGTGACCCTCGGCCTGGAGGTCAACCCGGCCGCCGACCTCCGGTATCCGCCGGATCTTGAGTTGATCTAGATTCGCGGGCTCAGGGAGCTTTGAGAGCGGACTGGCCTGCCGGAGCTTCCGAAGCGGCCTATGCGATTGTAATGATCTTCATACTCGGCCACCGCGAACACAACAAGCAGATCGCGGCCGACCTGTTCACCTTCGCGCAGGATGCGGGACTGATGCGGTCCGACACCGACCCGCAGATCATCGAGCTTGCCGTCGAAGTCGGCGACCGGGTATTCCAACTGGCGTTCGAACACAACCTGCGCGGCGACCAGCGGATCATCGCCGAAGGAATCGAAGTGGTCACCGGTTACCTGGAGCGCTACGCGACCCCCGCCGGGAACACCGGGATCTCCCGGCCCACGCAAGACGATCCCGCGTAAGCCCCACAGCTGTGACACACCAGGCGAATTCAAGCGTCAGACGTAGTAGTCGATCTCGTGGACGAGAAGCTCGGCGCCCGTGGTGCGGCTTGACGCCAGGGACCGAGTTGAGCCTGCTCGTAGGTCGGCGAATGTGCGCATCGTTGACCTCATCTACCCGTGTCAAGTTCGGTGCACCGTGTACATGCGCCGGTCCGGGGGAGCACGGGATCTGCGTCTGTTACGGCCGAGGGCGCGCTGACCTGCCGGTCAAAGGGGTGGAGCGGGAGATGCGGCTTCGCCGTGGGCTTGTTGACCTGGCCTTTCGTCGTCGGCATGGGTTTCTTGCCGGGTGTGGTGGGGAGCAGCGTGGCGCAGTAGCCAGCGATCTTGTTCTCGCCGCCTGCGGCCGTGATCAGTGTGGACAGCGCAGGGCGGTCCAGTGCCTTGCCACGCTCTTTGTTCTGTTCGTAGGCGCGGCAAAGGCGGGCCAGCGACGGCGACGTTGACGGCGACAGCGACAGCGACAGCGACGGCGACGGCGACTTTGACGGTGATGGAGAGGGCGCGGGCGCTACCGTGCCGGTGGCGGGCATCGACGGCGTGCCTATCGGACGGCTGTTACCCGGTGTGTCCGCGGGGGGCTGGTCAGCGTGCTGCTTCTGGCCGGGAAGGCCTCCGGTCCCGGCGGCGAACGCCACCACGCCGATGGCTGTGGTGGCGAAGGCGACGGTGGCGACCTTTGCCGTGAGCAGCTTCGCGAGCCGGGACCTGACCGTGGAGTCTTTGGTGTGCGGGTGCGCGTGGCGGGCCATCCTGAAGGCGGCCACGGCAGCCTCCTCAGCTGCCGACTCAGCGTCTGGCGTGGGGACGGTTGCGGTGGCGAGCGAACGTATGAGGGGATCTGGATCAGTTTGGGAGCCGAACGCGGCATCGCGCAGCAGCCGCTCCGCCCTCCGGCCGCTGATCCTGCGGCGGCGGATGCTCATGTGGTGTCCTTCGGTACTGCCGCATCCGATCCGGTCTCCAAGCGTTCGGCCAGTTCACGAAGGCCTCGATAGGCCGCGGTACGGACCGCTCCCGGGCTCTTGCCGAGCACTCTCCCTGCCTCCTTCGCGTTCATGCCCATGACGACGCGCAGCAGCAGGGCCTCGGCCATGGGAGGTGGCAGGGCCGTGATCAGTGCTATTGCGTCGCCTTGGTCGATCCGGTCGAACGCCTCCTGGGCATTGTGGTCGTGACCGGCCAGGTTGACTATCTCCTCGATCGGTACGGGTTCTTCGGGGCGGCGTCCTCGGCGGCGCAGGAAATCCATCGCACGGTTCCTCGCGATGGCGGATGCCCAGCCGCGGAAGTTGTCGTAGTCCCCGCGAAACCTTCTGTGGTCTCGCGCGATCTGGCTCCACGCTTCCGCCGCCACGTCCTCGGCGTCGGAGCCCACCAGTGCGCGCAGGTAACGGATGAGCCGAGGATTGAGATCACGGAACACCATCCGAAACGCCTGCTCGTCGCCGTCCAGCGCCGCCCGCAAGACGTCGTCGGGGTCGATGTTCGCGCTGTTTGGCTGGGACAAATCGACCACTCACAGCGCCCCGGTGAGCCGGTAGACCTTCAATACCTGCGATCCGGGCACACGTAGCGCTCCACGTCGCCCACAGCGGACGTTCGGCTCCCGCCGCGGATGCCGACAGGACGTGATCGCCTCAGCCGCTCCCCGCCCGTGCGCGGGCTCAATAGCACTCATTACCGCTCCGATAGCTCGGCATCCGAACTTTGATCCTCTACTTCATGGCGGTGTAAACGGTGAGTTACTAGACGATTCGCGAAAGTAGTGCCGACAGTATTCGTTCGGAAACCGACAATTGAGGTTCTGGCCTGGCCCCGGCTTGGCACGGTGTAACCTCGCACACTGCGATGCCGCTAGATGCGAATGGCTGACCTGCCGTTATTGTGGGCTCTGCCTGGGCACGGGGGGACCCAGGCAGAGCCCTACGCCAAACCCCAACGGGGTGACGCAAGGGCGACGGCGGGGGCTCCGTCGCCATTACCTACAGCGTCTCGGCGGTCGGATCCGTCACATCCCCCGGCTGAGCTGGTCGGAGCGCCGCCCCCACCCACAAACGGCCGCGCGAGACCTGCGGTAAGCGCCGTCGATGCCCAGTCGCGCTAGCGCACCGGAGAACGACTCTTTCAGCCCGGACGAGTCGGTGCGGTCGCGAGGACAAAGTAATTTCCTTAAGTGCTTGGCGCTGCGTCGTAGATTCTGTGATCGCGGTGAGGGATCCGTGGCCTTTCGTGTGCGGATCCCTCACCTTGATCGTTTCTGTGTTGTGGCTCAGCCGGTCACGGGTAGGTCGCCGGTGACGGGGGTGGGCACAGGTGCCGCAGGGGGCGTGGTGGTCGTGGGAGTTGGGCTTGGGGCGGGGGTTTGGTTCGGGTCACCGGGCGGGGTGGGCTCGTGCGATGGTGCCGTGGGGCCGCAGGTGACGGAGGCGATGCTGACCGTCTGGGTTTTGCCCGGCCCGATCGGCAGGCTGAGTTCGATCGCGGTGACGGTCAGGCCGCCGTCTGGGTTGCGGACTTGTTTGTTGAGGGTTGCCGAGGCTGTGCCGATGTTGGCCAGTGACACGGTGATGGCGCTGTTGGGCTTGGGGCTGACTTTGAGCTTTTGGCCGTTCAGGACAACTTTGCCCAGGTGCGTGACGCCGTTGCGGTTCTCGCACTTTGCGAAGATCAGTTTTGCGGAGAGGGCGGCGTTGGCCAGTTTCAGGTCGGCTACGCTGGCCCGTCCGTGACCGGCCCAGGCGGCCACCGAGAGCACCGATGCGTCCGCCAGTGGGTTGGCGGGCAGTTCGGCGAGGCTCTTGCGGGTCGGCTGCTTGGCCGTGGAGGACACCGATGGGGTCGGCGGAATGGCCACTGGTCCGGTGGCGGAGATGCCGTAGGCCGAGCCGTATCCACCGTTGGTGGCGTAGGCGGCGGGTGCTGCTGTGATGATCAACGGCATGGCCGCCACGCCCGCGACTGCGGCGTATTTGGTCAGATGCGTCAAACGCACAATTGTCTCCTTAAGGGGGTTGAACTTCGGGGGGTTGGAACTCGGGGGGACTTCAGGGGGCGAGCACCGAGGATGGCTAGTTCGTGATCAGGACAGGCGTGCCCAGTGGCACCTTCGACAGGTGCCGTAGCGCGTCCGTCGGCACTCGTACACAGCCGTGGGTGACCGCTTTGCCGAATACCGATGTGGTGGGCCAGCCGTGGAAGGCGACGGTGCCCGGTCCGCCGCCGAAGGTGTCGAGGGTTTCGGAGTGCGCTCCGACCGGCAGGATCAGCGGACTGTAGGTTCGCTTGTCCGGTTCCAGCGAGGCGAGCATGAACGTACGACCGGTCGGGGTGGGTGTCTTGGCGGCCCCTACCGCGACCGTCCACGTCCCGGCCTTCCGCCCGGACTTGATGATGGTGAGCCGGCGCGTGCTCACATCGACCTTGACGACGTGCGTACTGCGGGCGAGTTGCAGCTTGACACCGCCGGTGGGGATCCATCCGGTCGCCCGGTTGGGCCGGCTGGGCAGTAGCACCCGCAGCCACCCCGGCTTGGACTCCACCACCGGAACCCAGGTGGGGCTGCCCAGCTGCGAACTGGGCAGCACCGCCACGGGCGGTCCGCCCACCTGAGCGGACACCTTCACCGGCGCCGGCGGATGCACCACCGTCCCGTCGCCGCCGGCGAACGGATCCGGGTCCAGCGGCATGCCCTTCAACGTCGTGTACGTCGTCGCCTGTGGCAACTTCGCCGCGGCCGTCGACGACTGCCCATCCGAGGAGCCCCCCGCCGCCTGGCCCTTTCCGCAACCGCTCATCAGCGACGCGGCGACCGCCATAACCGCCATCAAACTGCACAAGCCGCCCAACGACGCGTACAACCCGGTCGTACGGTCGTGGCGAGCGTGCTTGGAACGATAACCCACGAACACTCCAAGAGATCGTGATGCTGGGGAGAGCGGGGACGGTCCCCAACGAGAGCGGTATCGCACTGAGAAGCCACAATGACCACGCATGTGACCGGTAGATGGCTAGACCATCTTTGTTGTGTTCCCCTTCTCCCTGGTAAGGCTTCTGCACCGTTAACTACGCATAGGTCCCGACATGGGTTGCACGGCGCCCTCAGGTAACTTCGGCCGGCTGCAGTCCCCTAACGCGGAAGACAACAGCCGAAGACCACGCGATAGCTCCCGCATTCGGCGTTAGGAGTGATGACGCCGGCAATCCGCACGGCATGCGCGTTAATGTCCGTGACGGATTCCAGACCTTCCAGGTCGTCGATCATGTCGAGCTCACGCAGGTGTCGGTGGAACATCGGGCACTGCCAGCGGCAGACCGGGCCCCGCCCAACGAGCAACCGAAGGACAGGACCCGACGCCGCGCACCCAACGCAACTCGGTGGCACAGACCATGCGAGCGGTCACCGGGCCGGCCACCGATGCGGAGCCTCACCCGCCCACGGCTACACCTCAACCCGGATGGGACCCGCCGCCACACAGGGAACGCAGCGATGAAACACGGCATGGCCACCGTGCCTCATCTCATACAGCGTCGCGCCGACCGAATACGTCACACAGAGCAGTGTTCAGCTGACTCGCCGACGCGAAATCGTCGAGTCAGCCCTCGCACTCACCTGGCCGACGGCAGGGGAAGGCCTTCCCAAGCCACCGTCGGTATCGTGGTGCGACGATGACGTTCATATCTGGCGAAACCACGGTGCTCGCGACGCACCGCTTCCGACGTTTCCAGGACCGTGATCTCAAGGGGCGCGGTTCTGGCATGGTGCTCCTCTCTTCTCAGAGTTGCGGGCCGTATCCACCGCCGCCGGGGGTCTCGATGACCAGGACGTCGCCGGTGTCCAGGTCGGTGTTGTCGCACCCGGCGAGATGCTGGACGCTGCCGTTGGCGCGCTCCACACGGTTGGCGCCGAGGGCGCCCGGGGACCCACCGGCCATGCCGTAGGGCGGTATTCGCCGGTGACCTGACAGGGTGCTGACCGTCACCGGCTCACGGAAGCGGATCCGGCGGACGGCTCCGTCGCCGCCATGCCAGCGGCCGGCGCCGCCGCTACCCCGCCGGATGGCGAACTCCTCGACGAGCACGGGGTGGCGCCATTCGAGGACCTCCGGATCGGTCAGCCGGGAGTTGGTCATATGGGTCTGTACGACAGACGCCCCATGGAATCCGTTGCCCGCCCCGGAGCCGGAGGCGACCGTCTCGTAGTACTGGTGCCGCTCGTTGCCGAAGGACACGTTGTTCATCGTCCCCGAGCCCTCGGCCTGGACGCCCATCGCGGCGTACAGGGCCCCGGTGATCGCCTGAGAGGTCTCCACGTTCCCGGCGACCACGGCCGCCGGAGGGACGGGTGCGAGCATCGAACCCTCGGGGATGACGATCCGCAACGGGCGCAGACAGCCGTCGTTGAGCGGGATGTCGTCGGCCACCAGGGCGCGGAAGACGTAGAGCACGGCAGCCGTCACCACCGACGAGGGTGCGTTGAGGTTGGAGTCGAGCTGCGGCGAGGTGCCGGTGAAGTCCAGCGTCGCGGAGCGCCGGGCGTGGTCGACGGTGACATGTACCGAGATCACCGCGCCGGAGTCCGTCTCGTACCGGCAGGCGCCGTCGCTCAGCGCGTCGATCACCCGGCGTACGGACTCCTCGGCGTTGTCCTGGACGTGCCGCATGTAGGCCTGGACGACATCGAGGCCGAAGTGCTCGATCATGGCGCCGACCTCGTCGACGCCCTTGCGGTTGGCAGCGATCTGAGCGCGCAGGTCGGCCAGATTGGTGGCGGGGTCGCGGGACGGGTACGGGCCGCTGGTGAGCAGCCGCAGCGTCTCGGCCTCGTGGAACCGGCCGTCCTCAACAAGCAGCCAGTTGTCGAACAGGACGCCTTCCTCCTCGATCCGGCGGCTGCCCGCCGGCATGGAGCCGGGGGTGAGCCCGCCGATCTCCGCGTGATGGCCACGCGACGCGACGAAGAACAGGATCCGCCCGTCTTCGGCCTCCGTCCCGAAGACCGGGGTGATCACGGTGATGTCGGGCAGGTGGGTGCCACCGTGGTACGGGTCGTTGACCGCGTAGGTGTCGCCCGGTCGCATCGTGCCCGCGCGGCGGCGGATGACCTCCTTGACGCTGGTTCCCATCGAGCCGAGGTGCACCGGGATGTGCGGGGCGTTGGCGATGAGGTTGCCGTCCGGGTCGAACAGCGCGCAGGAGAAGTCGAGCCGCTCTTTGATGTTCACGGACTGGGCGGTCGACTCCAGCCGTGCCCCCATCTGCTCGGCGATCGACATGAAGAGGTTGTTGAAGATCTCCAGGAGGACGGGGTCTGCCTCGGCGCCGACCCGCGCCTCACCGACGGCGGCCACTCTCCGGACCAGCAGGTGCCCGGCGGCTGTCGGCGTCGCCTGCCAGCCATCGTCCACGACGGTGGTCGCGTTGGCCTCGGTGATAACGGCCGGGCCGGTCAGGCGGTCGCCGGGCCGCATCAGTTCGCGGCGGCGCAGCGGCACCCGGCGCCAGGCGCCGTGTGTGTACAGCCGTACGGTGCCGTCGGCCGGGCTCTCGTATCCCGGCGGGGGCTGCGCGAGATGGGCGAGGTCGGGCTGCTCGGTGAGCCCGGTCGCCTCCGCCGAGAGCACCTCGACGATCAGCGGACGGTCCATCAGGAACGAATAACGGGCCCGGTGTCCGGCCTCGAAGGCCACGGTCATGGCATCCGGATCGGCCAGGTCGACCGGGACGGTGGTGTCGGTGCCGTCGTAGCGCAGGTGGGCGCGCCGGGTCACTCTGATCCGCTCGGTCGGCACCCCTTCGTCGAGCAGCTCGGTGCGCGCCGCCGAGTCCAATGCCTCGGCGACCTCCATGATCTTCGGCATCGCGTCCGCGTCCAGCCGGGTCTCCACGGACTGTTCACGCATGGCAGTGGTGTCGGCGAGGCCCATTCCGAGCGCCGAGAGCACCCCGGCCATCGGCGGCACCAGTACGGTGCGGATGCCGAGCGAGTCTGCCACCGCGCAGGCGTGCTGGCCGCCCGCGCCCCCGAACGTGGTCAGGACATACTCGGTGACGTCATGGCCCTTCTGTACGGAGATGCGCTTGACGGCGTTGGCAATGTTGGCCACGGCGATCCGCAGGTAGCCCTCGGCCATCTCCTCGGGCGAGCGCTCGTCGCCGGTCTCGGCGCGGATCCGCTCGGCCAGGTCGGCGAACCGCAGCCGCACGAGGCCGTCGTCCAGGGGCTGGTCCCCGCCGGGGCCGAACACCGTGGGGAAGTGGGCGGGCTGTACTCGCCCGAGCATCACGTTGGCATCGGTGACGGTCAGCGGGCCCCCGGCGCGGTAGCAGGCCGGTCCCGGGTCCGCGCCGGCGGAGTCCGGTCCGACCCGGTAGCGGCTGCCGTCGAACTGCAGCACAGAGCCGCCTCCGGCGGCGACGGTGTGGATGTCGAGCATCGGGGCGCGCAGCCGTACGCCGGCCACCTGCGTGGTCAGCACCCGCTCGTACGCGCCGGCGTAGTGCGACACGTCGGTGGAGGTGCCGCCCATGTCGAAGCCGATCACCTTGTCGAAGCCGGCGAGCCGTGACATGCGGACCATGCCGACGATGCCTCCGGCCGGGCCGGAGAGGACGGCGTCCTTGCCGTGGAAGTGCCCGGCCTCGGCCAGGCCGCCGTTGGACTGCATGAACATCAGCCGCACGCTGCGCATCTGCTCCGCGACGTGCGCCACGTACCGGCGCAGCACGGGTGAGAGGTAGGCGTCGACCACCGTCGTGTCGCCCCGTGGCACCAGCTTCATCATCGGGCTGACCTCGCTGGACAGCGACACCTGCGGAAAGCCGGTCCGTTCGGCCAGCTCGCCGATCGCCCGCTCGTGCGCCGGATGCAGGTGACTGTGCAGGCACACCACGGCTACAGCGCGGATGCCGTCGTCGTACGCCTGCCGCAGGTCGTCGGCGAGCCGGTCGAGGTCAGGGGGACGCAGCACCGCGCCGTCGGCCATGATCCGCTCGTCGACCTCGATCACCGTCTCGTACAGCTGCTCCGGCAGGACGATCTCGCGGTCGAAGATCCGTGGCCGGTTCTGGTAGCCGATCCGCAGCGCGTCGGCGAAGCCGCGTGTGATCACCAGGGCCACGCGCTCGCCCTTGCGCTCCAGCAGGGCGTTGGTCGCCACCGTGGTGCCCATCCGTACGGCGTCGACACGAGCGGCGGGTACGGGCTCATGCTCGGGCAGGCCTAGCAGCAGACGGATTCCGGCCACGGCCGGATCGCGGTAGCGCGCGGGGTTCTCCGACAGCAGCTTGTGCGACAGCAGCCGGCCGTCGGGGCGCCGGGCGACGATGTCGGTGAAGGTGCCGCCCCGGTCGATCCAGAACTGCCACCGTTGACCGGCCATGGCTTCAGTATCCGGCCCCCACCACGAAACCCCCACCACAAAACTTCGCAAAACGCCCTTTGGCTAGCATAAGTTGCATAAGGATCACCGCTGGAGGTGAGGTCGATGGCACGCCTGATGGTGGGCGTCGCCAAGGAGACCGCGCCCGGTGAACGCCGCGTGGCGCTCGTCCCCGCAGCCGTTGGCGCTGTCTCGGCGCTGGGGGTGGACGTGGCGGTCCAGGCTGGAGCCGGCGCCGCCGCCGGGTTCACCGACGCCGCGTACGCCGAGGCAGGTGTAGCCGTCCTGACCCGCTCACGACTCTTCGGCCTGGCGGACCTCCTGGTCGGGGTCCAGGCGCCTCGTCTCCGCGTGGACTGTCGGCTCCGGCGCGGGCAGGCCCTGATGGGCCTCCTCCAGCCCCTTCGCAGCCCCCTGACGATCCGGAACTGGGCGGTCCAGGGGATCACCTCGATCAGCCTGGACCTCATGCCGTCCGCTCTCATCCACGGTGAGTTGCTGGACGCCGCCGCCTCTCAGGAACGGATCACCGGCTACGAGGCCGTTCTGGTCGCAGCCCACCACTGTGGCCGTTGTCTGCCCGCCACGGTCGGAGAAGAAGGCACCGGACCGGTGCGGGTACTCGTCGTCGGCGGCGGCGCGACCGGCCTTCAGGCGATGGCCACAGCCCACGGGCTCGGGGCACGCGTCGAGGTGTACGACGCGAGCCGGCGCGCCATCGATGAGGTGCTCTGCGCGGGCGCCGAGTACCTCGACCTGTCGGCGGCCGGATTCCCGGCGGCCGTGCGTCTGGCGCTCACCGCGGTGATCCCGCGGTTCGACATCGTCATCGCCACGCCGTGGGAGCCACCGGGCGCGGAGCCGGACGGTCTGATCACTGCCGAGGCGGTCAGGGCCATGCGGCCGGGCTCGGTGGTCGTCGACACCACCGTGGAGCCTGGCATCGGTACGGTCGAACTCGCCGTACCGGACACCACCGTAACCGCCGGGCCGGGCATTCTCGTCATCGGCGCGGGCAACCTTCCCTCGCGTGTCGCGGCCACGGCCTCGGCCGCCTTCGCACACCGCATCGCGGCGCTGCTGGCCCACCTGATACACGACGGCGCCCTGGCGATCGAACTGACGGACCCTCTCCAGGCCGCGATCGTGGTGACCCATCGCGGGAACGTCCTGAACGACGCGGTGTGGCAGCAGATCCTCGACGTGACGGCGCCCGCGGGCCTGCCATGAATCGCCTCGCCCCCTGCCGATCGGGGTCAGGTGGCCAGCATGGCCACGTGGCAGGCAGCCGACACCGCGTGGCGCGCACAGCCCTCGTAGCAGCGCCCCAGCAACGCCACGTCAACCGCGTCCGAGACGTCAACCGGCGGATCTCCCGACACCAGCAACCGGTCGAGGAGCCGTTGCTGGCCCGCGATCTCGCCCACGTGCCGGTCCAGCGCCGTGGCGGCTTCAGCCGCCGCCGGCTCCAGCTTCATGGTCTCGCCCGCCCTGGCCACCAGAGCCAGCACACCACCGCTCATCGTCTCGGCGGCAGCCCCCAGGTGTGCGGGCAGCGGCGGCTTTGACCAACGCGACCAGGCGATCTCGGCGATCTGCTGTGTCAGTTTGGCCAGGCGCTCCATGTCGCCGCCGAGATGGACCACCGCAACGGTCACGCGAACGTCCGACGATTCCGATGCGCCGTAGGGTGCGGCGAGCGCGATCTCCTCGATCTCCTCGATCTCCTCGCGCAACTCGTGCAGCGCCTGTTCGGCTGCCTTCATGCTGTCCTCGGCAGCGGCTTCGTCACCGAAGAGAACCGTCGACGCACGGCTCAGCGCCGTTCGTACGACATGCAACGAGACGGCCAACTGGTCGGCGAGTCGCTGGGGCCGCTGGTCGTCGGGCTGAGTCATCCCTGGACTCCTTCCTCGGCCGTCCAGCCTGGGCATGGGGACAGGCCCGGGCCACACGGAAGCACGTGCCGGGCCGGTGCGCGAAGGGTCAGCACCACCCTGCGGGCGCCCCACGCCCGCGCGATGCGGCACGCCGTACGGCACCGGCCCCGACTCCCCAGGCTCCGCTCGCCCACCGCTCGTCCTTCAACGCAACCTGATCGACATCACGAGCGGCAGAGCCGAAGGTCCCCGAACCGGACAGCACAACGCACCGCGAGGGCACACACGGCCGGCCGCGGTGACATCGCGCTCGTACAAGAGGTGCACGGCCTGCTTCACCGTCCAATCGGATGGCACGGTCACCACCGGAGAGGTCATGACCTCGCGGACCAACATGCCGACCACCTCCGACCTTCCTCGGATCGGGCGTGCTCCGGCTCCCTCACAAGCACCTGCCGCACCAACGCTCCCACTCCCACCAAACACGGATACCGCAGCCGGGACAGGGGCCATCGCCCCAGGGCACGAGGACCTTCGGGCACGGGCCCGCTGCGTTGATCGACCTGGGCGGCCGACTCGTACGGCTCGCCAACGCCGAGGTCGCGAAATCCGTCGCTCGTCAATGACGATCATCAGGGTCGCGAGGCCATTCCTGGTCGTTGAGCACGGGGGATGCGCCCAGGGCGCGAATGTGGCCGGGGCGGCGTTGCCTCTCGCCGGGGTCACCGGTGCGACGGTCGTGCTGACTCTCGCGGCCACCACCGTCCTGATCCGGATCGGGCGGATCGACCGGGCGACAGCGACGTTGGGCATGGTCGCCGGTGGATCCGCAGCCGTGGTGTCGGCCGCCAAGGACCTCGACGCCGACCCTCGGATGGCGCCTACATTCGCGGCTTCCTCGGCCGTACGGTGTCCTGACGACTCTGCCGAAGGAGGGCCCTGGCCGTCGGGGGGCCTCCCCCGCAGTGCCCGTCCGGAGAAGGCGTTAGTCCCATCCGCCGTCCTCGACGCCGATGCTCGACATCAGGAGGGCATACGCACCGAACAGCAGTAGCGCAACCGAGATGAGGAAGCTGAGGGCGCTGACGAACCACAGGAACTCATGACCCCGAAGGCCGCGTCGCCGCGACCTGCTGCCGTGGCGGAAGGCGAGTATCCCGCCCAGAAAGGCCAGCGCCGACGGAAGGAAATATAGCGGCTGCCAGTCCGGATGCTTGTGCGCCGTGAGCTGGTGCGGCCCCACTATGAGCAGCACAAGGGCCGTGACAACAGGTGCCACGACCCCGATGAGGGCAACCGCGGCGGCTGCCCTGATCCGTCCCGTCGTCTGCCCGTCCTCGGTCTCACGCCCACTCACGCACATCCTCCTGAAGAAAATGACCGCACCAACACTGCTCTGACCGCCGCCGACCGCAACGCGCCCGCAGGCGCCGGCGAGGCGGAACGGCCGTTGCCAGCACACCCACTCAACCACCCCTGGTGGAACGGCAGATCGCTTCAGATACTCAAGTCGACGGTGCGCGCATACTCACCGCCGACCGGCGAGTCGCCCCAGCCCGTACCCCCGCAGCCGCCGCTGATCTGCTTCGGCTCGTCATGCTTCGCTTGGGCGTGAAGCAATATACGGGTACGGGGTAGTTCTCATCTGCTTCAGCTAAGTTAGGGCAATGCGAAGGAAACAAATACGGGGTACGGGTAGTTGGCGAGAATCTGAGCACCCGTCACCGGCGTCATCAGCATGAGCCGGGTTCGAGCCAAGGAGGCATCGTGCCACATGTGATCAGCCGGCCCGGCGTCGTGTCCGGTACCCGGATGGCGGTGTTCCTGGCACTTGTGCATGCCGTCAACGACGTCCTGACCGCCATCCTCGGTGCGTTGTTGCCCACCCTGCAGGTTCGGTTCGCGGCCAGCACCGCGACCCTGGCGCTGCTCGTGGCCGTCTTCACCATCAGTTCGTCGGTCACCCAGCCGGTTCTCGGCGCCCTTGCGGACCGAGCCGGGCAGCGTCGCGTCGCCGCGGCAGGTGTCGCCCTGGCCGCGATCTCACTCAGCCTGGTCGGCGTCGCGCACAGCATTCCCCTCCTGCTGAGCCTGCTCGTCCTCGGTGGGATCGGGTCCGCCGCGCTGCACCCGGTGTCCACAAGCATCGTCGGGGGACCGTCCTCGAAGAACCCCGGCTTGGCCGTCGGCCTGTTCACCGCGGGCGGGATGGCCGGCTTCGCCGCCGGTCCGGTACTGATTCTGTATCTGGTCGCCAGTCATGGCACCGGCATAACTCCATGGCTGATGCTGCCCGGGCTCGCCCTCGCGCTTGGTGTGCTGACCCTCCTGCCGGTCTGGCAATCCCACAGCACCGGCCGCATGAGCCGAATGCTCGACCACCGCGCCCTCACCGGCGCCGTCGGGTGGCTCACCATCTCCGCTGCACTGATCAGCCTCGCGTTCATCACCTTCACCAGTGCCGTGCCGCTCTGGCTGGTCGCCGAGCACGGTATCGCCACCGATGCTCCGCTGCTGGGCTGGATCCTCGGGGCTTTCTCCCTCGCCGCAGCGCTCGGTGCCGTCGTAGGCGGGGCCGTAGCGGCGCGACTCGGCTACGCCCGCACCACTGCTGCGTCTCTGCTGGCTGCGGCACTCCCCCTGATGACCGTGCTCGTTCTGCCCGCGGGTTTCGGCACGCTGATCGCCGCAGCCGCCGCGGGTGCCCTCCTCTACGCCAGCCAGCCACTACTGATCGTCGCTGCCCAGAACGCCGCTCCCCGAGCTCCCGCAGCCGCAGCCGGGATCGTGATCGGCATCGGGAGCGCCCTCGCGGGCCTGCTCTACATCGCCGTCGGCGCCGTGCAAGGCGTGCTGGGACTCGCCCCGACCATGGCTGCGACGTTCGCCCTGCTCATTCCCGCCGCCGCCATCGCCCACCGCGCCCTGCGAGCCACCGAATGAGGGGTCATGGTCAGCGAGGCGCACTCCGAAAAGTACATCTCTCCTGATGGCCACATGGCCAGACCGCACCAGTACTGCTGCCTGATCGTCCGACACCCTGGGAGAAACTCATGCGACACCTGCACGCACTCGCCCCCGCCGACGCACCGAAGAGATCCCGAGAACTCCTCGAGGAGATCATCGACCGGCACGGCTCAGCAGGCGACATGGTCCGCACCATGGCACATTCACCGGCGTTGCTCGAAGGTTATCTCGGCTTCTCGTGCGCGATGAAACGGGTCAAGCTCCCGCGCCCCTTGAGTGAGAAGATCTCCCTCGCGGTACAGGAGTGGATCGGGTGCGACCACTGCCTGGCCGCACACACCGAAGCCGGGCGGGCAGCGGGATTGAGCGAAACCGACATTGCCCTGGCCAGAGAAGGAACCGCCACCGACCGGCGC
>NZ_JABVEC010000017.1 GCF_014323705.1 Actinomadura alba
GGCGTCCGCTGACCGGCGTCCATTGACCGGCGTCCGCTGACCGGCGTCCATTGACCGGCGTCCATTGACCGGCGTCCGGTGCGGCGCCCGTCCAGGGACGGGAGCCGCACCGGACGTTCCACGGACACGGTCACCGGCCGGATCGCGTCATCACCCCGGCGCCGTCACCCCTCCCGCACGGCATCCCTCCCGCACGGTCACTCCGCGGGTGCGGCGCCGACGGCGCGCAGGTGCCGCAGCGAACGGGTGTAGGAGTCCAGCAGCCCGGCCTCCGTGTACGGCAGTCCGACCAGCTCGCAGTGGTCGCGTACGAGCGGGCGCACCCGGCGCAGGTTGGGGCGCGGCATGCTCGGGAAGAGGTGATGCTCGATCTGGTAGTTGAGGCCGCCGAGCAGCCAGTCGACGACCGGGCCGCCCCGGACGTTGCGCGAGGTGAGCACCTGCTTGCGCAGGTGGTCCCATTGCTCGTCCGGCCCGGGCATCGGCATTCCCTTGTGGTTCGGCGCGAAGGCGCAGCCGAGATGCAGCCCGAACAGCCCCTGGTGCACGGCGATGAAGACGACGGCGTGCAGAGGCGACATCAGGGTGAACGCGAGGGTCAGGTACCCGACGGCGTGCACCGCGAGCAGAGCGCCCTCGGCGGCCCGTACCCGGGGTGGCCGGCTCCGCAGCTCCATGACGCTGGTGACCTGCAGGCTCAAGCCTTCGAGCAGCAGCATCGGGAAGAACAGCCGGTCCTGGTTGCGGGACATCCAGCGCAGCAGTCCCCTCCGTTCGCCCGCCTGCTCCGGCGTCCACACGAGCGCGCCCGCCGCGACGTCGGGGTCCTTGTCGGCATGGTTGGGGTTGGCGTGGTGGCGGTCGTGCTTGTCGACCCACCACCCGTGGCTCATCCCGAGCATCAGATTGCCCAGCAGGAACCCGAGCAGCCGGCTCGACCTGGCCGTCCGGGCGATCTGGTGGTGCCCGGCGTCGTGTCCTAGAAAGCCCGTACGGGTGGACAGCAGCGCGGCGGGCACGGCCAGGGCGACCTGCCACCAGGAGTCGCCGATCAGGGCGAGGGCCACCCAGACGGCGGCGGTGGCCAGCACGTTCGCGGCGATGGAGAACGCGTAGTAGCCGGTGCGTCGATCCAGCAGCCCGCTGGCGCGGACCTGTTTCGCCAGCGGGCTGAAGTCGCTCCCGCCCTTTCGTCCGCGGGGTGGGGCGAGCGTTTCCGGCATGAAGAGTCCTCCGGCTTCGGGGTGGCAGGTGTGGCCCTGAACGTACGCGTCCGGGCCTCCCCGGGTCTCCACCCTGCGGAGCTAGATCGCAACTGGCTCGCAGGTCGCTTCCGCCGGCGGCTCTCGCAGGTCAGGATTCTCAAGCGTCGCGGCGGCGGAGCACCAGATAGCCGCCGATGAGCGCGACCACGACCCACGCGACGAGGACGGCCAGGCCACCCCACGGGCCGTAGTCGCGGGCGAACCGGGGATCGTCCGGCGGTATCACCTGAGTGATCACGAAGCCCGCCTGGTCCGGCAGGTACTGCAGGACCACCTTGACCTTGGGCACGTTCCCCAGCCCCTGCGAGCCGAGGAACAGCAGCGGCATCAGGATGCCGAGCGCGGCCGCCGAGCTGCGCAGCATCGCCGCCACCCCGATCGCGAACGCGCACATCAGCGTGAGGTACAGGCACGCGCCGACGGTCGCTCGGAGGGCGCCGCCGGCACCGAGTGAGACGCCGTACGGCCCGAACGCCGCCTGCGCGACGAAGAAGGTGACGAACGCGGTGACCAGTGCGCAGGCGAAGGCCGCCGACGTGCCGGCGAGCACCTTGGCCCAGTACAGCGCCCCGCGACGGGGCACCACCGCCAGCGACGCGCGGATGGTTCCGCTGCCGTACTCCCCGCCCACCAGGAGGACACCGAACACGACGATGGCGAGCTGGCCCAGCGTGAGGCTGTAGAAGCCCCAGTGGACCGGGTCGAAGCTCCCCCGCCACTCCGCCGTCCCGTTCTCGAAACCGGACCGGAGGCCGCGCGCCACCAGCCAGCCGAGGCCGACGCTGACGAGGGGTGTCAGCAGCAGCGCCCAGACCGTGGACCGCACGGTGCGCATCTTGATCCATTCGGCGTGCGACACCGCCGCCAGGGATGCAGCCAGGGACGTCCTGTTCAAGGTCGCCTTCTCCTCTCCTCGGGCCGGTGTCATGCGTCGCGGCGGGACATCGAGACGTGGCCGCCCGCGACCGCGGCCGCGGTCCACAGCGACAGGACCAGCAGTCCGGTCCACGGCCCGAGGACCGTGTCCTCGCGGGGGACGAGCCGCAGGACGTGCCCACCGGCCGCGTCGGGCAGGAACTGCGCGACGGTCCGTACGCCGGGAATGTTGTTGAGGATCTCGGAGAGCATGAAGAACAGCGGGACCAGCACGCCGAGCGCCGCCGCCGCGCTGCGCACCATCGCCGCCACCCCCATCGCGAACACCGAGAGCAGTGTCATGTACAGCACGGCGCCACAGATCGCGCGTGGCACGCCCTCATCGGTCAGGGACGCGTTGTGCGTGCTCCCGATGGCGGCCTGGGCCGTGCCGAAGGTGATGAGAACGGTGACGAGCGAGACCAGGAAGGCCACCGCCGTCGCGGTGACGAGCTTGCCGCCGTAGAACAGGCCGCGCCGCGGCACCGCCGCGAGTGAGGCGCGGATGGTCCCGCTGGAGTACTCGCTCGTGACGGTGAGCACCCCGAAGACGACAAGCGCGATCATGCCGAGACGCAGGCCGTTGAAGCCGGAGCCGACGGGGTCGAAGGACGCCTTGCTCTCCGGCCTCAGATCGTCGTAGGCACCGCGGAGGACGAGCCCGAACGACAGGGCGATGCCGACGCTGACGGCGAAGGCCGGCAACAGCGTCCACAGGGTCGAGGGGACGCTCCGCAGCTTGGTCCATTCGGCGCCGAGGACCGCCCGCGCGGTCTCCGCGCTCACCTCTCCGCTCCGGCGCGGTGTTCCGTGGCCTCGGCGGTGAGGCGCATGAACGCCTCCTCGAGCGACGCCGACCAGGTGCTCACCTCGTGCACCGTCAGCCCGTTCGCTGCGGCCAGGTCGCCGACCCGGGCGGCGTCGGTCTCGAAGGCCTCCAGGAAGCCGTCGTCGGCCTGCCGCACCCGCGCGCCGGCGGCGGTGAGGACGTCGCGCATCCGCTCCGGCTCGGGCGTGCGGATCCGCACGTGCGACCGGGAGTTGCGCTCGATGAACTCGGTCATGCCGAGGTCGGCCAGCACCCTGCCGCGCCCGATGACGACGAGATGATCGGCGGTCAGCGCCATCTCGCTCATCAGGTGGCTCGACACGAACACGGTGCGCCCCTCGGCCGCGAGGCTCTTCATGAGGCCGCGGATCCAGCGGACGCCCTCGGGGTCCAGCCCGTTCACCGGCTCGTCGAGGACGAGGATCCCGGGATCGCCGAGCAGTGCCGCCGCGATGCCCAGGCGCTGGCCCATGCCGAGCGAGAAGCCCTTCGCGCGCTTGCCGGCCACGCTCTGCAGGCCGACCAGCTCGATGACCTCCCGTACCCTGCTCTCCGGAATGCGGCCCGCCCGCGCGAGCCACCGCAGGTGGTCGCGTGCTCTGCGGCCGCCGTGCACCGAGCCGGCCTCCAGCAGCGATCCGACATGCCGTAGCGGATCCCGCAGGTCGCGGTAGCGCCCGCCGTTCACGCGGATCCGCCCGGACGTCGGTGCGTCCAGGTCCAGGATCATCCGCATGGTGGAGGACTTGCCCGCGCCGTTCGGCCCGAGGAAGCCGGTGACCCGGCCGGGCCGCACCGTGAAGGAGAGCCGGTCCACCGCCAGGGTCCGGCCATATCTCTTGCTGAGGTTCTCTACCTCGATCATTCGCGACCACGCTTTCGAGATGCGATACCGATCGCGCTTCACGGTAGGAGTGCGCTGCGGGCGGTGGCTGTCCACGAAAGTCGACGATCGCGCCGACCAAAGATGACCGCCGACCAAAGATGACCATCGCCCGCGTCCGCCCGTAGCCTGCTCATCATGGGCCGACTCGTCGTCGCTGTGCTCGTGGTCGTCGTCGAAGTGACGTGGCTGCTGTCCTACCGCCCGGGCGTTCCCATCGCGGTGGTGCTCCTCTACGGTGCAGCCGTCGCCCTCGTGATGGCGGTCCGGTCACGGTTCCCCGCTCTCGGATTCGCCGCCGCGATGGCGCTGGCGACCGTGTCCGGGGGTTCGTACGCGGTCGTCGTCTGCGCCGCCTACGAGGCAGGGCACCGCATCGTCTCGCGCCGTGGCCTGGCGCTGGTCGGCGTCGGGTCGCTGGCCTGGCTGGGCGCACAAGTGCCGGCGGCCGGGCCGCGCAACACAATCGGCGCCCTCGTCGCCGCGTTGGTGGTGCTGGTGGCGCTGCCGTTCGTGGTCGGCCGCTACCTCGCCCAGCACCGGCGGCTGGTGGAAGCGCTCGACCGGCACAACCGGCAGTTGCGGTGGGAGCGGGAACTGCTCGCCGAGCGGGAGAGGCTGCGTGAGCGACTGCGGATCGCCAGGGACATGCACGACTCCCTCGGCCACCGGCTCGGCCTGGTGTCGGTCCAGGCGGCCGCGCTGGAGGTCACCGCCCTGCCGGATCCGCAGCGGGACGCCGTCGCGCGGCTGGCCGGCGCGGCCCGGGAGGCCATGGACGAAATGCACGAGCTGGTCGGTGCGCTCCGCCAGCCCGACGAGCGCGGCGAGGGCTCGCCGGGCGCCGAGGGCATCGGCGACGTGGTGGCCGAGTTCGCGGCCGCCGGAAGCCCGGTCGCCCTGCGGCAGCGCGGCGAGGCCCGCCCGTTGCCGGCCGCCGCGGGCCACGCCGCCTACCGTGTGGTCGAGGAGGGCCTGACCAACGCGGCCAAGCACGCACCGAAGGAGCCCGTCGAGGTGTCCGTGGAGTGGGAGCCCGACGCGTTGCTGCTGCGTGTCCGCAACGCCCTGCCGTCGGCGCCGCCCGTCACCGGGAGCCGTCCCGGGCACGGGCTGACCGGGCTGGCCGAGAGGGTACGGCTCGCCGGCGGCCTGCTGCGCACCGACCGGTCCGCCACCGACTTCAGCGTCGTCGCCATGCTGCCCACGGCGGGGGAAACGGCCGAGCGACCACCGGAGCCCGCGCGCTCCCCGACGGCGACGCGGATGCGGGCGGCCGCTCTCGTGCTCGCCGCCGCGGCACTGATCATGCTGACCGGCCCCGCGGGCGCGTTCATGGGGGGATCATGAGCCGGTCGATCCGTGTCCTGGTGGCCGACGACGAGCCGCTCATCACCGCCGGCGTCCGCACCGTGCTCGAGTCGGCGCCCGACATCGAGGTCGTCGCCGAGGTGGAGAACGGCCGGGACGCCGTGGAGCAGGCGATCCGGCACCGCGCCGACGTGGCGCTGATCGACATCAACATGCCGGTGATGGACGGGCTCACCGCCGCGGACCGGCTGCGACTGCGGTCACCGTCCGTACGGATCGTGGTGCTGACCGCCTTCGGCGATGAACCGAACGTGCTGCGCGCGCTGCAGAACGGCGCCGCCGGATTCGTACTCAAGAACTGCTCGCCCGGGGAGCTGATCCGGGCTGTACGGGCCGCCCACGGCGGCGACGCGTTCCTGTCCCCGGCGGTGACCCGGCAGGTGCTGGGCCTGCTCACCCCGGTGGAGGCCGGCCGGAGGCAGGAGGCCGCGCGGCGGCTGGAGTCCCTGACCGCCCGGGAGTCGGACGTGCTGCGGCTCGTGGCCGAGGGACTGTCGAACGCCGACATCGGCCGGCGGCTGCACATGAGCGAGACGAGCATCAAGACCTACATGACCAGGATCCTCGCCAAGCTCGGCTGCGCCAACCGGGTACAGGCGGCCCTGCTCGCCCGCGACGCCGCACCCCTGGGCTGACCGGTCGTCCGCGGCCTGATCCGCAATCCTGAAACACATGTTCTCGTGCAACCGGCACATCGTCGAACATCTGTGCAGGCCGCCCGACCGCCGTCCACCAGCCGAGGAAGCGCACCCGGGTCAGCCGGTATTGAGCAAACTCATCAGACAGGTCTTGATCCATCCGTCAGGTTCACGGATCCTGGGGCGCGTGGCGCACCATGCCGAACTCACCCTCGACCCCGCCTTCTCGGTCGGCGAGATCGACCGCCGGCTGTTCGGTTCCTTCGTGGAGCACCTGGGCCGGTGCGTGTACACCGGTGTCCACGAACCGGGCCACCCGGCCGCCGACGCCGACGGGTTCCGCGAGGACGTACTCGATCTCGTCCGTGAACTGGGGGTGAGCGTCGTCCGGTATCCGGGCGGCAACTTCGTCTCCGGCCACCGCTGGGAGGACGGCGTCGGGCCGCGCGAGCGCCGCCCGCGGCGCCTCGATCCGGCATGGCACTCGATCGAGACCAACGCCTTCGGGCTCGGCGAGTTCATGGCGTGGACGCGCCGCGCGGGCGTCGAGCCCATGATGGCGATCAACCTCGGCACCCGCGGCATCGCCGAGGCCTGTGACCTGCTCGAGTACGCCAACCATCCCGGCGGCACGCACTGGTCCGACCTGCGTGCCGAGCACGGCGCGAAGGAGCCGTACGGCATCGGCCTGTGGTGCCTCGGCAACGAGATGGACGGTCCCTGGCAGACGGGGCACAAGACCGCGCACGAGTACGGCCGGCTGGCGGCCGAAACCGCGCGGGCGATGCGGATGATCGATCCTTCGGTGCGGCTGGTGGCCTGCGGCAGCTCGCACTCCGGCATGCCGACGTTCGGTACGTGGGAGGCGACCGTGCTGGAGCACGCCTACGACCTGGTCGACTACATCTCCCTGCACGCCTACTACGAAGAGCGCGACGGCGACCCGGCGAGCTTCCTCGCCTCGGCCGTCGACATGGAGTCCTTCATCGAGAGCGTCGTCGCGACCTGCGACCACGTGCGCGCCGCCACCAAGGCCACGAAGCGGATCAACCTGTCGTTCGACGAGTGGAACGTCTGGTACGTGAGCCGCCGGGAGGAAGAGGGGCCGCCCACCGAGTGGGCCGAGGCACCGCGCCTGCTGGAGGACCGCTACAACGTCACCGACGCGGTCGTCGTGGGCAGCCTGCTCATCGCGCTGCTGCGGCACTGCGACCGGGTGTCGATCGCCTGCCAGGCGCAGCTGGTCAACGTGATCGCGCCGATCGTCGCCGAGCCGGGCGGCGCGGCCTGGCGGCAGACGATCTTCCATCCGTTCGCGCAGGCGGCGCGGTACGGGCGCGGTGAGGTGCTGCGGGTGGAGCCGTCGTCGCCGGTCGTCAAGACCGCTCGATTCGGCGAGGTACCGGCGCTGCACGCCACCGCGACGCGCGACGAGGACGGCGCCGTGACACTGTTCGCCGTCAACCGCGACCTGGAGCGGCCCCTCGATCTCACGGCGAACGTACGGGCGCTCGGCGCGTATCGGGTGGTCGGCCACCAGGTCCTTTCCGACGCCGACCGCCTCGCCCGCAACACCGCCGCCGAGCCGGACCGGGTACGGCCTCGCACTGTTACCGGCACTGCGATCGGCACTGCGATCGGCACCGCGACCGGCACCGCGATCGGCACCGCGATCGGCACCGCGACCGATACCGCGACCGGCGCCGTGGCCGAGGTCGGGCTGCTGCGGGCCAAGCTGCCCCCGGTGTCCTGGAACGTCATCCGCCTGGCCCCGACGACCGGCTACTGAGGAACCAGCGTCATGAACCGTTCAATCCTGCTGGAGTCGCCCGGGTCGTGGCGACTGGTCACCACGGATGCGCCGGAGCCCGGCCCCGGCGAGGCGCTCGTGAAAGTGTCGGCGGCGGGCGTGTGCGGCAGCGACCGCGAGTTGCACGCGGGTACCCGGCCGGAGGGCTTCGCCGCCTATCCGGTGACGCCCGGCCACGAGTGGTCGGGGACCGTGACGGCGGTCGGTGCCGGAACCGATCCCTCGCTGGTCGGATCCCCCGTCGTGGGCGAGGGCTACCGCGCCTGCCTGGCATGCGACAACTGCCGCAGAGGCGACACGAACCTGTGCACCGGCGGCTACGACGAGACCGGCTTCACCCGGCCCGGCGCGTTCGCCGACCACCTGCTGCTCCCCGCCAGGCTGCTGCACGTCCTCGCCCCCGGCACCGACCTGCGCGCGGCCGCCCTGCTGGAGCCCGCCGCCGTTGTCGCCTCGGCCCTGCGCAAGGCAGCCCCTCGGCCCGGCGACTCGGTGGCCGTCGTGGGCGCCGGCACCCTCGGGTTCCTCTCCCTGCAGTTGCTCGCGGCGTCCTCACCCGCCGAACTCACCGTCACCGACCCGCGAAGCGAACGCGAGCGGCCCGCGCTCGAGGCCGGAGCGACCGGTTTCCACCCGCCGGAGGCGGCCGAGCGACTGACCGGTCGCTTCGACGTCGTCGTCGAGACCGCAGGCGCCCCGGGCACCGCGCACACCGCGGTCGCACTCGCCCGCCGGGGCGGCCGCGTGGTCCTGACCGGAATCCCCGGCGACCCGGCCGACGCGATCCCGACCTCGCTGATCGTCACGCGTGCCCTCACGCTGTCGAGCGTCTTCGGCGCGACCTCCGCCGACTGGACCTACGCGGTGCGCGCCTTCAACGCCGGCATCCTCGCCCCCGAGGCCCTCATCACCCATGACCTCCCCCTCGAGGACTACGAACGGGCCCTCAACCTCAGCGGCTCCCCCACCGCCGGCAAGGTCCTCCTCCACCCCTGACCAAGCGTCTTTGGCATGAGGCCGGGGTGTGGGAGAAGCTGCATGAGCTGCTGCTGGCCGAGCTGCATACCGCTGATCAGCTGGACTGGTCCAAGGCGGTAATCGACAGCTCGCATGTGCGGGCGATGAAGGGCGGCCCAAAACAGGAGCGAACCCGGTCGACCACGCCCGGCCGAGCTCCAAACACCACCTCATCTGCGATGGGACCGACATTCTGCGGGTGCGCAGTCAAAGGGCCTTCTCATTGCGGATGGTGAATTCGATGTGGGCTCGAACGGGCCACGCCATCTCGGAGCGCACCAGGTCGACCGTGTGGCGGCGCCCGGAGGTCGCCATTCTGGCGCGAGCAACATGATCGAGCCCGTCCCCTCCCGTGATCATGCACTTATTCCGGCCAGAACGGTGGCCACCACCCTTCCGACCAAAGCGCCAGCGCGCAGATCAGCGGAAGGCTTAGCCCCGCTCATCTAGTTGTTCGCGCCAGAACGACGGCCACCCTCTCAACCGGACCGCCGACCCGTGACGATCGTTGATCGACACCTGGGGATGGGCATCGTCGGTTCAGCCGGAGCGGAGGCGTTCGATTACCGGGGCGAATTCCGCCATGAACGGCTCGTGCACGGTGATGTAGGTGAAGCCGTATCGCTCCCGGTTCTCGCGCAGTTGCTCCGCGATCTGCTCTTCGGTGCCGATGAGCAGGAGCGGGGTATCCAGGGCCTCTTCGACCGTGCAGAAGCTCAACTGCTCGGACACAAGGTGCTCGGCCACCGACCGGCGGTCGGGGGTCACGGCGACCATCTGCACGAGCACGTTCGACTCCATCTCGTCGGCCCGTGGCCCCGCCTGCTCACGAACGAACCGGACTCGTTCGTCCATCTCGGCGGCGGTCGCCAGCCGGAAGGTCCCCGGCGGCCGGCCCTTGACCTGGATGGCGCCCGCATGGCCGACCGTGTCGGCGTGCCGGGCCGCCAGGCGCAGGACCGTGTCACCGGTCCCCCCGACGAGCAGGGGCGGTCCAGATCCGCCGAACCCCTTGCGCTGGACGGGCCTGAGCTCGGGCAGGTCGTACGCGTCCCGCAGCGGGGCGCGCTCCTCGTAGTCGGGACCGCCGAACAGCCTGCCGAGCTCCTCGATCGTGCGCTCCAGCCGATCCGCTCTGGCGGCGAAGGGCTCCCACTCGATCCCCGCCGCCTCGAACTCCCACCTCATGTGCCCGGAACCGAGCCCGAGCTCCAGCCGGCCATCGGTGAGGAGGTCCGCCGTCGCGACCTCGCGGGCGAGCAGGTGCGAGTTCCAGAAGCCGACGTTGAGCACCAGCGTCCCCACCCGCAGCCGCTCCGTCGCCTCGGCGGCCGCGATGAGGACCGGGAAGGGCGCCGGGGCGCCGAGGTGGTCGGGCGCCAGCGCGATGTCGTAACCCTGCGCCTCCGCCGTACGGCAGCGCTCGACGAATTGCCGCCGCGACCGGATGCCGAAGACGTTGAACCCGAATCGGAAGTCCGCCATGCGGCCAGCCTCTCCCGCGAAGTGGCGCGTGATCCATACCGTACGCGCGCAGCGAAACCGCAGGGGCAGCCAACAAGGGACCGACAAGTAATTTCGTCCTGATAAGGACAGCAATCGGTGGCACAGTAGTTCGCCCGGTGAACGGCAGGTCGGCGGCGGCCCGCCTTCGCCGGACCACCGGCGAACACGGCCGCCCGCACATGGACGACGATCAAGGGAAGAGTTGATCTCGATGAACCACGTCAAATCCGCCGATGGCACGCCGATCGCCTTCGACCGTTCGGGCAGCGGGCCGGCGGTGGTCCTGGTCGGCGGCGGCTTCGCCGACCGGCACGACCCGATCTTCACGGCGCTGGCCGAGGCGCTCGCACCGCGCTTCACCGTGTTCAACTACGACCGGCGGGGCCGGGGCGACAGCGGCGACACGATGCCGTACGCGGTCCAGCGGGAGATCGAGGACCTCCGAGCCGTCATCGACGAGGCCGGCGGCCGGGCGGTGGTGTTCGGCGGATCCTCCGGCGGCGCCCTGGCCCTGGAGGCCGCGGCCGAAGGCGTGGCGATCAGCAGGCTCGCGGTGTTCGAGCCTCCGTACGTCACCGACGAAAGCCGTCCCCCGCTGCCGAGCGAGAAGGAGATCGGCTCGCTGGTCAAGGAGGGCCGCCGGGGCGACGCGGTCGAACTGTTCATGACCAAGGGCGCCGACGTCCCGGCCGAGATGCTGGCCGGTCTCAGGGGCGAGCCGTTCTGGCCGGGAGTGGAGGCGGTGGCGCACACCCTCGCCTACGAAGCCGCGATCATGGACGGCGGGCGGATCCCCGCGCAACGGTTCGCCGCCATCGGCATCCCCATCCTTGTGCTGGCCGGCACCCAGACCTCCGCCCGCATGAGCGACGCCGCGCAGGCGGTCGCCGACGTCCTTCCCGACGCCCGGCTGCAGGCCCTGGAGGGCCAGGCGCACGGTCAGCTCGATCCAGCGGATCTCGCCTCCGCGCTCTCGGCGTTCTTCGCCGCCTGACGCCGGACCGCACCGACGCCGGACCGCACCGATGCCGGACCGCACTGACGCCGGACACCGCCGGCCGTTGACCGCACCAATCCCGGACCGCACCGACGGCTGGCCTATTTGTCCGGTTAACCAAGACGTACGGCAGAATCCCACCATGACCTGGAAGCGGTACGTCGCCATCGGCGACTCGTTCACCGAAGGGCTCGGCGATCCGGATCCCGACTCCCCGGGCGGCTGGCGCGGGTGGGCCGACCGGGTGGCGGGCGCCCTCGCCGCCCGCGCCGAGGGCTTCGCCTACGCCAATCTGGCGGTCCGCGGCAGGCTGCTCGGGCAGATCATCGAGGGCCAGTTGCCGCAGGCGATCGCGCTCGGCCCCGATCTGGTGTCGGTCTCGGGCGGTGGGAACGATCTACTGCGCCCCGGGACCGACGTGGACGCCCTGGCCGAGCGGGCCGAGGACGCGGTGCGGCGGCTGCGCGAGACCGGGGCCGACGTCGTGATGTTCACCGGTGTCGACCCGGTGGGCTCGCCGGTGATCCGGCGTACGCGCGGCCGGGTGGCGGTCTACAACGAGCACATCCGCGGCATCGCGGCACGGCACGGTGCGTACGTCGTCGACCAGTGGGCGATGACCGTGCTGCGCGACTGGCGCATGTGGAACGCCGACCGGCTGCACATGTCCCCGGCGGGACATCGCCGGGTGGCGCTCGCCACGCTGGAGGCCCTCGGCGTGCCGACCGGCGGCGACTGGCGCGAACCGCTCCCGCCGCTGCCCGAGCTGAGCCGGGGCGCGCGTCGGCTCGCGGACCTGCGCTGGGCCGGCGGTTTCCTGGTGCCGTGGGTCGGACGGCGGCTGCGCGGCCGCTCGTCCGGCGACGACGTCATCGCCAAGCGGATCGCCCTCGCGCCGCTGACCCTGCACGACGACTGACCCTGCACGACGACGTCTGAGGACGTACCGACCGGCCCGACGAGTGCCGGCACCGCTCGACGAGCCCCGACGCGTCCCGCGGGACGCCGCCCCGCGCACGCCGGCACGCGGCGAGGTCGGCCGGACCCGGCGCCGCCCACTGGACACGGCCCTGTGCGGGGCGACGACGCTCGGCGAGCGGCGAGCCCCGCGGTCAGCCGCCCCTGGCCGCGCGGTACTCCGCGACGACCAGGTCGGTCAGCTCCTGGAGCGAGGTGTCCGAGGTCGCCTTGTCGAAGGTGATCTCGCCGTGCTGCAGCAGGTTGACGCGGTCGCACACCTCCAGGACCTGAGCGTAGTTGTGCGCGATGATGATGATCGAGACCTCGCCGCGCCGCTTCAGGTCGCGGACCAGGTCGAGGATGAGCGCGCCCTCCTTCGCGCCCATGGCGGCGAGCGGCTCGTCCAGCAACAGGATCCTCGCGTCGGAGTAGACCGAGCGGGCGACCGCGATGGCCTGCCGCTGGCCGCCGGACAGCTTGGCCACCTCGACGTCGACCGAGGGAATGTTCACCCCCATGTCCCTGAGGTGCTCGGCGGCGACCCGGCGCATGGCGCGGTTGTTCAGCAGCCGGGTCGGCCGCACCTTCTCCCGGCCGAGGAACATGTTGTGGTAGACGGTCAGCTCGTTCACGAGCGCGAGGTCCTGGTAGACGGCGTCGATGCCGAGCGAGCGGGCGTGCTCGACCGATTTGAGGGTCACCTCGTCGCCGTTCAGCACGATCCGCCCCGAGTCGGGCCGGTGAAAACCGCAGAGGATCTTCAGCAGCGTGGACTTCCCCGCGCCGTTGTCGCCGATGAGCCCGAGCACCTCGCCCCGCCGGAGCCGCAGGTTGACGTCGCGCAGGGCGGTCACGGCGCCGAACCGCTTGGCGACGTGCTCGACCGACAGCACCGTGGTCCCCGTCCCTCCATTGGTCCCCGTCCCTCCATGCGTCGTCGCCTTGGTCATCGTCCCGCCCTTCGCAACCTGGCCAGGTAGACGTTGGAGATCATCGAGATGAGGATCGCCGCGCCGAGGATCAGGTTGAACGGATTGGCGCTGATCCCGATGAGGTTGAAGCCGTTGCCGAGCACGGCGAGCACGAGCGCGCCGAGGAAGGCGCCGATGACCGTGCCGGAGCCGCCGGCCAGCGCGGTGCCGCCGATGACGGCGGCGGCCACGGCGGTGAACATGATGCCCGTGCCGCCCGCGGTCGGGTCGATCGACTGCACCCGGAACGCCTCGAGGATGCCGGCGAACGCGCCCAGCACACTCGTGATCATGAAGTTGCCGATCTTGATCCGGCCGGCCCGGATGCCGGCCTCGCTCGCGCCGAGCGGGTTCCCGCCGACCGCGACGGTGTGCAGCCCCCAGCGCGTACGGGTGAGCACCACGTGGAAGAAGGCGACGATCAGCACCGCCCAGATCAGCTCGGCCCACGGGGCCCGGCCGAACCACCCCTCGATCCCCACGGCGGCCGGCGGGATCTCCGCCGGGTAGGCGTGCGAGGTGGTCAGCGTGATCCCATTGACGACGAACAGCGTGCCGAGCGTCGTCACGAACGACGGCACCTTGAGGACGACGGTGACGAACCCGTTGACGAACCCGATCGCCGACGCCGCCAAAAGCGCGAGGGCGATGGCGGGGACCGGGAAGACGCCGTAGTAGTCGATGGCGTAGTGCACCAGGAACGGCGCGAGCGTGAACACCATGCCGACGGACAGGTCGATCTCGCCGCTCACGAGCAGCAGGACCTGTCCCACCGCGATGATCGCCGCGGGCGCCAGCACCTGCGAGATGTTCACCAGGTTGTCGTTGGTCAGGAAGACGTCACTGGCCGTACGGAAGTAGACGAACAGCGCGACCGCGACCAGCAGAATGCTCGCCTCACGGCGCCGCAGGAACGCCTCGGCGCCGGTCCGCAGGGGTCCGCGTGCGGGCGGGCCCGGCGACGGGGCGCGCGTCTCGCCGATCCGGTTGTCGATGGTCTCACTCACGGGCGTGTCCCAGCTCCTTCCGGTGGGGGGAGGAACCGGCCGGGCCCCTCCCCTCATCGCTCAGCCGTGCGGAATGGCCCCGGACCGGCTGAGCACCTGCTGCCGGGTGCTCGACCCCTCGAACCGGGTCTTGGTGGCCAGGTAGGGGTCGACGTTGTCCTTGCCCACGAAGAGCAGGCCGGTGTTGGTGTCGGCCGGCGCCACCAGACCGCCGGACAGCTTGTAGAGCCAGAGCTGCAGCACCGGCAGGAAGCCCTGGAGGTACGGCTGCTGGTCGATGGTGAAGTCCAGGTCACCGGCCTTGATGGCGGTGAGCGTGGCCGGGTTCAGGTCGAAGCCTCCGGCGACCACTCCCTTGCTCTTGAGCCGGTACTTCGCCACGGTCTTGCCGACCGCCTCGGTCGACCCGGCGTCGACGGCGAAGATGCCCCTGAGCCCACTGTGCCCCTGGACGTAGGCGTCGATGGTGGACAGCTCCTTCGGCAGTTCCGCGCCGCTGGCGACGTCGGTGAAATCGATGGACTTGCCGGAGGCCTTGATGGCGTCCTTGGCGCCGTCGATGCGCGGCTGGATGTTCAGCTGCCCGGGGGTGGCGATGAAGCCGACCGCGTCGCCGCCGGTCATGAGCGAGGCGACGCGCTTGCCGAGCTCGTAGCCGGAGACGTACAGGTCCTGGCCGACGTACGCGAGCCGCGCGCTGCCCGGGTCGTCCCTGGTGCCGTCGGCGTTGTACGACACGACGGGAATCCCCGCGTCGAGGGCCTTGCCGACCGGATCCCTGAACGCGTTCTTGTCGACCACCGCCGCCGCGATGCCGTCCGCCCTGGCCGAGACGGCGGTGTTCAGCGCGTTGACCATCTCGGGGACCTTGGCCGTCTCGGAGCCGGTCCACTGGAACTGGCAGCCGAGCAGCGCGCAGGCGTCCTGCGCGCCGTACTGCGTGGGGGTGAAGAAGGGATTGGTCGTCACGTGGTTGACGAACACGAATTTCCACTTGGGGGTGGCCGGGAAGTCACCGGGGCCGCCGGCCGCGGCCGGCGACTCCTTCTTGTTGCCGGAGGAGCAGGCCGCCAGCAGCGCCGACGCGGCCGCGGTGGCGCTCACCAGCCCGGCGCCGCTGAGCAGCCGCCGCCGCGCGACCCCGGTGATGCCCAGTGTGTCGACGGCCTGTTCGACCGTGGGATGGACGTCTTTCACTCGTACCTCCCTGCGGATGGCGCGGTCACGAGGCCGGCGGGCCCGAGGCGGTGAGGCACCCGGCCCCGCCGGAGTGTCAGCGCGCCGAGAACTGGTAGACGGTGGTCGTCCGATAGGTCTGGCCCGGCCGGAGCACGGTGGAGGGGAAGTTCGGGGAGTCGGGGAAGTCGGTCGTGAGTCGGTCGGTCGTGAGTCGGTCGGTCGTGAACGGTTCGTGGAACGTGGCCCGGCGACCCGTCGCGGACCCGTGTCCGGAACCGCGAGCGCGCATCCGGCCTATGGGCTGGCGACGGCCTCCCGGTAGTAGCGGTCCAGCATCGCCAGGCCGATCGCGGCGCGGCGTACGCGCTCGCGCGCCGTGGCGACGGCGAGCTCGCCGAGGTGCCCGCCGGAGGGATACAGGCCGGGAGCGTTGCGGACGGTGAACTTCAGATGGACGGGCGCCGCGATCCGGACGAGATCGGGCACCTCGTAGTAGCGGACGACCCCGCCGAAGTCGTCCGCGCCCTCGACGTAGACGTCGAGCGGAACGTCCACGGCCCGCCTGATCGCCGCGACCTGCGCGAGCGACAGGTCCGTGGGCAGGTTGATGGTGGTGATGCCGAGGTCCTCCAGCAGCCGGGCCGTGGCGGGGTTGGCCGTGGGGAAGGAGATGGAGGCCTTGAACTCCAGATCCGGCGGCAGGTCACCGGTCCGCTGCATGCGGCCGAGCACCCAGAGCTGGCCGATGTCGCCGACGAGCACGCTGCGAACGCCGAGTTCGCACCCGCGCACGACGTCCTCGATGCCGTACACGAGCTGGTCGGCTCCGCGGAGCACGCCCGCCGCCACGCCGCCCGACGCGGCCGTGACCTGGACGCCGGTGTCCCAGGAGGCCCGCGGGCCGACGAACAGGCACACCTCCACGTCGTGCTCGCGCCCGAGCGCGACCATCTCGGCGATCTCCGCGTCGGTGAGGAGCATCATGCCGCTGCCCTGGCTGATCCGGTGGACCCGGATGTCGTGCTCCTTCGCGGCCCCCAGCACGGCCCGCAGCGGCTCGGGTCCCTCCACCGACGGGATCTCCACCCGGAACTGAGCCCCGTCGGGGAAGCGCTTGGCCGAGGCCGGCAGCTCCCCCAGATCGCGTTCGGGCAGGCCGAGCGAGGAGAGGTACCGCCGGGTGCTCGCCATCCCGTGCCGGCCGTCGAGGTCCACCACGCGCTCCTGTTCGATATTTCGAACTATGTTCGAGAAGCCGCCTGCACATGGACGGTAAGCATCAAATGCGGCTCCGTCAACGGGTCATTTGTTAGAGTGCGTTCGGTATCTCGCACAAGGTCCGGCGAGCTGCCAGTCCAGCGAGATGCCAGTCCAGCGAGGTGCCGGTCAGACGCGATGCCTGTCCAACGCGATGCCGGTCCGACCGGTCAGACGAGGTGGCAGTCATGGGTCGCATGGTCCCCGCGGTCGGCCGAGCGCTCGACGTGCTCGAGCTCTTTCTGGATCGCCCCACCCTGTCCGCACCTGACATCACCGAACGGCTGGGACTGCCCCGTACGACCGTGCACGAGCTGGTCACCACGCTGGTGGAACGCTCCTACCTCGTCCCGGTGTCCGGCCAGCCGACCCGTTACCGGCTCGGCCTGCGGCTCTTCCAGCTCGGCAGCGTGTTCGCCGACCGGCTCGACCTCGCCGCCGAGGGTCGCGAGGCCGCCCTCAAGGTGGCGGCCGAATGCGACGAGACCGTCCAGGTCGCGGTGCTCGACGGAACCGACGTGGTCTACGTCGCCAAGGTGGACAGCACCCACCCGGTGCGCATGGTGTCGGCGGTCGGGCGGCGGCTGCCCGCGCACTGCACCGGCCTGGGCAAGATGCTGCTCAGCGGCCTGGGCGCCGAGGCACTGGACGCCCGGTATCCGCGCGACCGGAAGCTCCCCGGCATGACGCCGAACAGCATCACCTCGCCCGCGCGGCTGCGCTCCCATCTCGGCGAGGTGCGAGCGCGGGGTCTGGCCTATGACGACTGCGAGTCCAACGAGGCGGTCCATTGTGTGGCGGCGCCCGTCTACGACCACACCGGCGCTATGGTCGCGGCCATGAGCATCTCGGTACCGACACTTCGATGGAACGACGACCGGCGGCGGGAGTGGGGAGAGCTCGTGCGCGAAGGGGCCGCCGGCCTGTCCGCGCGGCTCGGTCACCGCGGCGGTGGGGACAGGGCATGAGCGGCACCGAGGTCGAGGTCGCCGTCGCCGCCGGCGCGGAGCTCGCCGAGGGCCCTACCTGGGATCCCGCCACGGGCCGCCTGATCTGGGTCGACATCCTCGGCTGCATGATCCACACCTATGATCCGGGCACCGGCCAGGACGCCTCACGCGGCACCGACCAGCACGTCGGCGCCGCCAAGCCGCGCGAGGAGGGCGGGCTCGTGGTGAACCTGCGCGACGGCATCGGGCTGTACGAGCCCGAGGGGACCTTCCGGTGGCTGGCCGAGCTCGCCAGGGAGGGGGTCCGCGGCAACGACGCCGCCATCGCGCCCGACCGGTCGCTGTGGGCCGGCACGATGCGCTACGACCAGGTGCCCGGCGGAGGTGCGCTCTACCGCGTCGCCCCCGGCGGTGAGGTCACGACCATCCTCGACGACGTGACGATCAGCAACGGGCTCGGGTGGAGCCCCGACGAACGGCTCATGTACTACATCGACACCCCGACCGGACGGGTGGACGTGTTCGACTACCACGGCGAGACGGTGACGAACCGGCGACCCTTCACCCTCGCCGGCGAGGCCGCCGGCGACGGCCCCGGCCTGCCGGACGGGCTGACGGTGGACGCCGACGGGTGCGTCTGGGTGGCTCTCTACGGTGGCGGCCGCGTGCACCGCTACACGCCCTCGGGGCAGCTCGACCGGGTGATCGAGGCACCGGCGGCGAACACTACGGCGTGCGCCTTCGGAGGCCGTGACCTCACCGATCTCTACATCACGTCCGCCCGCTCGGACGAGCCGCTGAGCGGATCGGTGTTCGTGGTGCCGGACGCCGGGCAGGGACTGCCCTCCCCCGCCTACGCCGGATGAGCCCGGACACGCCGGATGAGCCGGATGAGACCGCCCGGACGCGCCGGATGAGCCCGGACACGCCGGATGAGACCGCCCCCGACGACGCGCCGTCCGGTCGTCAGACGATCTCGACCTCGGCGTTGATCACGCCCCGGCGCGCCCCCAGCACCGCCTCGGCGGCGGTGACCAGCTGGGCGAGCCGGAACACCTCGGTGCGGTGGAACGGCGGCGCGCCGGTGCGCGCGACGACCAGTACCAGCTCACCGTCGGCGATCGGTGCGATGGTGTACTGCGTTCCGTCCTTGGCGGTGAAGGACCGCGGCCGGACCGGATTCACGTCGGGCACGTCGATGTCGCCGAATGCGCCGACGCTGGAGTGCAGGACGACCGCGTCGTCCGGCCGCCGTTCGCCGCCCTCGGCGGCGGGCCGCCCGGGACGCAGCAGCCCGGCCCAGTCGGCGCTGAGGATGGCGGGGACGGCGTCGGTCAAGATGACGAGCCCGCCGTCGGGGTTGGCCGCGAGCTGCCCGATCAGTGCCGCGTCCGGGAAGGCACCCTGCGGCTCGGCCGTCGGCCACACCCCGATGATCTCGACGCCGGGGATGGATGCGAGCCCGTCACAGAGCCGCTCGATGCCCGCCCCCGACGGCCAGGCCACCGTGAGGTCGTCGAGGGCCCGGCCGACGTCTCGCTCCAGGACGACCATCTGCACCACGTCGGCGCCGGCGGCGCCCAATGTTCTGGCGACCTTGCCCAGCGATCCCGGCCGGTCCGGTAGCCGAACGCGAACTCTCAGCAACATTGTTTACCCCCGAAATAAGAAGGAATGGCGCGACTATGCTGCGTCATACATATTTCATATCTGTTGCCTGCTCGTATCATCGCTGAGAAACACGGCTCCCGCCACCCTGAACCACCCCCTGAGCTGCGGCGGACCGCCCAAGGCTGTTGCCGTCGCGGCAGCGGTTCAGCGAGCGGGCCGCCGTTGTCGATCACGACCGAGCGGTCATGAACGGTGCCGATGCCCGCCGGTTCCGAGCCGTCGGCCGGCCGTCCGCCCGGCCTCTTCCGGCTCGGCACATTCGATCGATCGGTGGTCCGGTTCGGCTTTCCCACCAGGGCCCCCGCGGCACGGAACGGCCAAGAACACGGCCAAGAACATGGACAGAAAACCTTACGCCGAGCGTTACTGCTCGTTAGGGTTGCTGCCCGTGTCGAGTGCACAGGATCCGCCTGCCGAAGAGGGGCCCGCCGACATCGACGGGGTCATGGCGGAGCTCGGCGAGATCGGCTCGGCGCTCGCCGAGCTCACCCGGATGGTCGGCCGCGACAGCGAGCGCGCCGCGCACCGCGAAGCGATCATCGACCGCTTGCACGAGGACAACCAACTGCTGCGCCGAGGCGAGCTGCAGGCCATGTACGAGCCGGTGCGCGCCGCCCTTTACCGCCTGCATGACATGACCAAGCGCGAGTCCGAGCGCTGGGCGGCGCCGGAGCCGCCCGATCCGGTCCACATCGCGCCGCTGCTGGCCGCCGTCACCGACGAGATCGCCGAGGCGCTCGCCCGCTCCGGCGTCGAGCGCTTCACCGTCGAGCCCGGCGACCTCTACGACCCCGCGCGGCACCGGCCGGTCGCGACCGAACCGGTCGACCGGCCCGAACTCGACGGCACCGTCGTCAGCGCCCGTACGGACGGTTTCACCCGTTGTGAACGGGTCGTACGGCGCGCCGAGGTCGTCGTCGCTCGGTTCAAGTCCGACGACCGTGAGAACATCTCGCCTGAACCCGACCCCGAGTAGGTGGAAAAGATGGCTGTCTACGGGATCGACCTGGGCACGACGTACTCGTGCATCGCCTCCATCGACGAAGTCGGCCGCCCCACGGTCCTGCGCAACCTCGAGGGCACCGACACCACACCGTCCGTCGTCTACTTCGAGTCGGGCGACAACGTCGTCGTCGGCGCCGCGGCCAAGGACACCGCCGTACTCGAACCGGACAACGTCGTCAGCCTGATCAAACGGGACATGGGCCGCGACCTCACCCGGCCGGTCCACGGCTTCGAGTACACCCCCGAGGAACTGTCGGCGTTCATCCTGCTCAAGCTGGCCACCGACGCACGCACCACCACCGGCGAGGACGCCCGTGACGTCGTCGTCACGGTCCCCGCCTACTTCGGCGCCGCCGAGCGCGACGCCACCCGCAAGGCCGGCCGCATCGCCGGGCTGAACGTCATCGACATCATCTCCGAGCCGATCGCCGCCGCCATCACCTATGGCGTGCTCAACCCGGAGCAGGACCGCACGATCCTCGTGTACGACCTCGGCGGCGGCACCTTCGACACCACGGTCATCGCACTCAAGGGCGGCCACATCGAGGTGGTCTGCACCGACGGCGACCACGAGCTCGGCGGTGCCGACTGGGACGAGCGCCTGGTGGAGTACCTCGCCGAGCGCTTCCGAGCCGAGCACCCCGACGCGGGCGATCCGCTCGACGACAAGCAGACCGAGCAGCAGCTCCGCCGCGACGCCGAGGAGGCCAAGAAGGCGCTGACCTCCCGTACCCAGCACACCGTGCGGGTGATGCACGAGGGCCGGGTCGCCGCCGTCGAGGTCTCCAGGGAGAAGTTCGAGGAGATCACCAAGGACCTGCTGGACCGTACGGTGGAGATCACCGGCCGCACCCTCGCCACCGCGAGCGAGAAGGGCGTCTCCGACTACGACGACCTCGTGCTCGTCGGCGGGTCGACGAAGATGCCCGCGGTGGCCGCCCGGCTCGAGACCGAACTCGGCCTGCCGCCCAAGCTGCAGGACCCCGACCTCGCGGTGGCCAAGGGCGCCGCCCTCTACGCCTTCGAGGAGACGTTCCGCAGGCTTCTGCTGCAGGGCGCAGAGGAGCGGGCCGAGGAGATGGCCAGCCGGGCCGGGCTCTCCGCCGAGCAGCAGCGTCAGATCGCCAACCGCCAGATCAAGACGGTGGCCTCGCGCGCCTTCGGCATCGTGGTGCTCGACCGGGCCAACAACCTCGAGCAGGTCGCCCATCTGGTGCACGCCAACGACGAGCTGCCCGCGGCCCGCACCGAGGACTTCTTCACGGTCAACGACGACCAGACCGCCGCCGACGTGCGGGTGATGGAACAGGCGGGTGCCGCCGAGTCGGCGGAGGTGACCGACAACACCGAGATCGCCACCGGGGTCATCAAGGTGCCGCCGGGCAAGAAGGCGGGCTGGCCCATCGAGGTCACGTTCGCGCTCGACGCCTCCGGCCTTCTGCACGTCACCGCAGTCGAGAAGGAGACCGGCGAGCGGCTCGAGCTGACGGTCGACGTGGGCGGCATGTCCGAAGAGGACGTCGAGCGCTCCCGCGCGGCCCTGTCCCGCGTCCAGGTGAGCTGAGTCCATGGCCTCGCTCCGCTCGGCGGTTCGCGGGCGCCTCGTCGCGCGGTCTTCCCTCGTCACGTGCTCGCTCGTACCTCGCTCCGCGCGCTCCTCAGTCCAGACCGCGCGCGCCCGCTCAGAGCCCATGGCCTCGCTCCGCTCGGCGGTTCGCGGGCGCCTCGTCGCGCGGTCTTCCCTCGTCACGTGCTCGCTCGTACCTCGCTCCGCGCGCTCCTCAGTCCAGACCGCGCGCGCCCGCTCAGAGCCCATGGCCTCGCTCCGCTCGGCGGTTCGCGGGCGCCTCGTCGCGCGGTCTTCCCTCGTCACGTGCTCGCTCGTACCTCGCTCCGCGCGCTCCTCAGTCCAGACCGCGCGCGCCCGCTCACGGGGGCATATTCGATAAGGGGATCGGCCTGAACTTCGACGACCACTACAAGCGGGAGGTCCTCGAACCGGCGCGCAACGCCGGGGACCAGCCGCCAGAGGATCTGCGGGTGCGCTACCAGCTGCGCGACCCGCTGTCCCCTCAGGACGTCGCGGCTCAGGTCAAGCTGGTGCGGCAGTGCTGGCGCCGGGCCCGCGGCCAGCTGAAGTACCGCAAGCTCATCGACCGGCTCGAAGCCGAGCACCGCGAGCTCGCGCCCGTCTTCGCGGCCGCCGAGCGCGGTGACGCCGGCCCGTTGCGCGCCCGGCTGCGCGGCGGCACGGAGCGCACGGAGCGCCGGCGGTCCGACGCGAGGGCACGCCTGCTCGACGCCGCCGGGCCGCTGCGGCTGCTGTCGCCGGGCGACCTGGAGGCCATCGCGCGGTCCAGCGGCTTCGCCCGCGCAGAGCTGGAGTCGTTCCTGACGACCGAACGCGTCGAGGTGCGCGAACCCGACCCGCTCCCGGCGTCCGCGCCGTACCAGGGTTATCTCAAGGCGCGCGAGTCCCTCGCCGTGCTGGGTCACCGGCATCTCGCCGACTTCCTGTTCGGCGCGCGGCTCACCGGTCCGATGCGGGTGATGGGCGGTTTCCAGGCGCCCGGAGTGCGGCTGGACGCATCGGTGGTGGCGTCCGTGTCCGCCGACTGGGCCCGGCGGCCGAGGGACACCAGCTCCACCAACGCCGAGACGGTACTGGCTGCGCTGCGCTCGGCCCTCGGCGGCGACACCGGCGACGGCGCGCGACTGGCCGAACTGGTCCGGTACGACCTCGTGGACCGGCTGCGGGAACGGCACCGGCAGCGCGCCTCCGAACGGGCGCTTCTTCGGTACGCCGTCGACGGCCTCGGCATCGAGCCGGGTGAGGCCAGGCGCCTGGTCTTCGCCGTGCTGAGAGAGAGCGGCCCGGCGGGCGGCCTGGCCGGGCGGCTGCGTGAGCTGCTCGACGCCGGCGCGGTGCACGCCGCGGCCCTGCTCGCCGACTCGGCCCTCCCCGCCGCGGGCGAGGCCGAACGGGCCGGTGCGCAGAGCGCGGCACGGCGGGAGGCCGAGAGCGCCGAGGTACTCGCGGCCGAGGCGCGTGAGCGGCTCTCCACCGCCGTCAGGCTGCGCGATGAGGCCGTGGAATGCCCCGACCCGGACCGGGCGTGGCGGCTGCTCGCCGACGCCCTGCATCTGGTCCGCGACCTGCCCGGTGCGGAAGATCACCAGCGACGGCTTCCGCCGCGGCCGGTCGCGGAGGCCGCCGCCACCGTCGACGCCGGTGGCACGGCCGTGCGCCTGAGCTGGAGCGAGTCACCGTCGAAGGTGGGTGACATCGGCTACCGCGTCGTACGCCGGCGCGGCCGGCCACCGCGCGACTCGGCGGACGGCGAGATCATCGCGAGCAGCGGCACGGGCGCCTACGACGGCCGCCCGCCGGTCAACGTGCCGCTCTTCTACGCGATCATCGCCCGGCGGGGCGACACGGCCGCGGCCCCCGCGGTGGCCGGTCCCGTCCTGGTACGGCCGGAACCGGCCGAGGTGGAGCTCGTGGCCGGCGACGGGGTCGTCACGGGCCGGTGGCGGTGCCCGCCCGCGGCCGCCCGGGTGCTCGTCACCCGCGACGAGGCCTCGGTGGACCTGCCGAGGGTGGTGGTCCGGGCCGACCGTGAGGGCTTCCGCGACGCGGTCAGGAACGGGACGACCTACCACTATCGCGTGGCCGCCGTCTATCTCGACGAGTCCGGCCGTGAGGTGACGACCCCGGGTGTACGGGTGTCCGCCAGCCCGAGTGCGCCGCCCGAGCCCGTGGCCGGGTTCACGCTGGAGCCCGATCCGGGCGAGGCCGGCCGGCTGCTCCTGGGCTTCGACCCGCCCCGGCGCGGCACCACCGAGTTCGTCCTGCTCGCCGGTCCGCCGCCCTGGCCGCACGGCACCGTCGTGCCGCTGGCCGAGGTGCGCCGGGCGGGCCGGGCCGTACCGGCGACGCCGACCGCGAACGGGCTCGCGGTACGTCCCGGCGCGAGCGGGGTGCTGCTCGCCGTCACCGTCTCGGGCGAGGCGGCCGCGGTCGGGACTCACCGCCGGCACGTGAACCTGCCGCCGCCGAGCAATGTCGTCGCGCGGCGCCACGGGGCGACGGTGCACGTCGGTTTCGACTGGCCGCCCGACGTCGCCGAGGTCGAGCTCACCTACCAGGTGGGCGGCTCCGATCCACGCCGAACTCTGATCACCCGGGCCGCCTACGAGGCGCAGGGAGGGGTGCGGCTGGCCGCGCCCGAGACCCGGCAGGTCGACGTACTCGTGGCCTCGAGTGGCATGGGCGGCGAGGCCCGCGTCGTCGGCGCGCCGGTACCCGTGATGGTGTCCCCGCGATCCCTCGTGGACTACGACCTGCGCCTGACCGGGCCGCCCTGGCGCCGCACCCTCGTGGTGGCGCTCCGGTCCGAGGAGCCGGTGCGCGTCCCGCGCCTGCTGCTCGTGCTGCGCGAGGGCCGCGTGATGCCACAGCACCCGGGCGACGGAGATACCGTCGCGTCCTGGGACGAACTGGAGGTTCCGGTGGAGCTGTCGTTGCCGCATCCCCGGCGGGCCGGGTCGTTCTGGCTGCGCTGCTTCGCCGCCGATGATGAGATCGAGCTGAGCGACCCACCGGTCCGCCGCCTCCAGATGAAGGGCTGAGGATGCGCGCGATCACCTGTCCGTACTGCTTCGCGGCGGTGCCCGCCCAGCGGATCGAGTTCCGCTGCCTCGGGCGGGCGGGTCGCGGGCCGGGCTGCGAGCCGGTGCTCGACCGCAGGCTCGCCGACTACACCGGGTCGGCCGCGGCCGCCTCGCTCCCACCGGTGTTCTCCGCGTCCGGCCGACGGGGCCGGGCCGCCTGCCCGGCCTGCGGTAAGCCCACCGGACGGCGGGTGTGCCCGGAGTGCCACAACCCCCTGCCGTCGGCCTACTGCGACACCCCGGGCCGGATCGTCGCGCTCGTCGGGGCCAAGAACGCGGGCAAGAGCACCTACATCGCGGTGCTGCTGCACGAGCTGATGAACCGGATCGGCACCGAGCTCGACACCTCGCTGGTGGCCTGCGACGACCGCACCATCGACCGCTACAAGCGGGACTTCGCGCGGCCACTGTACGACGAGCGGCGGCTGCTGCCGACCACCGCCAGCGCGGCGACGACGCCGCGCGAGCCACTGGTCTACCTCCTCACCCGGACGCGGCGCCCCCGCTTCGGACGGCTGAACCTCGGCGGCGGCAACGACGCGCTCACGCTGGTACTGTTCGACACCGCAGGCGAGGACCTGCGCAGCCGCGACGTGCGCGACCTGCACCTGCGCTATCTCGAGGCGGCCGACGCCGTCATCTTCCTCGTCGATCCGCTGGAGCTGCCCGGTGCCCGGGCGGCCCTGGTCGGCGGGGCACTGCCGGTCACCGCCGACGATCCCGACAGCGAGCCGATCAACGTGATCGCCCGGGTCACCGAGGCGCTCCAGGCGCGTCGTTCGGGCGACCGGCTGCGGATCCCGGTCGCGGTCGCCCTCACCAAGATCGACGCGCTGCAGCCCTCCTTCGCCCGCCAGTCGGCGCTGCACCGCTCCCGGCAGAGCCAGGGCGCCCTCGACCTCGACGACCGCGAGGCGGTCGACGAGCAGGTCCGGGCGCTGCTGCACGAGTGGCAGGCCGGACAGCTCGACCGCTACCTGCGCCAGCACTACCTGGAGTACGGGTTCTTCGGGCTGTCCGCGCTGGGGGGCATGCCGGGCGACGGCCGGGTCGGCGCGGGCGGCGTGCAGCCCTATCGGGCGGAGGATCCGCTGCTGTGGCTGCTGCACCGGTTCGGGATGCTCGACGGCGTCCGCGGCGCGGCGGCGAGCCCCTGGCCGGCGGCCGGAAGGAACGCGTGAGCCGTGGCCTGGCAGCTGCACTACACCTCCGCGAAGTCCGGCCCGGACGGCCGGGCCGGCTTCCAGTTCGTCGCGGAGACCCCGGGGCTGCCGCCGGGCCTGCGCACCGCCGTGTCACCGCTCATGGTCTACCGGCCGCCACCGCACGCCCCGCTCTCCCCGAGCACCGACGAGCTGGCGCGGTTCCCGGTGGGGCTGGCCTACGACCGGCTGGACGAGCGGCCCGTGCTGGTCCGGTGCCGCTACCTCGGCCGGGACTACTCCGGGCGGTACGGCAACTTCTTCGCGCACGCGGTGGTGGCCGACACCGCTGAGCTCGAGGGGCTGCGCCCGATGGAGCTCTGGCACGCCCCGCTGTGGGACGACGCCCCCGCGAGCGGGCTACTCCCGGCCCTCGACGAGCTCTCCCCCGGTGACGGCTTCGAACCCGACGCGCTCGCCGACTGGCTGGCCGACCAGTGGGACGTCGCGTCGACCTATGACCTGCTGGCCCGGCTGATCGACGCCGTCACCACCGTCCTCGGGCGCGACCATGGCCGGATCATACTGGTCGCCGACGACACCGAGCTCATCGCGCGGTGGATCGCGGTCGTCTCGTACTCCCTGCCGGTGCCCGCCGCCGCGCTGATGTCGTTCATCACCTACAGCGCCGATCCGGGGGTGGCGCCGCAGCGCGTCGTCGGCACCACGCCCGATGTGTGGGAGACGACCCGCCACGACGGCCCCGTCTTCTTCGTCGACGCCCCGCACGCCATGGGCGGCCGCGTCGAGTACCACCGCGACACGGACCACCGCCTCGAGGACCACCGCGACGCGGGCGACCGCGCCGCACCGGCCGGCGAGTCACCGCGCGCCGCCCGGGGCCGCTACGCGCGGACGGCCGCGCAGTGCTGGCGCGATCTCAACTTCGCGGGGCTGGACGCGATGGGCGAGCTCGCCGACGCCGCGCTCCGCTCCAAGATCACGGCCCCGCTCGACGTCGTGCTCGACCGGGCCGCGGCACTGCTCGCGCTGTGCCAGGGCGACGAGACGGTGACGCCGGGCGAGGAGGCCGAGGCCGCCACGCTGCTGAGCCGGCACGGCGCCGACGTGCCCGGATGGGTCTGGCGCGACCTCACGCCGACGCTCCCCGGCATGGGCTTCGACCTGGCCGTTGCGATCATGAACTGGGCGGTGCAGGATCCGCACCTCGCCGAGCGATGCGCGGCCCGCTGTGTCGTGCTGGCGCTTCGCGACCCCGCCCTGCGCTCCCGGCTGCCCGACCTCACCCTGCCGGAACCCGCCCGCGACCGGCTCACCCCCATCGTCGAGGAGGCGCTGCTCACGGCACCCGACCTCACCGAGGTCGCGCTGATCGCCGGGCTGCTGGAGCGCGTCGGAGCCGACGTGCCCGGCCCCGGTGTCGAAGCGGCCGCCGTCGGATGCGCCCGGCGCGGCACCGCCGACCTGACCGCCGCCGTACGCCTCGTGCCCATGGCGGTGCGCGAGCCGCTCATCGCGGGCGCGCTCGCCGGGCTCGCCGCGACCGACGAGAGCACCCGTGCCGCGGTGCTCACCGACGCCGCCTGTGATCTGCTGTACGCGCGGAAGGCCCCGCGCCCGGCCAGGGCCCCGGTCGCGGACGCCGACACGACCCCGGACGCGCACACGGACGCGGCCCCGGCGGCGGATCCGGTCCCCGGCCCCGCACCGGCACCGCCGTGGCTGCCGGGAGCCGTCGCGCTGGACGTGCTGCGATCGGTCGGGCGGCGGCGCAGGGAACGGCGGATCGAGGTCACGCGGGTCCTGCTCGAACTCGCCGAACCCCGGTCAGCGGTCGAGGACGTACTGCACGCCGTGTGGGCCGAGCCGCCCACCGCCCGTGAGTGCCTCGCGGTCATCGACTCTTTCGGCGCCGCGCTCCCCCACTTCCGCTGCCTGTACGACCTGCCGTCGCGGGTGTTCACCCGGCTGGCCGAGAGCGGAGACGACCTCGACGCGCCGGACACCCTCGACCTCGCCCGGCGTACGCGCGAGGCGCTGACCGCCGACGACCGCCCGGCCGCCGACGCGGCCCTCGTCCAGGCCTATGCCTCGGCGGTGCGGGCCGGCGATGCCGCGGCGGCCGCCCTCGGGCTCGCCGACATCGACGTGGTGACCGGGGCGTCCACGCCGCTGACCGACTGCGTCGTCCGCTGCGCGGCGCAGCGCCTCGCGCTGCGAGCGCCACGGTTCCGCGCGGCGGTGCTGGCCGAGGCGCCCGCACCGGCCCGCGACCGGCTGGTGGCCGAGTGGACCGCCGGCAAGCACAGCAAGGCCGCGCGCAACGAGCTCATGGAGGTCGCGATCCGGCTGCGCCGCCTCAGCGTGTTCCCCGAGGCGCTCGAGGCGTGGGCGGCCGGGCAGGCCGCCGGCCGGCTGTCGTATCTCCAGCTCGACGCCTGCTTCCGCCACGACCGCGACCTGCGGGCCGGGCTCAGGGAACTGCGCAGCCGGACTCTGGCGGCGCAGACCCGGCGTCAGCGGCGCGGGAGGTGACGAGTGCAGGCCGTCTTCGTCGCGCTGCTGGTGGTCGTGTGGCTGGGTGCCATGTGGGTCGGGTTCGTGTTCGTCTTCCCTGTCGTGTTCTCCGTCTCGCTCGTCGCGGCCGCCGCGTGCGCGATCGGCTACTACTACGTGTACGCCTGCCGGGCCCTGGTGCCCGCCCCGGCCAAGGGCCTCGCACCGGTCGCGCCGCCCGGCTCGGCCCGTTCGCAGGGCGCCCCGGTGCCCGATCCGGCCTACCGGCACTACCTGCTGGCGCAGGTCTGGCGGGACCTGTGGGCGATCACCCGCGGCATCATGCCCAAGATCACTATGACCGCCACCGTCGCGCTCACGACCACCACGAGAACGCTCGTGTCGGGGATCTGGGGCTTCTTCACCTTCCCGCTCTGGCTGGCGATCTGCTCGGGCATCGTGCTCGCCGCCGTCCCGGCCGCTCTGCTCGGCGCGCTGCTCACCCTGCTGTACGCGGCGGTGGTGGCGGTCGGGCTGGCCGGATGGCTCGTCTGCGTGCTGGTGCTCGGCATCGTCGAACGGGTGTTCATGGCGTACGGGCGGATCCTGCAGACCTGTCCCCACCCGTTCTGCTACGAGAAGGTCGCCCTGCCGGTGTACGAGTGCCCGGCCTGCGGCGAGCGGCATCGCAGGCTCGCCCCGAACTCCTTCGGCGCGGTCAGGCACGTGTGCCGGTGCGGCGCCCGGCTGCCGACCACCATCCCGCTCGGCCGGTTCCGGCTCACGGCCTACTGCCCCCACTGCAACGGGCGGCTGCCGGAGCGGATCGGCCGGGTGCGGGTCGAGCCACTGCCCTTCGTCGGCGGCCCGGCCGCGGGCAAGACCACGTTCATGTTCCTGGCGATCCGCGCGCTGCACGCTCGCGCCCGGGCCGCGCACGGCACCGTGACCTTCGTCGAGCGGCGGCACGCCCAGGCCTACGCCGGAGCGGTACAGGAGTTCCAACGCGGAGGGCGGCTGGCCAAGACCGGTCCGGAGCTGCCTCTCGCCACGATGGTCGACGTCGACCTGCCCGGCGCCGGCCACCGGATCCTCTACCTGTTCGACCCGGCCGGTGAGCACTTCACCGGTGCCACCCTGGTCGAGTCGCTGCGCTATCTCGACCACGGCGAGGCACTGCTGTTCGTGATGGACCCGTTCGCGCTTCCGCAGGTGCGGCGGACCCTGACCGGCGATGAGAACGAACTGGTCGAGCAGGCGGTCGCCTCGTCCGACGAGGATCCCGCCGACACCCTGCAGCGCGTGCTCAACGAGCTGCGATCGCGGCGCGACCGGGGCCGCCAGAAGCGCGTCGCGGTGGTCGTCACCAAGACCGACCTGCTGGCCCACACCATCGTCGGGCGCCACCTGGAGCACCCGGAGTCGGGTGCCGCGGTCCGCGACTGGCTGGAGGGCCTCGGGCTCGGCAACTCCATCCGGGCCCTCGACCAGCTCGCCGCCGAAGTGCGCTACTTCGGCTCGGGCCTGACGACCGAACCGGCCCTGGTCGCCGAACTGCTCGGCTGGGTCACCGGGCTGCCGGTCGGCGACGGCATCGCGGCTCCGGCGGATACCGACCCCGAACTGCCGGGGCCCGAACTGCCGGGCACCGCCCCGCTGCGCGCGCCGTGGGAGGCCCGCGGCCGCGACGCCGCACTGGTGCCCGCGAGCTACCAGGCCGGCCGCTGGGCCATCCTCGCCGGCATGTCGGTCCTCACCATCGCCACCCTGGTGAGCACGGCCGCCTACGCCCTACCGCTGATCCGCTGATCCCGCCAGATCGTCCGGAGCGTCCGGTGCGCCGGTGGCCGCCCGGCGGGGCCGGGACCTCGTGCGGCCCCTGGACCCGCCGCGTCGGCGCGTGGCGGTCAACGCACTAGCCGACGTCCTCCGCATGGCGTGCGATCATCGGGTACGGGCCGGCGGTAGAGCCGACGACCCAGGTGTCCCCGCCGGGGACGGCCGCGACGCCATTGATCATCCCCTCGCCCTCATGGGGCACGGGATGGTTCACCCACCGGTCCCCCGCCCACCGCAGCACGTACATCTCGTAGGTGGGCGCGGTGGGAGAGAAGGTGTCGCCGACCGCCCACCCCCGCCCGCCACTCTTGCTCATGTCATACAGCTCACCCGGCCCGTCCGGCACCGGCGAGGTCGTCCAGCGGAGCCCGTTCCAGTGCAGGATCATCGGGCGCCGGATCTGCTCGCGGTCGGGTGCCGTCTTACTCCAGCCGACGACCCACGCGTCGTCACGCGCCGTTATCCGCACCTCCTCAGGGCGCAGGGTCCACTGGCCCGTCTCGGGCTCGGGCACGCGCTCCCATAAGGTGCCGTCCCAGTGGAGGAGCAGGAGCCGGTCGGGGCGAGCGTCGTCGCCGTACACGGTGCCGACGACCCAGACGTCGTTCGCACCGCGTGCGGCGACGGAGCTGAGATGATGGGAGTCCTCGATGGCCGGCAGGGTGAGAAGCCGCCAGTTCCGGCCGTTCCAGCGCTGGACGAACCCTTTTTCGACTTCAGTCAGAACGTCGTAGGTGTTGCCGACGAGCCAGGCCTCCTCGGGGCCAGTGGTGTGGAGGTCGTTGACCGAGGCCTGTTCTCCCGGAACCTCGGCGTGAGCGGTGTTCTTCCAGCTCCGGCCGTCCCACCTCAGCAGGCCGCAGTCGCCCAGCGCCCACATGTCGTTCGCGCCCGCGGCGGAAAGATCGTTGATCCGCCCGACATTGGGCACCGCGACCTGGTTCCAGGCGATCCCGTTCCAGCGCAGCATCAGTGAGGGGAAGTCCGCCGTGATCGTGTCGCACAGGTCGTCCGCGGCCCGGGCACCGGGAGCGTCAGGGGACATAGACGCCCCATTGATCTTGACGTGGAAACCACCCACCCAGGCGTCGCTTCGGCCGGTAGCGACGACGGCGGTCAGGTTCGCGCTGCCCTGGACCGGCACGTCGTGATGCCGCCACCCGGAGGCCGGAGCGGCTCCGGCCTCCGGCGCGCCGTCGGCGGACGCACCACCGGCAGAGGCGGTCGCTCCGGCCACCGCCATGAGCAGCAGGGCCCCCAGCCTGGTCGACTTCGATGTCAGGTGACGCACGTCGGTACCTCCGCTGATCGTTCGACAGGTCACCCTTTATCGCCACATGCCGTCGATCGAGTTCTCGCCGCATGGTCGCCGCATGGTCGCCGCACCCTCAGGCGGGCCCTCACACGGGTGGTCGTGACGCCGTGCCGGTGCGCGCCTTATCGACCTGTGGTTCTTCGGGCGCAATTGGCATGAGTTGAGCGGACGCCGCAGGCCCACCCCGCTCGGTGCGGGCGGCGCAGAAGCCGGGTCCGGGAGATCCGGTGACGTACTGGTACTAACCTGCCCGCATGCAGACTGGGATCACCGCCGATGACGTGGTGACGTTGTGGCGGCCTACCGGCCAGGCGGAGCTCGATCTCGTCGCCGCGTCGCAGTGGCGGGCGTGGCCGCCACGCCTGCCCGACCAGCCGATCTTCTACCCGGTGCTCAACCGGTGGTACGCCACGAAGATCGCTCGTGACTGGAACGTCCCCTCCGGCGGAGTCGGCTACGTCACGCGGTTCACCGTTCGCCGCGAGTTCCTCGACCGCTACGAAGTCCAGCAGGTGGGCGGGCGTGACGTGCTGGAGTACTGGATCCCGGCCGAGGATCTCGACGACTTCAACGCGAACATCGTCGGCGCGATCGTTCAGGAGGCCCACTACCGGGCCCCTGTGCCCGACGAGGAGTTCGCCGTCGCTGCCGAGACGCTCGGCCGCCCGTTGCCGGACGCCTGGCGGGCCTATCTGCAGAGCAGATCGTGGCTCTACCGCGGCTTCCTGCCGTCGGGCTGTTTCGTCTCCCTCAACACGCCACGGGAGATGCTCGAACTGCACGACGCGTGGGAGCACGGCACCGAGGCCCATCCCGGCATCGCGATCATCGGCGGCGACGGCTCCAGAGAACAGTTCGCCCTCGACCTGCGCCAGGACCCCTCCCCGGTGCTGATGGTCGACATCACCAGCGACGGCTGGGACCCGGCGATACGGCAGGCCGACGACGTCGGCGTGTTCATCGAACGCATCGAATCCGGCACGTTCGATCTCACCTGGTAGGGAGGCGCATCAGGCCGCGGGCCCGGTTCTCACCTCCGGGCCGCCTTGCCCGGCCTGTGCCCGACCGGGCCGCCGACCCGCTCGTCATGCCGCCGTGTCATCGCCGTGATCCGGTGTCATCGCCGGTGATACTGCAGCCACACCTCCCGGGGCGTCACGACCCGGTCGAGGAACATCAGGCCGTCGAGGCGGCAGTCGCACGGGTTCGCCTCGCGGGTGTTCTGGGGAAAGCTTCCACCGATCTTGATGCCTCTGGGGTCGGTGGCCGATGCGAGATCCGGTTCCGGCGGACCCGAGACGGCCCAGGGATCCCTGGGGAGCACGTAGGACCCGGCGAGTGACCGCCCGTTCTTGTAGAGCCTCATGACACCGTCGTCGAAGTCGAACGTCGCCGCCAGGAACACCCAGGTGTTCAGCGGCAGCACGCTCTGCCAGTCTTCGTTCGCGGCGAAGGTCTGGGAACTGCCCCCGTCGACGCGCCGCCCGAGGGCGACCACGCGGAGCTCTCCCGAAACGCTGATCACTTCGAGCAGGGCCCGTACGTCGTGACCTTGTGAGTCGCCACTGAGGACGCCCGCCAGCCCGACCGCGTTGTAGCGGTCGGCCGGATCGGGCGTGCCCGAGTTCAGGCCGGGGTTCGGACCGGTCATCTTGAACCAGCCCATGATGGTGGCGCCTTCGACGCCGTTGAAGGCGTGCAGAGTGCTGACGCCGGTTGCCGAATAGACGCCGGCCTTCCAGTCGTCGTTGCCGGCGGTGTCCGAGTTGACCTGCCCGACCTGTAGCGAATGACCTCTGCCCGGGTGAGCTCCGTCCCGTACCCGCATCGAGGCCCCGCCGTTGACGAGGTCGATGGTCGTGCCCGACAGGCCCTGGTCCCGCTCTCGCGCCGGATCTCCCGGGACCGGATGTTCGAAGTCGTAGTGGGCGACCAGGTTCCGCCGCAGGCTGGGCAGCACCTTCGGATCGCCCCACGCGGGCGAGCGCGCCGCGCCGGCGGGTCTCTTCTCGATGTCGGCGTCAGCCCGGCCCTCCCCGGCCGCCGCCGTGAGCGACCCGCACAGCAGCGCGGTCATGAGGACGGCGGACAGGCGTTCTCTCATCTCTCCTCCATGCGCGTCCGGTTCCCGGCGGCCACGGAAGGCCCGTGGCCGCCGGGAGGGTGGGGGTTTTCCGCCGCGGTCACCACACCGAGCGGTCAGTCGTCCACCCGGGTTCCCCTGACCTCGAGGTCACGGAGCCTTCCGATGTTGTCGAACGACCCGAAGCCGACCCGGCCGGACGTGAACGTGGTGTCAACGGCCGTCATCAGGGGGGTCTTCGAGTCATCGACGTACACCGCGATCTCTCCCGTGTCGGCGCAGTGCACCACACGGACGTCATGCCACTCGGTGTCGGTGATGGCCGGTACGGCACCCCGCGATTGGACGGCGTCCCACTGGTCCTCGATCCGCACCCGGTCGGCGTTGTCGACGACGAAGATCCCGTTGTGCGGGTAGATCGTGTTGTCCGTCGACAAATGGGCGTAGTAGAACTGCGTGTCGGACCGGTACCCGAACACGATGATCACATCGCGGTTGGTGATCTCGACCGGGGTGTCGATCCGGACCTTGGCGTCGATCCGGGCCGAGCCGAACTCCGGTCCCGCCGTCAGCACCGCGTACTCGAAGGGACGACGGGGGCCGGGACGTGCCGCTCCGGGCTCGGTCATGATCACTTGGTCGCCTGAGAACCGCCACTTCGACGGGGTCACCGGGGCCCAGTTCCTCTCGCCCGCCGTGTTCGACACCCGGGTGCGGCCGACGTCGCAGCCCGCGAAGCGGCGCGTGCCCGTGACCTTCCAGATCTTGCCGTTCGCCTTCGAGATCAGGTAGAGCTCACCGGCCCGGTCCCGGCCGAAGCGGAGGTCGATCCGCTGGTCGCCGGCCAGGTCCCGCATCGTCACCCGCTCGCCCGTCTTGTCGAAGAGCATGAGCTGGTGGATCGGGGCACGCTCCCGGCCGCGACGCATCTCGCGCTCGTTCGTGTAGAAGACGCGGCCGTTGACCAGGTCGCCGAAGATGTACTTGCCGTACAGCTCGGGCAGCTCGCGGCCGCGGTAGACGTAGCCGCCGGAGATCGCGCGTCCGACATCACCCGAGCAGGACCAGTCGGGCGGCGGGTCGTGGTCGTAGGCGGCCACCGGGTAGTCATAGCCGTACTTCGCGTCGTCCGCGGGCAGTGAGTGAAGGTAGCAGCGGTCGGTCTTGTCGAAGACGAACGCCCCCTCCCGTTCCGGCCAGCCGAGATTGTCGCCGGCCCGCAGGTCGTAGACGGCCTCGATGGCGTGCTCGCCGATGTGCCCGAGGAACATCCGGTGCTCGCCGCCGGTGTCCCAGCTGAACCGGTGCGGGTCGCGCATGCCGTACGCGTAGATCTCGCCGATGGCGCCCGGCTTGCCGACCAGCGGGTTCGTGGCCGGGATCCCGTACTTTCCGTTGGCGCTGTTCGTGCCGCGCGGGTCGATCCGGAGGATCTTGCCCTGCGGGATCGCGAGGTCCAGCGGATCGTCGTTGCCCGCGGCCGCGCCTCGGCCACCGTCACCCGCCGCGATGTAGAGCAGCCCGTACTCCTGGTCGCCGGGCTCGGCGTTCGGGTTGAAGCCGATCTCCTGGATGCCGTGGACCTGGCCGCCGAACCCGAGGCGGAGGATCTCGCGGCGGGTTCCCTGGAAGGTGCCCGCCGACGGGTCGTCGGCCGTCCACTCGGTCACGACACCGTGGTAGACGGTGTTCGGCTGGGGCGTCAGGTCGGGGGTCTCGGTCGTGCTCGACGCCAGTTCAGTGTGGACGGTGTAGAACCTGCCGGACCGCTTGAAATCGGGGGCAAAGGCCACGATGCCGAATCCCTGGCCGAGGCCGCGGCCGGAGAAGAACTGCGGGGCGAAGGTCGCGCCGACGTCGAGGTACACGTGCGGCTGCCCATGCTCGACCAGGTACATCTTGCCGTTGAGGTCGGGTACGTACATGCGCCCCGAACCGTCCGGCACCTCGCCGATGAAGTTGATCCGGGCCTGCCGCATCAGCCTCGGGTCGACCGGTGGCGGAATCGGTTCGGACTTCGGGAACGACGCGTACTCTTCGACGACCAGCCCGAGGCCCGACGTGATCGGGCGTTCCGGGATCGGATCGGTGATCGGCTGGTCATCGGCCTGCGCGGGGGTCGGCGGCACCGCCAACAGGGCCGCGAGAAGAGCCGCGATCGTCAGCAGACACCATCTGAGCTTGATCATCCTGCCACCCAGGTCAGTTGATCGGAAAGCGCTTTCTGTAACCGCTTCCCGAAGGTAGATCAGCCTCGAAGTGGCGTCAAGCAGGAAATTCAGGAGGCACGACCCGCGTTCCGCACTCCCGCCGGTCCCCCGCCGTTGATCACGCCGGGTGTCTCAACCCCGGCCGATGAAGGGCATTTTCGTGGCGGTGATGGTCATGAACTGGACGTTCGCCTCCAGCGGCAGGCCGGCCATGTAAAGCACCGCCCGCGCGACGTGCTCGGCGTCGAAGGTCGGTTCGGGCAGCACGCTTCCGTCGGCCTGAACGGCTCCGCGCGCTATGCCCGCGGTCATCTCGGTGGCGGCGTTGCCGATGTCGATCTGGCCGCAGGCGATGTCGTACGCGCGGCCGTCGAGTGAGATCGACTTCGTCAGGCCGGTCATCGCGTGCTTGGTCGCGGTGTAGGCCACGCTGTTCGGGCGGGGCACGTGCGCGGAGATCGAGCCGTTGTTGATGATCCGGCCGCCGCGCGGGCTCTGGGCCTTCATCATCCGTACGGCCTGCTGCGCGCAGAGCAGCGCGCCGGTGAGGTTGGTGGCCACGGCGCGTTGCCAGTCGTCGTGGGAGATCTCGTCGACCGAAGCGGCGGGGCCGAACACGCCGGCGTTGTTGACGAGCAGGTCGAGGCGTCCCCATTCCGATCGGACCGCGTCGAACAGCGCGGCCACGGATTCGGGCACGCCCACGTCGGTCGGCACCGGCAGCGCCGACGCGCCGGCCGGCCCGGCCTCGGCTGCGGTCTCCTGCAACGCACGCAGCCGTCGCCCCGCCAGCGCGACCCGGTACCCGGCCTCGAGCAGCGCTCGGGCGATGTGGCGGCCGAGCCCAGAGCCGGCGCCGGTGACCACCGCGACACGACCTGTGGTCATCGTCATCTCCTCGTCGTCGTAGTCATGATCGTGGTCGTGATCGTGATCGTGATCGTGATCGTCAGGGAACCCTACGTGCGCGGCCGGCGCGGAAACGGGTCCCGCGATCACCCGGTTATCAACCATCCAGCAACGAACCCAAACGATGCATGCATTTTCGACAGGTCGCTCTCTAGCGGGGAAGCGACCCCACAAGAGATCATCTACTCCCGGAACCGCTTGGAACGACCCCTTCGACACCTTCGACGACGACCCCGGCCGGTGCCGACAGCGCGGCGGCGCGACTGGCTCCTCGCTCCTGCCGCCACAGGACGAGGCGGTACGACCCTGATCCACGGAAGAAGGACCCCTCCCATGGGTAATCCCGTCAAGTTCGCCGGCGCGCGCCTGAGGCGCGCCGCGGGCATGTTGAGCGTACGGAAGGCATGGTGGGCGATCCCCGCCACCGCCGTACTGGTGCTGTCGACGACGGCCACCGCCGCGAGCGCGGCTCCGGCGAAGCCACCGGAGCCCACCGAGAACCCCTGGCAGATGCGGCACTGGCCGCGTACCCAGCCCTGGCAGCAGGGCCAGGCGATGCGCACGTTCGCCGCGACCGCGCCCACGCCGATCGATCCGCAGAACTACGAGCTGCCGGACACGATGACGTGGGACGACTACAAGGCCGTGCCGGAGACGTCGTGGAACGACCCGGCGCGGAAGGGTTCGATCAAGAACTTCAAGGGCGCGCTGGTCACCGTCGACTACTCGAACGAGCCGTTCATCGTGACGCAGCCCGAGAACTCCACGATCTACGGCAACCCGTCGGCCATCGGCGACGTCCCCCGCGACGAGGTGCCGAAGTTCTATCAGGACTTCCTCAACACCCCGAACGAGCTCAACCGCGGCCACACTCTGCACGAGTACTGGATGGAGGACTCCGGCGGTCGCTACGGCGTCGACCTGACCGCGTTCGGCGCCTATCGCATGCCGGCCAAGAGCCACGAGTACGGCATCGAGGCGCAAATGCAGGGCGGCCAGGGCTGCCCGGCGGGCGACACCTGCAACCGCAACTTCCGCACCGACGCCCGGGCGGCGTGGCTCGCCGACGTCGGGGAGGAGGTCGCGGCGCAGTACGACTTCGTGTTCTTCCTCAGCGCCGGCCAGGACGAGTCGTCCACCTGGCAGGAGTTCGGGGAGATGAAGTTCGACACCCCGCAGGACGTCACCGACGAGTGGGGACCGCCGGACTCGGCGCTGACCAACTGGAACCGCACCCGCTACGTGCCCTGGACCTCGTGGCGGTCCTCGGCCACCATCTGGCCGAACGCCAGCGCCGGCAGCTCGATCCAGGCGGAGAGCAGCGGGATGAGCGTCTACGCCCACGAGTTCAGCCACATCCTCGGGATCGGCGACAACTACAACAACCCGTACTCGGTGCCGGCCCGGCGCGACTACTCCGGGCCGTGGGAGATGCTGAGCCGCGGTACGTTCAACGGCCCCGGCGGCCCGCACAGCCGGTGGATCGTGCCGGGCACCGCCGGCAGTTCGATGGGCGCCCAGCACATGCTCCGCAACAAGATGAAGCTGGGCATCGTCGATCCGGCGAACGTCCTCAGCCTGTCCCGTGACGCGCTGAGCGGCTCGGGCGTCGTGGTCGCCAAGGTCAAGGCCCGCACCGCGCAGCCCGGCAAGGGCGAGCTGGCCGGGGTCAACCTGACCATGGGCGAGGACAAGAGCCCGAAATGTGACACGTCGGCCGATCCGATGTGCGACGGCGGCGGCTACGACAACTACACCGTCGAGGTCGTCGACCGGATGGGCTTCGACTCCTTCACCCCGGACAGCGGCGTGCTGCTGGCCAAGACGAAGAATCGCGACTCGGCCCCGTTCATCTGGACCATCGACGCCCACCCCGAGGACATCGACAAGGTCGACTTCGTCAAGCCGAACGGCACTCCGCAGAAGATGACGATCGGTGACTACCGGCAGCTCTCCGACGCGCTGTTCCACGTCGGCGCCGACTCCGGCAGCCAGTACGAGTACGTGGACGAGGCCAACCGGCTGCACTTCTACGTACTCGACCTCAAGCGCGACAAGACGGGGATCCTCTCGTACACGGTCGCGATCCGGTCGCTGGACGGCGCCGGCACGCAACGTCGGGGCGTGCGGCTGCTGCCGGGCGTCGGCGTGGCCGCGCCCCAGCAGGGCTGGGCGAAGTGCACGCTGCCGCTGCGCAACACCGGTACGGCCGGTACCGCGCCGTACAGCGACAGCGACGTCTACCGGCTGACGGCCAGCTCGTCGGGCCAGGGCTGGTCGGCGTGGCTGCCGAACGATCTCGCCACGGCGAAGGCCGGGCAGCAGGCGAGCGTGCAGGTGTACGCCAAGCGCGACTCGGGCGGCGCGAAGGTCGGCAAGGTCACGCTGACCGCCACCTCCGAGAGCGACCCGACCAAGAAGTCGACGGCGAACTGCACGGTCATCGGCTGACCCACTAGATCCGTGATCTCGCGACCGGCGGCGCCGCCGGTCGCGAGATCACCTTCTTCAATGGGGCAGCGCGGCGACGAAGCGGGTGAGCAGCCGGGCGAACTCGGCCCGCTCGGCATCGGTCCAGCCGGTCATCGCCTCGGCGAACACCTCGCGGCGGGTGCCGTGCGCCCGTTCGACGGCGGCCCGTCCCGCGTCGGTCATGAGCAGCACCGAACGCCGCCCGTCGGCCTGGTCGGCCGCGCGCCTGACCAGGCCGGCCGCGACGGCGGCGGCGACCAGCCTGCTCGCCCTCGGCTGGTCGACGCCCAGCGCCTGTGCGACCGACGACACCGTCACGGGTGACCCGCTCGCCTCGATCACATCGAGCACGTCGAAGCCCTGGCCGGACAGACCGTGCAGCCGGGCGAGCGCCCGCCGGCTCTGCCTGCGCCGGACCGCGACCATGGCCCGTTCGATCGCCTCGACGTCGTTCATGCGCTCATGGTACATGTCTAAGAACATGTATTTGTCAGAGCGCAAGGAGATGTACATGCGACGACCGATCGGGTACTGGTGCAAGCGGCTGGATCGGCTCATCGAGGAGGCCTTCGACCGGGCGTTCGGTGCGGCGGGCGTGTCGCGCCGCCAGTGGCAGACGCTCAACGTGCTCGGCCACGGCCCCGCCGGTGACGATGCCCTCGCTGAGGCCCTGCGGCCGTTCTGGGACGGCGGCGACGTGCCGATGACCGGCGTCATCGCCGACCTGCGCGGCAGGGGCTGGATCGAGCGGGACCCGGCCGGGCGCCACGGCCTCACCCCGGGCGGCCGGGCCGCTCACGCGAGGATCGCCGAGGCCGTCGCCGGGATCCGGGCGACGGTCGCCCAGGGCGTGACCGACGAGGAGTACCGCGTCACCATGGACGTGCTGCGGCGGATGACCGAGAACCTGGAGCACGTCTGCTAAGCGACCTCGGCAACGAGCGTCCGGCCGGCGACCGAGCCACGCTGACCGATAGCCGCGGGCACGGGCGGTGTACGCCCGGTGCCCGCCGGCGAGGCCGTCGGTGGCAGACTCGCACCCATGACCTATGTCGCCGCCGATGACCGCTATGACCGTCTTCCTTACCGCCGTTCCGGACGCAGCGGGCTCAAGCTGCCGACCGTGTCGCTGGGCCTGTGGCACAACTTCGGGGACGACCGCCCGCTGGACACCCAACGGGCCATCCTGCGGCGAGCGTTCGATCTCGGCATCACGCACTTCGACCTCGCGAACAACTACGGCCCGCCGTTCGGCTCCGCCGAGACCAACTTCAGCCGGCTGTTCCGCGACGACTTCACGCCCTACCGCGACGAGCTGATCATCTCGACGAAGGCCGGGTACGACATGTGGCCCGGCCCGTACGGCGAGTGGGGGTCGCGCAAGTACCTGCTCGCCAGCCTGGACCAGTCGCTGGGCCGGATGGGCCTGGACTACGTCGACATCTTCTACAGCCACCGCTTCGACCCCGACACCCCGCTCGAAGAGACGATGGGCGCGCTCGACACGGCCGTACGGTCCGGCAAGGCGCTGTACGCGGGCATCTCGTCGTACTCACCCGAGGACACCGCGCGGGCCGCCGCGATCCTGCGCGACCTCGGCACGCCGCTGCTGATCCACCAGCCGTCGTACTCGATGCTCAACCGCTGGATCGAGGGCGGCCTGCTCGACACGCTCGAACAGGAGGGCGTCGGCTGCATCGCCTTCTCGCCGCTGGCGCAGGGCATGCTGACCGACAAGTACCTGAACGGCGTCCCGGAGGGCTCACGGGCCAGTCAGGGCAAGTCGCTGTCGCCGGACCTGCTCACCGACGAGGCCATCAAGCACGTACGGGCGCTCAACGAGCTCGCCGCTCAGCGCGGCCAGTCACTGGCGCAGATGGCCCTCGCGTGGGCGCTGCGCGACGAGCGGGTCACCTCGGTGCTGATCGGCGCGAGCAGCGTCGCGCAGCTCGAGAACAGCGTCGCCAGCGTGGACCGGCTCGGCTTCAGCGCCGACGAGCTCGCGGCGATCGACCGTGACGCGGTCGAGGCCGGGATCAACATCTGGGCCGCCTCCAGCGAACCGGATGCGCGCGCCTGACCCGCGTACGGGCCCGTCACGTCACGTGCCCCCGTTCCTCCGGCCGGAGGACGGGGGTACGTCCGTTTCGGCGAGTTCGGCGAGTTCGGCGAGTTCGGCGAGGCGTCAAAGCGCCAGGTCACCGGCTTTGATCCGCGTGAGCAGCCCGCCGAACGCCTCGACCGAGAGCAGCAGGTGCCCGGCCTCCGGGCTCTTGCTGTCACGGACGCCGATGACACCGGAGATCTGGCCGACCTCGACGCACTCGCCACCGGACGTGTTGCTTCGGCTGCTCTTGCGCCACACCACGCCGTTCATCGCATGGCCTCCACGGCTCGTCTGATCAGGTCACGGGACAGGTTCACGGGAAGCGCCTCTTGTCCAATGCGCTCGTACCTTAATAGGAAGGATCGCATCTCTGGGGCGGAGGGTACCAATCGCCCGCCACCGGGAGCTTCTACATATCCAACGTCACCCGTGTCCACGCTCAGGACCATGAACGCCCCATCCAAACCCGGGTGCGCGCCCGCGGCCTTCGGGACGACGCGAATGACGATGTTCGGTGACTCCGAGGCCTCTAGCAGTCGCTTGAGCTGAGCGCGCATCACTTCCGGCCCACCCACGGGAATTTCCAGGAGCCCTTCGAAGAGCAGGACGAACAGCTGAGGCGGATCGTCGTCGGCATCGCCGCCGCTCTCATCCGCCACGCCGACTCACCAGATCAGACGACGTCTAAATAAGGACGGCGGATCATGGACATAAAAGAATGTCGGCTATGCCGTCGCCGCCCGCCTTGGCCCCTGGCATCGTCGTCAAAGGGGGCGAATCGTACCACCGATCTGGTCCACCTCTGGCAGCATCTCGCCTCGTCTGGTCCCGATGGTGACCGCACAGGCGACGTCGCCGGGCATCAGGATCCGAAACTGCACGGCATCGATCGATCCCTTGGAGCTCTCGAGCGTATAGCTCGCCTTGACCGCCGGTCGTCCCCCAATGACGACGTCGTCCGCCTGGACATTCTGCCCGCCGATACGGGCCAGCTGTATTTTGGTGATATTTCCGAACGCTTCAGCGGGTGCGCCGTCATTGGGCACACAAAGGCCGCTGATATTTTTAGTGAACCCGCTCTCGATACTGTGCGTATCGATGATGAACAGCATCTTTTTGCCTTTTAGTTCGGCCGCACCCTTCTCCACGATGGCGACCTCGGAGGGGGTTCCCTGGAACTTTTGTTTGAGCTGTTCAGCCACGTTTGCGCTGTTGACATCGATGTCCGTCCAGCCTCTCGGTACTCCGATGGACAGGCCGATGGTCCGGTTGTCGATCCTGTGCCATCCGGTGGGCAGTGTCGACGAGAGCCGCGATACCGCAGGTGAGGCGCTTACCGATTCCGAGGAAGAGGCACCCTGGGGGTTCGCCGAACAGCTGACGGTCAGAGTCGTTACCACTACCAGAAGGCCGGCTACCGCAGGTCGACGCCTCAGGACCAACACCCCACTCTTTAGTTACAAGCCGCACGATGACGGCGCTCACGCCCTGTGCGGACCGGCGCCTGCCGGAGATGCATCCTACTCCCGCTCGACTCCACCACCCAGCGATGACGGTGGCCCAGCCGTTGCGAGCGGATCGGCGGGATGCCTTGCACCAGTGACTGCAGCGCAAGCTTGTCGTGGGTGTTGGCAGCCGAGATCCCGATAGACAGTGGCAGACCGGCCCGGCCGGTGAGCAAGTGGATCTTCGACCCGTTCTTGCCGCGGTCGACAGGATTCGGTCCCGTCAGCTCCCCCCCTGTGGCGGCGCGGACGCTAACCGAATCTATGGCGCACCGCGACCAGTCCAGCTCGCCGGCCGCCCCCCGCTCGTCCAGCATCACCCTGTGCAGGAGACGACGTCTTATTCACCTCCGCACCGCCAAGCGGTCACCACACCCGAGCCCCCGGTCGGCCGAGGCCGGCAGGTGGACCCACCTCCCGCCGTGATCATGCAGTTGTTCGCCGGGCCGCACCGCCAAGCGGTCACCGCTCCCGAAGCCCCGCCATGCGTCCGCTCGCCGCGGCATGGGCGGTCGCCCCAACTGCCATTGACCGTGCCGGGGTGATCGCTTACGTTCCTCGTACCGACCGGTCGGTACGCGCCGGCGGACACAGGAGGGGAGCCCCATGCGCCCACGTTCCGTCCTGCACCGCCTCGGCCTCGTCTCGGCCGCGACCGCACTCGCCGTCGCGCTCGGTTCGGCCGCGCCCGCCGGCGCCGAGTCCTCGCCGGGGGACGGCCCGCTGCCCGGTTACACGATCGACAATCCGCCGCTCACCCCGGCCATCGTGCGCGGCGAGCCGACCCGGGTGATGCAGGGCGTGCACCGACACGCGGCCTACGATATCGAGGTGCCGCCGAAATGGAACGGCGAGCTGGTGATGTGGGCGCACGGATACCGTGGCACCGGCACAGTTCTCACGGTGGACACACCCGGGTACGGGCTGCGCCAGAAGCTGCTCGACCAGGGGTACGCGTGGGCGGCGTCGTCGTACTACGCCAACGGCTACGACGTGCGCGCCGGCGTGCTCGGTACCCGGGACCTGGCGCTGCTGTTCCGCGACCGCGTCCGTAAGCCGCGCCGCACGTTCATCGCCGGCGTCTCGATGGGCGGGCACGTCATCGGCCGCTCGCTGGAGGAGTATCCGGGCTTCTACGCCGGGGGCCTGCCGATGTGCGGAGTGCTCGGCGACCACGCGCTGTTCGACTTCCTGCTCGACTACAACCTCGTGGCCCAGGACCTTGCGGACGTCGACGCCCACCCGCCGGCCGCCGACTACCTGACGAACGCGGTGCCGAGGATCCAGCGGGCGCTCGGTCTCGACGGGCTGCGGCCCGGCGGCCCGGACACCACCAACGACCGGGGCAAGCAGCTGCGCGCCATCACGATCAACCGCAGCGGCGGGGAGCGGCCCGGAGCGGTCGCGGCCTTCTCGGTGTGGAAGGACTTCCTGTTCTCCCTCGGTACCCCGCCCACCGGCGACTCGCTGCCGGAGGATCCGGGCAAGGTGGCGACCAACCTGCTCACCCGCTATTCGCCCGACTCGCCGGTGCGGGTCAACCGTACGGTGGAGCGGGTGGCGCCCGAGTCCCTTCGGGACCGGCTCTCCCCTGGCCTGTCCGAGGTGCCGCAGATCTTCGGCGTGCCGAGTGCCCCGGTGCTGAGCCTGCACGGCCTCGGCGACCTGTTCGTGCCGTTCTCGATGGAGCAGGCTTACCGGTCCGACGCGGCCCGGCACGGCCGGAGCGGGCTGGTCGTCCAGCGGGCGATCCGGACCGCCGATCACTGCGAGTTCTCCGCCGCCGAGGCCGGCGCCGCCTGGGACGATCTGCGGTCCTGGGTCCAGCGGGGCGCCCGGCCGGCCGGCGACGACGTGCGCAGTCCCTCGGCGGCCGACTACGGCTGCCGGTTCAGCGACCGTGCGGCCTACTCCGCCGGAACGGGCACCCGCCGCCTGTACAGCGCCTGCCCCTGACGGTTCCGGCGGCGGGGCGGCCGGGCGCCGCCCGGGCCCTGGTCAGCCCGGCAGCCGCGACAGGCCCAGGCCCGGACGGCCGTCCACCACGGGCGCCCGGGACGGCCCGGTGGGGACGCCGCCGCGGTCGAGGAGCCGCGCCAGGGGAAGGGTGGCCGCGCCGACCGCGACCGCCTCCGGGCCCAGGTGGCACAGCTCGATGGAGGTCTGCGCGAACGGCCGGCGCAGCGCGTACTCCGCCGCCGCGGCCCGGACCCGCCCAAGGATGCGGCCGCCGAGCATCAGGCCCGCCCAGCCGCCGATGATGATCTTCTCGGGGTTGAAGAGGTTGATCAGGTCGGCGATCCCCGCGCCCAGATACGTCGCGGTCTCCTCGAGCACGTCGCGAGCGGCCGGCGCGGGGTCGGCGAGCACGCGGGCGAGCGCCGACTCCTCGTCGGCGTCCTCGGCCCGAGCCCCGCCGGCGGCGTGATACCGCCTGAGGACCGCACCGGCGCCCACGTACGCCTCGAGGCAGCCACGGGCACCGCAGCGGCACCTCGCGCCGCCGACCTGGGCCGTGGTGTGGCCCCACTCGCCGGCGCTGCCGGTCGCACCCCGGTAGGGCGTACCGTCCGTGACCACGCACGCTCCGACGCCGGAGCCGATCAGCGCCACGACGGCGCTGCGGCAGCCGCGCCCGGCACCGAACCACATCTCCGCCTGGCCGAGCGCGGTGGCGCCGTTCTCGACGAAGAGCGGCAGGTCGGTGCACTCGGCCAGCATCTGCTCCAGCGGCACCGCGTCCCAGCCGATGGTCTGGCTGTGGACGACGGCCTCGGGAGTGCGCTCCACGACGCCGGGCACGCCCACGCCGATGCCGATGATGCCGGGACCGTCCCCCGCCTCGGCGATGACCGTGCGCAGGCCGGCCCGGATGTGCCCGACGACGGCCTGGACGTCGTGCCCGCCGTCGCCCAGCGGCAGGTCGGCCTTGGCCAGCCGGCTCAGGTGCAGGTCGAACAGCTCGACGATGACGCGGGTCTCCCCCACGTCCACGCCCACGAGCCGGCCGTAGTCGCGGGCGGACCTGAGGAGCACCCGGGGCCGGCCGCCGTCGGACTCGACCGTGCCCGCCTCGACGACGAGACCGCCCTCGATGAGCTCGGCGACGACATTGCTGACCGACGCCGCGCTCAGGCCGGTGCGCCGGCTCAGCTCCTGCCGGCTCAGCGGGCCGTCGAAATAGAGGCTGCGCAGAAGCACCGACCGGTTGCCCCGTCGCAGGTCACGCACGGTGCGTTTGGTGCCCTCAGGCATTTGCGGCCCCTTCCCGCCGGCACTCTGGCCGCACGGTCCCCGATAGAGATGGCAGGTCTTGACGGCCCATCATCCCACTGCTTAGATCACGCCATGAATTAAGGCGTGATTCTACTTCCTCTGACCGCGGAGGGCAGAGCACATGCACACCCACCCCCTCTCCAGACTCCGCCGGACCTGGGCGGCGACGGCCGCCCTCATCGCCCTCGCGACCGCGTCGGCTGCCTGCGGCGGCGGTACGCCCACGGGCGGCGCGAACGACGCGCCGAAGACGCTCACCTACTGGGCGAGCAACCAGGGCGCGACCCTCGAGTTCGACAAGGAGGTGCTGACCCCGGAGCTGGCCAAGTTCGAGCAGCAGACCGGCATCAAGGTGAAGCTCGAGGTCGTCCCCTGGACCGACCTGCTCAACCGCATCCTCGCGGCCACCACGTCGGGCCAGGGACCGGACGTGCTGAACATCGGCAACACCTGGTCGGCGTCGTTGCAGGCCACCGGCGGGCTGGTGCAGTTCGACACCAAGACGATGGACGCGGTCGGCGGCAAGGCCCGGTTCCTGCCGTCCGCGCTCGCCTCCGCCGGCGCTCCCGGCAAGGACCCCACGGCCGTCCCGCTCTACTCCCTGGCGTACGGGCTGTACTACAACAAGAAGCACTTCGCCGACGCCGGAATCGACAAGCCGCCGGCCACCTGGGAAGAGCTGATCGAGGACGGCAAGAAGCTCACCAAGGGCGACCGGCACGGTCTCGCGATCGAGGGCGCGAGCATCCCGGAGAACTCCCACCACGCGTTCGTCTTCGGCCAGCAGTACGGCGCCGACTTCTTCGACGCCGCGGGCAAGCCGCAGTTCGACACGCCGCAAGCGGTGACCGCGGTCAAGGCGTACGTCGACCTGATGGCCCGCGACAAGATCGCCGCACCCGGCAACGCCGAGTACTCGGCGAACCAGTCGCTGAAGGACTTCGCCACCGGCAAGGCGTCGATGCTGATGTGGCAGTCGGCCGCGACCTCGCTGGCCAATCTCGGCATGAAGCCCGACGAGTGGGGCGTCGTGCCCGTTCCGCTGCCGGCCCAGCCTCCGCCCGGCGGCAAGAAGGTCACCTCCCTGGTCGCCGGCATCAACATCGCGATCTTCAAGTCCACCCGCAACCGTGACGGCGCGCTGAAGTTCGTGAAGTTCATGACCAGCGACGAGGAGCAGAAGACCCTCAACAAGACCTACAAGTCGCTGCCGCCGGTGCTCCCGGCGCAGCAGGACCCGGCCTTCTCCACGCCCGACCAGCAGACCTTCAAGCAGATCCTCGCGAGCAGCGCCGCTCCGCTGCCGATGGTGCCGCAGGAGAGCCAGTTCGAAACGCTGGTCGGCGGGGCCCTGAAGGACCTGTTCGCGGACGCGGCCGCCGGGCGGCCCATCACCGAGGAGCGGGTGAAGTCGAAGCTGACCGCGGCGCAGCAGCGGATGGGCCAGGGCGGGTGACCCAGCGGACGGCCGGCACCGGCGTGCGGCGACCGGACGTCGCGATGGCCGGGGGGCGGGGCGGGGCGCCGAAGGGCGCCCGCCCCGGCCGCCCGCGGCGCCGGGTGTCCGGCCGGCTGCGCCGCGGCGTGCTCCCCTACCTGCTGTTGCTGCCGGCGCTGTGCTTCGAGCTGCTCGTACATCTGGCGCCGATGATCGTCGGCGCCGTGATGAGCCTGCGCGAGCTGACCCTGTTCTTCATCCGCGACTGGTCCGGCGCACCGTGGGTAGGCCTGCGCAACTACCAGGTGGCGGTCGACTTCGACGCTCCCCTGGGCCGGGCGCTGCTGCAGTCGTTCCTGGTCACCGTGGCGTTCACGGTGCTCGCCGTGGGCCTGTCCTGGCTGCTCGGGACGGTGGCGGCCATCTTCATGCAGGACCGGTTCCGGGGCCGGGGCACGCTGCGCGCGATCTTCCTGGTGCCGTACGCCCTGCCCGTCTACGCCGCCGTGATGACCTGGGCGTTCATGTTCCAGCGGGACACCGGGATGGTGAACGATCTGCTGGTCGACCAGTTGCACCTGCTCGACGAGCGGCCGTTCTGGCTCATCGGCGGCAACAGCTTCTGGGCGCTGCTGACCGTGGTGGTGTGGCGCTCGTGGCCGTTCGCCTTCCTGATCCTGATGGCGGGTCTGCAGGCGGTGCCGCGCGAACTGTACGAGGCGGCCGCGATCGACGGCGCGGGCGTCTGGCGGCAGGTCCGCCGGATCACCCTGCCGTCGCTGCGCCCGATCAACCAGGTTCTCGTGCTGGTGCTGTTCCTGTGGACCTTCAACGACTTCACCACGCCGTTCGTCCTGTTCGGCAAGTCGGCGCCGGCGAGCGCCGACCTGATCTCCATTCACATCTACCAGTCGTCGTTCGTCACGTGGGACTTCGGCGCGGGCTCCGCGATGTCGGTGCTGCTCCTGCTGTTCCTGCTGGTCGTGACCGCCGGCTACCTGGTGGTCACCTCGAGGAGGAGGACGGCCGATGCGTAGGCGTTCCCCGATGGCGCCGCCGGCCTGGTTCGTCTGGCTGCGGAGGGTCACGCTGACGGTGCTGACGGTCTTCACCGTCACCCCGGTCTACGTCATGCTCAGCTCCTCGCTGAAGCCGCTGCGCGACGTACAGGGATCGTTCCAATGGATCCCGTCGGTGTTCACGCTGCGGCCGTACGTCGACATCTGGCACACGGTGCCGCTGGCGCGCTACTTCGTCAACAGCCTCATCGTGGCCACCAGCGCCACGGTGCTGTCGGTGGTGATCGCGATCTTCGCGGCCTACGCCCTCAGCAGGTACCGCTTCCCCGGCCGGCGGGTGTTCTCGGTGACCGTGCTGTCGACGCAGATGTTCCCCGGGATCCTGTTCCTGCTGCCGCTTTTCCTGATCTTCGTCAACATCGGCAACGCCACGGGCATCGCGCTGTACGGCAGCCGCGGCGCGCTCATCCTGACCTATCTGACCTTCTCCCTGCCCTTCTCGATCTGGATGCTCGTCGGCTACCTCGACTCGATCCCGCGGGAGCTCGACGAGGCGGCCCGGGTCGACGGATGCGGGCCGATCGGGGCACTGCTGCGGGTCATCGTCCCCGCCGCCGTGCCGGGGATCGTGGCGGTCACCGTCTACGCCTTCATGACCGCCTGGGGCGAGACCCTCTTCGCCTCCGTGATGACCAACGACTCCACCCGTACCCTCGCCGTCGGGCTGCAGGGCTACTCCACGCAGAACGAGGTCTTCTGGAACCAGGTGATGGCGGCGTCGCTGGTCGTCAGCGTCCCGGTCGTCGCGGGCTTCCTTCTGCTCCAGCGCTATCTCGTGACCGGCCTCACCGCCGGCGCCGTCAAGTGATCCGGCCGCGCGATCCCCGGCCGCATGACCGAAACTGTGAGGACACCTGTGCCCATGCATGAACCAACGGCTTTCGGCACGGCTTTCGGCACGGCCTTCGGCCCGGACTTCGTCTGGGGAGCGGCGACCTCCGCGTACCAGATCGAGGGCGCCGTGTCGGAGGACGGGCGCTCACCGTCGATCTGGGACACCTTCAGCCGCGTCCCGGGCGCGGTGGACGGCGGCGACACCGGCGACATCGCCTGCGACCATTACCACCGCTGGCCCGAGGACATCGGCGTGATGCGTGAGCTCGGCCTGGGCGCCTACCGCTTCTCCATCGCATGGCCGAGGGTGCTGCCGCAGGGCGGCGGCCCCGTCAACCCGGCCGGCCTCGCCTTCTACGACCGGCTGGTCGACGGGCTGCTCGAGGCGGGCATCACCCCGTACCCGACCCTGTACCACTGGGACCTCCCCCAGGTGCTCCAGGACCGCGGCGGCTGGCCCGAGCGCGACACCGCCGAGCGCTTCGCGGAGTACGCGGCGGTCGTCTCGGCCGCCCTCGGCGACCGGATCACCCAGTGGACCACCCTCAACGAGCCGCTCTGCTCGGCGTGGATCGGCCATCTCGACGGCGACATGGCACCCGGCTGGAAGGACCTGACCGCCGCGGTGCGCGCCTCGTGCCACCTGCACCTCGCCCACGGCCTCGGCGTGCAGGCGATCCGCGCCAACGTGCCCGGAGCCGAGGTCGGCCTCGTCAACATCCACTCACCGTGCGACCCGGCCTCGGACCGCGACGAGGACGTCGCCGCCGCCCGCCGCGCCGACGGTCACCTCAACCGCTGGTGGCTCGACCCGATCCACGGCCGCGGCTACCCGCAGGACATGATCGAGCTGTACGGCGTGGACCTGCCGCTTCGCGACGGCGACCTGCGGACCATCGCCGAGCCGCTGGACTGGCTCGGCGTGAACTACTACTTCCGCCAGGTCCTCACGGCCGACCCGGAGGGTCCGGCGCCGTACGCCCGCCAGATCGACCCGCCCGGCGCGTCGCACACCGCGATGGGCTGGGAGGTGAGCCCGGACGGCCTGGAACGGATGCTGGTCCGCGTGGCCGAGGACTACGCGCCGCAGCGCATCCTCGTCACCGAGAACGGCGCGGCGTACGCCGACACCGTCACGCCCGAGGGCGCGGTCCACGACGCCGAGCGCACCGCCTACCTGGAGACCCACCTGGAGGCGTGCGCCCGCGCCGCGCGCCGGGGCGTCCCGCTGGACGGTTACTTCGCCTGGTCGCTGCTCGACAACTTCGAGTGGGCCTACGGCTACGACAAGCGCTTCGGCCTGGTGCACGTCGACTACACCACGCAGGCCCGCACCATGAAGGACAGCGGGCGCCGCTACGCCGAGATCATCCGGGCGCACCGCCAGGCGGTCGCCGATCGGGGGACGGTGCCCTCCGTACCCTCATGACCGGTGCTCCTTCGTGACGCCGTGCCTTCGTGACGCCGTGCCTTCGTGACGCCGTGCCTTCGTGACGCCGTGCCTTCATGCCTGATGACGTCCATCTCCGGAAACGCCATACGATCTCGCCCATGACCGACACACCAATCCGCTGGGGCATCCTCGGTACGGGCGGGATCGCCCGGGTCTTCACCGAGGACCTGCTCCTGCTGCCCGACCACGAGGTCGTCGCCGTGGGATCCCGTGCCGCGCACACCGCCGAGGCGTTCGCCGAACGTCACGGCATACCGCGCGCGCACGGGTCGTACGAGGACCTCGCCGCCGACGACCAGGTCGACGTCGTCTACGTCGCGACGCCGCACTCCGGCCACTACCCGGCCGCGCTGACCTGCCTGGAGGCCGGCCGGGCCGTACTGGTGGAGAAGCCGTTCACCACCGGAGCGGCGGACGCCGAGCGGCTCATCGCGGTGGCCGGCGAGCGCGGGCTGTTCGCCATGGAGGCGATGTGGACCCGGTTCAATCCGCTCATCACCCGGTTGCGGACGCTGGTCGCCGAAGGCGCCATCGGTGAGATCACCTCCATTTACGCCGACTTCTCGTTCGCCTCGGTCTTCGACCCGGCGCACCGGCTGTGGGCGCCGGAACTGGCCGGCGGCGCGCTGCTCGACCTCGGGATCTATCCGGTGTCGTTCGCGTGGATGCTGCTCGGCCCGCCGGACACGGTGCAGGCGACCGCGGCCACCGCGCCGACCGGTGTGGACTCCAACACGGGCGTGCTGCTCGGATATGCCTCCGGGGCGGTCGCCCTCCTGCACTGCGGGCTCATGTCCGACACACCGCGCACCGCCACGGTGACCGGCACCAGGGGCCGGATCGAGGTAGGCGCGCCGTTCTTCCGGCCCACGTCCATGACACTTCACCGCAGGGACGCCGAGCCCGAGACCTTCACGGCCGAGCTCGACGGCCACGGCTATACCTACCAGGCCGCCGAGGTGGCCCGCTGCCTGCGCGCCGGGGAGCTGGAGTCGCCGGCCATGCCGCTCACCGAGACGCTCGCCATCATCGGCACCCTGGACACGATCGCCGCCCGGCTGGACCGCTCCGAGGCGGCGCGGGTGCCCGGCGTCGACGTGGCCGGGTCGGCGAGCTGAATCGGTTAAGCGGCAATCCTTGTGATCGCTTGAAACATCACGGTCGCGGGACCCGGCGGCCTCGTGATTCGGCGCCGGTCACGCTCCGCCGGGGCGGATCGGCGCCGTGCTCGCCCGCGGCACCAGCACGGGGGTCGCGTTGCACGCACCGGCCACCTCTTCGCCCGCCACGAGGTCGAGCAGCCGGCGGGCCACGTGGGCGCCGTAGGCCGGGACGTCCAGGCTGACCGCGGTCAGCGGCGGGTGCACCAGGCGGCAGAGGACGGAGTCGTCCCAGGCCACGATCGACAGCCGGCCGGGTACCGGGACGCCCATCTCGGCGGCGACCGACAGCCCGGCGACGGCCATGATGTCGTTGTCGTACACGATCGCGCTGGGCGGCTCGGCCGAGGCGAGCAGCGAGCGGGTGGCCTGCGCGCCCTCTTCCCCGGTGTAGTCGGTGCCGACGACGACGGGCGTCACGCCGAGCTCACCGGCCACCGCCTCGAACGCCGTGGTGCGCACGAGCGTGTGACGCAACCCGGACAGCCCGGCGACCCGGGCGATGCGGTGGTGACCGAGCGCGGCGAGGTACTCGACGACCGAGCGCACCGCCGCCGCCTCGTCGTTCCACACCCCCGGCAACCCGCTCAGCCCGTCCGGGCCGCCGATGACGACGGCGGGCATGCCGAGATCGCGCAGAAGTTCGGCCCGCGCGTCGTCGACGTGCAGGTCGACCAGGAAGACCCCGTCGACCCGGCGTCCGGCCCACCAGCGCCGGTAGGTGGCGAGCTGCGCCGAGCGGTCCTCGGTGACCTGCAGCAGCAGCGCCACCTCGCGGGCGGCGAGCTCGCCCTCGATGCCGGAGATGAGCTGCATGAAGAAGGGCTCGATCCCGAGGGTCCGAGCCGGCCGGTCGACCACCAGGCCGAGCGCGCCGGCCCGGCCGTCGGCCAGCGCACGGGCGGCGCTGCTCGGCTGCCACCCGACTTCGGCGGCGATCGCGAGGATCCGGCCGCGGGTGGTCTCGGACACTCCGGGCCGGCCGTTGAGCGCGAACGACACGGCGCTCTTGGTCACGCCGGCCCGAAGGGCGATGTCCGCGATGGTGGGCCGCTTCACCGCTACCTCCTGGCCGCGCTCAACCGGTTTTGCGGCGCTCCACAGGCTATCCCTCGGCGAATTCCCGGCGGGGACGCGGACCTCCGGCCGCCGGCGCACGGCCGGCGCGTGATTGATCAGGACCATACGGCCGCGCTCAGATGCGCGCCACCGGCCTCACCACTCGACCAGCAGCAGGATCGCGGTGTCAGGGCCCTACGCGGTAGACCCTGACCATGCCGTCACGAGTCGCGTACACCTCTCGCCAGCCCGTCCCCGGCCGAGGAGGATCACCCCAGGTCAGGCGGGCGTACTTGCGGCAGGAGCCGCACACCCGGCCATGGTCTACGTCGTAGAACAGGACGAGGTCCCCGGGCGCCGGAGCGGCCGCCCCGGGAGCGGCACGGGCGACCTGCGCGCGCCAGGCGAGACCGCCGAACGGCCCCTCCCGGTAGACGGCCAGGGTCTTGCCCGTGTGGGTGTCCGTCCACACCCTCGGCACGCCGTCCCCGTGCCGCGCCATCCAGGACCGGAACGCCTCCAGCTGGGTGTCACCACCTGCCCGCGTGCCCGGCCCCGCCCACCAGCCGCGCATCGCGGTGCCCGCCGCGGGCACCGCGACGGCGAGCAGGAGGACCACGGGCAGGGCCAACGCGACGCTTCGCACGCGGGGCCGGTCCCGCGCCCGGTGCAGGACGGCGAGGGCGGCCAGCCAGACCAGCCCGAGGCCGCCGAGAACGAACGCCGGGAAGACCGGGAACCAGTACCGGATGAGCTGCAGCCTCAGCTTGGGGGCGGCCGGATCGGCGATCCCGCCGAGCAGGGTCAGCGGAATCCACAGCAGCGCGAACCACGCGACGGGGACGGCGAACCTGCGCGGTCGCAGCAGGCCGCCGAGCACCGTCAGCCCGAGCAGCAGCACCAGCCAGCCGCCCTCCGGATAGTCGTTGAGGGTCGTGGGCAGCCGGAGCAGGTAGACGTGCCGCGGCTTGTCCTGGAAGGTGTCGGCGATCTGGGGCGTCGTGGGACCCGACCCGTGTCCGGTGACGGAGCGCAGCCGGGTCAGCGGATCTCCGTACATCGCCCAGCACAGGAGCGTCTCGGCGAGCACGAGCGCGATGACCGGCGCGGCCGCCCACAGCAGCCCCCGCCATCGCACCCGGCGGAAGACGAGCACCGCCACCAGCGGCCAGAGGAAGACGATGAACTCGCGTACGAGGTAGGACCAGCCGAGCAGGACGCCGAGGAGCAGCAGCATCCACGGCGTCGCCGGCAGCAGGTTTCGCCGGATCGCCACGGCCACGGCCAGCGCGATGGTGAACAGTCCGGCGGCGAGCACGTCCGGCAGCAGATCGGTGGAGTCGTAGGCGACCGGTGTCGACGCGAGCACCACGACGGCGGCGGCGGCGCCGACCGGTCGCGCGAACAACAGGCTGCCGAGCGCGTACGTGCCGAGCAGCAGCGAGAGCGCCGCCAGCAGAGGTACGACGTGGTACGCGGCCTGGGAGTATCCGAAGACCGCGATCGCCAGGCGCGTCGGCACGATCAGGCCGAATCGGGTGACCTGGTGTATCGCGGCGGCGTCGGGGAGCGGCTGCGGGAACCGCGCCGCGGCCGTCAGGTAGTTCAGCTGGTCGGAGGGGTAGGGCAGGCGCAGATGCGCCAGCATGACCACAAGGCACCCGAGCGCCAGCGCCGCCCCGATGCCCAAGTCTCTCCGTTGCACCAAGCGCCGTCGTGCGGGCCCGGCGGACGGCTCGCTTATGCCACCACCCCGTCCGCCCGCAGCGCGGCGATCTCGCCGGTGTCCAGGCCGATCCCGGCGAGCACGTCATCGGTGTCGGCGCCGAGGGCCGGGGCGAGCGCGGCGCCGCGGCCGGCACCGGAGGCCGCGCCGGAGGCCGCCACGGAATCGATGGGCGAGCCGGGGACCGGAAGGCGTCCGATGCCGGGCTGGTCGAGCTCGGCCATCAGCGGGTTGCCGGCCGCCGCTCGGGCGGCCTCGGTGAAGGTCCGGTACGGCGACCAGAGCACCGAGCTGCCGGCGAGCGCCTTCGCCACCTCGTCGAGACCACGCGCGGCGAACCAGGGTTCGATGAGGGCGGCGATGGCCTCGCGGTGGCGATAGCGGTCGGCGTCGGCGGCGAAGTCCGCGCCGAGCAGCCGTTCCAGTTCGGCGAACACCTCGGTCAGCCCGGTCACCGCGCCCAGGTCCGCGAAGTGCCGCGCGGTCAGCGTCACGAGCATCACCCGCCCGCCGTCAGAAGTGGCGAAGTCGCGGGCGAATCCGCCATAGAGGTGGTTGCCGATCCTCGGCCGGTCGGCGCCGCCCACGACCGCCTCACCGAGATGGCCCAGATTGCCGGCCATCGCCAGCGCCACGTCGGCGAGCGGCACCCGCATCGCCCGCCCCTCACCGGTGCGCGCCCGGTGCCGCTCGGCGGCGAGGATGCCGACGGCCGCGTAGAGCCCGCAGGCGATGTCCCAGGCTGGCACCACGTTGTTGACCGGGCCGGTGTGGGTCTGCGGCCCGGTGACGAGGGGGAAGCCCGTCTCGGCGTTGACGGTGTAGTCGACCGCGGGGCGGCCGTCGTGATGGCCCTCGATGCGCAGATGGATCAGGTCGGGACGCGCCCCCGCCAGTTCCTCGTGGGACGGCCGGCGGGCGTTGGTGAGGACGATCCCGGTATCGGCGGCGAGCGCTCCGACGATCTCGCGTCCCCGCGGGGAACGGAGGTCGACGGTGATGGACCGCTTGCCCTTGTTCAGCCCCGCCCAGTACAGGCTGGCGCCCGACGGGGCCAGCGGCCACCGCCGTACATCCGGGGCGCCCCCGATCGGGTCGACCCGGATCACCTCGGCGCCGAGCTGGGCGAGTGTCATGCCACCGAGCGGCGCGGCGACGAAGCTGGAGATCTCCAGGATCCGGAGGCCGCCGAGCATCAGGTGACCCGCTCGAACACCGCGGCCATGCCCTGACCACCTCCGATGCACATGGTCTCCAGACCGTAGCGGGCCTCGCGCCGGTCCATCTCGTGCAGAAGGGTGGCGAGGATCCGCGCGCCGGTCGCGCCGACCGGGTGGCCGAGCGAGATCCCGGAGCCGTTGACGTTGAGCCGGTCGAGATCGGTCAGCCCCCACTCGCGGGTGACGCCGAGGACCTGGGCGGCGAAGGCCTCGTTGAGCTCGATGAGGTCCATGTCGTCGAGGGTGAGCCCGGCGCGCCGCAGCGCGGCGGCGGTGGCGGGAACGGGACCGAGACCCATCAGCTCCGGCGCGACGCCCGCGACGGCCCATGACACGAGCCGGGCCCGTACTTCGAGCCCCAGCCGGTCGGCGTTCTCCGCGGTCGTCACCAGGCACACCGCCGCGCCGTCGTTCTGCCCGCTGGAGTTCCCGGCGGTGACGGTCGACTCCGCGTCCTGTGCAAGGCGCACGGGCCGCAGCTTGGCGAGCTTCTCCACGGACGTGTCGGCCCGGGGATGCTCGTCGGTGTCGACGACGACCGTCTCCTTCCGCCCGCGGACCTCCACGGGGACGAGTTCGGCGGCGAAGCGCCCTTCACGCTGGGCGGCGACGGCCCGCTGGTGCGACCGCACGGCGAAGGCGTCCTGCTCCTCACGGGGGATGCCGTGCTTGCGGCGTACGTTCTCGGCCGTCTCGAGCATCCCACCCGGCACCGGGTGGAGCTCGCCGCCGGCAGTCACGCGCGCCCGGTCCAGCCGGTCGGCCAGTTTGATCTCCACACCGGGGCGGTCCCACCGCAGGCCGGTGGCGTAGTACTCCACCTGGCTCATGCTCTCGACACCGCCCGCGATGACCGTGTCGCCGGCGCCGCTCTGAACCTGCAGCACAGCGTCGATCACCGCCTGCAGACCCGAACCGCAGCGCCGGTCGACCTGCCGGCCGGCCGTCTCGACCGGCAGCCCCGCGTCGAGCGCGGCCACCCGGCCGATGGCCGGAGCCTCGCCGTTGGGGTTGCAGTTGCCGAGGATCACGTCGTCGACGCGGTCGGCGCCGGTGCGCTTGAGCAACTCCGTGATGACGGTGGCTGCGAGTCGCTGCGGCGGCACGTCGCGAAGTGACCCGCCGAACCGGCCGACCGGCGTACGGACCGGAGAGCAGACAACGACCTCACGCATGACGAACCTCCAGGCGACCACCGATCCGGATGCCAGTCTGCCGCACGGCTCGGCACCGGTTATCCACAGATCGCCTGAAGGGACTGATGTCACAGAACCGGCCGCGATTACCGTCCGGAATCGGATGCACACAGCCCCCCGAGGGAGGAGACTCCTCATGGCAACGACCGAAGACCGCGTGACGACCCTGGAGGGACGCATGAACGTGCTGGAGACCTGGGCCGGGCCCGGCCAGATCGAAGCGCTCGCCGCCGGGTTAACCGAGGTACGCGCCAATGTTCGCACCGTCATCAGAACCCAGGAGCGCCACACCCGCCAGCTCGCCGATCTCACCTCGGACGTCTCCGGGCTGAAGACCGACGTCGCCGAGCTCAAGACGGACATGGCCCAGGTCAAGGCCGACGTCGCCGAGCTGAAGGCCGACATGGCCCAGGTCAAGGCCGACGTCGCCGAACTGAAGGCCGACATGGCCCAGGTCAAGGCCGACGTCGCCGAGCTGAAGGCCGACATGGCCCAGGTCAAGGCCGATGTCGCCGACCTGACCACCACACTGAAGATGATCGTCGACCACCTCGGGATCACCGGGGCCCCGGTCGGCCAGACCGGGTAACCCGGTAAGCGGCCGCCGCCCGACCGGGAGGGCGGCGGCCGTCCCCGGCCTCAGGACCTCGCCGGGTCCACCTTGAAGATCTTGGCGAGGTCGTCGAGCACCGCGTCCGCGCCCTGCAGCCCGACGGCGGTCATCCACGTGAGGTCGTCGACCTCGTGCCGTTCGCCGTCGAGCCTGTCCCAGAGCGGGTTGGCCTCGAACTTGGCCTTGACCTCCGCCGAGGTGTTCTTCTCGTCCCGGTACGTCGCGACGAAGATGTGATCGGCGTCGAGATCGGCGATGCGCTCCTCACTGAGGTCGACGGCGATCTCCTCCGACGTGGGCTGGTCCTTGGGTCTGGGGAAACCGACGTCCGACAGGATGATCCCGGAGTAGGAGTTCGCCGTGTAGAGGCGCACGGTGGGCTCGTCGGTGAACCGGGCCACCGACACGGCCGGCAGCTCGCCGTCCTTCTCCTTGATTCCAGCACCGATCTTCTGGGCGCGGTCCTCGTACTCCTGGAGCCTCTGCTCGGCGAGCCGCTCCTTGCCGAGCGTCTTCCCGACGAGCCGCAGGTTGTCCTTCCACAGCGCGCCGGTGGTCTCGCTGAACACGGTGGGCGCGATCTGGGTGAGCTTGCCGTACAACGCCTCGTGCCGGACCTTGGCCGACAGGATGAGGTCGGGCTTGAGCGCCGCGACCTTCTCGAGGCTGGGCTCGGCCAGTGTGCCGACCGAGGTGGCCTCCTTCCCGTGCACCTTCGCCGCCTCGCCCAGATAGTCCGGGAGCTTCTCGTCGACCGACCGGTAGGTGGTGTAGCCCACCACGTCACCGTCCAGCGACAGGACGGCATCGACGAAGCTCTGGTCCAGGGCGACGATCCGCTTGGGTTCCTTGAGGATCTTCGTGCTGCCCATCGCGTGGGCGACGGTCCGCAGCGGCTTGTCCTCGCCGGCCGCCGCGTCCGAGCCGGAGCCGGAGCCGGAGCCGGAGCCGGAGCCACAGCCCACCAGGCCCATGACGGCCAGCGCGGCGACCGCGAACCCGGCGGCCGCCCGCCGCACTGAAGACGACGTCATCTAGCATTCCTCCGCAGTTAGGTAAAACTAACTTCAATTAGGTTAGGTATACCTAAGCACACGAATCGGTCAACACGGGCCCGAGGGGTGATCAATGGAAGAGGGCGGGACATGACGGCGGTGCCGCTCGGCGCACTGCGCCGGCACCGGCTGTTGATCCTCCTCGGGCTCGCGCTCCTGACGATGGGCGTGACCGTGGCGAGCATCTCGATCGGTGCGATGCGGATCCCGCTGCCCGGTGTCTGGAGCGCGCTCGTCCACCCGACCGGTACCGAGCAGGACGACGTGGTGCGCTCGCTGCGGCTGCCCCGGACCGCGTTCGGGCTGCTCGCCGGGACGGCGCTCGGGATGGCCGGGGCGCTCGTCCAGGGACACACCCGAAACCCGCTCGCCGATCCCGGCCTGCTGGGCGTCACCCAGGGTGCGGCGTTCGCCATGGTGCTCAGCATCTTCACGCTGGGCGTGACGGACCTGCGGGTGTACATCTGGTTCGGTTTCGCCGGGGCGCTGGTCGCGAGTGTGGCGGTCTTCACCCTCGGGTCGGTGGGCGGCGGCGGAGCCACTCCGATCACGCTCGCGCTCGCCGGGGCGGCCGTGAGCACGCTGCTGCACGGCCTGATCTCCGGCCTCGTCCTGCTCGACCAGCAGGCCCTGAACGTCTACCGGTTCTGGCAGGCGGGCGCCATCGCGGGCCGTGACGCGCGGCTGCTCCCGCAGGTGCTGCCGTTCGTACTGCTCGGCCTGTTCCTGGCGCTGGCCAACGCGCCCGGCCTCAACGTGCTGTCGCTGGGCGAGGACGTGGCCCGCTCACTGGGCCGGCGGGTGGGGCCGACCAGGGCGCTCGGCATCGCGTCGATCACCCTGCTGACCGGGTCGGCGGTGGCGGTCTGCGGTGCGCTGGCCTTCGTCGGCCTGATCGTCCCGCACGTCGCGCGGGCGTTGTCCGGTCCGGACCACCGGTGGCTGCTGCCGTACTCAGGTCTGCTGGGCGCGATCCTGCTGCTCGGCGCCGACATCGCCGGCCGCATCGTGGCCCGGCCCGGTGAACTGGAGGTGGGCATCATGCTGGCCCTGATCGGGGGTCCGTTCTTCATCGCGCTGGTGCGCCGCCGCAAGCCGGTGCGCCTGTGAGATCGCCCATACCGCGCACCGCGCCGGCCGGCTCCGTCCGTACGGGTGGCGTCTCGCTGACCGTACGGGTCGCACGCGTCTCGTTCCGGGTCCGGCCCCGCCCGATCACCGTGGCACTGGCCGGGCTCGGCCTGCTCGCGCTGCTGATGGCGCTCAGCGTGGGCCGCGGCGACTTCCCGATCGGGGTCGGCGACGTGTTCCGCACGCTGCTCGGCGGCGAGGAGAACCGGTTCGTCGTCATGGAGCTGCGGCTGCCCCGCGCTCTGACGGGTGCGCTGGTCGGCGCGGCGCTCGGCCTGTCGGGCGCGATCGCGCAGGCGGTCGCCCGCAATCCCCTGGCCAGCCCGGACGTCCTCGGCGTCACCTCGGGAGCGAGCGTGGCCGTGGTCCTGGTGATGATCACAGGCGGCGGGTACGGCGGGGTGAGCGGCCTGATCGCCACGCTCGGCGTGCCGTTCGCCGGGCTCGCCGGCGGCCTGGTCGCCGGCATCGGCGTCTATCTGCTGGCCTGGCGGCACGGGCTGGACGGCTACCGCCTCGTGCTCGTCGGCATCGGCGTGACGAGCATCGCCGCGAACGTGAAGTGGTGGCTGCTCACCATCGGGGACGTCGACCAGGCGTCCCGCGCCATGGTCTGGATCACCGGCAGCCTCAACGGGCGCGGCTGGGAGCACGTCCGCCCGGTGGCCCTCGCGCTGATGCTGCTGATCCCGCTGACCCTGCTCGGCGCCCACAAACTCGAGGCACTCCGGCTCGGTGACGACTCCGCGCGCGGACTCGGGCTGCGGGTCGACCTGGCCCGTTCCCTTCTCGTGCTCGCGGCCGTCGCGCTGGCCGCGGTGGCCACCGCCTCGGCGGGGCCGGTGGAGTTCGTCGCGCTGGCCGCCCCGCAGATCGCACTGCGGCTGTGCGGATCCACCCGGCCGCCGCTGGTCGGCTCCCTGGTGGTCGGCGCCGTTCTCACCGTCGGCGCGGATCTGATCGCCCGCACCGCCTTCGGCGGCGTGGAACTGCCGGTCGGCGTGGTCACGGCGGTCCTCGGCGCACCCTTCCTCATCTATCTGCTCGTCCGGTCCCGGCGGAAGGCGACCTAGTGGCTTCATTGACCGCGCGCGACCTGCGGCTCGGGTACGGCGACCGGATCGTCGTCGACGGGCTGTCCCTCGACCTCGGCGACGCCGGGGTCACGGCGATCATCGGGCCGAACGGCTGCGGCAAGTCGACGCTGCTGCGCGCCCTCGGACGGCTGCTCAAACCCCACGCAGGCCGGGTACTGCTGGACGGGGACGACATCGCGAAGGTGCCGACCCGCGAGGTGGCCAAGCGGCTGGCCATCCTGCCGCAGGCACCGCAGGCACCCGAGGGACTGACCGTCGCCGACCTCGTGACCCGTGGCCGTCACCCCCACCAGTCGTGGTACCGCCAGTGGTCGTCCTCCGACGAGGGCGCGGTGGCCGACGCGCTGGCCAAGACCGGGCTGCTCGAGCTGGCCGACCGGCCCCTCGACGAGCTGTCCGGCGGGCAGCGGCAGCGCGCCTGGATCTCCATGGCGCTCGCCCAGGACACCGGCCTGCTGCTGCTCGACGAGCCCACCACGTTCCTCGACCTGGCCCACCAGATCGAGGTGCTGGAGCTGATCCGCCGGCTGCATGCCGACCACGGCCGTACGGTCGTCATGGTGCTGCACGACCTCAACCTGGCGGCGCGCTACGCGGACCGGCTCGTCGCCATGCGCGACGGCCGGGTCGCCGCCTCAGGAGCACCCGCCGAGGTGCTCACCGTGGAACTGCTCGCCGAGGTGTTCGGCCTGGACGCCAAGATCATCACAGATCCGGTCTCGGGCGGCCCCCTGGTCGTCCCCCTCGGCGGCGCGCGGTCCGCGACGGCCCGGCCGCCGGACGGCTCCTAGCGCTCGGCCCGGTAGGCCTCCAGGCGGTCGGCGAGCTCGGCCGGGCGGGCGAGCATCGGCATGTGGCCGGTGGCGATCTCGTCGGGGATGATGCCCAGGCGTTCACGCACGACGCGGCGCATGAACTCGGCCGGGAAGAAGCGGTCGTCGCCGCAGAGCAGGAATCTCGTCGGCACATCGGGCCACGCCTTGAGCGGCCACGGCTTGACGAACGGCGTGCCGGACTGATCCCGCTCGGCCCGTGTCGCCTCGGCCACGAGGTCCGGCGGGACGTCGTGGTAGTAGACGTCTGACGGGTCGTCCGAAGCCGGACCGCCGTGTTCGGCCTGTTCGCGCTTCGCCTGCTCGTAGCCGGTGTTGGCCCACCAGTCACCCGGCGGCTCGCCCGGCGACGGGATCATCGCCTGCAACAGCACCAGCAGGTCGACCGGCATCCTGTCGCAGACCAGCGGACCGGTGAAACCGCCGAGCGAGTGGGCCACCAGGACGAGGTCGGTACGGTCGCCGATGGCGTCGACGACCGCGTCGGCGTACTCGGCCAGCCCGGCCGAGTCGTCCGCGCAGGGCAGATCCACCGCCACTACGTCATGGCCTCGCTCACGCAGCTCGGCGCTCAGGGGGCGCCAGTACTCCGGGCCGCTCGCGGCACCGGGAATCAGGACATATGTGGCCATCGTCAGACGACCTCCCTCTCACTCTCGTCCCTGTCACTGTCGCTTCCGGGACCGTCGTTTCCGTGACTTTCGTTCGGTGACCCGCCCCGGCCGCGCTGCTGGAACTCCTCGACGCCGACGCCTCCGGGCAGGCGGGTCTGGAAGTCGAGGACCCCCACCCAGGTCGGACGCACGGCGATGCGCGCCATCCTCGTGCCCGGGTGGTCGACCTCGGCGAGGTTGGCGGCACCCTGTTCGGGGCCGGCGTAACGATGCTGGGCCAGCGCGTACTCCGGCACGATCCCCTCCACATCGGTGACCGAGGCCCGGCCGCGGATGAGGAGCACCTCCGGCGGTGTGGTCGCCTTGTCGATGGTGATGGCGACATCGGGTTTGGCCCGCAGAGCGGCGATCTTACGTGCCCCCTCGAAGGTGGACAGGACGATCTCGGTGCCGGTCCAGTGGAACAACATCGGGAACACCCGTGGCGTGCCGTCCGCAGCGACGTACGCCACGCGCGCCAGCTCGGTCGAGGCGAGCAGACGGGTGGCCACGTCACTTTTCAGCAGGCCGATGTCACCTTGCCGCAGCGCCATCGGATCGCGGGGAACTTCAGTCTTCACCGGTCCACTCCTCATCATGAACTCCTAATGTAGGAGTGAGTACATCACATATGGGAGTCACCGGTGCGGGGATAAGAGTGATCGAATATGCTCTGGGCATGCCCGGCAGGCGAAGCTACAACGACCCGTGCGGCATCGCACGGGGCCTCAATCTGGTCGGTGAGCGCTGGGCCCTCCTGGTGGTGCGCGAGCTGCTGCTGGGCCCGAAGCGGTTCACCGACCTGCATCGCGGTCTGCCCACCGCGAGTCAGAACGTGCTGTCCCAGCGTCTGCGTGAACTGGAGCAGGACGGGGTGATACGGCGCCGCAAGCTCGGGCCGCCCGTCGGCACGTGGGTGTACGAGCTGACCGAGTGGGGTTACGACCTCGAACCCGTCCTGGCCCATCTCGGCCGGTGGGGCAGCCGTGCTCCGGTGACCTCCACCGCGGAGTCCAGCGCCGATTCGCTGATCCTGGCCATGAGGGATCTGTTCGTCTCGCACCTCGCCGAAGGCATGCGAGGGAGTTACGAGCTGCGGCTCGGCGACGACCGCTTCCGCGCCGAGGTCGCGGACGGCCGGATCGAGCTGATCCGCGGCAGCGCCGAGCGGCCCGACGCGGTGGTCGAGACCGACGTCGCCACGCTCTGGGGCCTGATCCTGGGTGAGCACCGGATCGACGACACACTGCGCTCAGGCCACGTCACGCTGGAGGGTGACCACCGAGCGGGGACGCGCTTCATCGACCTCTTCCGCGCGCCCCCAATGCACGGCCAGGCCGTGGACGATCCCGCGTGAGACGGTGACGGGTCGGAGCCTCGACTACGGGCGGCGGAACGGCGGGGACGGCCGGTCGGGGCTCTGGGAGATGACTACGGCGCTTAACTGCATGATCACGCCAGAGGTTTCCCCGCCGTGATCATGTAGTTGTTCGCGCTTTCGAGGCCCGACTTCGCGGGACTCGCTGGAGGCGCGCGTCGGCGCTCAGGCGGCTGTTGACGGTCCACACAGTGCCCGTCTCGACGCCGAGGGAGCGATCCGGGCCGCCAACGCCGTCCACAACAGGGCGGTCCGGGTCCCGCCGCCCGGCCGTCCCCGTTCCTGCGTCACCACATCAACGTCATCGGCAGGTACTCCTTCGCTCTCCCGACCTGCCTGGCCGCACCCGGGACCTGCGCGACCCCTCAACGTGTCCCGCGCCGCGCATCAGCACGACGGCTCGCGCCATGCCACTGACCGGGTGCGCATGGCGTGGTGCACTCGGGCGGCCGTGATCACGCGGCCGAGCTCCTCTGAAGTGTCCGCCTCGACCAGGCGTCCACCGACGAGAGCCCACCAGTTGCCGGTGGCGTGTCCCCACCACAGCGGTACGCCGGGGAATCGGCGCGTCAGTGCGCGCAGCTCGACAGCATGCTGGGACGCGGGGCGGGCATGACGTCCGGCCTGCATTCCGAGGTCCTCCCTGGTCCGTGTGCCATGTGGGCGACCAAGGCCTCGCGAACCGGCCGTACGCCGCCAGAGCCGAGATGGCGCGACGGTGCGGAACGCGGCCCGGGGGCCGGCCACGGTCTCCGCACCGTCGCGCCATCGTGGTGGGTCGTACGGCTCCGAGATCCTGCTCCGGCGGGAGCCGGGCCGTACGACATCGCCTGGGCCTTCCCCTGCCCGAGACGAAGCGGTGGGCACGCCGCCGCGCCGTGCCGGCGCGCCCACGTCGAGATGCCACATCACCCCCACGGCTCGCCGCCCCGGCCGCTGGGAGAGCCGGTCGGCAAACCGCACCGGCGCCGGTCCTGGTCGGCCTCGGCATCGGCGAGTCCGGCGGCTACGGCCTCGGGCGGCATGCCGTCGACCGTCTCGGCGAACAGGCCGTTGAGCCTGCCCCAGGAGTTCTGAGCGGGGAACTCCTCCCACACGACGGCGCCGCTCATGGGATCGAGCCGCCCGCGCGCCACGAGCGCCTCGTAGACGTAGCCGATCCTGGAGAAGCTCAACGTCACCCGATGAACCAGGCCCCGCGCCCCGTCGGAGGCGTCGCGTAAGCCGTCTGCGACGTACTTGCGAGCGCGTGCGCCGTCGTCGCTCACACCGGCCGCGCCCGTACCCGCGGAATTCTCGCCAGGCAGGGCGATGGTCCACGAGAAAAGAGTGGGCTGCGCGCAAGGTCGCCGTCCGTGCACCATTCCGCCCTTCCGGTACGCAGGTAGCGCTCGGCTCCTGGACCGTTGCCGACGGTTAGATGCTGGGGGCTCGACAGCCTCGGCGGTGACACAGTTTGTGTCACCGCATATGAGCTGGCCTCATACGGCTCGGGCCCACTCGGAGTAGCTGATCAATGCCTCCGACGGGCTGAGATGCAACCGCAGGAGAGTGATCAGGGCCTCTCGCACGTATGGGTGTTCACGAGTCTGCTGGGGTGCGATGTGCCGGGCGGTCTGCAAACAGCGGAAGGCCTCGTCTCGCTGTCCGAGCCACGACACGTGGGCGGTGTTCGCGAGCTCAGACTGAGACATACGACGGGCCGAGCGCGCAGCGGCGATTCGCCGACCGATCTGCTCATTTTGCCTGGATGACATATGCCGCTCCGGTATCGGTTACACCGAGCGTAACGACGGCCTCACTCTCGGGTGGGCGCATCAGAGGAAGCGGCGGCATTGGTCAGGAGATCAGGGAGTTCTGTCAGCGTGCCGATGCGCCAGTCGGCATCGCGCATCACGCGAGGATCGTCGAACCACAGGTGGCCCCAAGGACCTCGCCGGATCAATGCGGTCCGGAGTCCGGCAGCCTTGGCCGCGACGACGTCGTTGTCACGGTGGTCCCCCACATAAACGATCTCGTCCAGTTCACCCGGCGCCCATGCGCGGACCCTTGAGAAGAACTCGGCATCCGGCTTCGCGACGCCCCATTCCTCCGAGGTCGCCACATCGTCAAGGGGCAGGCCGAGCGCATGGAGCGATGTCGCGGCACGGGCGGTCTGATTGCCCGCCGCCCCCACCCAGACGCCACGTCCGCGCAGTTCGTTCAACGCATGCCGGACGTCAGGATAGAGATCTTCCTCGCCGAGTCGCTCGCCGTGGCCCGTCGCCTCTCGCGCGTGCCTTTCGGCGGCGATGTCCAGACCTGGTCTAACGAGGCGAAGAGCATCCGCGTTGTCCCGGCCCAGCGCGGTGACCGCGCCGACGAGTGCCGACATCGTGTGCGGTGGTACGCCGAGCCACTCCGCCCAGGCCCGCCATTCCCGCGTGTCGTCGACCAGGGTCTCGCCGATATCGAAGACGACCGCGCGGATCACCCGGCCACTCTATTTCCTACGGTCTGTCGCGACTGCCGCCGTGCTCGGGCGATCCGAGAGGGGCCATACGTACGGCAGGTCGTCGGGGACGCCGGGAAAGAGCGGTCCGTAGACGGCGAGGTCCTTACGCAGCAGGGCGGACTGGTGACTGCGGTGGAAGTCCGGGTCGCCGAGCCACGGCGGCAGGTCACCCGCCGCCGCGAGTTCGAGTTGGCCTCGGGCGACGGCGACGCCGGTGGTCACGGTCAGTTCGGCGCCCAGCTTGCCCGCGCAGGTGTCCCGGTGGCCGATGCCGCTCCACCGGTCGCAGACCTCCAGCCCATAGCGGACCAGCGCCTCGTCGTATCCTGCCCACATGCGCACGACCGGATGATGCCGCCAGCCGTACCCGGGCATCGTCAGCGCGCGCAGCACCTGAAGGACCTCGACCCGCTGCTTGCCCAGCCGCCGCGCGTCGAGTGCCTTCGCCGTGGCGGCGAAGTCCGCGTACGGCAGGAACGTCTGCATCGGCGGCACCCCCCGATCCGGCTCCGGCCGCGCGCACGGGATCACGGCGACCAGCCGTCACCGACTCCCCTACCCCGCGTCGGACCCGCGATCGCGGGCGATGAGCTGACGGGCGATGACGTTGCGCTGGATCTCGTTGGTGCCCTCGCCCACGATCATCAGCGGGGCGTCGCGGAAGTAGCGCTCAACGTCGAACTCGGTCGAGTAGCCGTAGCCGCCGTGGATGCGCAAGGCGTCCATCGCGACCTTCATGGCCGTCTCCGAGGCGAACAGCTTGGCCATGCCCGCCTCCATGTCGGCCCGCCGTCCCGACTGGAGCCGGTCGGCCGCGTCGAGGGTGAGCAACCGCGCCGCCCGCAGCGACGTCGCCATGTCGGCGAGGTAGTTCGAGATCGACTGATGCCGCCAGATCGGCACCCCGAAGCTCTCGCGCTGCTGGGCGTAGGCGAGCGCGTCGTCGAAGGCGGCCTGGCCGACCCCGAGCGCGCGGGCCGCGACCTGGATTCGGCCCACCTCCAGCCCGCGCATCATCTGCGCGAAGCCCGCGCCCTCGGCGCCGCCGAGCACGCCGGAGCGCGGCACCCGTACGGCGTCGAAGACGACCTCGCAGCTCTCCACGCCCTTGTAGCCGAGCTTGGGCAGGTCCTTGGAGACCTCGTGGCCCTCCTCGACCAGCAGCACCGAGACACCCTTGTGCGGGGGGTCGGCGGTGGGGTCGGTCTTGCACAGCAGGGCGATCAGCCCGGCGCGGCGGGCGTTGGAGATCCAGGTCTTCACGCCGTCGATGACGTAGGAGTCGCCGTCAGCGCGGGCGCGGGTGCGCATCGCCTGCAGGTCGGAACCGCCGCCCGGCTCGGTCAGCGCCATCGTGGCGCGCAACTCTCCGGTGGCCATCGCGGGCAGGTAGCGCCGCCGCTGCTCGTCGGTGCCGAACTCGCGGAGCAGGAACGCCACGACACTGTGCCCGCCCATCGCGCCCGCGAGGCTCATCCACCCCCGGGCCAGCTGCTCGGTGACGAGCGCGAAGCACGGCGCGGAGACGTCCGACCCGCCGTGCTCCTCCGGTACGAGCAGGCCGTACACCCCGAGCCGTTTCATCTGCCCGATCAGCGCCTCGGGGTAGGTGTCGGCGTGCTCGAGGTCGCGCACCACCGGCCTGACCTGTTCGTCGACGAACTCGGCGACGACGTCGACGATCGCCTGCTCCTCCGGCGCCAGCTCGAACACGTGCCCCCCATCGATCGTGGACGTCCGTGGACGCCGCTCAGTTCTGGACGACGGCGCCGCTGCCGAGCAGCTCGTCCACATCGGTGAAGCCGAGCTCGGTGAGCACCTCGCGGGTGTGCGCGCCGCTCGTCGCAGGCGGGCCGCCGATCGCCCCGGGCGTGCGCGAGAAGCGCGGCGCCGGTGCGGGCTGCGGCGTGCCGTCGGCGCCCGGTACGAACACCCCCCGCTCGGTGTTGTACGGGTGCTCGGTGGCCTCGCGCAGCGACAGTACGGGGGCCACACAGCCGTCGCCGGGCAGGAAGATCTCGGCCCACTCGTCCCGGGTCCTGGCCTTGAACGCGGTGGCGAACCGCTCGCGCAGCTCCGGCCAGCGGCCGGCCTCGTACTGCGCGGGCAGGTCCGGCTCGTCGGCGATGCCGAGCAGCCGGACGAACTCGGCGTAGAACTGCGGCTCTATCGCGCCCACCGCCATGTGCCGTCCGTCGGCGGTCTCGTACACGTCGTACCAGGGCGCCCCGGTGTCGAGCATGTTCACGCCGCGCCGGTCCTGCCAGGCGCCGGCGGCGAGGAAGGCGTGGATGAACGTGGACAGGTGGGAGGTGCCGTCGACGATCGCGGCGTCGACGACCTGCCCCCTGCCGCTGCTCTTGGCCTCCAGCAGCGCGGCGAGCACGCCCACGACGAGGTACATGCTGCCGCCGGCGAAGTCGCCGAGCAGGTTCATCGGCACCTGGGGCGGTCCGCCTGCGCGGCCGATGGCGTGGAGGGCACCCGTGACCGCGATGTAGCCGATGTCGTGCCCGGCGCTCTGGGCGAGGGGCCCCTGCTGCCCCCAGCCGGTCATCCGGCCGTAGACCAGCGCGGGGTTGCGGGCCAGGCAGTCGTCCGGCCCGAGGCCGAGCCGCTCGGTGACACCGGGGCGGAAGCCCTCGATGAGAGCGTCGGCCCGCTCGACCATCCGCAGCACGACGTCCCGGCCGCGGTCGTCCTTGAGGTCGACGGCCACAGAGCGCTTGCCCCGGTTGGTCAGGTCCTTGGCCGGATCCGGAAAGGCCGGGCGGCCGCCGGGCCGGTCCACCCGGATGACCTCGGCGCCGAGGTCGGCGAGCAGCATGGCGGCGAAGGGGGCCGGCCCGATGCCCGCCAGCTCGATGACGCGGACCCCGGACAGCGGCCCGGCCCCGCTGGACGCCTCGCCCATCAAGGATCCCTTCGTCGCATTCGTCGCATCGGCAGAATCTCATTCGGTTCCAGTTTGCACGATCACCATAAGTGTTCGCTGATCGACCCTCTCGAGACGATACGGGCACCGGCGCGACGGCGGTCAAGTGGCCGGCTCGACAAAGGCCCGCGACAGCGACCGCTGCGGGGTCGCCGCCACACCGAGCACTATTGAGCGATCGCTCAAACTTGTCTATGCTCCCGTTTTAAGCGATCGCTCAAGACGATGGGAGAGTGCCGCCGATGCCGAGGAAGCGTCGTGACCGGGGCATCTATGTCGAGACGCTGATCCGCACTGACCTCGCGGAGCTGTGGGACCGGACGCAGCTTCCCGCATCGCATCAGCGCTGGGATCTGCGGTTCCACGAGATCGTCTATGCGCCCTGCGCGGCCGACGGAGCGCAGCAGTTCCGCTACTCCGTCCGGCCGCTGCCCGGCCTCGTGATCGGCGGCTACGGCCGCACCATCGGTGAGCGTCACCGCCCGGACGGCACCCACACCTCCGCCCTCCGGTTCGGCTCGTCGCATCGGCTTGCGCTGATCGGTTCCGGCTCGGGTTACTGGCGTTACGTCCCCGGCAAGGCGGGGATCCGGTTCCTGACCGGCTACGACTACCAGCCCGGCTGGGGCCGTCTCGGCACGGCGGCCGATCTGTTCTTCCGTCCGCTCCTGGGCTGGGCCACGGCCTGGTCCTTCGACCGGCTCCGCCTCTGGCTGGAGACCGGCCGTACCCCTGAGCGGGCGCTCCGCCAGGCCGTCCTGGAACTGCTCGGCCGGATCGCCGTTCCCGGCGCGGCGCTGGTGTGTACCTCCCCTCCCAGCGTCACCGTGGCGGTCACCATCGCCGCGCTCCTGCTGCCCCCGCTGCCCGGCACCCCCGCGGCCCGCCGGTGCCTGCGCCGCCCACCCGGGGGCCGGGCGGCGCGGGCGCCGGCCACCCTCTCCCGATTGGAGTCCCCATGAACTCGATCTTCCAGCGCGCCCTTGGCCGCGACTTCGGCCGCCTCCACCCCGAGTTGCGGCGGCGCCTCGGCGTCGGCGTCGCAGGAGGACAGGCGTGCATCGGCAACGGCGTCATGGACCGCGTCTGGCACGGCGCCCCATTCACGCGCCCGTTTCTGGCCCTGGGCAGCCGCCGCAACATCCTCGTCCCCGAGACCGGCCGTGCAGTCCCCTTCGTCATCGAGAACTACCCCTATATCGACTCCCATGGCCGCGAGACGGTCACCTTCGTCCGCACGTTCCAGCTGCCGAGGCGGCCACGGCGCTTCGACGCCACGATGATCTACAATTCCGCTCGCGGCTGTGTGGTCGACTACCTGGGGACCCATCAGCACCTCGCGACCGACCTGTTGTTCGAGGTCGATGAGCGAGGTGGCCTCGTCATCCGCTCCGGTGAGTACCGGTTCCGCGAGGGGCCGCTCGCCTTCCGTGTGCCCGACCTCGTCACCGGGGCGGCCACCGTCCGCGAGTCCTTCGACGATGAGATCGGGCGGTTCCGGATCGACGTCCGCGTCGTCAACCACCGCTGCGGCCCGCTGTTCGGCTACCACGGCACCTTCACGACGCGATATGTCCCCGCGAGCGGCGTACCCACTACCGTGAAGCCGCGACGCGAACAGGCGCGCCGCTGAACGTCTGCGGAGGGACAGCGATGGCCGGCGACACCCGGGCCAAACTGCTCGAGGGAACCCTGGAGACGCTGCGGACGCAGGGCATCGCCGGAGCCTCGGCCCGCTCCATCGCCACGGCCGCAGGGGTGAACCAGGCGCTGGTCTTCTATCACTTCGGCAGCGTCGACGAACTGCTGGCGGCGGCGCTCCGGCACGGCGCCGAGGAGCGGGTCGCGCTCTACCGAGCGCGTTTCGGCTCCATCACCTCGCTACGTGAGCTGCTCGATCTCGGCCGATCGCTGCACACGGACGAGCGCGCGGCCGGCAACCTCACCGTGCTCGCCCAGATGCTGGCCGGCGGGCAGACCGACGCGCGGCTCGCCCCGGCCACCGCCGCCGGGCTCGGCCTGTGGATCGCGGAGATCGAAGCGGTACTCGACCGCGTCCTCCCCAGCACCCCGCTCGCCGGCTTCGTGGACGTCGGCGGACTCGCGCGGGCCGTCGCCGCTGCCTTTGTCGGCCTCGAACTCTACGAGGGTGTGGACCAGGACGGGGCGGCACGCGCGATGGACGCCCTGGAACAGCTCATCACCCTGGTATCGGTGCTCGAGGACATTGGGCCGGTGGCCCGCCGGACGATCAAAGGCCGCATCCGCAAGGCCACGAGGTCCGCCTAGGACGTTTTCTTCCCTGGCCGGGCGGTGAGGATCACGGGTTTCCCTGGCGGGTGCTCCGCACGGCTGCCCTTCATCACGAGGAGCCCGTCCTTGATCTTCGGCTTGCCGTCGGGTCCGACGGCGTGCGGGGTGAGTTCCCGGCTGGCCGCCGCCACGTAGTACCACCGCTTGTCGGAACGCCGCCAGGTACCGCTCACCGCCCCGTCGGGCTGGTGCCCGCAGTCGCCCGTCGCGTACTCCTTCGTACGTCCCGTCATGAGCGTGCCGTACGCGGTCGAACCGCCGTCCGGGAACGTGTAGCGGGTGCAGATCCAGTGACCGCGGGTGCCCCCGGGCAACTTTCCCGTCCAGAACTCCCAGGCCGTCGCCGACGCCGCGGGACGCGCGGGACGGGGAACGGCACAGGCCAGCCGCTCCCACAGCCGCACCCCCGGGGCGGCCGACCCGGCCGTGCCGGAGCGGGTCCGGTAAGCGATCTCGGTGAGGGCCGGTCCGCCGAGGTCCGCGACCGTCAGGGTGCCGCCCGGCTGCAGCAACCGCAGAAGCGGTCCGCGGCCGCAGGTGGCGTCGACCCGCACGGGCTCGGTCACCCCCTCGCGAACGGTCACCCGCTCGCTCGAGTCGGCGTGCGAGACGCGGGCGATCCACGGCGGAAGCAGATATCGGCCCGCCCCGAGCGCGAGGGGGCCGGCGGCGTCGCCGACCGAGGACACCTCGAGCACACCGTGAGCGTCGGTGTAGCGGCCGAGCCGGTCGCCGTCCCGGAGCAGCGCCACGTTCGTGCCACCCGCCCGTCCGGCGAACAGCAGCTGAGGATCGCGCCGGTCCCCCACCTGCCGCGTCCACGCGGCGAGCGCCCGGTCGACCAGTGCCGTGTCGCGCACCAGGTCGCCGCGCGCCGGCCACACCGCCAGGCCCCGGCTCCCCAGCGTCCAGTCGGCCGCACCGGCCGTCGTCACCCGCAGGCGGCGCGTCACGTCGGGCCGCGCCGGCGGGTCGGACCGAGTGATCATGAATCCGGTCACCAGGACGAGGGTCAGCGCGGTCGCGGCGGCGACCGGCAGACGGGACCGCCGGCGTACGGCCGGGCCGAGGATCGGGTCCAGGCTCGGCGGGGCCACGTCGGGCACCTCGTCGGCGGCCTCCAGCGCGGCGCGGGCGTCCCGTACCCCCGCCTCGACCAGCTGGTCGCGCACCGTGTGCCGGGGCAGCGACTCGACCCGCGTCAGCACATACGCGGCCCGGGCCGCCGGGTCCAGCCGCGCGAGCGCGACGGTGAGCGCGGGATCGGGCAGCCGGGCGGGAAGCGCGCGCAGCCACGGGCCCAGCATGAACCGCAGCCGCCACGAGGGCAGGATGGCGCGTCGCAGCACCCGGGTCCGCGCACGCGCGTAGGCCCGCCCGGGATTGCGGCCGGGCCGGCGCGGCAGGCTCTCGTCGACGATCCGCCGGGCGATCGCCAGCCGATAGATCCGCCTGCGCCGCCCGGGCAGCACCAGATACGCCAGCCGAACGAGCTCCCGGTAATGGCTGTCGACGTCTTCCGGCATGGCCGAACTCCTCTGCCCCACGGGTCTGCACCACGGATCTGCACACGGACTGCCTGCGCGCAGAGGCTAGGAAGCACCGGAGATCGCCCTCGCCGACTTGAACCAACCATTACGAGTCAGCGGCGGTCCGGCAGCGAAGCGCTGGACAGCCACGCCCGGATCGCCCCCGTATTACCCTGGATCCGCACGGGGCGCGGCAGGGAACCGTACAGGGCCGCCTTCCGTCCCACCCCCGAAGGCCCCGCCCGATCGAGAAGGACGACATGACCGAGGACGTCCCTGGTTACCGGGTGCTGAAGCGGGTCGGGGAGGGCGGATTCAGCGTCGTCTATCTCGCCTACCAGGAGCGACTGGACCGCCAGGTCGCGTTGAAGGTGCTGTCGGTCGATGCGATCGACCAGGCGTCGATGAACCGGTTCCAGCGGGAATGCAAGATCACCGGCCGGCTCACCGGCCACCCCAACGTCGTGACGGTCCTGGACAACGGCACGACCAGGTCCGGCCGCCCGTACATCGCGATGGAGTACTTCGAGCACGGCTCGCTCTCCGACCGGCTGGACCGGGAGGGGCCGCTGCCGGTCGCCGAGGTGCTGCGCATCGGGGTCAAGATGGCCGGCGCGCTCGCCGCGACCCATGAGACCGACGTCCTGCACCGCGACGTCAAACCGCAGAACATCCTGGTCTCGCGGTACGGCGAGCCTGCGCTGGCCGACTTCGGAGTGGCCCGGCTGGTCGACTCACTCGACTCCACGCACACCAACGCGTTCACGCCGCACCACGCCGCGCCCGAGATCCTCGAGGGCAGGGCGCCCGGGGTCGCCTCCGACATCTACTCGCTGGGCTCGAGCCTCTACCAGCTGCTCGCCGGGAAGCCCGCGTTCAAGGGGCCGCACGGCGAGGGCCTCGCCACGCTCATCGTGCGCATCCTCGGCGACCCACCCCCGCCCATCACCCGCGACGGCCTCCCGCAGCCGGTGTTCGACGTCATCGACACGGCCATGGCCAAGCTCCCGGAGAACCGGTTCCAGAGCGCGGTCGCCTTCGCCCAGCGGATCCAGCAGGTGCAGACCGAGCTCGGGCTGCCCGTCACCGAGCTGCCTTACGTCGGTGCACCCGCGGCGGCACCGGCCGCGACGCCCGCCGTCTCAGGCGTCCCCGCCGACGGGTTCTCGACGCCCACGCACGACCCGTGGATGCCCGCCCGGCCGGGGCACGAGGCCTTCGTCCCCTCCCCCGAGCCGGCCCGGCCACCGGCGGCCGCACCCGCGCCGACGCCCGCGGACGCCGACGCCACCGGGGCGACCTACCGGATCCCGGCCAACGGCACCCCGCACGGCACGACCGGACCCTCGTCCACGACGCCTCCGCCCCAGGCCCCCGCGGCCCAGGCGGCCGCACCCGTTCCGGCATCGGCGTGGGCGCCCGCCCCGCAGTACGGGTCCCATCCCGGCGGCGCCGACCTCTATCAGCAGATGCCCTCGGCGCCTCAGGCCCCGGCACAAAGTCACTCGCATGCCCTGTCACAGGCGCCCTCACCGGCACCCTCACCGGCCATGGCGCCGGTTCCGGCCCCGAGTCCCCCGGACGGGCCGAGCCGTGGCCTGTTGGTCGCTGGCGCGATCGCGCTCACCGGGGGCCTGGCCATCGGCGTCACCGGCATCGCGATCTACGCCGGAGGCTCCGGGGGAGATCCGCGGCCGACGTCCTCGACGGATTCGTCATCGTCCGCGCCCGTGAGCCCGCCCGACGGCGGAGGGCAGGTCCCGCCCCCGACGACCGCGCCGCGGCTCACCGCACAGCAGATCAGGGCGGCCGCCCCGCGCGGCCTGCAGATCGTGCCGGTCGGCAACTCGGCACGCCTCGCGTGGACCCTGCCGCCGAACGCCCGCAGGCTGCCCATCATCATCCAGCGGGCTCCGGCGGGGACACAGCCGGTGACCTCGGCGGGCACCGGTGCGATGACCGCCACCGTCACGGGACTGCAGGCGCGTACGCGCTACTGCTTCCGGGTCGGGGCGCTCCTGGTCCCCGGTACCCCGCCCACCATCGGGTGGTCGGCCTACCGCTGCGTCACGACCCGCTGAGAGTCCGGACCTCGAGCTCTACGCGCACTGCCAGAGGGGCAGCCCCGCGAACTCATACCAGGGGTCGCGTGGGGTGTCGACCAGGTAGCCGATCATGTAACCGCGCTTCCCGCCGTACTCGACATAGTCGTAGAGCGAGCCCGCCAAGCCCGGTACGCCGCGGTCGTAGTACTTGCCCATGATCTGGCAGTGCACGATCAGCGTCTTCCCGTTGTCGCGGACGGTACCGACGTCGCCGCTGTCCTTGTCCGGCCTGACGTACATGTAGGCGTCCGAATTGCCGTTCCTGACGGTGACGTACCGCTGAGCCGGGCCGACGAGGTTCGCGGAGGCCTGCGCCTGCCGTCCGGATCCGGCGCCGTTCGACGAGGTGACGGTGAAGGTGTACGTCCCGTTCTTTCCGATCTCGCCGAGTGTGACCGAGGCGCCGGTGAGCCCGCTTCGGCTGCCGGAGACCGGACCGGTCCACGCCACCTGGTAGCTGATGGGCGCACCGGCCCCGCCGGGCGGGGCCGCCCAGGTGACCTGCGCCCCGCCGGAGGTCGCGGTGGCGCCCACGTTGGTCGGCGCGCCGGGCGGAACACACGGCATCGCCGGGGCGCTCCGCCCGGACACCACCTCGGCGGTCCGCCGCGTGCTGTCCCGGTAGCGAACGGCCACGCGGAAGACGTACTCCGTTCCGCATCGGCCGCCCTGGACCTGGAAGCTCGGTGTACCGTTCGGCGCCACCTGGCGGGGCGTCACCGTCAGGCCGGCGGGGACGTCCTTGAGGACGTATCTGAGGGGGCGTCCGCCCGTCGACGGCTGGAACTCCACCGTCATGAAGCCGTCGCCGCCCGAGGTGCGGAGATTCGACGGCGCGGTCGGCGCCCCGGGGGGCGGCGGCGCCACCGGGGCACGCGGCAGGGGCGCCGCAGGGCCGTCACCGCCGCCGGGCCCTGCCACCCGGGTCGGCAGCGGCGAGCGCGGGCCACCGGGCGCCTTCGGCTCGTACTTGCTGATCCGCTTGACCGCGCCGCCGACGTTGAGCACGAGGGCCCGTTCGCCGTTGGGATCGTTGGCCCACAGGAGGCCGTTGGAGACGAACACCTCGAGCTCACCGGGGCGCCCGTTGACGGGGACCGGGGGCGGCCAGGAGTTCGTGGCGGAGTCGTAGACGGCCAGGGTTCCGGCGGTCTGGTCGGGAATGTAGATCTTCGACCCGAGGATCTGCGGCGGGCCGTACCGGTGGTCGGGCATCTGCAGCGACACGGTGGAGTGCCGCCCGCTGCCGGTGTCGAGCACCACCAGTGATCCGGTCCGCTTGGCCAGCAGCGGCACGAGTTGTCCCTCGGTCCGGGCCGGGAAGAGTACGCCGCCCCGCCCGGCTCCGCTGACCGTGGACGGCAGCGCCAGCGTGAGCCGGCGGCCCGAGGGCTCCAGCACCAGAGCGGTCGCGGCGGTGGAGTCGGTGATGACCGGCACGCCCGCGGCGATCGTGATCGCGAGGTCGTTCCCCGGCTTTCCGACCTTGACCGGCGCCGCGCGGGCACCCCCCTGGAAGGGCACCACCTCACCGGTGGCCGGTACGGGCACCCAGAGCGTTCCGCGCGCGTCGATGGCGGACTGGCCGAGCGGCGGGGTCAGCGTCGTCGCCGCCCCGGCGGGGGCGAGGCTGATCGGGTCGATCCGCTGCACGGTGCCCTTGGCCGGGTCGACCACGTACGCGACACCGGCCTCGGCGACGACCTGAAGCCCGGCCGCGGCGTACGTTCCGCTGCTCTTCACCACGCTGAGCTGGGCGGGATCGATGCGGCTGACCACGCCGGTCTGCTGGTCGACGATGAGGATGGTGCTGCCATCCTGAATGATCTTGATCTGGTGGCCGTGCATCATGGTCGGCATCTTGACCTTGCCGTCCACCTTGCCGGCCATGCCGTTGGCGTGCACGGCGAGGCCGTTGCGGTTCGAGCTGAGCCAGGCGCCGACGTCGGAGATCTGGTACTTGGCGCTGGCCATGCCGACGCCGAACACGACGGCGGCCACGCAGAGCGCGCCGACGAGCCCGACGGCCACCTGCGCGGTGAGCCGGTCCCTCCGGAACAGGGCAGCTACGACACCGGTCGCCCGCACAACCTCACCCCTCGACGTCTCCCCGACACCCCCGGCAGAGAAATGTCACCTTAGTGCGATAAAGCCCTTAAATCATGACGAATCGCGAGTCTCGGCATGGACACGCCGCCGAAGCGATCGCGGGTGCAGGCGCCGGCGCAGCCGGCGGGCCCGGCCGGCCCGCGCGGTGACCAGCCGCCCGACCTCGTCGGAGTGCAGCCACGCCGCCTCGGCCGACCGCTGGTCGGACGGTTCCCCGGCGAACCGCGCCCGGTCGACCAGGTCGGCCAGCGATCCGAGGTGCGCACGCGCGTCGTCGCCGACGCTGCGGCCGCCGAAGCGGGCGACCTCGTGCGCGGTCAGCGTCCGGACCGTGGTCAGGCCGACGTCGGCGAGGTGCTCGAGCGCCTGCTGCCATGCTCCCGCGATCCGCAGCGCGGGCGTCGCGGCGCGGCGGCGTCGTCGCCGGCGTACGACCGGTATGACGAGCACCGCGACCAGATAGGACGGCACCAGCACGACGGGTGACGCGGCCGCATAGACCCACCAGGGGCGCGACGCCTCCTCGGCGGCCTTCGCCGGTGCCCGCGGGGGCTCCGGTGGGCGGGTGGCCTTCCCGCCGCGGTTGCGGGACGCCGCGTTGCGCTTCGCCTGCTCGAGCTTCTGCAGGGTCTCGCCGGCCGCGACGTCGTCGTCCGCGCCGGACCGGCCCTGCCGCTTGGGCGTCGGGTCGAACGGCACCCAGCCGAGGCCCGCGAACCGGACCTCCGGCCACACGATGACGTCACCGGAGCGGACCTCCCGCAGGCCGTCGCCGGCCGTGCGGCCGGGCCGGAAGCCCACGACGACGCGCGTGGGCAGGCCGAGCGTCCGCGCCAGCACGGCGAAGGCCGTCGCGAAGTGCTCGGGGGTTCCGCGCCGGCTCTGCCCGAGGAAGAAATCGAGCTGACGGTAGTTGTGACCGGGCGAGACGGTCACGTCGTACCTCGCGTAGGTCCCCAGCCACTCCTCAAGCCATTGGGCCTGCTGCAACGGCCCGTCCGCGCCACGGGCGACCCGCTGGGCGAGGGCGCGGAACTCCGCGATCTGGGGCGGCGCCTTCTGCGCGCCGGGGCCGTCCGGCAGTTCCAGTGCCGCCCTGGCCTCGGCGTCGCCGGCCTGCCGCACCACCCCGGTGAAGTCCTTCTCGCTCCACTGCCGGACCGAGGAGGTGACGTGGTAGCTCTGCCCGGACCGCAGTGGCCGGGCGGCGGCGAGCGTGCCGTTGACCGGATCGACGACCACGCCGAGGCCCTCGACGCTGCGCGGCCGGTCCGCTGCCGGCACCCAGATGCCGGGCAGGTTCATGACGGTGACCCGCTGGCCGACGTCGCGCCGCTCGCCGTCCTCGCCGGCGGGAGGCACCCGGCTGCCGGTGGGCGCGAACCGCCCGTCCGACGTCCATGTCACGCCGTCGAACCGGTCGAGCACGGCCAGCCGCCAGTTCTGCGGCCGGTCCGCCCGCACGGTGAACAGGACCTCGTCCGGGCTGAGCAGCCAGCCCCCCACGCGGTCGAGGGGACTGACGCTGTCGCGCTGCTGAGGCGGCGGCGCCTGTACCTGGTCGCGCGGGTCGTACCGATCTCCGGAAACGGGGACGTACGGCCCGGCGAAGAGCACGAGGGCGCCCAGTGCGGCGGTCGCGGCCGCGCCCAGCGTGAGGCGGTGCGGCAGCCCGCCCGCGGAGCCCTCGGCACCCGACCGCACCAGCGCGAGCGCCACGATCAGCGCGGCGGCCGCCGCCACGAGCGGCGGATTCGATCCGGGGCCGCCGACGCCCATGGCCAGCGCGACCCCGAACGCCGCGAGCGCGGGAAGGCAGGGCGCCACGCGCAGCGAGGTGCGCAGCGCCGTCTCGGCCCCGGCGAGCGCGGCCAGCCAGACCAGCACGTGCATCAGGACGAGCAGTTCGGGCCGGGCGGGCGCAGGCAGCAGCGTGGTGAGGATCCCCTTCCACGAGTCGCGGAGCCCGATGCCGATCACTCGCGGCAGCGACCCGTCGGCGAGGTGCGCCCGGAAGAGCGTGAGCGACACCGCGCCGGCCCACGCGAGGACGGAGAGGACCAGAGAGATCCAGAGCGGCCATGGCCGGCCCGCCCTGGGCCCGGCCAGCAGCGCCGCAAGCACGGTGGGCACGACGGCGGCCACCGCGGCCACGGGGACGACGGCCGCCCACCCGAACACCCGGTGGAAGGCGAGTCCCGCGACGGCGGCCAGGCCCGCCGTGATCACCAGCGACAGGTGGCGCCGGACGAGTCCTCCAGGTGACCGCTCGGCGGCCGGTGCGGCGACGGGGGCCGTCGCGGGAACGGCGTCGGGAACGGCGGCGGGGGCGGGGGTGGTCACGAACCTCGCCTCGCCCGTTGCCAGGCCGCCTGGAGGTCGTCGAGGTCGGCGATGTCCATCAGGGTGACGCCGGGCAGAGAGGGCGCCGGCGCGTCGGGCCGTACGCGTACGCACACGACCCGGTCGAACCGGGCCCGCACCGCCGTGATCCGGCTCAGGTCCGCGCTCCCGGGCGTCAGCACGACCAGCGAGCCGCCGGCGCGGACCCGCCGGACGGCGTCCACGATGGTCCCGGGTCCCTCCGCGAGGGTCACCCGCGCCAGCCGGTCGAGCACGGCCTCGACGTCGTCGGGCCCGCCCCTCGTCTCGGCGACCGGCCCCGTCCCGGTCAGGACCCGCACCGGGAAGTTCGCGCGGCAGGCGCCGACCGCGACCGAGGCCGCCGCGTCGACGGCCAGCTCGAAGTCCTCCGGATCCCCGTAGGCGTCGCGCCTCGCCTCGATGACGACCGTGGTGGTCGGCAGGCTGGCGTCCACGAGCTGGCGCACCATGAGAGTGCCCGTGCGGGCGCTGGACTTCCAGTGAACGTGCCGCAGGTCGTCGCCCATGACGTACTCCCGCAGCGCGTGGAAGGTGACGGTGCCCGCGGGGGCCCGGTCGGTGGTCGGCCCCTCCAGGTGGTGCGCCCGGCCGGACGGCATCAGCGGCAGGGCGATGGTGCGGGGGTGGACGAGCAGGATCTGCGGCCGGCCGTACTCCCTGACCCGCCGGGACAGGCCCAGCGGATCGGCCCGGATCAGCCTCAGCGGGCCCACCGGGATCTCGCCGCGCCGGTCGGTCGGCAGCCGGTAGGTCACGGTGCGCCTGCCGCCGGACGGCAGCCGGGGAATGGAGACCTCGACCCTCGTCGCGCCCGCCGCGTCGGTCGCGAGCAGGCCGGCGCGGATGGCCCGGCCGGTGTTGGTGACCCGCAGCACCCCGGCCGCCGGCTCCCCGCGCGCGACCTTCAGCGGCGCGATCTCGCGGTCGACCTCCAGCGCCGGGCGCGGCACCGTCCACAGCACCGCGCCGGCGACCGCGGCGAGCCCGGCGACCGCCAGGGCCGCCGGCTCCGGGTAACCGAGCCACCAGCCGGCCGCGTACAGGAGGACCGAGGCGGCCGCGATCCCCCGGCCGAGCGGCGTCAGCATCGGCCGCTCCGGCGCCGGGACCGCGCGCCCACTCAGACCCCCGCGGCCTGCGGGACCGGGATGCCGGCGAGGACGTCCGCGACCACGTCGCCCGGCCCGCGCCCGCGCAGCTCGGCCTCCGGGGCAACGATCAGTCGGTGCGCGATGACCGGGGCGGCGAGCACCTTGATGTCCTCGGGCACCACGTACGCTCGGCCGGCGGCGGCCGCACGCACCCGTGCGGCGCGCAGCAGCGCCAGGCTGGCCCGCGGGCTCGCGCCGAGCCGCAGATCGGCGTGGCCCCGGGTGGCGGCGACCAGGCGGACGACGTAGTCGTAGATGGGCCCGGCCACGTGGACGCGGGCGGCGAACTGGATCATGCGCGCGACGTCGTCGCGGCTCGAGACCGGCGGCATCTTGTCGAGCGTCGCGCCGGTCGGCGCTCCCGCGAGCACGGCCACCTCGGACGCGTGGTCGGGATAGCCCATCGAGATGCGCATGAGGAACCGGTCGAGCTGTGCCTCGGGCAGCGGGTAGGTGCCGTCCATGTCGACCGGGTTCTGGGTCGCGATGACCATGAACGGCCGGGGCACTGGATGGCCGCGGCCGTCGACGGTGACTCTGCGCTCCTCCATGACCTCGAGCAGGGCCGACTGGGTCTTGGGCGAGCCGCGGTTGATCTCGTCGGCGACCACGATGTTGGCGAAGATCGGGCCGGGGTGGAATTCGAACGCGTTGCCGCCCTGGTTGAAGATCGAGACGCCTGTGACGTCGCTGGGCAGCAGGTCCGGGGTGAACTGGATGCGGTTCCACCGGGCCTCGACCGAGGCGGCGATGCTGCGGGCGAGGGTCGTCTTGCCCACGCCGGGCACGTCCTCGACGAGCAGGTGCCCCTCGCTGAACAGGCAGATCAGCGCCAGCTCGACCTTGTCCCTCTTGCCGCGGATGACCCGCTCGATGCTGGTGCCGAGGGCGTGGAACAGCTGCGCGAACCTCTTGGCCAGCGCGTCCGCGTCGGGCGCGGAATGATTCTCGGTCATGTGCGGCCCCCCGGCGCGCCGGACCGCCGTTCCCCGTTCAACCCCGTCACCCTCCAGCCGAACCGACCACGGCCGACGTAAATATGCGCATGAGCTACAGAAAATACCGACTTACGCTGACTTGCGATTGAGGAACCCTCAGACTTGGTGGTCGCCGGACGCGGTTCCCCCCGAGGTGCCACGGGGTCCGGATCACGTCCCGGTCCCGGGTGCCGAATGTACTGGCCGAATGTACTGAACGGACCGGCCGCGGATCGCGTCTTATTCCGCGACGGCCGACGGACCGGCCGTCGCATGGCACCCTGGTGATCCGAGCCGGCGTAACCCGAGGGCGGAAGTGGACACAGCGAACATCGGCGACCTGTGGGGTCGCGTGACAGGGACCCAGCCCGCCCCTCCCTGGTGGCTCGTGGTCGTCGCGGGCGTCCTCGCCCTCCTGGCGGTCGGTCATCCGCCCACCTGGCGGATCGCCAGGAACGTGGTCACGATCGCCCATGAGGGCGGCCACGCGCTGGTCGCCCTGATCTTCGGCCGCAAGCTGGACGGGATCCGGCTGCACTCCGACACCTCCGGGGTCACGGTCTCGCGCGGCAAGCCGAACGGGCCGGGGATGGTGTTCACCGCGATCGCCGGCTACACCACCCCGCCGCTGCTGGGGCTGGGGTTCGCGGTGCTGCTCAGCGCCGACCGCATCACCCTCATGCTGTGGGCCTCGCTTGCGCTGCTCGGCGCCATGCTCGTCATGATCCGCAACGCGTACGGCGTGTTCACGGTGGTCGGGACCGGAGCGGTCATCTTCGCGGTGTCGTGGCTCGGCGACGCCAACGTCCAGGCCGGTTTCGCCTACCTGGCGGCGTGGTTCCTCCTGCTCGCGGGCACCCGCCCCGTCATCGAGCTGCAGCGCATGCGCTCACGGCACCAGGCGCCCAGGTCCGACGCCGACCAGCTGGCCCACCTCACCGGGGTGCCCGGGCTGGCCTGGGTGGGCGTGTTCGCGCTGATCGCACTGGTGTCGCTCCTGGCCGGCGCCAGCCTGCTGTTCCCCGAGACGACGTCGCTGCCCCAGCTGTCCGACCTGCCCGGCATCTGAGAGTGCGCCGCCCCACCGGCCGGATCCGGTCAGGATCGTTCCCGAGGGCGGGCGCCCGGCGCACGATGGCGAGATGGCCGAGAAGAAGCTCGATCGCGGTAAGTACCACCGGAAGCGGCGGGCCAGGCTGCGCCGTCACCGCCGCCGCAGCCGCCCCACCGTCGGCACGGGCAAGGGCCGCTGACGAGGCTCCGGCGGGCTCCGGCGATGGCCGGAGAATGTCGGCGCGTCCCGATAGTTTCGGGTGTGTGAGCGAACGGTGGGGGCGCGATCAGGTGCTCGGGCTGGCTCCCGACGCCCCGTCGGTCAAGGCCTCAGGCACCCTGGCCAGACCGGCGCGATGGTCCGGTACGGGCTGTGACGAGGACGCCGTCTGGGGCACGTGCCAGGGCAGCGGAAAGAGCGCCTACCGCGCGAGCGTCGACCTGTCCGAGCCCGCCTTCCGCTGCTCGTGCCCGAGCCGCAAGTTCCCGTGCAAGCACGCCCTCGCGCTGCTGCTGCTGTGGAGCGACGGCCCGGTGCCCGAGGGCGCCCCGCCCGGCTGGGTGACCGAGTGGCTCACCGAGCGGCGGGCCCGGGCCGGGCGGCGCGTGGCGAGCGACACCGCGGCGGATGGCGCCAGGCCCGCCGGCACCCGGGATCCGAAGACCGCCGAGCGGCGGGAGCAGCGGGTCGCCGATGGCGTCGCCGAGCTCGACCAGTGGCTGCGCGACCAGGTCGCACACGGCCTGGCCCACGCCGAGCGGGCTCCTTACCACCTGTGGGACGACGTCGCCCGCCGGCTCGTCGACGCGCAGGCCGGCGCGCTCGCCGGCCAGGTGCGCCGGCTCGCGTCGATTCCGCGCCGTGGCGCCGACTGGCCGCAACGGCTGCTGGCGGAGTACGCGCTGCTGCGCCTGCTGACCACCGCCTTCCGCCGCAGGGCCGAGCTGCCCGGCCCGCTGGCCGCCACCGTGCGGGCGCGGATCGGCTTCACGCTGACCCACGAGGAGGTCCTCGCGGGCGAGCGCGTCCGCGACCTCTGGTACGTCGCGGGCTCCAGCGACGCCGAGCAGGACCGGCTCATCACCCGCCGGGTGCTGCTGCGCGGCCGCGATACCGGGCGGTCCGCCCTCGTCCTGTCCTTCGCCGCGCCCGGCCGAGCGCTCGACGCCTCGCTGGTGGTGGGCGACACCGTCGACGCCGAGCTCGCCTTCTACCCCGGCGCGCAGCCGCTGCGCGCGATCGTGGCCGCGCGGCACGCGCCTCCGGGGCGCCGGGCCCCCCGGGGCACGACGGTCGAGGAGCTGCTCCGCGAGCACGCCGCCGCGCTGAGCCGCGATCCGTGGCTGGACCGGTGGCCCGCCGTGCTGGCCGGGCTGCGGCTGGGCCGCGCCGGTGACGACGGCTGGCACGTGATCGACCCGGCCGGGCACGCGCTCCCGCTCCGTACGACCGATCCCTGGCGGCTGCTGGCGGTGTCCGGCGGCCGGCCGCTCACCGTGGCCGGCGAGTGGTCGGCGCGCGGGCTCGTGCCGTTGTCAGCCTGGCAGGAGGAGGACGGGCTGGTGATCCTGTGAACGCGTGGACCGAACACGTGTCCGCCGCGTTGCTCGGCACCCAGCGGCGGCCCCCTCCCTCGCTGCCCGAGGCCCCGGCGGGCACCGCCGACCCGGCCGGCCGGCTGCTCGACCAGGCCGCGCTGCTGACCGTGCGCCGGCGTGCCGGCCTGCTGCCCGGCACGGCCGAGCCGGTGGCCCCCGCCCCGGCAGAGACCGCTCCGGTCGTCCCGCCCGAGGCGGCCCGCCGGCTGGCGCAGATCCTCGCCGGTGAGCGGTTCCGGGTGCTGCCGGAGTGGCTGGAACGGGCGGCCGAGCGCGGCTACCGGGTGCCGCCGCGGCTGCTGCCCGACCTGCTGGAGAAGGGCCGCACCGACCGTGGGCTCCGCCCGCTCATCGCCCGCGCCGCGGGTCGGCGCGGCGTGTGGCTGGCCCTGCGCAACACCGACTGGGCCTACCTGGTCGCCGTGGGCGAAGACGACGCGGCCGCCGACCCGGGGGCATGGCAGACCGGCACCCGCGGCCGGCGCGTCGCGCACCTCGTGCGACTGCGGGCCACCGACCCCGCCGCCGCCCTGGCGACGCTGCGCGAGACCTGGGACAGGGAACCGGCACCCGATCGCACGGTCTTCCTGGCCACCTTCGAGCGTGGGCTGTCCGCGGCCGACGAGGAGTTCCTCGAGGCCGCCCTCGACGACCGCGGGCAGGACGTGCGGCGGATCGCCGCCGACCTGCTCGCCCGGCTGCCCGGCTCCGCGTACGGCCGGCGGATGACCGAGCGGGCGCGTGTCTGCCTGCGCGGCGAGCACCGGACCGTACGCCACCGGGCGCAGCGGTGGATCGTCGTCGAGCCGCCGGCCGGCCACGACGACGCGATGCAGCGCGACGGCATTCCCTTCCACGCCGCCGAGCGGATCGGCGACCGGGCCGGGTGGCTGCGCGAGGTCCTCGCCCGCACGCCACTGGCCACCTGGACCGAGTTGTTCGGGATGCGCCCGATGGAGGTCGTGTGCCTGCCCATCGCCGACGCCGTCGACCATGACGTGCACAGCGCCAAGGACGTTCACCTCGGCTGGGCGCGCGCGGCCGTCCGCCAGCGCGACGCCGGGTGGGCCCGGGCGCTCCTCAAGGGCGGCGTCGTCGTCGACGAGGTCGAGGCGCTGGCCGATCTGCTCGCCGTGCTGCCCGCCGGGGAGCGCGACGCCGCGGCCGCCGACCTCATCCGCTGGGTCGAGGGCCACGACGACCTCATTCGCACGCTCGACCGGATCCCCGGCCCGTGGACGGGAGAACTCGCCGACACCGTGGTGGCGACCCTGCTGACCGCCGCCCGCCGGCCCGACGCGGCCCGGTTCGTGAGCAGGCTGTGCCGGCTGGCCGACGAACGGCTGACACCGGGTGCCGTGTCTCGGCTCGACGAGATCACCCGTGACCACGCGAACTCCTGGCCGCTCACCGAGCTGACCGAGACCCTTCGCTTCCGCCACCACATGCTGGAGGAGTTGCGGTGACCCGAGGGTGCCGGGCGGCCGTCCTCACCCCGCGCCGCACCGCCCGCCTCCGCCCGTCCTCGTTCTAAGGAGCCTGCACCCCCATGACCGAAGCCGTGCTACGGCCGCACGCCGAGCAGCAGTACGCCGACGAGCTCGCCCTGCTCTCCGAGCACGACGAACGGCCGAGGCCGCCGGGCTGGCGGCTGTCGCCCTGGGCCGTCACGACCTATCTCCTCGGCGCGACGCTGCCCGACGGTTCGCGGATCAGCCCCAAGTACGTCGGGCCGCGCCGCCTCGTCGAGGTGGCCGTGGCCACCCTCGCCACCGACCGGGCGCTGCTGCTGCTCGGGGTGCCCGGCACCGCCAAGACCTGGGTCTCCGAGCACCTCGCGGCGGCGGTCAGCGGCGACTCCACGCTGCTGGTCCAGGGCACCGCTGGTACCTCCGAGGAGTCGGTCAGGTACGGCTGGAACTACGCGCGGCTGCTGGCCGAGGGGCCGTCCGAGCAGGCCCTCGTGCCGAGCCCGCTCATGCGCGCGATGCGGACCGGCGCCGTCGCCCGCATCGAGGAGCTCACCCGCATGCCGTCCGACGTGCAGGACACCCTCATCACGATCCTGTCGGAGAAGACCCTCCCGGTGCCCGAGCTCGGTACCGAGGTACAGGCGCGCAAGGGCTTCACGGTCATCGCGACCGCCAACGACAGGGACCGCGGCGTCAACGAGCTGTCCAGCGCGCTGCGCCGCCGCTTCAACACCGTGGTGCTCCCGCTGCCCGCGACCGCCGACGAGGAGGTCGACATCGTCGCGCGCCGGGTCCAGCAGATCGGCACGACCCTCGAGCTGCCCGACGCCACGGCCGGGCTCGACGAGATCCGCCGGGTCGTGACGATCTTCCGCGAGCTGCGGTCCGGCCGTACGGGCGACGGGCGTACCAAGCTGAAGTCGCCGAGCGGCACGCTCAGCACCGCCGAGGCCATCTCAGTGATCACCAACGGTCGTGCCCTCGCCACGCATTTCGGTGACGGCGTGCTGCGCGCCGCCGACGTCGCCGGGGGCATCGTCGGGGCGGTCGTGCAGGACCCGGTGTCCGACCGGGTGATCTGGCAGGAGTACCTCGAGACCGTGGTGCGGGAGCGCACCGAGTGGCGCGACTTCTACCGTGCGTGCCGCGAGGTCTCTTGACGTCCCCTCCCGCCTGAAGGCGGGAGATTCCAACCTCTCAGACAGGAGAAGCCAGTGGTTCGCGGTTCACGGCCCCGTCTGACGACTGGAGGGCTCCCCGCGCTGTCACGGCCCGCCCGGCCGCGAATCCGCTTGGTTATCGCGGAGTCACTCAAAGTAGCAGAAGGGAGGGAGCGGCGTTTGCTTTCCGGCCGGAGAACCGGAGTCTCCACGCCGCGATCTCGATGACCGTGGCCGTGGAGCCCGACGAGCGTGTGCGGATCTTCGGGATCCGGCATCACGGCCCGGGATCGGCACGGGCCCTCCGCAAGGCGCTGGAGGACTTCAAGCCCGAGGTCATCCTGATCGAGGGGCCACCGGAGGCGGACCCGATCGTCGCGCTCGCCGCCGACCCGGGCATGGTGCCGCCGGTGGCGCTGCTCGCCTATGTCTCCGCCGAGGGGGAGCACGGTGACCGGCGGGCGGCGTTCTGGCCGTTCGCCGAGTTCAGCCCGGAGTGGCAGGCGATCCGCCATGCCCTCGCCGCGGGGGTGCCCGTGCGCTTCTGCGATCTGCCCGCCGCCCACCAGCTCGCCGAGCCGCCGGACGATCATTCCGGCGGCGTTCCGGGCGCCGACCCGGGTCCGGCCGGCCCCGAGACCCCCGGGCGCGAGGACGCCGAGGCCTTGGAGCAGGTGCGGCTCGACCCGCTCGGCACGCTGGCCGAGGCGGCCGGCTACGACGACGCGGAGCGCTGGTGGGACGACGTCGTCGAGCATCGCGGCGACGGGCCGGCGCCGTTCGAGGCGATCGCCGAGGCCATGACCACGCTGCGAGAGCACGCGCCGCCCATGCCCGAGGGCCATGCCCTGCGCGAGGAGCGGCGCGAGGCGTACATGCGCAAGACGCTGCGCCGCGCGCTGAAGGACGGCTTCGAGCGCGTCGCGGTCGTCTGCGGGGCCTGGCACGTGCCCGCGATCGCCGCCGGTCTCGGCTCGGCGCGCGACCAGGGTGCCGTGACCGCGACCGGCGACGACCGGACGTTGCGCGGGCTGCCCAAGACCAGGGTGGCCCTCACCTGGGTGCCGTGGACGCACGGGCGGCTGGCCGGGCGCAGCGGCTACGGCGCGGGCGTGCGGTCACCTGGCTGGTATCACCATCTGTTCAGCGAGCCGGACCGGCCGATCGAACGCTGGCTGACCGAGGCGGCCCGGGTGCTCCGCGACGAGGACCTCCCGGTCTCGTCCGCGCACGTCATCGAGGCGGTACGGCTCGCGGACGCGCTCGCCGCCCTGCGCGGCAGGCCGCTGGCCGGGCTCGACGAGGTCACCGAGGCCACCCTCGCCGTCCTCTGCGAGGGCGCCGAACTGCCCGCACAGCTGATCCAGCGCCGCATGGTCGTCGGGGAGCGGCTCGGTGCCGTGCCCGACAGCACTCCGATGGTGCCGCTCCAGCACGACCTGCGGGCCGAGCAGCGGCGGCTGCGGCTGCGGCCGTCGGCGCTGGAGAAGGAGCACGACCTCGACCTGCGCAAGCCGACCGACCTCGACCGCAGCAGGCTGCTGCACCGGCTGCGGCTGCTGGAGGTGCCGTGGGGCGAGCCCGCCGAGTCGGGGCGCGGCAAGGGGACCTTCCGCGAGACGTGGACGCTGCTGTGGCGGCCGGTGTTCGACGTCGAGCTCATCGAGGCGAGCGCGTGGGGCACCACTGTGCGCGGCGCCGCCTCGGCGAAGGCGCGGTCCGCCGCGGCCGGTGCCGAGGCGCTGACCGACCTGACCTCGCTGGCCGAGCGGTGCCTGCTCGCCGATCTGGACGACGCGCTGCCGGACGTCATGCGCACCCTCGCCGACCGGGCCGCGGCCGACACCGCCGTCGCGCATCTCATGGCCGCGCTCCCCGCGCTGGTCCGCACGCTGCGCTACGGCGACGTGCGCGGCACCTCCACCGGGCCGCTGCGCACCGTGGTCGACGGGCTGGTGGTGCGCGTCTGCGTCGGGCTGCCGCCGGCCGCGTCCGGGATCGATGACGACGCCGCCCGCACACTGCTCGATCGCGTCGACGAGGTGCACGACGCGCTCGCCCTGCTCGACGACGCCGAGCACCTCGCGCGGTGGCGGGACACGCTCGCCGGCCTGATCGACCGGCCCGGCCTGCACGGGCTGATCGAGGGCCGGCTGACCCGCCTGCTGCTCGACGCCGGCCGGCTCGAGCGCGTGGCCGACCGGATGGCCCGCGCCGTGTCGGTCGGCGAGTCACCGGCCCGCGCGGCCGCCTGGATCGAGGGGTTCCTCGCGGGCGGCGGTCTCGTCCTGGTCCACGACGACGCGCTGCTGCGGCTGGTGGACGGCTGGATCGCGGGGCTGTCGCCGGAGTGGTTCACCGACGTGCTGCCGCTCCTGCGCCGGACCTTCGCGGAGTTCGAGGCCCCGGAGCGGCGCTCCATCGGCGAGCGCGTGCGCCACCTGGGCTCGGGTGACCGGGCCGGGCGCGCGCCCGAAGACCCCGGGGACGACGACTGGGCCGGCCTCGACGCCGCCCGCGTCGGCCCGGCCGGGCAGACCATCATGGAGATCCTCGGCTGGTCGCCCTCGTCCCCATGACGCGGCGGTGAGCGCGGACCACTCGAGATCACGACTGGAGTTGGGAGGGCCTGTGGACGCCGGCGAGAGGCTGAAGCGGTGGCGGCTGGTGCTCGGCGACGAGGCGGCCGACGGCACCGGCGTGGCCCTGGACGGTGCCGAGGCCGGGATGGACGCGGCCCTGGCGTCGCTCTACGGCTCCGGCCGGGGCGGTGGCCGGTCCGGCGGGGGGCGGAGCGGGGGCCTCGGCGCGTCGGCGCCCAAGGTGGCCCGCTGGCTCGGCGACATCCGCGCGTACTTCCCCTCGAGCGTCGTCCAGGTCATGCAGAAGGACGCCATCGACCGGCTGAACCTCACCCGGCTGCTGCTCGAACCGGAGATGCTCGAAGCTGTCGAGCCCGACGTCCATCTGGTCGGCACGCTGCTGTCGCTGAACCAGGTGATGCCCGAGCGGGCCAAGGAGTCGGCGCGCGCCGTCGTGCGCGCGGTGGTTCGGGAACTGGAGTCGCGGCTCGCGCAGCGCACCAGGTCGCTGATCAGCGGCGCCCTCGACAGGTCCGCGCGGGTGCAGCGGCCGCGGCGGCTCGCGGACGTCGACTGGGACCGGACGATCCGCCTCAACCTGCGGCACTACCTGCCCTCGCACGGCACCGTCGTGCCCGAGCGGCTGGTCGGGTACGGCCGTCGCCGGCAGGCGGTCCAGCGCGACGTCGTCCTCTGCATCGACCAGAGCGGCTCGATGGCGGCGTCGGTGGTCTACGCCGGGGTGTTCGGCGCCGTGCTGGCCTCGATGAGGTCGCTGCGCACGTCGCTGGTGGTCTTCGACACCTCGGTCGTCGATCTCACCGACCAGTTGCACGACCCGGTGGAGGTTCTGTTCGGTACCCAGCTGGGCGGCGGCACCGACATCAACCGGGCCATCGCCTACTGCCAGGGCGTCATCACCCGGCCCACCGAAACGATCTTTGTGTTGATCAGTGACCTCTACGAGGGCGGGGTCCGCACCGAGATGCTGAAACGGGTCGCGGCGATGACCGCAGCGGGCGTGCAGGTGCTGGCGCTGACCGCGCTCTCCGACGAGGGGGCGCCCGCCTACGACCACGAGAACGCCGCCGCGCTGGCCGCGCTGGGCGTGCCGGCATTCGCGTGCACGCCCGACGTGTTCCCCGACCTCATGGCCGCGGCGGTCGAGCGCCGCGACCTCACGGAGTGGGCGGAGCGCAATCAGCCGAGCGGGGACGGATAGATCGAATCGTCCTCCGGCTTCGACCTGGCGGACGACGCGGAAGTCGGCGCGCCCACCGGGCGCGCCCACCGGCCTGGCTGCCCTGCGGTTTCCCCCGCCGGGGCGTCGGGCACAGGGCTTCTCAGGGACGCGGATCCCGCCGTGCGGTCGCCCGCCGGCCGTCGATGCCCTAAATTTGCATGTATGAGCGTTGCTTCAGATAAGAAGCTGGACGAGTGCGCGGTCCGCGTCATCGACTCCGAGCGCGTCACGATGGTGGCGGGTGCCATGCCGAACGCCGAGGCGATCGAGGAACTCGCTCAGGTGTTCGGGCTGCTCGCCGACCCCGGCCGGCTCCGCGTGATCACGGCCCTGCTCGAGGGAGGTGAGATGTGCGTCTGCGACATCGCCGCGGCGTGCGGGCACACCGAGTCGGCGGTATCGCACGCGCTGCGCCTGCTGCGCGCCCACCGGGTCGTACGGGTCCGCCGGTCCGGCCGGATGGCCTACTACCGCCTGGACGACTCGCACGTTCGGATGCTCCTCGACCTCGCTCTCGTGCATCTGGGTCACAAGGGTGAGAGCGATGAGCCCCGACCCTGACCGTACGCACGGGCATGGGCACGGGCACGGGCACGCCGTGTCGGCGAACGCCGACCGCAGGTTCCTGTGGGCCGCGCTCTCGGTCCTGCTGGTCTTCATGGCCGGCGAGGTGGTCGTCGGGCTGGTGGCCCGTTCACTGGCGCTGATCTCCGACGCTGGGCACATGCTCACCGACGCCTTCTCGATCGGGCTGGCCCTGGTGGCGATGCGCGTGGCGGCGCGCCCGCCGATGGGCGGCTACACCTTCGGGCTGAAGCGAGCCGAGATCCTCTCGGCCCAGCTCAACGGGCTGACGCTGATCCTGCTGGCGGCCTACTTCATCTTCGAGGCCGTCCGGCGGCTGATCCAGCCGCCGGAGGTCGCCGGTCCCCTGGTGCTCGCGACGGCGCTCGTCGGGATCGCGATCAACGTGCTGGCCACCTGGCTGCTGAGCAGGGCCGATCGGGCGAACCTCAATGTGGAAGGGGCCTTCCAGCACGTCCTCAACGACCTCTACGCCTTCATCGCCACCGCGATCGCCGGCCTGGTGGTGTGGCAGACGGGGTTCGCCCGGGCCGACTCGATCGCCACGCTCGTGGTGGCCGGCCTGATGCTGAAGGCGGGTTACGGCCTGCTCCGCGACGCCGGGCGGATCCTGATGGAGGCCGCGCCCATGGGCATGGACCCGGGCGAGATCGGCGCCCGGATGGCCGCCCGGCCGTGCGTCGTGGAGGTGCACGATCTGCACGTGTGGGAGCTCACCTCCGGCTATGCCGCGATGTCGGCCCACGTACTGGTGGATCAGCGCGGCGACTGCCACGCCGTACGCCGGGATCTCGGCAGTGTGCTGCGCGACGCCTACGGGATCACGCACACGACGCTCGAGGTCGACCACGCGCCCGCGCAGCCCGCCGGCGACGCCCACCACTGCGAGGACGCGCACGGCCCACGCCACCGCTCCGAACCGGATGCCCCGCATCGGGGCGCGAGCGAGGATCAGGGCGGCGAGCGCACGGTTCCCGGAGCCTGAGCCGCTGCCGGGGCTGAGCCGCACTCGCCCGGCACGGGCCCGTCCCATCCCGGCCGCCCCTGTGCGGGACCATGGTACGAACAAGCGACGAATGGCACGGGGTCGGCGCCGCCCGCCGCCCGGAAGGGACAGACCACCCGACATGCGGAGCAAGCCGCAGCTCGAAGCCGCGATCAGGCACGGAGGACGAGCCGTCCTCATCGTCAACACGCGCTCACGCAGCGGCCGTCGCCACTTCGACGAGGCCCGCAGGCTGCTCGGCGAGGCGGGCCTGCGCTTCGCGGACGTGTTCCCGATCGCCGACCCGAGCCGCATGCCGGAGATCTTCCGGGAGGCGCTGGACTCCGACCCGGACCTGGTGATCGTCGGCGGCGGCGACGGCACCGTCAAGGAGGCCGTCAGCCATGTCGCGGAGCGCGACGTCGCGCTCGGGCTGCTGCCGCTCGGCACCACGAACAACTTCGCCCGCAGCCTGCGGCTGCCGCTGAACCTCGCCCGGGCGGTCGCGGTGCTGCGGGACGGAAAGGTCGCCGACGTCGATGTCGGCCGGGTGCGGTACGGCGCGGATCCGGCGGACTCGCCGGGCGACGTCTTCGCCAACATGATCAGCTTGGGGTTGTCGGTCGAGGTGGCCGGGCAGGTCCCGCACGGGCTCAAGCGGGTCGTCGGCCGGGCCGCCTACGCCCTCACCGCGCTGCGCCTGATGCCCGGGCACCGGCCGTTCGACGCGACGGTGCGGGTCGGCGACACCACGCGCCGGTTGACCACCCACCAGCTGAACGTCGCCAACGGCAGCCATCACGCCGGCCGTCCGATCGCCGCGGACGCCAGCGCCGACGACCGGCTGCTCGCCGTGTACCGGCTGGGCAACGGGGCCCGGCTGCGGCTCGCCGCCGAGACGGCGCGCCACGCGCTCATCGGGCACCGGCGCACCCTCGCCCAGACCGCGCTGCTCACCACCGACGACGTGTACCTCGAGACCGATCCGCCGCTGCCCGTCGACGTCGACGGCGAGGTCCGCGGCCGGACGCCCGTACGGGTCAGCCTGGTGCCGAACGCGCTGCGCGTGATGGTCGCCCAGAGCTTCCTGGACACCTGAGGCCGGGCGAGCCGGGCTGGACCGCGGCCTAACCGCCGCCGAACCAGCCCGGCACGTCGAGCTGGAACAGGTTGGACGGCGTCATCCTGCGCAGGTCCTCCTCCAGCGCGGTCAGCCGCTCGGCGCCCAGGGCGTCGGCCCAGCGCCCGCGCAGGTCGTCGAAGATGCGCGCCGACCGCTCCAGGCAGTCCGCGCCACGCGGTGTGAGCCGTACGACCTTGCGGCGCGCGTCGCGCGGGTCGGAGCCCCGGGCCAGGTAGCCGAGGCGCTCCAGGGCGTCGACCGTCTTGCCGGCGGCCTGCTTGGAGATGCCGAGCCGGCGGCCGAGTTCGGCTGCGGTCGTGCCGTGCGGGCCGATCGCCTGGAGGACGAACCCGTGCATCGGCCGCAGCCCGGCATGGCCCTGCCGGGCGAGCTCGGCGTGCAGGTCGTCGATCAGGACGCGGAAGCCGAGCAGGAGCCGCAGCGGCAGCTCGAAGCCCGGCGGCTCACTTGACACGATGGACAACCAGGTTCACTATTTCGACAACCATGTTGTCCATTGTAGGAGATCCGACGATGCCCGTCATCCGTACCGCCGAAGGTCGCAGTACCGAGACCCCCAACGCCGTGATGACCACCCTGGCCTCGCCCACGCTCGGAGGCACGGGGCAGTCCCTGTGGCGCGTCGACATGCGCCCCGGCGCGCAGGGCCCGCTGCACGTCTTCGACACCGAGCAGATCTGGTCGGTCGTCGGGGGCGCCGCGACCGTCGAACTCGACGGCGAGACGTTCGGCGTCGGGCCCGGCGACACGGTCGTGATGCCACCGGCGGTGCAGCGGCAGATCACCGCCGACCCGCTGGCCGGCTTCGCCGCCGTCGTGACCGCCGCCGGGAACGCGCGGGCCGGTCTTCCCGACGGCACCGACAGGGGCGTGCCCCCCTGGATCGCCTGACCCCGGCCCCCACCGGCTAGCGTGCGGGACATGGCTCGATCCGACGACGGCCGGCTGCCGCGCAAGCTGTACGAGAAGGAACTGCTCCGCCTGCAGGCCGAGCTGGTGAAGCTTCAGGAATGGGTGCGATCCGAGGGGGCCCGCGTCGTCGTGCTGTTCGAGGGCCGTGACGCGGCCGGCAAGGGCGGCACGATCAAGCGGATCACGGAGTACCTCAGCTCCCGTACGGTCCGCATCGCGGCGCTTCCGGTTCCGACGGAGCGGCAGCGGACGGAGTGGTACTTCCAGCGGTACGTCGAGCAGCTGCCCGCCGCCGGCGAGATCGTGCTGTTCGACCGCAGCTGGTACAACCGCGCGGGTGTGGAGCACGTGATGGGCTTCTGCACCAAGGAGGAGTACATGCGCTTCCTCCACCAGTGCCCCATCTTCGAGCGGCTCCTGGTGGAGGACGGCATCCTGCTGCGCAAGTACTGGCTCTCGGTGAGCGACGCCGAGCAGGAACGCCGGTTCCGGTCCCGGCTCGACGATCCGATGCGGCGGTGGAAGCTGTCGTCGATGGACCTCAAGTCGATCACCCACTGGGAGGACTACTCCCGCGCGAAGGACCAGATGTTCCTTTACACCGACACGCCTGAGGTGCCATGGTACGTCGTCGAGAGCGACGACAAGCGACGGGCGCGAATCAACACGATCGCCCACCTGCTGTCGACCATCCCGTACCAGAAGGTCGAGCGGGAGCCGCTCGAGATCCCGGCGCGACCTCCGTCGCGGGGGTACGAGCGCCCGCCCCGCGACATGCAGACCTACGTGCCCGACCACGCCGCCAAGCTGATGTCGGCGTGACCGAGTAGGCCGCCGTCGAACGGTTCAGTGCGGTTCAGAGCGGTTCAGCGAGGTCGGGACCCGCTGTCAGGCCGAGTACGCCGCCGGATCCTTGACGCTGCGGGTGAAGGTCCGCCAGGCGGCGGACCCGAAGCTCAGCACGGGGCCGTCCGGGTTCTTGGAGTCGCGTACGGCGACCCCGCCGGGCAGGCCCGCGATCTCGACGCAGTCGCCGCTGTCGCCGCCGCTGTGGCTGCTCTTGCGCCACCGGGCGGCCGAAAGATCCACCGTGTTCATGCGCTCTCCATCACCGCTGCGATCAGCTTCAGCGAGTCTCTTTCGGGCAGCGCCGCCGCCCGGATCAGATCGAAGCGTACTGCGAGCGCCGCGACCTCGTCCGCCTTTCTGATCAGGAGCCCGTGCCCTCCGGCGCCCTCGAGATAGGCCACGTCCGGGGCGCCGTCGAAGGACAGGATCGTGAACGAGCCCTCGAGGCCGGGATAGGAACCCGTGTCGCCCGGAATCACCTGGATCGTGATTTCGGGCCGCTCGGCGACGTCCATGAGCCGCTGGAGCTGGCCATGCATGATCGCTCGCTCGCCGATGCCGCGGCGGATGACCGTCTCATCGGTCAGCAGCCACAGCCGCGGCGGATCGTCCCGCTCCATGATCGCCTGGCGGTCCAGGCGCGAGGCGACCAGTTGATCCAGAGCGTCGAGCTTCTGCCCCGACCTCAGGACGTCCCGGGCGTACGCCTCCGTCTGCAGCAGCCCGGTGACCAACAGCGCCTCGAACTTGCGTACCGACGTCGCCTCGGCCTCGAGCCGGAGGAACGCCGGGAAGCCCGGCGGCAGCGCCAGGTGCCTGCCGGCGCGCCTGCTCTCCTCCCACATCCGGTGGAAGGTGCGCACGGGTGTCTTGAAATAAGTGTCGAGGTCGATCGAGAACGCCTCGGACGGCGACTTCTCCCCGCTCTCCACCTTGCCGATCCACTGGCCGGAGCAGCCGAGCGCATCGCCGAGCTGCGGTCGCGAGAGCCCCGCCGCTTCGCGGTGGGCGCGCAGCAGTGCGCCGAAGGCCCTGATGAGGGGATCGCGGGTGAGGTCGCCTGGCCCTTGCGGCATAGGGGGTCCCATGGTTCGTCACGTCCGGTGGTTTGCGTGGAAGCGGAACGGGGTGGGGCGCGGGTGTCACCGGCACGTCGCACAGCGTAACCGGAATGGGTGAGTGTGGGCGTGTCATTCCCCGGACACCTTGTGAGGCCTGTGATGGACACCCGCACTCCCCCTGAGGACCACGCTCTGGCCCGGCTCCGCGCCGATCATCCAGGGCATCGGATCTGGCGATCCGTCCGATCGGACGGCCTGCTCGGCGACTGGGTCGCGACACTCCATGATCCGGCGGCCGGGGTCGATGCGACGGTGATCTGCGACGGCCCCGAGGAACTGCGGGAGGCACTGGCCGTACAACGCACTCAGGCCGACCGGCTGAGACGGCCCCGATGAGGGCGAACGAGGTGGTCCGGGAGCGAGGGTGCCCATGGGAGGCCGTACGGGCGGCGGCCGTGTCGGGACTGCGGGAACGGTTCGGTGTGCCGGTGTGGTGGGGCGAGCACACCCGCATGTTCTGGGCGATGGTCACCGTCCAAGGCCGGCCGCGCCTCGTCGAGGCCATCACCCCGGAAGAGCTCGCCCGGGCCATCATGGGCGCCCGATCCTGGCCATGGCCGCCCGCCGAGCCGGTGACACCGCTTTGTCCGGATAAATAAGCATTCCGGAGCATCGCCGACAATTGCGCAATATGCATATCCCATCGGCCTGTGCAATCCAAAGAATGGGTTGTGAATCGCTCATGTGTTCGATAGATTTAATGAAGGCCGGCGAGCTTTGATCGGGGGTGCTCCAGATGACGATCCAGCAGGATCCCCCGTTGAGCTGGGAGGATCTTGCGGAGTTTCCTCCAGGCCCGCATCTGGCTTTCGCTCTCACCGGTGTGGATTTGGTGGGTTTGCCGGATGTGGAATTGGTCGCGGTGATGGTGGCCGCGCGGCGGCAGACGTCGTGGACGCAGTCGCTGGAGTTGGCGGCGGTGGCGGAGTTGTCACGACGCCGTCATGACCAGGAACGCGGCCTTGGCGCCCGCGGGATGGGCAACCTGCAGATCAATGACATCGTGGTCGATGAGGTCGCGTTGACGCTGACGCTCACCGGAACTGCGGCGGCGGGGTGGGTGTGCCGAGCAGCTGGCCGAGGACCTGCCCGCGACCGGGGCGGCGCTGGCGGCCGGGCGGATCGATCTGCCCCGCGCGCAGGTGATCGCCGACGCCCTACGAGGGGTGAAGCGGGCAGTGGCCACCAAGGTCGAGGCCGCCCTGTCCGGTGAGGCCCCGGAGCTGACGACCGGGAAGCTACGCCACCGCGTCAAAGCGCTGATCAAGGCGATCGATCCCAAGGCGTTCCAGGAACGACGACGCGCCGCGCGTGCTGAACGCCGGCTGGAGTTGTTCGACAACTCCACCGGCACGAGCGATCTGGCGCTGCGCAACATCACCACCGAAGACGCCCACGCCCTCAAAACCGACGGCGACCCCCGACCCATCGACCACATCCGCGCCGACATCACCGAGAACCTCCTGCGCGGAACCACCCTGCCCGACGCCATCCGCGAAGTCATCACCGGCGGCACGCACAACGCCGGCACCCCGGACGAGAAAGACCACGAAGCAGCCCACGTCGGCGGCGAGACCCCAGCCCATGAACCGGAACACACGGGCGGTGGCAGCACAGACCGCGAAGGCGCCCACGCCGGCGGCGACACCACAGAACACCAACCGGCCCACCATGGTGAAGGCCACGAACCCGCCCGCACAACTGGCACGACGAATCGTGAACCGGCCCACCATGGCGAAGACCGGGTACTGGGCCACACGGGCGACCGCACCACAGACCGTGAAGCCGCCCGCGAGGGCGGCGTAAGAGCGGACCTCGTGGCTGCGATGGATCGGCAGATCGCCCGGGCACTGGCCGGCCTCGCCGACGAGCACCTCACCACGATGCTGGCCCAAGCACGCCTCGACGGCAGGCTGGACGGACTCGCCCTGCTCACCGCCCAAGCAGCCCAGGCGATGGCCCAGGGCCTCAAAGAACTCCGCCACACGTGGTGCCAGAGCACCGGGGACAACACTCGCGAGCCCGCCAGTCGCGACACCGCCGACTCCGACGCCACCGGTCACGACACCGAGGTGCACGGGCACAACGGCTACCGGCCGCCCGCCGCCATGCGGCGGCTCATCAATCAGCGCCATCCCAGGTGTGTGTTCCCGACCTGCAACGCGCGCTCCAGCCGCTGCGACCTCGACCACACCCGCCCCTACCACAAAGGCGGAACGACCTGCCGCTGCAACCTCGCACCACTCTGTCGCCGACATCACAAACTTAAGCAACATCGCCGGTGGCGGCTCTTTCAGCTTTGGCCCGGGCTGCTCATCTGGATCACACCCACCGGAACCTGGCACATCATCACACCCAACCTGCGGGAATGAACGTGAATTCGCAGTGGCATATTCGGCCGAATGCCCAATGTCGAATCCCGAAGCCCCGCTAGGGGCACCCTGCCGGAGAGTTCTATGTATTAGAGCTTCGGGGACGGTGCCATCCGACTGGGCGAATTTGAGATTGTGTTGAACTGCGCAACATAATCCGTACGCGACGATGGGTGAACGCGATGCCTCTTGAGGGCGAGTACGAGCCGAGTCCGGCGCAGTGGGTGCGCGAACAGGTCGAGCTGTATGAGAGTTCGGGCGGCACGCAGGGGACGACGCTCTGGGACACGGGCCTGCCCGTCGTCATTCTCACGACGCGCGGCGTGAAGAGCGGCAAGATCCGCAAGATCCCACTGATGCGCGTGGAGCACGAGGGGCGGTACGCGGCCGTGGCCTCGAAGGGCGGCTTCCCGCGTCACCCGGTCTGGTACTTCAACGTCAAGTCCGACCCGAACGTGGAGCTCCAGGACGGGTCCGTACGCCAGGACATGACGGCCCGTGAGATCACCGGGGGCGAGAAGGCCGAGTGGTGGGAGCGCGCGGTCGCCGCGTATCCGCCGTACGCTGAATACCAGGAGAAAACCGACCGTGTGATCCCCGTCTTCGTGCTGGAGCCCGCGTCCGTGGCAGGGTCGGCGGACGCCCCACCATCGTCAACGAGGACCTGATCCGCGCAACCCGCGACATGCTGCGCAACCCGGCCAGTAGCGTGACCACCATCGCCAGATCCTCGGTGTCTCCGTGGGCCATCTTCCCGATCAGAGCGTGATCGAGTTCGTTCAGCGGAACCGTACGGCGGCGCCGTGTTCGGAAGTGCCTCCGGCTGGTGCGGGAACAAGGACCTAGACAATCGTCACGTCGGGCACTCTTGCGGGAGCGCGTCCGGGCCCGGATCGGCCGGTCGGTCAGGGGCGGCAGGAGATCTCGCCGTGCAGGATGGTGAACCAACCGTCCTCCGCCGCGCCCCAGGCACGCCACGCGTCGGAGAGGCGCTCAAGATCGTCCCGGGTGGCATGCCCCCCGCTCATCGCCCGCTCGGCGAAGGCGGATCGCACGACGCGTTCCGACCACGTCTCGCTCCACCAGGCACGGTCGTCGGGAGTCGAGAAGCACCAGACGGAACCAGTCGAGGTGATGTCCCGGAAACCGGCCTGCTGTGCCCAGGAGAGCAGGCGACGCCCCGCGTCGGGCTCGCCGCCGTTCGCCCGTGCGACGCGACGGTACAGCGACAGCCACTCGTCCAGACCCGGTGTGGCCGGGTACCAGGTCATGGCGGCGTAGTCGGCGTCACGCGCGGCCACGATCCCGTCCGCCGCGCAGACCCGCCGCATCTCCCGCAGTGCCCCGACCGGATCAGTGACGTGCTGCAGGACCTGATGGGCGTGGACGACGTCGAAGGTCTCATCGGGATAGGGCAGCGCGTGGACGTCCGCGACCGCGAATTCGACGTTGTCCAGCCCGCGCTCGGCCGCCAGTCGGCCGGCTTCCTCCAGCACGTCGGGAGCGGCGTCGACGGCGGTCACGACGCCGGGAGCCACGAGCGCCGCCAGATCCGCAGTGATCGTCGCCGGGCCGCAGCCGACGTCCAGCAACGAGACACCCGGCCGCAGCCGCTCGATCAGGTAGGCCGCCGAGTTCCCGGCGGTGCGCCATCGGTGCGACCGCAGCACCGACGCATGATGCCCGTGCGTGTAGACGGCGTTCTCTTCGGCCATGCGGGCTCCCTCCCGAGTACGGCTTGGGCCGGTGCCCGAACAATACTCGCTCATCTCATATAGCAAGAGATATGTCTTGCTATATGAGATCTCGGGCGTCGACGACGTTACCCGGTTGCGGCGGTGGCGGCGGACCGGCTGCCCGAGTTCGTCACCTGACCTTTATTCCGCGCCGACCATTTCGACGCCTCCGTCAACGAGCATTGCTCTCAGGCTGCGGCGATTCACCTGGACCGGCAATGGCAACCGGAGGTGCGTCAAGATGCGAACGGCGGCGAGGGCATGCATCGCCGGGTTGATGATGCTCCCGGTCATCGCGGGATGCTCGGAGCGGGACCCGACCGACGCGATCGACGACGAAGGCCGGAGGACCGTGGAAGACGTCATCGCGGAGATGCAGCGAGCGGGCTACGAGTTCTCCACGTCGGTGAACTTCGCCCGAGAGGTCGAGCAACGGCTCGAGATGCACCGGCCCGACACAGTGGATGTTCTCGAGACCGCCGGAGACCCGTTGAAGGACCGCGGCACCGTGACGGTGAGGATCTCGTTGACCGCGTCATACGGCCGCATGTTCGCCTCCACTCAGATAACCGCCGGCCGGTGTTACCGGTTCACGTTCGAGAGGTATCGCCACACCCTCGAATACCGCAAGGTCATCTGTTCCGGTGGGCCGGCGCTGGTGCTCCCGAAGCGCACGCCCGCTCCGGAGCTGCCGGACGACGCGGAGCGGAAGCTCGAAGCGGCCCTCGATCGGTTGCGGGGCGCCGATCGCCGCGACGCCGCGGCCGTGCGGGCGGCGGCCGAGCGCTCTGTCCGTGGCCCGGGCCTGATGCACGAGGTGGCCGTCGGGAACGGCTGGATCGGCGTGACCGTCAGCGCGGGACGTTACGAGTGCCTCATGGCCCGGGTGAGCGCGAAGGACGTCGAGGCCTGGCGCCCCCCGCGCGTGTATCTGCAAGAGGGCGAGATGGGCTGCTCCGTGGAGGCGGCGGCCGCCGGACTGGTCCAGCGGCCGCCGCACTGAACGGGCGCCTCGGGGGTGGTTCCGTCAGCCGGCCGCGGAACCCTGCGGGCCGAAGACGTCGGTCAATGACCGGATCAGCGCGTTCGCCTGCTGCGACAGCGTCTGCTGAGCGTTGTCGGAAATTTCGCTCGGGCGGTTCGTGGCGTCAAGGCGCTGCACGAAGATCCGCAGCTTCCGGACCGATTCGTCCACCCGCCCGTGCTCGAAGTGATGCTGGGCCTGCGCACTGGCGTTGCGAAGTTGCGCGTACGCCGGACCGCGAAGCTCGCCGGACGCGGCGTACCGTCCCATCGACTGGTCGATCGCCTCGAACGGCTCGGTCTTCGTACGTGCAAGGGACGCACGGGCCTTCCCGAGGAATTCCGAGATCTGGTCGTAGGGCGGCTCGGTCAGGCCCTTCGGATTGGTCGGCTCGTCCTTGGTCCAGAGCAGCTCCAGCGGGATGTAACCGCGGTAGGCACTGAGGCGCACGTCCGTGAAGAGCCGGTCCAGGTCCATGAGGACGTCGTTCTCGGCTCCGGCCGGCTTCTTCTTCACCTGGAAGTTGTTGCTGTACGGGAGCACCTTGGCGATGTCGCGGTACCAGTCGTAACCCAGGCCGGTGGTGCTGCGGAACGGGCGGAAGTATCCGGTGTCATCGATGATGCCGATGTTCGGGCTGTCGACCCAGCGCAGGATCTGGATCGTCTGGTCCGCGGTCGCGGTCATGTCGCCGTGGTTCTGCAGGCCGATCCGCACCCCGCGGGCGGCGCCGTAGTCGGCGAGTTCGCGCAGCGGCGGGACGATCCTGTTCCTCGCGATCGTCTCCCATCCCAGCTGGTCGATGTCGTTCGGCACGACGCCGGAGAAGACGCGCATGACGGGCGCGCCCATCTCGGCCGCGACATCGATCCAGAACTTCAGGCGTTCCACATCCAGCGCGCGCACGGCGTCGTCCGGGTCGGCGAAATCGTTCTGCGCCCCGGTGCCGCTGATCTCGAGCCCCAGCTCCCGGCACAGCTCCTTGATCTCCCGGGCGTACTGCATGATCTCGTCGCGCGGCTTGGTGGGCATCGTGTTGTTGTCATACCCCGGGATGTAGTACGCCGTGACGTCGACCGCGTCGAACCCGGCCTCCTTGGCGAATCGGATCGCCTGGAGCGTGTCGATGGGCGGTGCGCCCTTGCGGCCCTTCAACCACGCGTTCAGGTTGACGTTGAAGCTGTACAAGTTGAGGCTGACCTTGTAGTCGCCCTCGAAATACCGCGTTTCTGATTTCGCTGCGCTCACGGGAGCGGGCACCGTATCCGCGGTCGCGGTGCGAATGCCCGAGACCGCCACCAACGACGCCATCGCCGCGACCACCGCCAAGATCAAACGAAATCGCCGCTGTCTCATCCGGCACTCCTTGCTGCTTCGAGCCAGATCGCCGGTCGCCGTGCCGACCGCGCCGCTCTCGCGGCCCGTGTCACCGAGCCGCCAATATCGGTCGCGTCAGTCGTGTCACCGGGTTTCGATCCTTCGAGATCACCTGTTGCGCGCCGTCGTAGGCTAACCTCGGAAAACGCTTTCCACAAGGTCTGCTCAGATGTCCGCACTGCTCGTGTCCGCACTGCTCGGACATCCGGGCGACCCGCCGGTTCAGCCGCCGGCGAGCCGGACGAGCTTGACGAAGACCGTTCCGGGTCGGCGGTGAGGCTCGGCCACCTTCGTCGAGATCGCCGAGCCTCTCCGGCCGCCCTCCGGTCCGTGCTCAGCGGACGAACTCGGCGCGGACCCCCAGCAACCGCACCGGCCGCCGTTCGGTGAACCGGCCGAGGGCGGCGACGGCGGCCTGCTCGATCACGAAAGCCTCGGTGGCCGGTGCCGCGAGCGCGTGGCCATGAGTGCGGGTGATGAACGGCGCATAGCGCACCTTGACCACGACACGGCCGACCGGTCGCCCGTCGGCGGCGACGTCCTGCGCGACCCGCCGCGCCAAGAGCACCAGCTCTCGCCGTACCTCGTCCCAGTCCTCGAGGTCGAGCTGGAAGGTGGTCTCGCGGCTGCGCGAACGCGCGACGTACGGCGTGCCGACCACCGGCGAGTCGTCCTGGCCCCGCGCGAGCCGGACCAGCCACGGCCCTGTGGCGGGGCCGAGCCGGGTGGCGAGCTCGTGCGGGTCAGCGGCCGCGAGCTCGCGTACCGTGCCGATGCCCATTCCGGTGAGCCGCCTGGCGGTCTTGGGCCCGATGCCCCACAGCGCGTCGGTCGGCAGGTCGCCGAGTATCTCGAACCACGTCCGGCCGGTCAGCCGGAAGACTCCGGCGGGCTTGCCGAAGCCGGTCGCCAGCTTGGCCTGCAGCTTGTTGTGCCCGATGCCGACCGTGCAGTCGAGCTCGGTCGCTCCGCGCACGCGCGCCTGAATCCGGCGGGCCACCGCCTCGGGGTCGGGTGTGTCGACGCCGAGGAACGCCTCGTCCCAGCCGATCACCTCCACCACGGCGTCGAACTGCCGCAGCGTCGCCATCACCTCGGACGACGCCGCTTCGTAGGACTCCCGGTCGACGGGCAGGAACACCGCGTCGGGACATCGCCGCGCCGCCGTGCGCAAGGGGAGGCCGGAGTGCACGCCGAAGGCGCGGGCCTCGTAGGAGGCCGTGCTGACCACGCCGCGCTTGGAGGGATCGCCGTCACCGCCGACGACGACCGGCCGCCCGCGCAGCTCCGGGCGCCGGAGCACCTCGACCGCCGCGACGAACTGGTCGAGATCGACGTGCAGCACCCACCGGCTCACACTCCATTCTCGCCCCGCAGGCCCCCCGGCGACCGGATCAGCCGAGGGTGACGGGGCCGCTCGAACCCATGAGCACGGCGGTGAGCGACGGGTGCCGCGCGGCGCGTACGTCAAGGTCGGCTCCGAGCGCCTCCAGGCGCGCGCACAACGTGTCCGGGTCAGGATCTGCGGCCGTGAACGAGGCGAGAACGACGCCGGGAAGGCCCCGGTCACACGGGTGCGGCGTGCTCCCCCAGTCGATGAGAAAGGGGACGGGCCCGCCGCCGGTCGCCGTGAGCCGCCACCTCAGCAGCTCACCGTCCGCCGTGCGCCGTGACATCGGCTCGGCGTCGCCGGGGTCGTGACCCCTCGCACGCGAGCGCTCGACCCGATCCTCGATGTCCCGCGTCCGGACCGCCCACGTGACCAGCCGGGGCTCGATCAGGTCGTCGATGCCGAACCACCTCGGCCGGTCCGGGACGGGCTGATCGGGATCCGGCCCGATGATCTCCAGGTACCGTCGCCCGCCGAGCCCGAGCAGCCGGTTGCGGGTGCCGAGGCCCGGGTGCCGTCCGCCCTCGACCGGGCGCACGCCGGTCAGCCTCTCGACGTGGCGCACCGCCTCGTCGAGGTCGGGCGCCGCGTAGACCAGGTGGTCCAGCGACTCGTCGATGACGGACATGGGCCTCCCTCCGCTGATCAACCGCCGACGAGCTGGACGAGCTTGATGAAGACCAGCTCCGGGTCAGTGGTGAGGTCCACGACCTCGTCGAGGTCCTCTACCTGGCGGTCACCGGCGAGCAGAAAGAAGCCGTTGCTCAGGAAGGCCCGTTCGGCGATGTCGGCCTGGCGTTCCCAGTCGATCCGCCGGGCCTCGCGCATCCGATACCCGTTCAGCTCCGCCTCGGCGTCGTCGGGCCGGACAAGCCCGTTGAAGTGATGGGAAGGGCGCGCGTTGAACCGGGCGACCTCCTCCCGGACCCGCAGCCGGATCAGTTCGCGCACGGTCATGCTCTCGGGGAGATCGGGGATCTGGAACTCGTCGACGGGCCTGCCGGTCGCCGTCTCATCCCGGAAGGTCACTCTGGCCATCAGCCACCTCGCTTGATCTGCAACAGGATCGTCTCATCGGTGATCTCGGTGTCGTCGGCGAGCAGGAATGCCTTGCTGAGGATCAGGGCGAGGCGTTCGTCCTCGAACGGCAGGAAGACCTTGCCGGGGCTCGCGCCGCGGACCGGGACGATGCACAGGTAGGAGTCGTCCGGCTCCATCAGGATGTTCGCGCTGCCCAGATGGATCTTGTACGTGCGGAGCTCACCTCGGACGACCAGATGGCGGCCATCGATCGAGCACCTGTCCGCGATCTTCGTGCGGGGAATGATGCGCGCCAGGGCATCCCGCCGCACTTCAGCGCTCGCGGTGAGCTCGCCGAAGCTCTCTCTGCGCCAGTACGCGCGGAGGCGGTCCTCGCCGTGGTCGGCCCAGTCCGGATCGGCGGCGAGCGACGTGACTCCGACGAAGAGGTCGACGTCCCGCATCGCCTCGCTGAAGACGATGGCGGGTACGTCGGCGAGCGGCGCGTCCCGCCAGGTCCCGTCCTCCCGGCGGGCGAAGCGCACCTGGTCGGTGGCTGCCAGCTCGAGGTCCTCGGCCCAGTCGGCGTACTCGTGGTAGAAGCTCGCCCGCCACTCCCCCGCCGCGAGCGTCCGCTCCGCGTCGGCCTCACCGCCGCCGTCCCAGGGTCCCAGCATCGTGGTCGTCCAGCCGCGCCCTTTGAGCAGCGCGTACAGCCGCCGGTAATGCACAATGTGCGCCGCGAACCGGTTGGAATAGGACCGGGTCTCCAACTCCGCCGGCGTGAGGAGATAGATCTCCCGGAACGCCTGCTTGAACGGTTGCCGGATCCGCCGTTCGGTCAGCAGGTCCCGCCACGCCCGCACCTCACCGGGCTGAGCGCGGATGGGATGCCAGAGCCGGACCAGAGCGTCGTCTGCCGAACGAACCTGTCCGCCCGACGAGTCCTTGAGGACACTGCCGGCCTCGGCCGGGAGCACCGCCCGCCAGTCGCCGGGGGAGACCTCGATCTCCCAGATCAACCGGGAGACCATCGTCCCCGCGATCGGGTGCGCGGCCAGCTCGTCCCGCCACCGGCCGTACGGCTGGACGCCCTCGACGGTGAATCCTGCCTCCAGCGCCCGGCCGAGCGTGGTCAGGTGGGCGCGGACCCGCTTCACCAGGTCGCGCAGTTCCTTCACCGTTTCGCTGTGATCGCGCCGCACGGCCGAGGGCACTGAGCGCAGTGGCTTCCCACCCGGCCCGTGCCACGCGAGGTCGACCTCGTCGGTCACCGTGATGACGGCCTCATGGTCGCCCAGGGGCGTGCGCAGCATGCCGTCCCGATCGAAGCCGAGGTCGGGCAGCCGCAGCGCCACCTCGGTCCGGTCGGCCAGCGCGACCTCGATCTTCTTGAGCATCCGGTCGAGCTGCTTGGGCACCGCGGCGTGCCGGGCGATGCCGCGCACCGTGCGCAGCAGGGTCACCACCTCGGGGATGGGGAAGTCCTGCGCCGCGCGGGCGATCTCATACAGCAGCGCCTGCGAGGGCAGGGTCTTGGCCTTCGTGGGAGCGACCGCGATGCCGGGCAGCAGCCGCTCAAGCAGCTCCGGAAGCCACTTTTCGTCACGCAGCAGCACCACCCGGGCCGCGCGCCCCAGCACGTCCACCTCATCCCCGGTGAAGGCCTTGTCCGCCACGTACGGAATCTCGCCCGCCTGGATGGCGGCGGCCCGGGTGCCCGCCGCCTCGAGCGCCCGCCGCGCGAAGTCCGCATAGCCGACGGCGGCCAGCCGCTGCCAGGCGTCCGGCAGCATCGCGGGTGACTGGTACGAGCGGTCGGTCACCTCGGCCACCAGCGCCAGGTCGGGCACTTCCCACGCCAGGAACAGACTCAGCTCGTCCTGGGCGATCGTGCCTTCCCGGCCGAGCCGCCGCGCGGCCTTCCGCCGCAGGTCCTCACCAGCCAGCCCCGCGACCGCGAGCAGGGCCCACGGATGCTCGGTCCGCCCCTTATCGAGCATGAACTGCACCAATGTCCGCGCGGGCTCGGTGAGATCATCAGGCCAGGGGCCCGCGCAGCGCAGCAGGGCTCCCGCCGCCAGCGACAGGTCGGCCCACTTCCGGCGGGTCAGCCCGTCGACGAGGGCGGCGAACAGTCGCCGGCACGAATCGGGGCTGAACCGCACCTGCCGTTCCCGGGCGGCGTGCTCGACGAGAAATCTCGGCGAGGTGGTCGAACTCACGTAGGCGGCGGGCAGGAGCGCCCCGAGCTCCTCGTCGCTGATCTGGGAGAGATCGGGCCATCCTCCAGGGAAGTACTGTTCTCCCGGCGGATGATCAGTGAGTTCGGCGAGCACGGTCGCGGCCACGGGCGACAGCACGATGTCGGGGACGGCGGTGTCGCCGCTGTCAGCGGTCATCGAAGTTCCTTGATCTGACGAAGGATCGTCTCGTCGGTGATCTTCGTGTCATCGGCGAGCAGGAAGGCCTTGCTGAGGATCAGGGCGAGGCGCTCGTCCTCGAAGGGCAGGAACACCTTGTCGCCGCCTTTGCGCCGGGAGGGCACGATGCAAAGGTAGGAGTCGTCCGGTTCCATCAGGATGTTCGCACTGCCCAGATGGATCTTGTACGTCCGCATGTCTCCCCGGACCACGAGATAGCGGCCCGCGAAGGAACAGCGCTTCGCGATCTTGGTGCGCGGAATGATCCGCTCCAGGGCGTCCCTGCGTACTTCGGCGCTCGCCGTAAGATCCCCGAACGTGGTCTCCCGCCAGTACGCGCCGTAGCGCTCCTCGCCGCGATCGACCCAGTCGGCATCGGCCGCGATGGAGGTCACCCCGACGAACAGGTCAACATCCCGCATCGCCTCGCTGAACACGATGGGCGGCACCGTGTCGAGCGGTGTCTCTCGCCACTGTCGACCGTCCCGCCGCTGGAATCGGACCTGATCGGTGGCGGCGTAGTCGGGGTAGTCCGCGCCCTCGTCGGCGTTCTCGTGGTAGAAGCACGCGCGCCATGCCCCCTCGGCGAGAACGCCGATCGCCTCTCCCGAATAGCCCCCGTCGTAACTGCCGAGAAAGTTGGCCTGCCAGCCGCGTTCCTTGAACAGCGCGTACAGCCGGCGGTAATACACGATGTGCGCCGCGAACCGGTTGGAGTAGCCGCCGGTCTCCAGTTCGGCGGGCGTCAGCAGGTAGATCTCACGGAACGCCTGCTTGAACGGCTGGCGCATCTGGTTGACGGTGACGAACTCACGCCAGGTACGGATCTCCTGCGCGCTCGCACGGATCGGATGCCACACCCGTACGCGGGTTCCCTCGCCGGGCGTGGGCAACGGCCGTCCGCCGGCGGTGACGAGCCCGCCGTCGGCCGGTGTGGCCGCGGTCCACTCACCGTCCGGCCCCTCGAACTCCCAGATCAGCCCGCGGGCGACCACGCCGGTGACGGGGTGCTCGCGGTAATGGCGGTTCCATTCGCCGTACGGCCAGACGCGCTCGGCCGACATCAGCCCTTCGATCCGGGCCCGCTCCCCCGAGAGCGTCCCGCGCACCTCCTTGAGGAGCGCCTTCAACTCTTTGATCTCGTCGGCGTGGGACTCCTTGAGGGCCGTGGGCGCCGACCGCAGCGCGCGGCCATCGGCGGTGGCATAGATCAGCCGCACTGTCATCGGATCCACGATCACCACCGCGGCCTCGTGATCTCCCAGTTTCCGGACCAGTGAGCCGTCGGCCCCCAGCCCGTGCGCCGGGACACTACGCTCGATCAGCTGTCCGGGCGTGATGCCCTGCCGCGCGGCCGCCGCTCGCAACGCCGTGTCGAGTTGCTTGCGCAACCCGCGATGCTTGATCTTCGCCTGCAGTCGCCAGAGCGCCTCAAGCGCCGACGGGTCGTCGATGTCCCCCAGCGCGTTGATCGCCGCTCCGGCGAGTACGAGATCTTCGATGACATCGCTCTTGATGTCGACCGCCCGCTCGGTGAGCCTCGTCAGGGACCCCACCGCCGATGAACCTCCTGCGAGCGCGGCGGCCCAGACCAGACCGCGCGCAAGATCGGCGTGGTTCGGATGGGCCAGATAGTGGAGGTGCAGATCCGCGACCCATGCCGGGTACTCGTGCTTGGCGCTGCAGAAGGGGGCACCGGTGGCGAGCCCCCGCAGGCACTGCTCGACAAGGTCATGGGCGGACGCCGACTCCACGAGTTCCAGGCAACGCCGCCGCCATTTCTGCGACGGTCGCGGCCGGGCCAGGTCAGCGGCGTGCAACACCAGCTCGGTCAGGGCCGCCGGCGGGGCACTCTCCAGCCGCTCTCTCAGCGGTGCGGCCCAGGAGTCGTACGGCGGCAGCACGCCTTCCGGCAGCCTCGCATCGTCGGCCGTGGTGAGGAGTTTGCGGAGGCGGCCGAGCAGGGCCCGCCGCTCGCTCGCACCGATCCCCGAATCGCGCATGAGCGCCTGGCTCACGTGGTTCAGCGAGGGCACGACGGCCCGGATGTCGTCGGGTGTGAGGTCCTCCGCGGCGTTCAGCACCAGTGAGAGGGACTCGGCGAACCAGAACGACAGCTCATATTCGGTGACCCGTGCGAGCATCACCGCGACCTCGGTCGGCGTCCACCCCCGCGTCCCCGGCATGACCAGCCGCAGCTCGTCATAGTGGTCCCACAGGGTGTCGGTGAACTCCGCCGCCAGCATCAAGGTGAGGGCCGCCGCCCTCCGCTCGGCCTGGTCCCGGCAGTCCAGGAGTCGCTGGGTAAGCTCCACATGCGCCTCATGACCTGCTGCGGCGAGCTCCTCGTGCTCCCGGACACCACGGCTGCGCAAACGCGCCGTGAAGTTCTGGCGCAGCCGGTCGAGAAGATCCACCAGCCATGGGAGCGTGTCGGCCGCCTTCATGCGGACATCGTCGAGACCGTCGTCCACGCGGGCGCGTTCCATCAACCGGTCGTAAAGCATGCCGGGATCATGGCGTAGAGGTGTGACAGAAGACCGGGTCGCGGCAAGGCCATGGCCCTATCGCATAACGATCCGGTCGCGTACTCTCGCGGCTGGCCGCATGCTTAGAACGAGATTCGGGACAGCCTTATGAGCTCTCCGCACAGCGTTGTGATCATCGGGGCCGGGTTCGGCGGGATCGGCATGGCGATCCGGCTCAAGCAGGCGGGCGTGCACGACCTGGTGATCCTGGAGAAGGCCGACGAGCTCGGCGGCACCTGGCGGGACAACACCTACCCGGGCGCGGCCTGCGACATCCCCTCCCGGCTCTACTCCTTCTCCTTCGCCCCGAAGACCGGCTGGAGCCGCAAATTCCCGACCCAGCGGGAGATACTCGACTACCTGCGGGACTGCGCGGACACCTACGGCGTCACCCCGCACATCAGGTTCGGCACCGAGGTTCTCGGGGCCGCCTTCGACGAGGACTCCGCGGTGTGGCGGGTGCGCACCGAGGGCGGGGGGCTCACGGCACAGGTGCTGATCTCGGCCTGCGGCCAGCTGAGCCGCCCGGCCATGCCGAGGATCGAGGGCCTGGACACCTTCGCGGGGACGAGTTTCCACTCGGCCCGCTGGGACCACGGCTTCGACCTGACCGGCAAGCGCGTGGCGGTCATCGGCACCGGGGCCAGCGCGGTCCAGTTCGTGCCGCCCGTCGCCGAGCGGGTCGCCCGGCTGCACGTGTTCCAGCGGTCCGCGCCGTACATCTTGGACAAACCCGACCGGCCGTACGCCGCGTGGGAGCGGGCTCTTCTCGATCTCATCCCGCCGCTGCGGGCGCTGGGCCGGGCGAGGACCTACCTGGCGGTCGAGGCACGCGCGCCGGCCTTCGTGAAGTACCCGCGGCTGATGGCGCGCGCCGTCGAGGTCAGCCGGCGGCACCTGAGCGAGCATGTACGCGACCGCGATCTGCGGCGGGCGCTGACCCCCGACTACCCGATGGGCTGCAAGCGGATCCTCCTGTCGGACGACTACTACCGGGCGCTCACCCGGCCCGGCGTCGAGCTCGTCACCGACCCGATCGAGCGGATCACGCCCACCGGGGTGGTGACCCGCGACGGCACGGAGCGGACGGTGGACGCGATCATCTACGGCACCGGGTTCGAGGCCGGGGCCTTCCTCGCGCCGATGCGGATCACGGGGCGCGGCGGCCGGGAGCTCACGGACGCCTGGCGGGACGGCGCGCAGGCCTACCTCGGCATCACGGTGAGCGGCTTCCCCAACCTGTTCCTGCTGTACGGGCCCAACACCAACCTCGGCCACAACTCGATCATCTACATGCTGGAGTCGCAGATCCGCTACATCCTGGGCTGCGTCACGGCCATCCGCCGCCACGGGCTGGCCTGGATCGACGTGCGCCCCGAGGTCCAGCGCGCCTTCATCGAGGACGTGCGGGAACGCATGGGGGCGACCGTGTGGAGCCAGGGCTGCTCCAGCTGGTACCTCGACGAGCGGGGCCGGCCGGTGACCAACTGGCCGGGATTCACGATGGCCTACCGCCGCGCCACCAGACGCCCCGATCCGCGCGACTTCCAGGTGCGGACGGCATGATCGTGCATGGCGCGCGGGCCTAGACTCGGCTCCATGCCCACCGCCCTCATCACCGGCGCCACCGCCGGAATCGGCGCGGCCTTCGCCCGCCGCCTCGCCGCCGACGGTTTCGACCTGGTCCTGCTCGCCCGTGACGAGCCGCGGCTGGCCGGGGCGGCCGAGGAGCACCGCGCGAAGTACGGCGTGGCCGTCGAGGTCCTGGTCGCCGATCTCTCCACTGAGGACGGCCTGCGGGCGGCGGAGGGCCGGGCGGCCGCCGGGGTCGACCTGCTGGTGAACAACGCGGGCTTCGGCAACAAGGGCCGGTTCCTCGACGTGCCGCTGGCCGACGAGCTCACCATGCTGAAGGTCCACTGCGAGGCGGTCCTGCGCCTCACCCATGCCGCGCTGCCCGGCATGATCAAGCGCGGCCGCGGCGGGGTCATCAATGTCGCGTCGGTGGCGGCGTTCTTCTCCAGGGGAACGTACGGCGCCTCGAAGGCCTGGGTGGTCGGCTTCAGCGAGGGCGTCGGCAACGACATCGCCGGTACGGGCGTCAACGTCATGGCGCTGTGCCCGGGTTTCACGCACACCGAGTTCCACGACCGCGCCGAGATGGACATGTCCGGGCTACCGGGCTTCATGTGGCTCGACGCCGATGAGATGACCGACGCCGCCGTGCGCGACTTCCGGCGCGGGGTGCGGGTCAGTGTTCCCGGCGCGCAGTACAAGGCCATCGTGGGGCTGGGCAGGCTGGTGCCGCGCGGCCTCGCCGGCCGGTTGTCCTCGCGTACGGGGCGCAAGTACCGCTGACCGGCCCGTACAGGTGACCGGCCCCTAGGAAACGGCAGCGCTCACCGCGGGCCGGCGAGCGCGGGCAGCTTGACGCGCTCGGCGCCCGCGTAGATGTTGAAGCGCCGATTCCGCAGGAACCCGACGAGCGTCATGCCGAACTCCTCGGCGAGCGAGACCGCCAGGCTCGACGGGGCCGAGACGGCGCAGACGACGGGGATGCCGGCGGCGAGGGCCTTCTGCATGATCTCGTAGCTGGTCCGGCCGCTCACCATGAGCACGTGGTCGCTCAGCGGCAGCCGGCCGGACATCAGCGCCCAACCGATCAGCTTGTCGACCGCGTTGTGCCGGCCCACGTCCTCGCGCACGCAGACCAGGGAGCCGTCCGCACCGAACAGGCCCGCAGCGTGCAGGCCGCCGGTGGACTCGAACAGGCCCTGTGCCTTCCGGAGCGCGTCGGGCAGGCCGTACACCGTCTCGGCATCGACCGACGGGCCGGAGCCGAGCACCGGGCAGCCGCGGATCTTGAGGGCCTCGAGGCTCTCCTTGCCGCAGACGCCGCAGGCGCTCGTGGTCGCGAAGTGCCGGTCGAGGCCGGGCAGGTCCGGCAACTCGTCCAGCGTCACGTTGACGATGTTGTACTGCTGCTCGACGTCGACGTCGGTGCAGTAGGAGATCCGGCGGATGTCCTCGGGGCTCGCCACGACGCCCTCGCCATGCAGGAACCCTGCGGCGAGCTCGAAGTCGTGGCCCGGGGTGCGCATGGTGACGGCCAGCGTCCGGCGGTCACCGCCCGCCAGCAGCCGGAGCTCGAGCGGCTCCTCGGTCGCGAGGGTGTCCCGCCGCACCCGCTCCTGCCCGTCGTCGACCACGTGCACCTTGGCACGGACCGTGCTGCCCGGGCGGTCACGCATGGCCGGCGCTCTCGCCGTGCCGGTCTGGCCTCACGTCCATGGCAGCGGGTACCTCCGATCGCGCCGCCCCGGGTTCACCGCGGAACGCGACGTCACCGGCCCCCTGGGCTCCCAACACCGTGACACACCCGGTCAGCCTCGATCAAGCCCGCCCGGGCTCACCGCGCGAGCAGGTCCAGCGCCACCGCGGCCGACCATGACTGCGGCCGGCCCCCGAAGGGCTCACCGGTGAACGGGTGGTAGTACTCGGCGAACACGCCGTCGGCGAGCTGGTCCAGGGTGGCCTCCCGCATCCGGTACGCGGCGTCCGGTTCACCGCACCGCTCCAGCCCCCAGATCAGCAGCCAGTTCATCGGCGGCCACTGCGGTCCCCGCCAGTAACGCACGGGGTCGAACGCCGGCGCGGAGGGGCTCGTGCTCGGCGGGACGGCGTGGGCCAGTCCGGGATGCCCACACCACGCCGGCGAGGCCAGCAGTTCCAGCAGCCGCCGCTGCCGGGCGGGCTCCAGCCCGCCGCACAGGAGCGGCGCGAACCCGGCGATCGTGTCCATACGCAGGAACGCGTCACGCCGCAGGTCGAGGTCCGCGGCGAACCCGCGCTCGTCGGTGGTGCCGAGAACGCCACGGCGGAACCGGGCCGCGTGACCGAGCAGCTCATCGACGCCCTCGAGGCCGAGCTCGTCGCCGACCGTCGCGAGCTCCTCGCCCGCCGCCGCGAAGATCGCGCTCGCGAACACGTCGGCCACCAGGAAGTCGAGCGAGTTCTGGACGCGCGCGTCGTCGTACCCCGCCCGCCTGAGCTCCTCGACCAGCCACTGGTAGCGCCGGTAGTCCGCGTCCGTGGGGCGCTGCGCGGCGCTCCCCGCCGCCCCGCCGCCCGTGGCGGCGCCGGCGAGCGCGTGCACGTCGGAGCGGCGGAACGGCGTGAACTGCGGGCTCGGGATCACGCCGGCGTACGGTCCGTCCCAGCGGGGCGAGTTGTCCATCCCGCTCTCCCACCCGTGGTAGATGGTGAGCAGGCCACGGCCGTCGGGATCGCGACGCGCGACCAGATAGCGGTGCCAGGCGAGCAGCGCGGGCCAGAGCGCGCGGATCCGGCCGACGACGTCGCGCTGCTCCGCGGCGTCGGCGATGCGGACGGCGTCGAGGATCCGCCGTACCGCGAGCGCGTGCACCGGTGGTTGCAGGATCCCACTCGTCGCGGGGGCCGGCGGCGCGTCCGGGCAGACGTCCCGGCAGGCCCACCGGTCCGGGCCCGGTTCGTACGGCGGGGCATCCGGCGAGAAGACGATGTGCGGCACCATGCCGGTCCGCCACTGGGCGGCGAACAGCGTCTCCAGCTCGGCGAGCGCCCGGGAGGCCGACAGCCGGGCCAGTCCGATCGCGACGAACGCGGCGTCCCAGCTCCACATGTGCGGGTAGAGACGCGGCGCGGCCACCGTCAGGCCGCCCCGGTCGTTGCCGCGCAGCACGTACGCCGCACGGGCCGCCACCTCGGTGCGCGTTCGCAGACCGGCGCCCCCACGGCGTACGCCGCCGGACACGTCGCCGGACTCGGTCAGGTCACCGCTCATCGGTCGCTCCCCCTCATCGGTCGCTCCCCCTCATCCGTCGTTCCCCCTCATCGGTCGCTCACGAGCACCCGGCCGGTGTCCCGCTCGTAACAGCTCAGCCGGTCCGCGCGAAGGTCCAGCCAGAGATCGTCTCCGGCTCCCACCGGGAAGTCCGGCGGTACCTGGACCTTGATCCGCTGCTCCCCCAGCACGGCCGTCACGAGCGTCGTGCTGCCGAGTGGCTCGGCCACCTCGGTCACCGCCCGGAGCGCACCAGAACGTTCCGCCCGGTGCGCGGTGATGGTCTCGGCCCGGACGCCGATCCGCACCGGCCCTTCGGCGAAGGCGGCCCACGACCCGGGTGCGGCGGACCGCTGGCCGGCCACCTCGATGACCGCCTCTCCCCCGTCCCGCCGCAGCGTCGCGTCGAGGAAGTTCATCGGCGGGCTGCCGATGAACCCGCCGATGAACTCCGAGGCCGGCGAGTCGTACACCTCCATGGGCGGCCCGCACTGCACGATCTCACCGTCCTTCATGACCGCGACGCGCTCGCCGAGCGACAGCGCCTCGACCTGGTCGTGCGTGACGTAGACGCAGGTGGTGCCGAGATCGGTCAGGAGCTTCTTCAGCTCGGCGCGGAACTGCAGCCGCAGGAGGGCGTCCAGATTGGACAGCGGTTCGTCCATGAGCAGCACGTCCGGCTCCATCACGATCGCCCGGGCCACCGCCACGCGCTGCCGCTGGCCACCGGACAGCTGGGAGGGGTAGCGGTCTAGGTAGTCCTCGAGCTGGAGCAGGCCGGCCGCCCACGCGATCTTGTCCTGGATGACGGCCCGATCGGCCTTGCGCATCGCGAGCCCGAAGCCGATGTTGTCGGCGACCTTCTTGTGCGGGAACACCGCATAGCTCTGGAAGACCATCGACAGGTTGCGTTCGCGCGGTGCCCGGTAGGTGACGTCCCTGCCGCCGATGCGGACGCTGCCGCGGTCGGGCAGCTCCAGTCCCGCGATCATCCTCAGCAGGGTGGTCTTGCCGCAACCGGACGGGCCGAGCAGGACCATGAATTCACCGTCTGCCACCGTCAGCGACACATCGCGGGTCGCCGGCCGGCCGCCACCCGGATAGGTCTTGTGCAGCTGCGAGATCTCGACCTCGGCCATCGGTTCAGGTGTCCTTACCGGAGCGTCGTGCCCCACATGTTGAGCAGATATCTGCGCATGACGAAGATGAAGATCAGTGCCGGCACGAGCAGCGCGAATCCCCCGGCGAACCGGTAGGGCAGCGGGCTCCACTGCAGGGAGCCGAGCACCTGCGCGGGCAGCGTGCGGTTGGTGAGCGTGAGCACCGCGGCCCCGAGCACCTCGTTCCACGACAGCACGAACGTGAAGAGGGAGGCCGCCGCGATGCCCGGCAGGGCGAGTGGCGCGACCACCTGGCGGAACGCACTCGCGCGGGTGCAGCCGAACACCAGCGCGGCCTCCTCGAGGTCGCGCGGCACCGCGGTGAAGATGCTCGCGGTGATGAGGACGGTGGTCGGCAGGGCGAGGGCGGTGTGCAGCAGCGCGACGGCGAGAACGGTGTCCGACAGCCCGGCGGTGATGAAGAACCGGGCGAGCGGCACCGACAGCACCACGATCGGCAGAGCGCGGGTGAACAGCAGGAACAGCTGATAGGCGTCGCGTCCGGCGAAGACGTGCCTGGCCAGCGCGTAGCCCGCCGGTGTTCCGATCGCCACGGACAGCACCAGCGTGAGCAGCCCGACGACCAGGCTGTTGAGGAAACTCGGCACGACGCCGGTGGCGCCGAGGAACGACCGGAGGGTCTCGGTCGACACGTCGGCGGGCGCGAACGACTTGGGGAACGCGTTCAGCGACTCGCGGGTCGAGAACGCGGCGAGGGTGATGAGGTACATCGGCGCGGCCATGAACGCGGTGATGGCCAGGCACGCCACCTGGACGAGCATCCTGTTGCGGCGCCTGCGGGCCAGCGGCGCGCGGTCGACGCCGGCGTCCGGAGCGGCCGCCCGATCCGGCGCCGCGGTCCCGGCGGCGGTCATCGGGCGCCCCTGATGACGTCCGGCTGCCGGAGCGCGCGCAGGTACACCGTGGCGGTGAACATCGAGACACCGAGGATGATCATCGCGACCGCCGAGGCCGCGTAGGGGTTCTGCAGGTTGACGTACCACTCGTACGTCTCGCCGATCAGCAGCGGGAAGTTGCGGCCGGCGAGCGCCTGGGCGACCGCGAACGTCTGGAACGCGAGGATGGTCCGCAGGATCAGCGCCACCTGGATGCTCGGCCGCAGCAGCGGAAGCGTCACATGGCGGACCCGCTGCCACAGGGTGGCGCCGAAGACCTGGGCCGCCTCGTCGTACTCCTTCGGGATGACGCTGAGCCCGCCGACCAGGATGATGAACACCAGTGACGTGGCCCGCCACAGCTCGGCGACGACCACCGCCGCCAGCATCGTGCCCGGGTGCTCGTAGGACAGCCATTCGTAACCGGACTCGCTCAGCCCGAGCCCCGCGAGGGCGGAGTTGAGGTAACCCTGGTCCGCGAAGATCGCGAGCCATACGAGCCCGGCGGCGAGGTCGGAGATCGCCAGCGGCACCGCCCAGACGTAGAAGTACAGGCCGGACAGCCTCGGCCGCTCACGCAGCAGCAGCGCCATCGCGATGGCCAGCGCGAACTGCAGAGGGATCACGATGACGATGAGCAGCGCGGTGTTGCGTACCGCCGGCCAGAAGTGCGGCTCGGCCGTCATGCGCCGCACGTTCTCCCATCCGTACCCGCCACCGGGGGTCTGCACGGAGGCCAGCACGCCCTGGATCAGCGGCCAGCCGAACAGCGCGAGCATGAACAGCGCGGACGGGATGAGCAGCAGGTACGGCACGGGCGGCCGCCTCGCCCGGGCGGGTCGCGATGCGGCCTCGGTCATCAGGCCACCTTGCACTGCTGTCCCGCCACGGCGGCGTCGGGCCGCCAGCACGGCGCCTTGGCCTCGTCGAGCAGCCGCTGGAGCTCCTTGGCCTGGCGGTCGAGGGTCCGGCGGATGTCCTCGCCGTCCAGCACGATCCGGGTGAAGGCGTTCTTGAAGACCGTGTCGAGCTCACCGTCCCGCGCGCCCATCCCGACCGGCGCCAGCGACAGCAGAGCGTCGGAGGCGCCCTGCTGGGCGGTGACCGCGCCGGCCTCGAGCCGGATCCCCGGGGGCAGGTCGGCGGGGATGCTCGCCTTGACCGCGGGGAAGAAGGCGTTCTTGCGCAGCACGTCGACCTGGATGTCCGGCCGCGACAGGGCCTCGATCAGCTTCTTGGCCTCGTCCTGGCGGGGCGCGCCCTTGGGGATGGCGAGCCCGGCGACCACCGGCATGTAACCGCGCCCCTTGGGCCCGGAGGGCGCCGGGACCATGACGAAGCCGTCCGGCGTGTTCGTGGGCGCCTCGGTGAGCCGGGCGACGTGGTCCCAGGCGATCTGCACCTGTCCTGAGGCGAGCGGCTCCTGCATGAACTCGAAGTTGGTGCTCGCCCGGACCGTGACCGACCACAGCTCGCGGAGGTACTCCCACATCCGGACGGCGTCGTCACTCCGGAACGTCGTGATCTGGCCGCCGGTGAAGGACGGGTAGAGGTAGCCCTCAAGGAAGCGGTGCAGCAGTCCCTTCGGCCCCGCCGGAAGGCCGAAGACCGGCTTGCCGTTCGCCGACCTGGCGGCCTTGGCCCAGGCGAGGAGCTGGTCGTAGGTCAGCTTGTTCACGTCGGCACCGGAGGGCAGGTGCTCGAGCGCCTTCTTGCTCGCCGCCAGGATGAACGTGGCCTGCATCCAGGGGATGAAGTACGTGCGGTCGGTGCCGAACTTCGCCAGGTCGAGCACCTCGCGGTCGTAGCCGCGCCCGGACAGCCGGGCGGCGACGTCGGAGAGGTCCTCGAGCCGGCCGGGGGCGAAGGGCGCGAGCTGGCCGTAGAGCCCGCCGATGACGTTCACGGTCGGCTTTCCCGCCTGCAGCTCCGCGTTGAGCCGGGCGGCGAACGGTCCGGTGTCCATGGGGACGTACTGCGTGTCGACGCCCGCCTTCGTGAGGATCTCGCGGAATCGCTGGCCCTCTTCGATCGGGTTGAACTGGGTCGACAGGAAGACCAGCTTGCCGCTCCCTCCGCCGCTCGTGCCGAAGCCTCCGCAGGCCGACACCAGCGGGGCGAGCGCGCCTGCCACGCCCGCGGTCAGACCGCTACGCAGCAGGGAACGGCGGGACAGGGGTTGCCGAGCGGAGATCTGGGAGGTCACAACGGGTACGGTCACGTCGGCGCTCCTTCCTGCCGGCAGCCGCAGCGGGGGCGGCCACGGCAGAGACTTTGACCGTGGTGATGAACACTTTGTCCGCGATAACAGACATAGTTGCCTGATCGACACTCCCCCACAAGAGGTACCTACGTAACACACGCGCAACATTTCGGAAATCAACCCGTCATCGGGCGTCTTCCACCGGGCGCGGTCAGCGGGTCAGCGGCTCATCGGCGGCGTGACGCTCGCGATCCGCGCGTCCACGACCTCGGGCGAGAACACCCGGTCGGCGACCATCGACGCGGCGCCGACGACCCCCGCCCGCTCCCCCAGCCGACCCTCGGCGATGCGCAGCCCGCGGGTCGAGCGGTACTGCGCCGCCCGGTAGACGACCTCGCGGATCTCGCCGAGCAGGTGGTCGCCCGTGCGCGCGAGACTGCCCGAGATGATCAGCACCCCGGGGTTCACCACGCTCACCACCATGGCGAGCACCTCACCGAGGACCCGCCCCGCCTGCCGCGTCCGCCGTACGGCCTCCGGATGCCCGCTCGCGACGAGCCGTACGACGTCGGCGGCGTCGCGCACCGAGGGATCGATCGACGCGAGCTCCCGGCCCAGCGCCGCCCCGCTCGCCACGGCCGCCAGGCAGCCGAACGAACCGCACACGCACGCGACGTCGTCGTATCCGCGCAGCCGCACGTGCCCGATCTCGCCCGCCGCCCCGCCGACCCCGTGCAGCACACGGCCGCCCTCCACGATGCCCGCGCCGATGCCCGTGCCCACCTTGACCAGCACCAGCGCCGGGCAGTCCGGGTCGGCCACGGTGAACTCGCCGAGCGCCATCATGTTGGCGTCGTTGTCGACCAGCACCGGACCGGGGAAGCGCGCGCCGAGCGCGGACACGACGTCGTACTCCGGCCAGCCGGTCACGATCGGCGTGGGGATCACCCGGCCGGTCCGCTGGTCGACGGGGCAGGGCAGGCCGACCCCCACGCCGCACACCTCGCCCATCGACCGGCCGGCCTCGGCCAGCAGCGCCCCGAACCGGGCGGAGATCCAGTCGACCAGCGCCGCCGGGCCGTCTGCGATCCGCACGGGCCCGGCCGACTCAGCGAGCGTTCGGCCGGCGAGGTCGACCACTGCCACGCGCCCGTGGGTGGCGCCGATGTGCGCCGCGAGCACCACCGCGGACCCCTCGTCGATCTTCAGCATGTTGGGGCGGCGGCCGCCGGTGGAGACGTCGACGCCGCCTTCCCGCACGTACCCGGCGCTCACCAGCTGGTCCACGCGCTGCGCGATGGTCGAGCGGGCCAGGCCGGTGAGCTCCATCAGATCCCGGCGGGTCCGCGCCTGCCCCTGCCGGATGAACTGCAACAGATGTCCCGCCGAGGGAGCACTGACCTGCGGCATGCCGATACCGTCACCTTCCGCGGCGCCGCTTCACGGGCGGTCCCCCGCGTTCCACTGCGGGAACGCCTTGTGCAGGATTTTCGCACGGTCCGCGGGGACTTCTCGCTACCGGGAGGGCGTGGCCGCCACGGTCAACCGGAGGGTCACCTGCCCTTCGCACGGTCCCTCGACCAGCTTGACCGACCCGGTCTCGCGCCGGCCCCGGACGAAGAAGATGTCGGCCTCGATCCCCTCGTTCTCCTCGGCGACCACGTCGAACCCGCCGGCGGTGAGCACCGCGGGCAACGCGGCGTACGACTCGTCGATGGTCGACTCGGCGACCACCGTCGCGCCGACATGGCCGGCCCCGGACCCGACCTCGGTCACCGTCCCGGCCCGGCTGAGGTCCAGCGGCAGCGCGGCGAGCCGGCTCTTCGCGACCGGCACCGGTTCGGCGCACGCGCGCGGCGACCCCCCGGCCGGGTCGCCGCATCCGGCGAGCGCCGCGACGAGCGCCGCGGTCGCCGTCGCCGCGGCGGAGACGGCGACGGCGGCCGGGCGGAGCACGCTCAGCGGACCGGGATCCGGGTGCTGTACATGCCCCTGCCGAAGCTCGCGGCGTACAGCCGCCCGCCGGGCCGGTGCACCCGCAGCTCCATGACCGGGGTCTCCGGCAGCCCGGGGAGCGGCAGCCAGTGGGAGCCGCCGAGCGGGCTGACGAAGACTCCGACGTCGTTGGCGACGTACAACGTCCGGCCGACCTGCACGATGTCGTTGACGGGTGCGTTCGGCAGCGTGCCGCTGATGTTCTTCCAGGTGCTCCCGCCGTCGGTGCTGCGGAAGACGTGCGCCGCGTCACTGCCGGACCGGAAGCCGGACAGCGTCACGTACACCACGTCGGCGTCGGACGGGTCGACCCGCAACCTGGTCACCCAGCGATCCGGCAGACCCGCGTTGATCTTCGTCCAGCCGGCTCCGCCGTCCCTGGTCACCGCGACGGTGCCGTCGTCGGCACCGATGTAGATCCGCTTCGGGTCGCTCTTGGCCACGGCGACCGTGGTCAGCGTTCCAAAGCTGTACTGCGGGTCGGGGCCCTCGCCCTCGGTCAGGTCGGGGCTGATCGGCGTCCAGGTGACCCCGCCGTCGGCCGAGCGGTTCAGGATGTTGCCGCCGTAGTACATGATCGACGGATCGTTCGGGTCGAACTCGAGCGGTGCCTTCCAGTTCCGTCGGGTCGAGGTGGTGGCACCGGTGAAGTTCCGCCCGGTGTTCCCGCCGTCCGCGGAGCGGCTGCAGTTTCCGTACTGCGAGCAGTAGTACACGCGGTTCTGGTCGACCGGGTTGATCAGTGTCTCCAGGCCGTCACCGCACCCGAAGACATGCCAGCCCTCCGCCGAGCCGTACGAGCGGCTGCATCCGTTGTCCTGCGCGCCGCCCACCATACGGCTGGGGTCCTGCTCGCCGACGTCCAGCGTGTAGTACTGCGTGTACGGCTCCGACACGGCCTTGACCCACGTCGCGCCGTCGTCGTCGGTGCGATAGAACCCGCCGTCATTGCCGAGATAGATCGTCCCGGGCGTTCCGTTCTCCCACAGCATGGCGTGCTGGTCGGCGTGCACGTCGGCCGCCCCGTACCCGAAGGTCCGGCCGCCGTCGCGGGACCGGATCAGCGGCACGCCCGCCACCCACAGGTCGCTCGGGTCGCCGGGCGAGACCCAGAGCTTGCCGAACCACCAGCCGTAGCTGCTCTGTGACGAGCGCAGCAGGGGGTCGTCGGGCAGCCGGGTCCAGGTGGCGCCCGCGTCCGCCGACGTCCACAGCCCGTCGAAGTTGCCGAGCCGGTGCACCCGCAGGAGGTAGAGCCGGTTCGGATCGGACGGCGCGACCGTGATGGCCAGCCGACCGGTGTCCGGTCCGGCGGCGGGAAGCCCTCCGCCCAGTTCCCGCCAGGTCGTGCCGCCGTCGGTGGACTTGTAGGCCCGTGACCCGGGGCCGGCGTACTGGCGCAGGTCGGGGCGGCGCTGGTGGTCCCAGAAGGTGGCGTAGAGCGTTCTCGGCTGCTTCGGATCGATCGCGAGGTCGGCCGGGCCCGCCGTCGGGGTCGCTCCGGCGAGCACCTTCCGCCAGCTGCGGCCGCCGTTCTCGGACCGGTAAACACCGCGCTGACCGCCCGGTGCGAAGAGGTCTCCGGACGCGGCGACGTACATGCGCCTGGCGTTCTTCGGATCAACGAGAATCTCGGCGATCCGGTGCGAGTCGGTCAGGCCGGACTGCTTCCAGGTCTTCCCGCCGTCGGCCGAACGGTAGAGGCCGGTGCCGGCATAGGTCGTGCTTCCGCCGCCGGGGCTGGTCTCACCGGTGCCCGCCCACAGGACACCGTCGGGTCCCCGGGTGAGCGCGCCGATCGCCTGCGGGAACGAGTCGGGCCAGGAACGCTGGAAGGTCTTGCCGCCGTCGCCGCTCCGCCACACGCCACCGCTCGCCGCCGCGACCCAGAGCGTGCCCTTGCCGTCCGAGGCGATGTCCTTCAGCCGGCCGCCGATGCCGGTCGGTCCCTCGCTCCGCCAGGTGACGCCCGCTGTCTCGGCGCGGCCGGCGTTGTCGGTCCGCAGTTGCCGGAAGCGGTCGCGGGCACGTTCGTACGAATGGGCGTCGACGACGCTGTCGCCGGCCATCCGCTGCACGAGCATCGCATCACCGGGCTCCTGCCGTATCTGCGCGACCGGCCTGCGCTCCGCGCGGGCGGGCTCCGCGTCGGGATGGACGGCGGCGGCTCCGGCGGTCGCCGCCATGAGCCCCACGACGGCTGCCAGGGTGAGGGATCGCCGCGACATCAAGCCTCCAAATTCCGTTCGGTGCTTTCGCTGCGGAATATCCGGTTCCCGTGATTGTGCGGCACCAACGGCGCGCTGCCCAGCTCAAAACATGCAGTCAAACTTCGTCAATTTGTGCCATAAATATTGATATTAATGGCCAGGGCATTAGGAGCCGGGCGTCTCGCTACAGATTGCTCTAAAATCGCTCCGGATCGAGTGATCGGGAGGTGGAGTGGCGGGTCGATCGCGCTTGCCGGCGGCCCTCGCCCTCACCGGTCTCTTTCTCGCGCCGCTGGTCGTGATGGTGCTCGGCTCGCTGAGGACGCCCGGCCGCCCCCCGGACGGCTTCGCGCTGGTGCCCGACCAGGTGCGCACGGCCAACTACACGACGGCCGTCCGGATGGGAGATCTCGGCGGGCAGCTCGGCAACTCGCTACTGATCATCGCCGTGGCGGTACCGGTGACCGTCCTGGTCGCCTCGTGGGCCGGCTTCGCCCTCATGACCGCGCGCCGCGGCCGGCGGCCGTTGATGGTGGTGACGCTCGTCGCCCTCATGGTCCCCCCGGTCGCGCTGTGGGTGCCGCGGGTGGTGCTGCTCGAACGGCTGGGCCTGACCGACCGCACCCTCGTCGTCGCGCTGCCGGCGATCGCCGCGACCACACCCTTCTACGTCCTGGTGTTCGCCTTCGCCTACTCCCGGATTCCGCGCGGGCAGATCGAGGCGGCCGAGCTCGAGGGCCTGTCGGCCTGGCGGGCCTGGTCGCTCACGTTCCCGCAGGCCCGGCCGGCGGCGTTCGCGGTGGCGATGCTGGCGTTCGCGTCGTACTGGTCGACCGTGATGGACCCGCTGTTGCTGCTGCCCTCACCGGAGCGCCGGCCGGTCTCACTCGGGCTCTGGTCGCTGTCGTCCCTCGACCCGCCGATGTACCCGGTGTTCCTCGCCGGGGCGGTGCTGGCGACGCTTCCGCCGACTCTGGTGTTCCTGCTGGCTCAGCGGGCTTTCCTGTCCCGGACCCTGGGGGTGCGATGATCCGCGCGGTGACGGCGTGCATGCTCGCGACCACACTTTCGCTGTCGCTTGCGGCGTGCGGCGGCGGTGACTCAGGTCCCGGAGGCGACGGCTCGACCATCCGCCTTCAGGTCTCCGGCGAGCCGGAGGAGATCGCCGTCTACCGCGCGCTGGTCGGCGCCTACGAGAAGAGCCATCCCGGCAGGCGGGTCCGGCTCGACGCCGTGGCGAAGAAGTCCGACCACCTCGCCCGGCTGACGACCTCGTTCGCCGCCGGCGGCCCCCCGGATGTGTTCCTCGTCAACTACCGGGAGTACGCGCAGTTCGTCGCACGGCGCGCCCTCTCCCCCGTCGGGCCCGCACTCACCTCGCGCGGCGTCCGGATGGCCGACTACTTCCCCCAGCCGATCGAGGCGTTCACCTACCAGGGGGTTCTGCAGTGCATGCCGCAGAACATCTCCTCCCTGGTCGTCTACTACAACCGGGAGCTGCTGAGCCGCGCGGGCGTCCCGGCACCGAAGGCCACGTGGACGTGGGCCGACTTCGCTCGTACGGCGAAGACGCTCACCCGCGCGGGCGGTCACGGGGTCGGCATCGAGCCCTCCCTCGTACGGGCGGCGCCGTTCGTGTGGGGGGCGGGCGGCGAGGTCGTCGACGACACCAGGTCGCCGACCCGCCTCACCCTGGACACCCCGCAGGCCCGGCGTGCCCTGGACTTCCTGCTCGGGCTGGCCCCGGCCATGCCCGGCGAGAAGGAGGTCGCCGCGCAGGACCTGGAGACCCGCTTCACCACCGGCAAGCTGGCCATGCTGCTGTCGTCCCGGCGCGAGACGCCGACGTTCCGTGAAGTGCCCGGACTCGACTTCGACGTGGCGCCGTTGCCCACGGGACTCAAGCCGGCCGGCATCCTGCATTCCGACGGCTACTGCGTGGCCGCGAAGTCCCGGCGGCGGGAGGCCGCCGCCCAGTTCATCGCCTACGCCGTGGGAAGCCAGGGGCAGACCCTCACCGCGCTCGGCGGCCGTACCGTCCCCTCGCTGGTCTCGGTGGCGAGATCGGGCGCCTTCCTCGATCCCACCCGCCCGCCGAAGAGCTCCCAGGTCTTCCTGGACGGCATCCCCTCGATCCGGCGTACTCCGGTGCACCCACGCTGGCCCGAGGTGGAGGACGTCGTGGCGGCGGAGCTCACCCGCGTCTTCCACGACGGCGCGCCGCTCGACCAGGCGCTGACCCGCATCGACGAGCGCACCCGCCCGTTGCTGGCGGGCGGGGCATGAGCATCGTCATCCAGGGTGTCGCCAAGACCTTCACCGGCCGCCGCGGCACCGCCCCGGTGGCCGCCCTGCATCCCGTGGACCTCGAGGTCGCGGAGACGGAACTGGTCGTCGTCGTGGGACCGTCCGGCTCGGGAAAGAGCACCCTGCTACGGGTGATCGCGGGCCTGGAGGCACCCGAGAGGGGTACCGTGCGGATCGGTGCCCGCGACGTGACGGCCATGCCCCCGGGGGCCCGCGACGTCGCGCTGGTGTCCCAGGAGCCCGCGCTGTTCCCACATCTGCGGATCGCCGACAACATCGGGTTCGGCGAGCGGGCCCGCGGCACGTCCCGCGACGAGGTGCGCAGGAAGGTCACGGACGCGGCCGACGCGCTGGGCATCGGTGCCGCGCTCGAGCGGCGCCCGCACGAGCTGTCCGGGGGCGAGCGGCAACGGGTCGCCCTGGCACGCGCGCTCGTCCGTGAACCCGCCGCCTTTCTGATGGACGAGCCGCTCAGCGCGCTCGACGCCGAGTTGCGACTGCGGATGCGCATCGAGATCAAGGACCTGCAGCGCCGGCTCGGCGTCTCCCTGCTGTACGTCACCCACGACCAGCACGAGGCACTGGCCCTGGGCGACCGGGTCGCCGTGCTCGACGCGGGGCACCTGCTGCAGATCGCGCCGCCGAGGGAACTGTACGAACGGCCCGGCTCGGCGTTCGTGGCCAGGTTCATCGGGGCGCTGCCGATGAACCTGCTGCCGTCGGGTGACGCGGGTGACCAGGTCCTCGGGGTACGGCCCGAGCGGGTCCGCACGGCGCCCGCGGACCGGGGCCGGGTGACCGGCCGCGTGCTCACCGTCGAGCCGGCGGGCGAGGGATGCCTGGCCCACATCGCGGTGCCCGGCGCGAAGGAGCGGGTGCTCGCCCGGCTGCCCTGGCCCGAGGCGCCGGAGGTCGGTGCCGAGACCGGGCTCGACTGGGACGACGGCGATGTGCACCGCTTCAGCGGCGCGGACGGCCGGCGTACCGGGTGAAGGGCGGGCTGCGCTCCGCACGGCGGGCCGGAACCGGCGTCCTCGCGACGCCGTACCTCATCGGCACCGCCCTCGTGGTCGGGCTGCCCCTCGCCGGCACCGCGGGCCTCGCGCTGACCGAGTACCACGGGTTCGGCGCTCCGGTGTTCACCGGGACGGCCAACCTGCGGCGGATGGGCGGCGACGAGCTGCTGTGGACCTCGCTCCGCAACTCCGTGATCCTCGCGGCGATCGTGGTGCCGCTGCGGCTGGTGCTATCGGCGGGATGCGCGCTGCTGCTCACGCCGCCGACGCGGACGGTGCGCGCCGCCCGCGCGGCCGTCTACCTGCCGACGGTCGTGCCGGACGCCGCCTGGGCACTGCTGTGGCTCTGGCTGCTCAATCCGCTGTACGGTCCGCTGCCGCTCGCCCTGGAGGGGCTCGGCCTGCCCTCGCCCGGCTGGCTGACCTCGCCCTGGGGCGCCCGCGCCGGCGTCGGGCTGATGGTCGGCCTGCAGATCGGCGAGTCGTTCGTGGTCGCCCTCGCCGCCCGGCAGCTGATCCCGGCACGGTTGTACGAGGCCGCGGCGATGGAGGGCGCCGCCCCCGGGCATGTCCTTCGCCGCGTCACTCTTCCGCTGCTGAGCCCGGTGCTCGCGCTGCTCGCCCTGCGCGACCTGGTGATGGTGCTGCAGATCACCATCGTGCCGGTCCTGCTCGTCACCGAGGGCGGCCCCTACTACGCCACGCTCACCACGCCGCTCTACCTCTACCGGCGGGCGTTCGACTACGGCGAACTCGGTTACGCGAGCGGGCTGGCCATGATGCTGATCGTCGTCACCGCCGGCGCCGTGGCCGCGCAGATCCTCGTCCTGCGGCGCCTGCGCCTGCTCTGATCGGCCGATCACCGCGTCACCGCGTACCCTGCGAGGGCCGCGGTGACGCGGTGACTCCGTGCCGCGCCTGCTCAGGCGACAGTGCAGGCGGTGCCGTTGAGGGTGAACGACGAGGGCCTGCCGGTGTTGCCGGTGTGGGTGGCCTGGAAGCCGACCCCGACCGAGCCGCCCGGGTTGATGGTGGCGTTGAACCCGACGTTACGCGCCGTCACCTGCCCGCTGGTGGGCGAGTAGCTCGCGTTCCAGCCAGAGGTGATCGTCTGGCCGCTCGGCAGCGTGAACACCAGCGACCAGCCGTTGATCGCCGAGCTTCCGCCGTTGGTGATCGTTATGTTGGTCGTGAAGCCGTTGTTCCACGTGTTCATCACATAGCCGACCCGGCACCCGCCGGCCGGCGGAGGCGTCGGGGTGGTCGGGGGTGGATCGGTCGGGTCGCCTGTGGCGCCGAAGCCCTCGAGCACCGCGTTGTAGGCCGGCTTCTTGGCGTAGTTGTTGTCGAAGAGCAGCGCGGCACCCTGGCCGGGGAAGGTGTCGGGCACCCAGGAGTACCGGTCGGTGATGCCCCAGACGGTGATGCTGGTGCAGCGCGCCACGGCGACGCACGCCTGGACGACCTTGCGGTAGTCGTTCGCCTGCGTCTGCAGGTTTCCGCTGCTGGCCGGCGTGGGCATTCTGATGTCCAGCTCGGTGATGTTGACGTCGACGCCGAGGCCGGCGAACCGCTGGAGGTTCTGCTGGTAGCTGGACGGCACCTGGCCGACGATCAGATGGGACTGGAATCCGACGCAGTCGATCGGCACGCCGCGGGCCTGGAAGTCCCTGACCATGTTGTAGACGGCGTCGCTCTTCGCGTTGACGGCGTCGGTGTTGTAGTCGTTGTAACAGAGCTTGGCACCGGGGTCGGCCGCCCGCGCGGCGCGGAAGGCCTCCTCGATGTAGCTGTTGCCGATCCGCTGCTGGAACACCGAGTTGCGGCGCGTGCCGTTGTCCTCGAAGGCCTCGTTGACGACGTCCCAGTAGACGAGCTTGCCCTGGTAGTGGCCGGCGACATTGGAGATGTGGTTCCGCATCGCCTGGAGCAGGTCGCTGCCGGACGAGATGCCCGAGACCCAGCCCGGCAGCTGGCTGTGCCAGACCAGCGTGTGGCCGCGTACCTTCTGGCCACGGCTCTGCGCGCGGTTCACGATCGCGTCGGCGCTGCCGTAGCTGAACGAGCCGCGGGACGGCTCGGTGGCGTCCCACTTCATCTCGTTCTCCGGCGTGACACCCGTGAATTCGGTGTCGAGCGTGGTGGCGTACTGGGATTCGCCGAGACGGCCGTTGGCGACGGCCGCGCCGAAGGTCTTGCCCTTGCCCGCGGCGGCCGCGCCGAGGGTGGTCGCGGCGGTCGAGGACGGGGCGGTGGCCACCACGGCGGCGAGGCCGGTCGCGGTGAGCGCCGTGAGCACCGAGACCGTGAGCGCGGTGAAGGCACGCCGCCTTCTGTGGGGACGGGGGGCGCTTGTCACATCTCCTCCTCCGGAGAGCGGGCAGAGGGGCCGGCGTCCCGGCTCGGGCCGGGATCACCTTCGTGGGAGCGCTCCCAATACTTGGTCCGGTCAGAACCGGAGTCAATATGTTTCGGAAATGTTTCGATAATGGCATCCGACGTGTTTCGAACCGCCGCTCGGTCGTGTTTCAAAACGCGGACCGGCCGGGTCCCGGCATTTCACCGCGTCCCCCGGCCGGTCCGGCGACGTCACCCTCGCGCCGCCTTCGACCAGCGGTCGAACAGGCGACCCGCCGAGCCGCCGATCGGGCCGATCGCGTCCGCCAACGTCTCGGGCCCCGGGAGCCGTGCCTTGTCCACCGCCGACACCGCGAGCGCGGCGTCGTCGATGGTGGACGAACAGACCGCCAACAGGTAGTCCGGCACCGTGAGCTCGGGGTCGACGCAGCCCACGAGTGGTGTGCCCACGGCGGCGATCAGGGGGAACACCGTTCCCGGAATCCCGATCGCCGCCTCAGCACGTGCCGATGCCTCCAGCGACGGGACCTCGCTGATCTCGTAGCGATCCCACAACGCGGGGTCCTCCCTCGGGTGCAGACCGACGAGGATCCGTCTGCCGGCCGCCTCCAGCCGCTCGGCGGCCGCCAGGAGAAGCTCGGTGCCGGGCGCCGCTCCCCCGGTGTCATCGGCATGGGTCACGCTCGTGAGCACCAGCACGAGCCCCGGCTCCGGCACCCGCCGCGGCAGATCATCGGTCTGCGGTGAACCGACCACCCGCACCGAGCGCCGCGTACCGAGATAGCCGGCGAACGCGCGGGCCGCCGCCGGCGAGGCGGCTGTGATCACACGCAGTCGCGGGTGCAACCGTCTGGCGAGAGCGGCCTCTTGCGGCCCCAGATAGGCGAGTCCGCTGGCGGCCAAGGGCAGCCTGCGAAAACGGTCGGCACACTCGACCGGCCAGTCCCCGGCCCCGGCGACCACGAGCAGATCGGCGGCCGCGGCGGTTTCCGGTGTCGCGGTCGGCACCGGGTCGCCCGGCTTGATCTGGGAGAGATCGGGCACCAGCTGAGTGAGCCGCCAGCCGCGCCGCCGGGCCTCGGCGAGCAGCGGGCTGACGTGATAGGTGCCCCACGGCTCGTTCGTCGCCACCAGTACCCGGAGCCGCTTGCCGCCCGGCGAGGCCGCCGCGGTACCGCCCAGTGCGACGCCCGCGGTCGCAGCGAGGGCGCCGCCGAGCACCGCGCGACGTGACAGCACACCCGATATTCGTTGATCGTTTTCCATACCGCGTCAACGTAGGGTGTCGAGTCGGCCGGGAACTGAACGCCACCGGAACGCATCCAGATCTTCGGCAATCCGGTTGAGCAGTAACATTTCAGGATGGCCGAGGCGAAGTTCGAGGTACAGATGCTGCACGACCGGGTGATGGTCCGGGTCGAGCAGGAGTCCGGCGAACGCCGCAGCAGCGGCGGCATCGTGATTCCGGCGACGGTGCAGCAGGCGAATCGCCTCGTATGGGCCGAGGTCTGCGGCGTGGGCCACCATGTCCGCACGGTGAAGGTCGGCGACCGGGCGCTCTTCCATCCCGATGACCAGTTCGAGGTCGAGATCCAGGGTCAGGACTTCCTCGTCATGCGTGAGCGCGACCTGCACGCCGTCGCCAACGAGCGCCCGGAGCACGGCACCGGCCTCTACCTCTGAGCCGGCCCCCGACCGGCCGCCGCCTCACCGGCGTTTCATCGGCGTTCGAGTGCCACTCGCGGCAGCCTGCGGGCCACCGGCGCGGGCAGCCACCACGCCCGCGCGCCCAGCAGCCGCATGACCGATGGCACGATCAGGCAGCGGATGACGACGGCGTCGATGAGGATCGCGGCGGCGAGCCCGAGGCCGAACTGCTGCAACATCCGCGTGGGGCTGAAGACGAAGGCGCTGAACACGACGATCATGATCGCCGCGGCGGCGGTGATGATGCTGCCGGTCGTCGCCAGGCCCTCGCGTACGGCCCGGGCGGCGTCAGCGCCCCGCTCCCACTCCTCGTGGATCCGGGAGAGCAGGAACACCTCGTAGTCCATGGACAGGCCGAAGACGATCGCGAAGATCATCACTGGCAGATAGGCCTCGATCGGTCCGGGCTGCGCGCCGAGCAGGCCCCGCTGGAAGACCAGCGTGATGACGCCCATCGCCGCGGCGATGCTCAGCAGGTTCAGCAGGGCGGCCTTCAGCGGGATCAGCAGTGAACGGAACACGACGAGCAGCAGCAGTGACGACAGCCCGACGACCACCGCCACGAACAGCGGCAGCCGGTCGGCGACCGTGTCGGCGAAGTCCTGCGCCGCGGCCGTGCCGCCGCCCACCAGGAACGTCGCGCCGGTGCTTCGCTCCAGCGGGGGGAGCACCTCGGTGCGGAGCCGGTTCACCAGCCGGTCGGTGGCCTCGTCCTGCGGCGCCGATGTGGGAAAGGCGATCACCGTGCTGACCCGGGGGTCCCGTGCCGGGATCGGCTCGGTCGCCGCCGCGACGCCCGGCGTGCCGGCGAGCGTGCGCCGCAGCTCACCGGCCGCCCGGCCGTCACCCTGCGCCACCACGAGCAGCGGCCCGTTGAAGCCGGGTCCGAAGCCCTCGGCGAGCAGGTCGTACGCCTGGCGGCTCGTCTTCGATTCCGGGTCGCTGCCGGCGTCGGCGAAGCCGAGCCGCATCCCGAGCGCGGGGGCGGCGATGGCGAGGAGTGCCACGGTGGCCACCACGAGCGACTGCCACGGCCGGCGCTGCACGAACACCGCCCACCGCCGCCACCGGGTGCCGTCCGGCCGCCGGGCGCGAGCGGCCCGGCGCCGGACGCCGCGTTCGATGCGGCGGCCGAACACCGCCAGCAGGGCGGGCAGCAGGGTGAGCGCGGCCAGCATCGTCATGAGCACGGTCAGCGCGACCGCGAGCGCCACGCCCCGCAGGGAGCCCAGGCCGAGGACCACGAGCCCGAGCAGCGCAATGATGACCGTACAGCCCGCGAAGAACACGGTGCGCCCGGCCGTGTCCAGGGCGGTGCGCACGGCCTGGGCGGGCTCGGCTCCGCCGAGCAGCTCACCGCGGTACCGGGAGAAGATCAGCAGGGCGTAGTCGATGCCGACCCCGAGCCCGACCAGCATCATGATCGGGGGCGTGAAGTCGGCCACCACGGCGACCTGCGAGGCGATGACGATCAGCCCCAGCGTGGTGCCGACCGCGAAGATCGCGGTGATCAGCGGCAGGCTGGCCGCGACCAGTGATCCGAACAGCAGCACGAGGATGACCAGGGCACCGAGCAGGCCGGCGCCCTCGGCGGCGCCACCCTCGCCCTCTTCCGCCCCCCGGACGGCGTCGCCGCCGAGCTCCACCCGCAGCCCGGCCCCTTCGGCCGCCTGAGCCGTCTCGATGATCTTGCGAACGTCTTCCGCGGGCACGGCCTCCGCCCGCCCGTCCAGGCTGACGGTCGCGTAGCCGATCGTGCCGTCCCGGGCGATCGATCCGGCATCCTCGTACGGGGTCCGGACACCGGTCACCCGGGGCAGGCCGCCGACCTCCCGGAGCATCGCCTCGACGCGCGGGCGGGTCCGCGGTGCGCCGACCCCCTGCGGGTCGTGCACCACGATCTGCACGCTGTCGCCCGCCTGTGGCGCACCGTGCCTGGTCAGAGCGTCCATGGCCCGTTGTGAGTCGGTGCCGGGCAGGGTGAAGTCGTTGCGGTAGTCGCCGCCCACCATCGCCGACGCGCCGGAGACGCCGATCAGTATCGCCGCCCAGAGCGCGAGCGCACCCCAGCGGTGACGGTAGGACCACGCCGCGAGCCGCTCGAACAGGCCGGCGCGGCCCGGCGGCCCCGTGGTGGCGGAGGACATGGTGGCGGAGGACGTCGCGGAGGACGTGGTCGTGGATTTCTGCGGACGCATGCCAACAAGGATCTGCGCGAGATGCCCTCTGATCGTCCTGCGCGGGAATGGAACCGCCGTACGCCGGGAGTCGCCGGCGGAGCCGCCGCTCTACCGCTGCGGTTGCGTGACGCGGCGGGAGGCTACCCCAGCGGTTGTCAGGAGAGCCAGCCAGGAGTGATCAGCCCGGACTCGTAGGCCAGCACGACCAGCTGAGCGCGGTGCCGTACGTCCAGCTTGGTCATGATGCGGCTGACGTGCGTCTTCGCGGTCGCCGGGCTCAGCACGAGCCGCTCGGCGATCTCGTCGTTGGACAACCCCGCCGCCACCAGCGTCATGACCTCGCGTTCCCGCCCGGTGAGCACGTCCAGGCGCGAACCCGGAACCGGCCGATCGATCCGCCCGGCGAACTCTGCGATCAGGCGGCGGGTGACCGAGGGCGAGATCAGCGCGTCGCCGCGGGCCACGACCCGCACTCCGTGGATCAGTTCCATCGGCTCGGTGTCCTTGACCAGGAACCCGCTCGCTCCGGCCCGCAGAGCGCTGTACACGTAGTCGTCGAGGTCGAAGGTGGTCAAGATGATCACCTTGACGTCGGCGAGGTCGGCGTCGTCGGCGATGCGCCGAGTGGCCTCGAGCCCGTCCAGCTCGGGCATCCGGATGTCCATGAGCACGACATCGGGCCTCAGGACGCCGGCGAGGCGCAGGGCCTCCGCGCCGTCCGAGGCCTCGGCCACCACGGTGATGTCGTCCTCGTCGTCGAGGATGGAGCGGAAGCCGGCCCGCACGAGGCGCTGGTCGTCGGCCAGCAGCACCCGGATCAACGGACACCGCCGAGCGGCAGCCTGGCGCGTACGTGGAAGCCACCGGCCGATCCGCCTTCGGCCGTGAGCTCGCCGCCCAGCGCCCGCGCCCGCTCGCCCATTCCGCGGATGCCGTTGCCCGTGTCCGGGTCGCCGCCCCGCCCGTCATCATCGATCTCCAGGCGCACGTCGTCGCGGCCGTAGCGGACCCGCACGACGGCCACGGTGGCACGGGCGTGCCGCGTCACGTTGGTGAGCGCCTCCTGGACGATCCGGTACGCCGCCAGGTCGACCTCGGGGGGTACGGGGCGCCGCTCGCCTTCGATCTCGGTCCGCACGGCGAGCCCGGCGGTCTCGGCACCCGCGACGAGGTCGTCCATGCCGGCCAGGCCGGGCGCCGGCTCGGTGGGTGCCGCCTCGTCGGGCTGCCGGAGCGCTCCGAGCGTGGCCCGCAGCTCCCTGAGGGCCTCCCGGCTCGTCTCCTTGATGGCGGCGAGCGCCCGTTCGGCCTGCTCGGGATCGCGCTCGATGCGGTGCAGCGCGGCCCCCGCCTGCACGTTGATGAGGGAGATGTTGTGTCCGATCACGTCGTGCAGCTCACGCGCGATGCGGAGCCGCTCCTCGGTGGCCCGCCGCCTGGCCTCCTCCTCGCGGCCGCGCTCCGCGTCGACGGCCCGCTGTTCGACCTCGTGCAGGTAGGCCTGGCGGTTACGGGCGACGGCGCCCAGCGCGATCGCCGCGATCATCCAGCCCGTGACCAGCGACAGTGCGGCGTTCTCCATGTGCCGCGTGTCGCTGGCCATCTCGCCGTAGCCGGTGGCCAGCAGCGCGAGAACGCTCAGGCTCACCGCGGCCTTGAGGTGCCCCTCGGCGGCGGCGGTGTAGAGACCGACGATGAGGGTCACCAGCAGCGGGCCGTCCGGCTCACCGAGCGGGTAGTACAGGCCACAGGCGAGCAGGGTGAGCGCGGCCATGGCGACCGGCCGGCGGCGGCGGAAGTACACCGCGACGAGGGCGATGACGGTCAGCGCCCAGCTCAGCAGATCGGCGGAGTCGAACGGGCGCTCCTCGCGCAACGCCAGGAGTGCGCCCACGACGACCACGACGGCGACCGCGGCGGCCACCGCGGCGTCGGCGGCACGGCCGCGCAACGGCCACGGCGGCGCGCCTCGGGTCAGTGCCATGCACCGCAGCATAAGGCCGCCGCCGAGACCGCCGCCGGGGCCTCAGCTCCTGACGTCGACCCAGACCAGGCGGTGGTCGGAGCTCGGGAACGGGTAGACGCCGGTGAGCCGGGACAGCGGGTCGGCCTTGACCGGCCAGAACACCCCGCCGTCGACGACCCGCAGCGACTTGGCGGGCAGCACGTGGTCGACCCGCAGGTTGCCCGGCGCGCCGTCGGCGAAGTCGGCCGTGTCGGCCGCCGGGTCGCCCCGGTGGTTCGCGTTGGCACCGCCCTGCAGCACGCTCGCCTCGACGGCCCCCTCGCTGGTGGGCACGTACTTGGCGTTGACCCGCGGGTTGCGCAACAGCTGGTCGATGGCGCTGCCGACGCTGTCACCGTCGAGGGGGTCGGCGTTCTGGTCGCCGGCGATCACGAAGTCCGCGCCGGGCCGCAGCCCGCCGCGCCGGCCGCGATCGTCGTAGACGTAGTTCGCCGAGCGGACGTAGTCGGCCCAGAAACGGATCTCGTCGTGGTTGCGCAGGCCGTTGCGGTCCTCGGCGCCGTCGAAGGTGGGCGGCGTGGGGTGGCTGACGAGGAAGTGCACGGTACGCCGCCCGATCCGGACGGGTACGTCCCAGTGGCTCTTGGACGACAGGCGCAGCTTCTCGAGCTCGTCGGGCGAGTACCAGTCACCTGGCCGTGCGGTCGCGGGGTCGTCCGGCAGCAGGGCCCCCGGCATGTCCGCCCACTTGAACTTCTGGAAGGTCCGGATCGAACCGAAGTCGATCGGGTACCGCGAGTAGACGGCCATTCCGTACTGGCCGGGGAACATTCCGTAGCCGTACGCGTCCTGGCCGTAGGCGTCCGTCCCCGGTTCGGTGACGACCTTGCCGTCGTTGTTCAGGTCGAGACCGGAGGCGATGCCGGTGTTGCTCGGAGCGATGTACCGGTAGCGGTACTCGATCGGGCGGGCGCCGTTCTGTGCCACTGACAGGTAGTTCTTCTGGAAGAGGCCGGGCGCCTCGGGGTCGTGGTCGAACTCGTTGATGAGCAGCACGTCGGGCCTGGACCGCTGAATGATCTCGGCGATCGTCCGCGCCTGCGCGTTGCCGGGCGTCGACAGATCCGTGACCAGGGCACCCTCGGCGCCTCGGTTGAGCGAGGCGTTGAACGTCGCGAACCGTACGCGTTCGTGATCGGACGCCGTCGCCGGCACCATGGTGCTCGCGGTCAGGGCCACGGCTCCGGCGGCCACGATCGCGGAACGGGCACGAATTCGCATCATCAGACACTCTCCTCAGAACATGGCGATTCGGGTGATCGTGGCACGACTACACCGCCGGTTGAACGTCTCCAGGGCAACGGTGCGGCAACGGCTCCATGAGCACCTGGATCCGGAACATGTCACCGCGGTGGTCGGGCCACGTCAGCGCCGTGGTCAGACGGAGATGACGGCGGTCGATCCAGTGCGCCCCTTGCGGACCCGGAGCCGGGCGGGGATACGGGAGCGCAGCTCGGCGACATGGCTGACGATGCCGACCGCCCGGCCGCCGTCGCGCAGCCCGTCGAGCACGTCCATCACCTCGTCGAGGGTCTCCTCGTCGAGGGTGCCGAAGCCCTCGTCGACGAACAGGGTGCCGATCTCGGTGCCGCCCGCCTCGGCCGTCACGACGTCGGCGAGCCCGAGCGCCAGGGCCAGGGAGGTGATGAACGACTCGCCGCCCGACAGGGTCACCGGGTCGCGGTCCTGACCGGTCCACGCATCGGCGACGCGCAGGCCCAGCCCGCCGCTGCCGCCCCGGCGGTCGCCCGCCGCCTTGTCGAGCGTGTGCACGAGCGCGTAGCGGCCGGCCGACATGCGGGAGAGCCGCTCGTTGGCCGCCGCGACGACCTGCTCGAGACGGGCCGCGAGCACGTAGGCCGACAGGCGCATGCTGAGGAGGTTCACGCCGGGCTGCCCCGACGTCAGGCCCGCGAGCCGGGTCGCGACGCGGTGCCGCTCGGCCGCCGGGCGCCAGGCCGCGACCCGGCCCGCCAGAGTCACGCGCAGTTCGCCGAGGCGGTCGTGGCGCCGCCGGGCGCGGTCGCGGGCGGACACGACCGCGGTGTGGGCGGCCTCGGCCGCCGCCAGGGCGGCCTCCAGCGCCGGCGGGTCCGGCGCGGGAAGCGCCGCCGCCGCGGTGAGCTCCGGGTCGTCGAGGAGGGCGCGTACGGCGGCCTCTTCGGCGTCGAAGTCCCTGATCCGCGCGTTGAGCCGGGATCGCGTGTCCGCCGGCAGCGCGGCGCTCGCGGCGTCGTCGACCGAGCCGAACCCCTCGGCCGAGGCAGCGGTCGAGGCCGCCGATCGCGCGGCGGTGAGTTCCTCCTCGGCGGTGCGGGCCCGCCGCGTCGCCTCGGCGGCGGCCCGCAGCAGCTCGGCGTCGCCGGTGAGCCGGTCGATCCGCGCCTCGATCGTCGGGTCGTCGCCGCGCGCCTCGTCGAGGCGCGTGGTCAGCCGGGCCGTCTCGGCGGTGAGCTCCTCGTGCCGGGTGCGGTTCTCGGCCAGCGTCTGCAGCACCGTCTCGCGTCGGTCCCTGGCCCGGGCCAGCTCGGCCTCGGCGTGGAGAAGCCGTTCTTCGAGCCGCTCGGTCCGGGCGGCGTCGGCGTCGACGGCAGCGAGCGCCTCCTCGGCGGCGGCGAGCTCGTCGGCCAGGACGTCGATGGACTCCTCGGTGACCTCGAGCAGGGCGTCGAGCTCGGCGCGGAGTTCGGCGAGCCGGGCGGCGCCGGCCTCGCGGCGGCTCTGCGCCTCGTCGTAGGCGGCCTGGGCGAGCTCCTCGTCGCCGTCGGCGGGCGCCCCGTCGAGCGCGACGGCCGGGTCGGGGTGTTCGGCCGAACCGCACACGCGGCAGGGCTCCCCCGCGACGAGCCCCTCGGCGAGGACGGCCGCCATGCCGTCCAGGCGGGCCTGCCGGATCTCCTGCAGGCGGTCGCGCAGCTCCTGCGCGGTGTCGACCGCGGCCTGGTGGCCGGCCTCGGCCTCGGCGAGGGTGACCCGGACGAGGTCTCTGCGCCGCGCCGACTCGATCCGCCGTACGGCGTCGTGCGTCACGGCCTGCGCGGCCGGCCGGCCCGCCGCGCGCAACCGGGCGGCGTCGAGCTCGGCCCGGCCCTCGGCCACGAGATCGGGCAGCTCGGCGAGCAGGGCGGAGATCTCGGCCTCCTCGGTCTCGAGCCCCGCGAGGCGGCCGGCCACGTCGGCGATCTCACCGCTCATGCCACGCAGCCGTACGGCGTCGTCGCGCAACCGCTCGAGCCCGGCCGCCTCATCGCGGCGGTCGCGCTCGGCCTTGTGCAGTACGTCGTCGGGAGCGGAGCTCGGCACGAGCTCCGGCAGTGCCGCGCGAGCGGTGGCGGCGGTGTCGCGCGTGCGCTCGGCCTCGCGGGTCCGCGTGACCACGGCGTTGATCAACGGCAGTACCCGGTCGGCGCGGGCGGCGTCGGCCTCGCATCCGGCGAGCTCGGCGCGCTCACCGGCCCTGGCGTCGATCTCCGTACGGCGGCGGACGGCGGCGGCGTGACGGCGCTGCCGGTCGGCGAGGGCGCGGCCCCGCTCGGCCGCCTCGCGGGCCGCCGCGAGCACGGTCTCGGACTCGGTCAGGAGCGAATCGGTCTCGGCGAGGATCGCGGCGAGCTGCCCCGCGAGCTCGGTGGCCCAGGGAGCCAGCAGCTCGTGCGCGCCGTCACCCGGAGCCTGCTCGCGCCGGGGCGCGGGGACCATGCCGCGGCCCACCGGCGGGCCGCCGCCGGGCCGTTCGGCGCCGGCCGTCTCGGCGATCCGGTCGGCGGTCGACTCGGCCTCGGCGCGCAGTTCCTCGGCGCGCCTGCCGCTCGCCGCCCTGCGCTCGGCCAGCCACTTCTCGACGTGGGTGAACACCTCGGTGGCGAACAGCCGTTCCAGTACCTTGCGGCGCTCGTCGGCACCGGCGCGCAGGAACGCCGCGAACTCGCCCTGCGGCAGCATCGCGACCTGCGCGAACTGGTCGGCCGTCATGCCGAGCAGCCCGTTGATGAAATGCCCTGCCTCGTCGATCCGGGTGGCCCGGCCGATCCACGAGCCGCCGTCGTACTCCTCGACGATCACCCTGGCCTGCTCGAGCGTGGTGCCGGTGCCGCGTCTCTTCGGCCGGTCCCACGACGGCGAGCGGGTGATGCGCAACCGGCGGCCGCGAACCGTCAGCTCCAGCAGGACCCTCGGCGCGGCCTCGGGTGCGGCGTGGTCGCTGCGCAGCCTTTTGACGGCGTTGCGGGCGCCTGGCACCTGCCCGTACAGCGCGAAGCAGAGGGCGTCGAGGACGCTGGTCTTGCCCGCGCCCGTCTGGCCGTGGATGAGGAACAGCCCGGCGCCGGACAGCGCGTCGAAGTCGATGCTCTCGGTGCCCGCGAAGGGCCCGAACGCGGTCACTTCGAGCCGGTGCAGCCTCATGGCTCGCACCCCCCGCCGGCGGCGCCGCTCACGCCGCGGACTCCTTGGCGCGGCAGGCTTCGAAGGCCTCGTGCAGCAGGGCCCGCTCGGCCTCGGCCGCGGGCTCGCCGCTCACCTCGGCGACGAAGTCGCGGGCGATGTCGAGCTCGGACCGCTCCCTGATCCGCTCGGACCAGGAACGGCCGCCGTCGCCGTCGGCGCCCTCGGGGTCAAAGCCGAGCGCCAGCGCGTGCGGAAAGCGCGCACGCAGCCGCTCCATCGCCGCCGGCGGCCGGTGCGGATCGGTCAGCACGACCTGGAGCCAGTGGTCCTCGTACCGCGTGTGGGCGGGCGACGTGAGCAGGTCGTCGATCCGGCCGCGCAGCCGCGCGAGCCGGCGCGGCACCGGCGCCTCGACGAACTCGGCGGACACCCGGCCGCCCGACGGGTCGAGGTCGACCAGCCACGAGCCCTTGAGATGGTGCTCTTCGGAGAACGAGTAGGCCAGCGGCGACCCCGAGTAGCGCACGGTCTCGGTCATGGCCTGGCGGCCGTGCAGGTGCCCGAGCGCCACGTAGTCGACACCGTCGAACACACCGACCGGGACGTGGGCGACCCCGCCCACGGAGATGTCGCGCTCGCTGTCACTGGCCTCGCCGCCGGTGACGAACGCGTGCGCGAGCACGACCGTGCGGACGTCACCGCGCCCCTCATGGTCGGCGCGCACCCGGCGCATCGCCTCGGTCATCGCGGCGGTGTGGCCGCGCGCGGCGAGGCTCCACGGCACGCGGAGCAGCTCGGGCTCGAGATAGGGGATGCCGTAGACGGCGACCGTCCCGCCGCCCGCCGTCACCAGCACCGGCTCGCCCACGGAGCTCGGATCGGCGCGCACGTGCACCCCGGCGGAGTCCATGAGGCCGGCGCCGAAGCCGAGCCGCTGCGCCGAGTCGTGGTTGCCCGCGATGAGCACGACCCGGGTGAGCCCGGCCAACCGCCGGAGCGCCTCGTCGCACAGCCGTACGGCGTCGACGGACGGCAGCGCCCGGTCGTAGACGTCTCCCGAGACCAGCACGCAGTCGACCCGCTCGGCGCGGACCGTCTCGACCAGGTGGTCGACGAAGTCGGCCTGGGCGCCCAGCAGATCCTCCCGGTGGAAGGAGCGACCGAGATGCCAGTCGGAGGTATGGAGGAGGCGCATCGCACCGAACCCTAGGCGGCACCTCCGACACTTCCGCCTCAGAAACGCCGGGGAACCCCAAACGATCACAATTGCCCGGTGCTGGGTGCTGGGTGCTGGTGCAGGGTGCGGGGTGCAGGGTGCTCGGTGCGGGGTGCTCGGTGCGGGGTGCTCGGTGCTCGGTGCTCGGTGCTCGGTGCTCGGTGCAGGGTGCAGGGTGCAGGGTGCTCGGTGCGGGGTGCCGTACCGCCCCGGCCACCGCCGTGGGAGGCCGTGGAGGAACAACTGCATGATCACGGCGGGGGTCTCTCTGCGGTGATCATGCACTTGTGCGCACCCGCGCGGGTCCCGCCGCGGACGAGCGCGTCCGGCCGGTGTCACTTGGTGCGACTCGTCGTAACATCATGTGGTGAGTGACCGTCCGTACGTTCTGTTGAGTTGTGCGATGTCGGTGGACGGCTACATCGACGACGCGAGCCCGCGGCGGCTGCGCCTGTCCAACACCGCCGACTTCGACCGGGTCGACTCGGTGCGCGCGGGCTGCGACGCGATCCTGGTCGGGGCGGGCACGATCCGCACCGACGATCCGCGGCTGCTCGTGCGGTCGCCGGCCCGCCGCGCTGCCCGCGTGGCCCGCGGAGTGCCGGCCGAGCCGGCGAAGGTCACGTTCACGAACGGCGGCGGCCTCGATCCGCAGGCGAACTTCTTCACCACCGGTACGGGTCCGAAGCTGGTCTACGGCACCTCGCCGGTCGTTCCCGAGCTCACCGAGCGGCTGGCGGGCCGCGCCGAGGTCGTCGACGCGGGCGATCCGCTGAGTCTCACCACCGCGCTCGCCGACCTGAGCCGGCGCGGCGTCCGGCGGCTCATGGTCGAGGGGGGCGGCAGCGTCCACTCCCAGTTCCTCACCCAGGGGCTCGCCGACGAGCTGCAACTGGTGGTCGCCCCGTTCTTCGTCGGCGACCCGTGCGCGCCGCGCTTCGTGCAGCCCGGGATCTTTCCGCAGAGTCCCAAGCACCCGATGCGGCTGGCCGAGACCACCCGGATCGGCGACGTGGTGCTGCTGCGCTACCTGATGGGGCCCTTCCGTGGATGACCGGCGCTGGCTGGAACTCGCCTGCGACCTGGCGCGGCTGTGCCCGCCCTCCGCCACCGCGTTCTCAGTCGGCGCCGTGGTCGTCGGCGCGGACGGCCGGGAGATCGCGCGCGGCCATTCCCGCGAGACCGGTCCGCACGTGCACGCCGAAGAGGTCGCCCTGGCCAAGGCGGCGCCGGCGCGGGACGAACCCGTTCCCGCCCTGCGCGCGCCCGGCACGACGGTCTACACCTCGCTGGAGCCGTGCAGCCGGCGCAGGTCCCGGCCGCTGACCTGTACCGACCTCATCCTCGCCGCCGGCGTGCCACGGGTCGTGTTCGCCTGGCGGGAACCCTCGGTGTTCGTCGAGGGCAAGGGCGCCGAACTGCTCCTGGCCAGGGGCGTCGAGGTCGTGGAGATGCCCGAGCTGGCGCTCCGCGCCCGCGAGCCCAACCGGCATCTGCTCGGCTAGCCGGGCCCGGGGCCGCGTCCCCTGGCCCTCAGAGGACGACGCGGTAGTGGGTGGTGAGCCGCAGGTCGTCGTCGAGGACATGGAAGGCGACGGCGGGCGGGAGGTCGTGGTCGACGACGTCGCCGAAACACGATCATTAAGACCCCCTCATGGCCCGTCTCATCGGTCCGTCTCGTGGACCGTCGGAACGGCCATGAGTCTGGCCGGTGCCGGGCCTTGTCAGCCACCCCCGCCCGCATGCGATGCTGACCCCAAGCAAGCACTCGGTCAACAACCTCCGGTCCCACCACCTCCCGGGAGGCACACGTCATGCGCGAGCACGATCGGCTGTACATCGGCGGTGACTGGGCCGCGCCGGCCGGCACCGGAACCATCGAGGTCATCTCCCCGCACACCGAGGAGGTCGTGGGCCGGGTGCCCGACGGCACCCCCGCGGACATCGACCGCGCGGTCGCCGCCGCCCGCGAGGCCTTCGACCACGGCCCCTGGCCGCGGATGACCCCGGCCGAGCGTGCTGACGTCATCGCCCGGCTCGCCGCGCTGTACGCCGACCGCCTCGGCGACTTCGCCGAGGTCATCACCGCCGAGATGGGCTCGCCGATCCTGTTCTCCCACCTCGCCCAGGCGCCCATGCCGCAGCTGATGCTGGCCTACTTCGCCGACCTGGCACGCACGTACGCCTGGGAGGAGGAGCGGCAGGGCATGCTCGGACCGGTGACCGTGCGGCGGGAGCCCGTCGGCGTGGTCGCCGCCATCGTCCCGTGGAACGTCCCGCAGTTCGTCACCATGACCAAGCTCGCCCCGGCCCTGGTGGCGGGCTGTTCCGTCGTCCTCAAGCCGGCCCCGGAGACTCCGCTGGACGCCTATCTGCTGGCCGAGCTCGTCCAGGAGGCGGGCGTCCCGCCGGGCGTGGTGAACATCGTCGCCGCCGGGCGCGAGACCGGTGAGCACCTCGTGTCGCATCCCGGCGTCGACAAGGTGGCGTTCACCGGTTCCACCGCAGCCGGGCGGCGCATCGCCTCGATCTGCGGTGAGCGGCTGAAGCGGTGCAGCCTGGAGCTCGGCGGCAAGTCGGCCGCGGTCATCTGCGACGACGCCGATCTCGCGGCGACCATGGAGGGCCTCAAGATGGCCGCACTGATGAACAACGGCCAGGCGTGCGCGGCGCAGACCCGGATCCTCGCGCCGCGCGGCCGCTACGACGAGGTCGCCGACGCCCTCAGCGCGATGGTCTCGGGTCTCGCCGTCGGCGACCCCTCCGACATGGGCACCGAGATCGGGCCGCTCGTCGCCGCCCGGCAGCGTGACCGGGTCGAGGGCTACATCCGCCTCGGCCAGGAGGAGGGCGCGAAGGTGCTCACCGGCGGGCTCGACCGGCCCCACGACCGCGGCTGGTACGTCGCACCCACCGTCTTCGGCGACGTCGGCAACGACATGCGGATCGCCCGGGAGGAGATCTTCGGCCCGGTGCTCGTGCTCATCCCGTACGAGGACGACGCCGACGCGGTGCGCATCGCCAACGACAGCGAGTACGGGCTGGGCGGCTCGGTGTGGACCACCGACGTCGAGCGGGGCGCTGGCATCGCGCGGCGGATCCGCACCGGCTCCTGTGGCATCAATCACTACATCATCGACGTGAACACGCCGTTCGGCGGCTACAAGTCCAGCGGCATCGGGCGCGAGCTCGGCCCGGAGGGCCTGGCCGCCTATCTCGAGCACAAGGCGATCGCCCGTCTCGCCCCTCCCCCGCAGTGATGTCCCGGATGTCCGCGGCCCGTTCATAGTTCGGACCGCGCTGATGTCACGTTTCCCGTCGCGGGGCCGTACGGTGGTTCGCCGTGTCCGCTGCCTCCGAACCGGCGAGTCCCTCACCGGGTGCCGCGAGCCTTGACGACGTCCTGGTCGGCGAGGCGATCCTCGGCGTCTACCGGCAGATGTTCGCCGCCCTCGCCCGCGACAGCGGCGCGGTGGTCGACGACCCCGAGATGGTCGACGTCGCCGAGACGCTGCTCGCCGCGTTCGCCGACGCCGGCGAGGACGGGCTCGGCCACGAGCAGATGCGCCATGTCTGCCGCCGGTACCCGGCCGAGGTGTTCGAGAACCGGCTGAGGGTGCTCAAGGGCCTCGGCGCCATCCGCGAGGTGTTCCCCAAGCCGGGCCAGCTGCGCTACCGCGCCTCGTTCACCAGCGTCGTCGGCCTGATGTTCGTCCGCCGGATGATGCTCGACGGCGGCCAGTCGGAGATGCACCGGCTGCTCGCGCTCGAACAGCTCAACGTGACCGATCCGCGGATGACCGGCGAGCAGGCGGCCGGCGGCGCCGAGGGGCTCGCCCGCGCGTTCCGGCTGTGGAGCGTCGAGCTGGTGACCCTGACCAACGCGACCATCGAGGAGCTGCGTGAGCAGGCACCGAAGCTCTGGGGCAGCGAGGAGATCATCCAGCGGGCCGAGCGCCTGCACGGAGCCATCCTGCGGCGGTGGCCGGAGCTCGACCGCACCTGCACGGAGCTGCGCGCCGCGATCTACGCCTACGGTGACGCGTCGCGGCGGGCGGCGGCCCGACTGACCGACTCGGCGGGCACGACCCGCAACCTCACGCTCCTGCCGCCCGAGACCTGGCGCACGTTCGCCCGTACGGCGTCGCGCGAGCGGCTCGCCGCCGTGCTCGACGGTTTCGTGTTCGACGCCGCGGCACCCTGGCACGAGCCCGCGGCCATCGTCACCGCCGTCGAGGAGGGTCCCCGGACCACGGCGCCGCGCCCCGCCCCGCCCCGGCGGTCGCTGCCCGACGGCGGCCTGTCCCAGGACGTCTCGGCCGCCGACGCCGGCGCGGTCGAGCGCCTGCGCGCCGTGGCCGAGCAGGTGCTGCGCGGAGGTGACCGGGTGGCCGTGCACGACCTGCTGTCCGAGACCGGCGACTGGCCGGCGTCACGGCGGCTGTTCGCCGACCTGTCCTCGGCCCACCTGCACCCCGAGCTGCCGTACCGCCTGGCCTGGTCGGCGGAGCTGCGGCCGCGGCCCGGCGACGCGCCCTCCTGGCTGTCGCACGGCCACTTCGAACGGATCCCGGGATGAGCGTGGATCCCGGCGTGCTGGCGAGGGCCCGGGTGCGGGTGCTGGGACCGGTGCCGATCGGGCCGGCCGACCCGGCGCCGGCCGGGCTGACCCGTGCCGTCGAGCCGTCCGGCCGGGTGTGGCTGCTGCCGGCCTGGCCGGACGGCGCGACCCCGGCGCTGCTGGAGGAGTACCAGACCGCCCCGCCGTCGATGGACCGGCCCGGGCAGGCCCGCCGGGTGTTCGCCGCGGCACTGCGCTGCTGCTGGACCGACCTCGACACCGCCCCCTGGCCCGGGCGCACGGCCGCGATCGCCGCCGCGCTCGAGGTCTACACCTGCATGGGCCGGGGCGACGCCGATCTGATGCGCCGCTGGGGGCTCGGCGACCTGCGCCGGCTCGCCGACTCGGGCTGGCTGCTGCTCGACGAGACCGCCGGCACCGTACGGCTGGGCCCGCGCACCGCGGCCTGGCCGGCGGACGCCCTCTCGTCACTGCGCGACCTGCTGCGCCGCCTCCCGCAGCCGCCGGAGCAGGCCGGGGCGGCGCGATGACCGAACTCTTCGAGCCGTTGCTGCGCCCCTACGACGAGAAGCGGCGGGCCGAGCTGGTCGCGGCGTTCATGGCGGTGGAACAGGCGGCCGAGCCGGTGCCGGAACCGACGTTCGCGGCGCTCCGGGAACCCTCGCAACGGCGGGTGGTCGAGGAGATGCTGGCACTCGTGGGCCGGACGCTGATCCGGTCCCGGGACCGCTGGATCTCCGGTTACCGCGACGAGGTCGCCGCCGAGCTGGCGCGCGACCCGGCGTGCGGGCAGCGGGAGGAGGACCGCGCCGTCCTGGTGCTGGTGCTCATCCATTCGGTGGCGATCCCGCGCGCCGAGGGGCTGCTCACCGAGGACTCGTGGATGTCGCCGGTCCCGACCTCGGTCGAGGAGCTCCGCAAGCGGTCGCAACTGCCGATCGGCGAGCTGGAGTCGGCCCTGCGCCGGTTGCGCGCGGCCGGGCTGGTCGGCCAGGTGAAGGCCGGTGACGACACGGCCGGTGGTTTCGTGCCCGGCCCGCAGTTCCACCGGCTCACCGCCGCGGCCCGCAGGCGGCTGCAGGAGGAGCTCATCCTCGCCGCGGGGCCCGACTCACCGCTGGCGGGGGCCGTACGAGCGCGGCGGCGGGACCGGAGTGGGCGACAAGGGGGAGAAGCGTGACGGTCACTTCGGCAGGCACCGGCAAGGACGCGGGAGGGGCCGCGGCGGCACGGGCGGGTGACGACGTCGACGTCGTCGGGGACCGTACGCTCGTCGCCTTCCAGGCGATCAACATCTCCCGGCTCTCCACGCACCCGGTGCCCACCGTGCCCGGCACGTTGATCGTCGTGGCCGGCCAGGGCCCGAAGGACTCCAACGGTGCCGGGAAGTCGTCGTTCATCGCCGCGATCACAGCGCTGCTCGGCGACGAGCAGTGGCGGTTCGCGTCGGGTGCCCGGGCCGTCGGAGAGCTGCTGTTCAACGCCGAGCTCGCCGCCCAGGGCGAGAGCCAGTGGGCCAGCGCCGATCACGGTTACATCATCGGCGTCTTCGCCGATCCGCGGCAGCCGGAGGACACCGCGCTGACGGTGTGGCTGCGGGTGAACGCGGACGCCCCGCATCTGGAGATCCGCTGGCATGAGGGCGTCCGGCTGGCCTCGGCGCCGTCCGAGGCCGAGCGGGTCGGCATGGCCGACCGCGTGTGGAGCGAGCTCCCCCGCTCGGCGGGACGGCGGGACCTCGTCGCCAAGGACCTGAGCCGGGTGCTGTACGGCGGCCGGGTCCGCTGCGTGTCGTTCCTGTCCACCTCCGTACGCACCAAGGTGGCCACCAACCTGCTCTCCCAGCCGCTCAACGAGATCACCCCGGAGCGGATCTTCAGCGCCATCGCGGCGCTCACCGGGCTCGACCGGGAGCTGGAGGCCGAGCGGAAGGCCCGTTCGGAGGAGCATCGGGAGCTCGCCAAGGCCGCCGAGGCCGCCGAGCGGCTGGCCGAGTGGGAGGCCGAGGCGCGGTCGCTGCTGACGACGTTCGACCGGCGGGACCGGGCCCGTGAGCAGGCCGCCGCCGCGGAGCGGTGCTGGCGCGCCCGGCAGGCCCGCCTGGTGGCCGACGCGGTCGAGCGGGACGGCGCCTACGCCGCCGAGCAGGAGCGGCTGCGTCGGGAGAACGCCGAGACCGCCGACGCCGTCAAGGCGGTGGATCGCGAGATCGAGCAGCTCACCGGCGGGGCCCTGGAGGACCGGCTGGCCGAGGCGACCGGTGTCCTGGCCGAGCTCAAGGGCCAGGCGGAGCAGATCGGCGAGGACAAGGCGGTCGCCCGCAACCGGCTGGAGGAGCTGCGCCGCCAGGCGTCCGGGCTCGAGGACCGTCAGCGCGAGGCCGATGGGCGGGACGTGCCCGCCGCCGAGAAGGAGCGGCACGCCGCCGAGGGCCGGCGCGACGAGGCCCAGCAGGACCTCGGCCTGGCCAAGGGCCGGCTGGCCCAGGCCGAGCGCGACCTGGCGGCCGCCGAGGCCGGGGAGAGCACCGCCGGCGACCAGATCCACGCCCTCACCGCCGCCGGCGTTCCCGCGGTGGGCCTGCTCGACGCCGTGGAGCTGGACGAGGCGGTGCGCGACCGGTGGGAGAGGGCGCTGTGGCCCTACCGCGAGGCCGTCGTGGTCGCGTCGGGCGACGTCGACGCGGCGGTCGGCGCGCTCGGCGGACTGCCCGGCTCGATGATCGTGCCCGCGGAGGGCGACCTGCCACGGGACCAGGACGAGCCGTGCGCTGAGCTGCCCGAGGGGGTGCGGTGCCGGCTCGCGCTGCGGCGGTTCTTCACCGTGCTGGACGGCGACCGGGGCGACGGTGGTGACGGCGACGGCGGCGGCGGGCACCATGCCGGCGCCGTCGTGGTCGTCGGCGGCTTCCCGGAACCGGTGACCGGCCGCGCGGCGCGGGTGCAGGCGGCGCGCGCCGCGCTCGACGGCGCGCGGGACGCCCTGGACGACACGCGGCGGCGCGCCTCCGACGCCGCGGCGGAGGTGGCCCTGGCCGCCCGGCGGCTCGAGGCGGCGCGTGCCGCCGAACGGCTGCTGGAAGTGCGCGACCGGATGACCGGCCTGCGCGAGCAGCTCGAGGCGCTGGCCACGAGCGAGGCGCGGCTCGGCCCCAAGCTGGGCGCCGCCGAGCAGAGCGTGCGGCGGCTGCAGGCCAGGGCCGACACCATGGCGCTCGAGCTCGACCGGTTGCGCGGCCGCCGGGACGCCCATGAGCGCACCCGTGACAAGGCGCGGGAGCTGGTCGCCGAGCTCACCGCCAAGCGCGCCGGCCTCGACCTGGACCACCTGCTGGAGGACTGGGGCGGCTCGCCGGACGGCGCGGCGGAATGGCTGCTCGGGCTCGCCGCCGACGAGCGGCCGTGGACGCCCGAGGAGTGGTGGCACTCGGCCGACCGGCACCTCGCGGACGGGCTCCGGCACGTCTTCCCCGGCGGCACCGACGACGAGGACATGCCGGAGGAGATCCGCTTCCTGCTGAACGACCGGGCCGACGGTGCCGGCCGGCGGAGCGAGCGCGAGCAGGCCACGTTCCCCCGCCTGATGCGCGGGCTGATCGCGTACCTGCGCCGGCAGGAGGACTACGAAAGGCACCAGCGCCGCCAGATCGAGATGCAGCAGACGTCGCGGCGCACCGACCTGGAGAAGGCCCAGAAGGGGGCGTCCGAGGCGGCGGAGGCGGGGGCCGCCCACCGCGCGACGCTGGTCTCGGCGATCCGGTCCAGGCTGCAGCGCGTCTCCGAGGAGTTCGAGCGGCTCGATCTGGCCTACGGAGGGTACGGCGCGACGCTGGAGTTCCCCACCCCCGAGCCGCCGGGCGACCCAGAGCAGGAGTGGCGCTGGCGAGTCGTGCCGAAGTGGCGCCGTTCGGAGGGCCAGCGGTACGTCCCGTACAACCGGCGGGCCAACACCGCCCTCATGGACGAGAAGGCGGTCAAGCTGGTCTGCGCGGCGGCGCTGGCGAGCTCGACGGGCCGGCCGGGCGAGAGCGCCAGGACCCAGCTCGTCCTCGTGCTCGACGAGCTCGGGCGCAACCTCGGCAAGGAGCACCGCCGCGAGGCCGTCGCGCTGTTCCGCCAGATCGGCGAGACGCACGGCATCACCGTCATCGGCGCGCTGCAGGACGACATGGAGCCGTACGCGATCGACGCCTGCGGGCAGTACGTCAAGCTGCGCCGCTCGTCGGACGCCATGCCCTACAACGAGCCGCCCGTGGTCATCGGCCACGACGAGCACACCGGCCGGGTCCGCATGCTGGCCGAGTGGATCAGCGCCACCCGCCCGTCCACAGATACACGGAACTAACTTTCAGGTCGGTTACGTACGGTGATACACCCTTGCTGACCGTTGCCCCGGGACCAGCAGAGGCCCAGCGGTCATAGAACACGGCCCAAGGTGGCCCCGATGGACTTCGACTCCGTGATGGACCGAGCGATACTCACCGTCGACGAAGAGCGCTATCTGATCGTCACGGTCAAGGAGTTATCCGATTGGCGATCCGTCGCGATCTTCGACTTCGAGACAGGTCGCATCGCGGCTGAAGTCGAGCGTCACGGACCAAAGGGAAGACCGCACCACGTCCTCATGCCCCTAGATGATCTCGCGGTGTACATCGGGAACGACATCGAAGAGGCGATCATCCAGCTGACCGAGACCGAATGACCCGCACCCCGAACCACTCCCTCCGGCTACCCTCTCCACGGGAGGCGCACCACGATGAAGATTCCGCAAGCCGTGCTTCAATCGCTCGTGTGGAGTGGCCTTCAGGCCGCTTCTGATGGAACGCCCGCGATCATCACTAGGAAGGGCAGTCGCATCGACCTCACCGAGAACGGCGCCGAGTTCACCGCGACCGTGCACAAGTACACCGGTGAGGTCCTCGCCCGGTCATGGCCGCTCGACGGCAGCCGTGACAGCGCGATGCTCGCCCGCGGTGTCCGGATGTTCTTCGGCAAGGTGCGCGCCTGACCACCCGCAGGAGTCTCCCTGATCCGGTGGTCGCGGACGGATCGTAGGCCCGCCGCGACCACCGGATCAGCTCGCTGAGCACGGGTCCGGGTCGATCCAGATCAACCGCACCTCACCGCGTCGGCGGAGCATCCGCATACTCGACTCCGCCGACACGAACGTGCCTGCGGGGCGCCCGTCCAGCTTGCAGAGCACCGCGCGTCCGGGGAAGGCGAGACCCCAGGCCAGGACGGCTCCGTCCTCGGCCTCGACGTCGAGCGCGCAGACCGAGTACCGGCGCGGCGCCGTCTCGGCCGCCAGCTCGGCGGCCTCCGCGAGCAGCGCCGCCGCGGCGGAAGCGTACGCGAGATCGGCTTCGGCATTCTCATGAGGCCCGATGCCCATCAGTGGTTTCCTTCCTCCCGGAGCAGTTTCTGCTGCCACACCCATAGGTCAGAGCAAATTTGCGGGTAGCCTGGCGGAGCTTCGCACAATACGCTTAGTGATCGCAATGCTTCGGAGGGTATACGCCGATGGTCTCCACCCGTCAGCCCACTGTGGTGGGTCGCGGACTCGGCAGTGAGCTGCGAGCCCTGCGCAAAGCGCGCCGGATGACCCTGAAGACCGTGGCCGAACGGCTCGGCTGGCCGCTGTCGAAGGTCTCCCGCATCGAGACCGGAAAGCAGGGCATCCGCCCCACCGACGTCGCCTCGCTGCTCGTGGTGTACGCGGTCACCGGCGCCGAGCACAAACGGCTCCTCGCCATGGCCGAACGCTCCGGCGAGCGCGGCTGGTGGGAGATCATCGGCGGGCTGTCCAAGGAGTCACGAACACTGATCCAATTGGAGAGCGAGGCAACCTCGATCTTCGACTTCGAGCCGCTGCTCATCCCGGGATTACTCCAGACACCTGACTACACACGCGCCGTCATGCACGCATGCGGGGTCCCGGAGCCGGACCTGGAGGGGCGGGTCGCCGCGCGGATGGGACGCCAGGCGATCCTGAGCCGTAGCGACCCGCCAACGTTCCATGCGATCGTCGACGAGCCCGCACTGCGCCGTGTCCTTGGAAGCAGTACCACCATGGCACGTCAGCTCCGTCGCCTTTCGGAGCTGGCCGAGTACCCGAACGTCGTCATCCAGGTCCTGCCGTTCGAACTTGGCGGACACACTGGATTGGATGGCGCCTTCGTGGTCCTCGATTTCCGACACAACCGACCGGTCGTGCATCTGGAACAGAAGATCTCAGGAGCGTTTCTCGAAGAACCAGACCAGGTCACCTATTTCCGGCGCGAAATAGATAGACTGCTTGACATCGCATTAAGTCCTGGAAAATCGGAAGATCTGATTGCCCGAGTAGCGAGGCAGCACGAGCGAGAGTGAGGACCGAGATGAGGAGGCCGCATCCGTCCGACCTCGTCGGCCTGACCTGGCGAAAGTCGAGCCGCAGCGGCTCCAACTCGAACTGTGTCGAGATCGGGTCACTGAGCACGGCCGTCGCCGTCCGCGACTCCAAGGATCCCGATGGCCCCTGCCTGATCGTCGACCGACCCGACTGGCTCGCCTTCATTGATGCCGTCAAGCACCGCGAGTTCGATCTCTCATGGTGAAGGGGTCACCTTGAAGGGTTCATCGGCAGGGTCACCCGCCATCGCCTGACCACTGGCAGGGCTTCACCGGCGGTCTTCGGATCGTGAGGGTTTCGATGGTCGCCTCCAGCTCTCGCATCGGCGCCGAGTCACCGGTGAATGCTTTAAACCGTGAGCAACTCCCGCAGACCGCCAGGTGAGTCCAGGCACGTCCGCAGGATTGCATGGGTGTCCATGTTGGCCGCATCTTGTCGTGGAATCCGCCCCGCCACGTCACATGGAACTGTCGCTCGGGAGATTCCTGACCCACGCCGTGGTGCTGGTCTCCTTGACCATAACCTCGATCGGCGTGTACTCACCGGGCTCGAGACCTTCACCATCTCGGATCACGGTCTCGTACATTTCGGCCGAAACGATAAGGCCGACAATGGCGTGGGAGGCGTTGAACATTTCCTTGAACCGCTGCGCATAAAGCAGGCGGAACGTGTGGTTAACCGCAGTGCCGACGATGCCGTGGGCATCGACCACCACCTCGCCGATGTGCATGGACGCTCGTAGCCGGATCTTCGCGAACTCACTCGCCATCGCATTGTGCCGTCGCAGCTCGCCGCTCAACCGATCGACCAGGAGATGAACCAGGATGGCGGGGTCGGTGCCCGAAGGTGGCACGATGATGACGCCGTCGCCGCGGTCCTCGACGTGGCAGTTGTCGAGAGGCACACCGGACGCGTCGAAACAACGCCGGAGGTTCTCGTGCAGAACGGCGCTCAGGTACTCCTGGATGTCCCGCTGGAAGCGGGCGAACGAGACGATCTCGCATGCGAAGATCGCACAGCGACCGGCCGGTGCCGCATCTCGCCGGGGTGGTGAGGTCAGGACCCGCAAGAGTGAGTCGGCCGGGACAAGGTGGGCACCCGCCTGCTGCACCCTGTCGGTGAGTTCGCGGTCCGAGGATACGACCACGACAGGGCGGTCGATTTCGGCCTGCGCGAGCCGCCCGATGAGCCCGAGGGCTCCCTCTTCGCCCGGGAGGAGCACCCGCACGCCACGGGGCGACGGCGACGGGAGCGACTCCCTCAGCACCACTGTCTCGAAGACACACGTAATCTCGGCGCCGGTCCGGACGGCGATCTCGCCGAGACCGGACACCAGCCAGTTTCGGCGATCGACCACCAGCCGGTCTCGCCTATCGGTGTCGAACGGGAGGCCCTGCCAGGCCACGTTCTCACCATCAACGATGAGGTGGGTTCCCGGTGTCGCGAGCAGGTTCTCCAGTGCCGCCGGATCGTCGTCCCGCCGGTCGACCCCGGATTTCCGAGAGACAAGACGCAGTTCGTCGCCGTCCCTCAACCCGGCGTCGTGCAATGTCTCCAGCCGATCGAGGCGGCGCCGGCGTCCGCCTTCGTCTACTCGCTCGATATCAATGTGGGTCAGGTCGTCCGGCCCTTCGAAATCGGAAGAGGCAGCCGCCACATGCTCGGCGATCTCAAAGACGCGCATCATCGCGAGCGGGCCCGTCAGCTCATGTCGCCGCCCTTCCAGATCCACGACCGTGAGCGTTAGTAGACGACCGGGACCCGGCACCAGCAGCCACCCGGAGGCCGATCCGTGCTCGGTGCTCACGTCGACGGGTTCGAGGAGCGACGCCCAGGACCCGAAGTCGTCCGGGTCGAGGCCCTCGGCGACGATGACCGCGAAGTCGCTCTCCGGTCTGTCCGCAAGAGCCGCCTGCGACTCCGGCGAGTCGAGAAGCCGTGCCACCGTCAGCAGCGCCGTTCCCAGCCGGCCGTTGGGGCCGGTGCCCACCACTCCCGCCGCGAGCGCAACACGCAACCGAACCCGGGCCGGTCCCTCCCCCGCGACGTCGCGATTCACCTCCTGGAGCCCATCACGCAGTCCGCTGATCAGCTCCGGTAGGACCTCCGCCTCGTCCAGGCCGGGGGGCAGGACGAGCAACAGCCCATTCCCACTGGCCTGGGTTTCGTACGTTTCCCGCTCGATGCCCGCCGCCTCGCACATCCGCGCGACGACCGTCCACATCGCGCGCTTGATGTCGGTACGACTTACGAACGCCGCAACGTCGACCAACAGGCAGAGCCGTCGCACGGGAGCATCCGCTTCGGGAGTACTCGCCGCAGCCTCGGCCGACTCGGAGTCCTCCTCTGGTTCGGCCGGCGGCTCCGCGACTGACGGCTCGTGGTCGGTGTCGTCCCAGAGCAGGGTGATGTGCGAGCCGAGGTGCCGATCCGGAGCGGCGACGGAGGCGGCCTCCTGCCGCAGCCGCAGAACCAGGTACGGCAGTTCGCTCACCGGCTCGCCGGGCAGCAGGCTCGCCAGCCGGGCCGCGAACTCCTCGGCGAACCGCGGAGTTCGGCACCAGACGGCGGCGGGCACCCCGGCGGACCGCAGCGCGTGCAGACCGGGATAGGGGTCCCGCTCGAAGACGGCGCACACGTAGTCGGCCTGGAGCAGGCTCGCGTACAGCGAGCGGGCGTCGGGCATCTCCCGGGGCACCCAGAAGATCCGCCCTTGTTCGCCCCGGTTCTCCTGGCTGCGCAGGATGCGGCTGCGGCGCTGCCACCTGGCCCGCTGGCCCAGATTGAGCGCCGCGCTCCTGCCCCTGACGACGACCGGGAGGACAGCGCCCACGGGGACGGGTGCGGAACCGGACCGCTCGAGAGGCCACTGATCGACGGGCAGGCCGAGGAGTTCGTCGGGCAGCACGAACTCGACCCACAGATCGTGGTCATGCGGATCATCGGCCAGTTGCGCGAGCGCGAACCCCGACCGGACCGCAAGTTCATCGACGGAGACCGGACCGCTCCGGTCGACCGCCGAGCCCGCGAAGGCCCCGTCGGGCCGGATCTTCAGCACTCTCAGCAGATAGCGGTCGCCGGGGCCGTGCGCCACCGGTTCCACGTCCACGATCAGCCGGGTGACCGCACGTGACGCCGGTGGGGCCGGCCGCTGGGCGGGCACCGCCGTACGGACCGGGCGTGTGGTCGTGGGCCGCGCGTCCCCGGGGTCGTCCCCGACGTCCACCGGCAGTTCGATCCTGCGGACGTCGACGCCGCGCTCGGTGAGGATGGTGAGCCAGAGGGAGCGGCTGCCGGGCTCGGCGTGCGGGGTGACGATGAACTCGGCGGGCCCGTACGAGCCGCCGAACCGGTGCAGGACGACGCTCGCGTCGTGAACCGCCTCGACGGTGAAGGCGGCCGGGCCCTCCAGCACGCAGGTGAAGGAGAGCTCCTCGGTGTCGTACGGCCAGTCGCCCGCCGCCTCGGCGAGCCGCAGGTCGACGGTCACCAGGTAGGGGCGTCCCGGTGTCATCTCGCGCGGCCAGCCGACCACCGGCTCCAGCAGCAACGTGCCCGCGGACGCCATCACACCCCCTTGCCCGTGGCGAGGGAGACCGCCGTACGCGGGCTCCCATAGAAGACGTACATGAATCGGTACAGCAGCGGAAGCAGCCGCCGGTTCCCCTCTGGCCCGTCCACGTCGAGCAGGTCGTCGGGGGTCATCCGGGCCATCTCGGCGCGCAGGTCGCGCACGGCCTGCGCGACCGACCGGCCGGGATGGTCGCGCAGGTGGCGGAACAACTGGTCGGCCATCTCATGGGCCTGGCGGTCGCCCACCCGGCCGCTGGTCGCCAGTACGCCCGCCGCACCGGACCGCAGGAACACCTCGGCGAACCCGCGCAGCGCGCGGTCCCTGAACCGGCCGGCGTCGTCGACCAGCGAACCGGAGTGGCAGGCGTTGAGGAACACGAACGTGGCGGCCGGTCCGAGCCGGTCGAATCTCCTCGGATCGAAGCGGTCCAGGGGCACGCCGCCGAGCACGCAGTCGGACAGGCGTGCTCCGTAGGTCCCATGACAGGCCACGTAGACCATGGCGAGGGGGTCGCCCTCCTCGAGTGCCTTGGCCAGCGTGTGCAGGCTGTCGCTGTTCTCGAGGTGGTAGGCGCCGAACAGGGAGACGTCGTGCTCCATCTCGGCGGCGACGTAGGCGGCGACCGGCCCTGCACAGGTGTGCTCGGACCGGTAGTCGCGGACCACCTCGCCCCAGGCGGTCTCGATGGACAGCCAGCGGGTCACGGTCACCAGGCCACCGAGCCAGCCTTCGCTGCGCCCCGATCCCGGTGCGCGCTCGAGCCAGAAGAGCTCCCAGGGGATGCCGTACCCGGTCTGGTCCCAGATCACGAGCTGCAGGTCGTCACCGTGCGCCGCACGCCGCGCGTCGAGCCAGCGGATGAGCCCCTTCTTCGTCCGCGACCACGTCCGCATCGAACTCAGCACGTCCACGGGCAGCAGGCCGTCGGCCGCCACCAGGGAGCCGAGCGCGAGATCGGGCCGGCCGTACACGTCGCCGAACTCCACCAGCGAGGCGCAGCAGCACACCGCCCGGAGCCGGAAGCCCGGAGTGCCGCCCTGCTCCACCGGGATTACCACGAGCAGGGCCATACCAGTAGGCAGTCCCGCACCGAGGTCGGCGGTGAAGGCGTCGAAGACCACGGGCTCACCCGTCTCGAGGCCGGTCTCGGGCTCGGGTGCCGACGGCGCTGCGGGCGGCGCGGGTGGCCTGCGCGGTACGAGCGGCGCGTGCGGCGTGCGGAGGGACCGTCGCGACCGCGCGCCGCGGAACACCGCGTCGGCGAACCGGCGGCGGTCAGTCATCGCCCGGCCCGCCTGACACGACCGAGCCGCCGAGTGCCTGGGCGAGGTCGGTGGTGAGATGGGCGTACGGACGGGGGCCCGGGTCCACGACGAGGCTGCGGACACGGTGCAGCCGGCCGATCTCGGCGGCGACGTCGAGGGCGTCCTGGACGCCTTCGCGGCCGACCCGGCCCGGGGCCTGCCCCGTCCGGCTGGCCCGGAGCGGCACGTTGCCGCGCCCATCGGTGACGACGAGCAGCAGGGCCTCGTCGACGGCCGCGTCCCCGTGCTGGGTGTCGTGCCGCAGCGACCGCACGGCGAGGCTGAGCCCATGCGCGAGCGGCGTCGCCCGCCCGGCGGGGCGGTCCAGCGCCTCGCGCACGCGCGGGTCGAGCAGGCTGCGCGCCGAGAACCGCTGGGCGCACAGCTCGTCCGGTGCGTCCGCCGCACCGACCTCGATCACGCCGACGGCCGCCCGGAGAGCGTAGGCCCACTGCAGATAGGGGGCGAGGTCGCCGTACCAGTCCCATCCCCGCCGGCACGTGTGGTCGAGGAGCAGCACGAGCAGATGGCCCGGTCGGGGCGCCCGCCGGTGGCTGCGCAGGTCCGCCGCGCGCACGTGCAGCGGATGCGCGACCGAGCCGCGGAAGTGGTCCGGGCAGCGCAGGGTCTGGAACTTCGCGGACTCGAGCAGCGTCGCGGTCAGCGCGATGTCGCGTACCTCACGGGCGGCCTGCGCGCCGATCGGGTGACCGCGCGGAGGTCCGCCGGCGGCGCCGCGCCGCCAGGGTGACCGCAGGGGCTCGGCCTCGCGCTCGGGCTCTGTGCGGTCTTCGGGGTACGGGTCGCCGGACATCCCGGGCGCGGGCAGCGCGGCAGTCGGCAACGCCTCGGGTTCCGCAGGTGGCGCGCCAACCTCCCGGACGGCGGGTTCGGTCGCGATGGGAGGTGCCGCTCGCGTCGAAGGCCCGATCTCGGTGGCCCGGGGCCCGGGGACCAGGTCCTCCGGAGCGGACGTGGACAGCCCGACGAGGCGCGCGGCCTCGTCGACGTGCGCGGCCTCCGCGACGGACGCGCCGCCGAGCGCCGCCAGCGCGCGGGCGATGCGAGCGAGCGCGAGATCCCGGCGGGCGCCCGCGCCCACCGCCGGGACGAGCTCGATGACCCGGTCCGCCGCCCCGATGGACAGGCCCGGCAGCAGGCCGGCACGGACCGCACGGCGCCAGGACGGCGGGGGTTCGGGGAGTGGATTCCCCGGGCCCGGACGCAGGCCCGCGGCGTCGATCCGTACGGCAAAGCGGTCGAGCAGGTGCGGTGACACCCGGCCGATTTCGTCGCGACGGCAGGTGGCGAGCCAACGGTCCCTCGGCGCCCAGGTCAGCCGCCACCCCGTGCGTTCCAGATGCGCCACGTCGGCGCCGATCGTGGTGACGGCGGCGCGGGTGGCGGCGAGCCCCAGCCTCGCGAGGTCGGGTACCAGGATCACGCCGGGCGGCCGGTCCGCACCGACCAGCGGTCCGAGCTCACCGCGAAAGCCCGCACGGCCGCCGGGCCACGGGCGCACCCGGGTCCACAGGTCGTCCTCACTCGTGGTGGCGCCCACGACGACGACCTGGTCCGGCGCCGCGAGCAGTTCGGCGAGCCGGCGGGCGAGCGAGGGGGCCAGCGCCGGATCGAGATCGAAGAGCAGGACCCCCGACAGGCCCGGATCCAGCGCCGCGCACGCCAGCGCGGTCGACACCCGCTCGCCTACCCGCACCGCTCACCCCTCCGTTCACCCCTCAGCAAGGAGCCGGCCGAGCCGTTCGTCGTCCTTGTCGGTCCACTCGATGCCCTCGCCGTACGCGGCCTCGGGTCGCCGGTGCATGATCGCGTGCGGGGCCACCGCGCGCACGTCGTCCGGTGCGATCTCCGAGCGGCCGTCCAGGGCGGCACGGGCCCGGGTGGCCTGTGCCATCACGATCTCGCCACGGTGGCCCGCCACCTCGAACTCCGCGGCGATCCTCGCGCACAGCGACGCGATGTCCTCGGTGAGGCGGACGTCGGCGACGGCCGCCCGAGCCGTCTCGATCACCTCGCGGCGCTCACGGTCGAGGTCCGCGCCGCGCTCCAGCCACGCCGAGTCCGGCCGGGTCCGCTCCTCATCGAACCGGAGCGCCGTCATCAGGATGTCGCGCCGCACCCGCAGGTCGAGTTCGGCGCGCACCGGCACCAGAAGCCCGAACCTGTCCAGCAACTGCGGCCGCAGCCCGCCCTCTTCGGGGTTCATGGTGCCGACGAGGGTGAACGAGACGGGAACCTCGGGCCGGTCCAGCCCGTCCCGCTGGACGACCAGCAGCCCGGTCGAGACGACGTCGAGGATGATGTTGACGACGTGGTCGTCGAGCAGGTTGACCTCGTCGATGTAGAGCAGCCGGCCGTTCGCGCTCTCGAGAAGGCCCGGCTGCGGACGGGACTCCCCCCGCATCAGGGCGTCGATCTGCCAGCCGCCGAGCACCCGGTCATCGGTGGCGTTGATCGGCAACGTCACCGGCAGGTCGCCGTACATCATCCGGGCGAACGCCCGTACGGTCGTCGACTTGGCCGTTCCACGCTCACCGCTGACCAGCACCCCGCCGACCGCGGGCAGCACGTGGGCGATTTCGAGCGCGCGGCGCAGCGCGTCCTGACCGACCACGTAGCTGTACGGCAGCAGCGGAAACGCGTGCGTCTCGCTCACCCCCGGCTCGTTCAGTCCTTGGCCGTCCATCGGAGCACCACCTGGAGCTGGGCCCCGCTGGTCGACTCCACGATGGCCGCGCCGAGCTTGGCGTCCAGCTTGACCGCGAACTGCAGCTCGAACTCGTCCGGGCGGATCGCGTCCGTCATCGCATCGAGCCGCTGTCTCACCTCCGTGGCGCACGAATCGACGAGGTCGAGCGCCTCCGAGAAGAGCGGGCGGGCGAGCCGCATCACTTTCTCCCGCACAGCGCGGGTCTCCTCGCCGCCATAGACGTCCGCCATGTCGGCGGACGGCACCTCCGTGACCTCGATCTGGATGGGGGCGCCCCCCGCCCGACCCTCAACCTCAACAACGACCACTGATGGCCCCTCTTGGTCTCGCCGATCCGACAATGCCGCCTCAGTCTGCCCGAGAATCTCCGCGCCGATCCGACAACCGTGTCATTAGCCGCACACGGTGCGGGTTCACCGTACGGTTCCGGCGGGACCTCGTCGACGGTCGCGAAACGGTCCACCAGGTCGACTGACCGCCCGCGACACGGCTCGGCCTACCGCGCGTCCGGAGGCCGGGTACCTGGTCGGTCGCCGCCGGGCTCGCCGGCGGAGATGTGTACCGGGATGGCCACGGTGTAGTGGAGGCGGCCGAAGCAGCCGATCCTGGCCATGGCCCACCAGTGCGCGCCCCTCCGTGCGCCGGCGCAGGCCCGGACGACGAAGCGCAGGTCGGCGGTGGCTCCCGGTGCGACGGCGAAGCCCTGTGTCCAGGGCGTGACGAGTGTGTCCGAGCCGGGGCCCCACGTGCCGACCGGGCTGAGGAGCTGGGCCTCGCCGCGCACTTCGCTTCCGGTCAGGTTGCTCAGCCTCGCGATGATCTCGCTCTCGCCGCCAGGGGGCAGCAGCAGCCCCTCGGGCTCGAAGGCGACCGAGATCGGCGTCTGCGCCTGTGCCGCTCCGACGACCACCGTGGTGGCATCCTCGAGGACCTGGCCGAGCTCATCGTCGATCCGGGCGGCCAGGAAGTACGTGCCCGTCTCCTCGGCGCGGACCGTCAGGGTGAACTCGGCGTGCTCACCGGCCCCGAGGTCGTACTCCAGGGGTGCGTGGTCGACGGAGAGTCCCAGCGGCACGGCGAGCTCGACGCGGCCGTCGGCGGGACGGGTGGACGTGCTGACGGTCGCCCGTACGGTCGCGCTGTCGCCGGTGCCGCTCAGTGACGTCGTGGCCGGGCCGATGTTCACGCTGACGGGCAGGTTGCCGACCGGGGCCGGCCCCTTGTTGTGCAGCCAGTAGCGGGTGAAGACCGGTTGCGCGGGCTCGGTCCGGGGGCCGAGACGTCCCTGACCCGAAACCGCGCCGGGATCGTTCGCCATGGCGGGGCGGGCGCTCAGCGTCACGATGCCGGAGGCACCGAGCCGCGCGGTCACCGTGCCGCCCGTCTCGGTGCCGCCCGTCTCGGTGCCGCCCGTCTCGGTGCCGCCCGTCTCGGTGCCGCCCGTCTCGGTGCCGACGTCGACCTGGCCGTGAACCTCCGCTGGGACCTCCTCCAGAACGTTGACGACCCGGGCGTCGGTGAGTCCGCCGAGGAGCCGGATCCGCGCCTCGGCGGGCCGGCCGGACGACTCGTACGCCCGTACGATCATGCCTTCGGAGACGTCGGCGTCCCCCGCGTCTCCAGAGGCCAGGGGGTTGCCTTTGGGCTTGAGCGCCGTGAGCACGACGCGGGCGGGCTCCACCGAGGCGAGGCTCGCGGCCGTGGGCAGCACGCCACCGCCCGGCCGGGCAGGGCGGGAGAGCACGGCGTGGTTGTACTCCTGTCCGGCCCGGACGAATCCGGCCTCCCGCCAGTCGCCCGGACCGGCGACGAGGGAGTAGCAGAACGTGTGGCTCCAGTGCTGCCAGGCGAAGCTGGAGCCGTCGGGGGCGGTGCGCCGCTCTCCGTCGATCCAGACGCCGCACGGCCATGCGCTGCAGGACCGCATCAGGTTGAGGTACAGGGTGCCGTCCGTGCCGGTGACGAACCCGGGTGTCCCCTGGTTGAGCAGACCGACCGAGTAGCCGTCGAGGGGGGCGGGTGTCCCGTCCAGGTCCGAGGGCCTGGAGACCTCGATGACCGAGTCGGCCACGTCGGTGCTCAACCGAGCGATCTCGACGCCGAGATCGTCGCCCGCCACGATCAGCACCGGGAGGTCCCGCGGCCCGCGCAGGTCGGCGGTCGGAGTCCAGACGTCCTCGAGCGGGCGGGCGGCGGGCACGAAGACCCGGCCGTGCCGCTCGAGCGCGGTCGAGTAGGCGGCACCGGCGTCGGCCAGCACCGCCGCGGCGAAGGCGTTGTCGCCGGGACCGCCGAGGATGATCCGTACGTCCGGCAGGTTGGAGTCGACGTCGAGGGAGCCGTAGCGGGAGCCGTCCGGCCGTGAGCACGTGGCGGTGACGCCCTGACCGGCGAGCCCCGCGACGAGGGCCCGGACCTCATCGGGGAATCTCGCACCATCGGGTTCGATCGCGTCGGGTTCGATCACCTCTGCGACGCCGATCGCATGCTCGTGCCGCGAGCCGTCCTCGCCGGTCAGCGCGATGCGCGCGGCCGAGCTGAGCGCCACCCAGTTGTGCGCCGGGTTGTCGAGCGTCCACAGTGACTCGGCCGCGTCGGCGTCGGGGAAGCCGAACGGCCGTCCGACGGCGGCGAAACCGGTCTCGGACACCGGCCGGGCACCGGGGACGTCGACGGGGAATCGTACGCGCAGCAGCCGGTCGTGCCCGATGGACCCGTCGACGTGGCTACGGAAGTCGACGCGGTCCACACCGTCCCAGAGCAGGGTCTCCTGAGTGATGCGCAGTTCGCCGGCCGTCGTCTCGGAGACGACGCGGCGGCCGATGGGGCACTGCTCGACGCGCACGTGCGCCTTGTGCTCGCCGACGCCGCGCCCGGGCCCCTTGGGCAGCAGATGCCATGGCCCCTCACCCCAGACCGGATGGGTGGCGTGCTCCTCGTACACGACGAGCTCGCCGCCGACCCGGCCGCTGCGCAGCAGCTCACGGCCGGTCCGCAGGTCGCGGATCGAGGACAGCGCGCCTCCTCGCGCGGGGTCGGCCTCCACGCGGAACGCGGCGTTGGCGGCCACGAGGCCGCCCGTGGCCGTCCATCCCGCGGGCACGTCGGCGGCCTCGACCGCCCGGTACACGCGATAACCGAGCGCGGGCACGTCCTTGGCGAGGAACGTCAGCGTGACCTCGGCCAGGGTGCCGTCGCCATGCCGCCGCAGCGCCTCGGTCACGGCCGCCACCGGTCCGCCCACCTCATCCCGCAGCTCGACGCCGCCGTGACCGGGCTCGGGGAAGGCGATCCGAACGGTCGTGATCCCGTCGCGCGGCCACGACAGCGTGTTCACGACGAGGACGGGGCGGCCCTCACCCGAGGTGTCGGCATGCGCGGCGATGTGGTCGATGGCGGCCGTGCGCACCTCGTCGCCGAGTTCGTACGCCTCGCGCCAGCCGCCGAGCAGGTCGAGATAGACCTGGTCGGACTCGCTGCCGGTGATGGCGTCGTGGTGGGCGCCGAAGGCGAGCTGCCGCCATGCCTTGTCGAGGGCCTCGGCCGGGTAGCGGACCCCGCCGAGCAACGTGGCGAGGGTGGCCAGCCGCTCGCCGTCGAGAACCGCGATCTCGGCGGCCCGCTGGGCCTGCTTGGTGTCGATGTACGAGACGTCCTTGCCGGTGTAGACCGGGTTCATGTCGCGGGACTGCGGGCTGAACCGCGCCCGGCGCTCGCCCGTCTCGTCCCGTACGGCCCCGAAGAAGTCGCGGGGCAGCCCGACCACGAACCTCGGCCACACGTAGCGCTTGGCCCACTCGCGGTGCACCTCGGTGCACCAGCGGGACGGCACCACGTGGTCGGCGCCGACCGGCAGCAGTACGTTGCGGGTGGCGGCCACCGGCCGCAGCAGCCGGAACTGCCGGACGGCCTCCTCGATGGCGTCCTCGACGTTGTCGTGCCGCTCCATCTCCCAGCCGGCGCCGTAGTGGTTGGCCATGTACGAGGTGAGCAGGCCGCGCCCGTTCGGCGAGATCCACTCGAACTCGCTCGCGAACTGCATGCGCTCGTTGTCGCCGACGTGCCGGTTCGGCCCCCACATGTGGAAGGGTCCACGCGCCCACGAGCTCGAGGTCAGGCCGGCGTCGGCCATCAGCCCGGGGAAGGCGGGATCGTGCCCGAACACGTCCAGCATCCACGCCGACGCCGGATCCCCGCCGACGACGTCCCGCTGGTAGCCGACCCCGTAAACCGCGTTGCGGATCGTCGACTCGGGGTGGGTGAGGTTGGTGTTCGGCTCGTTGTAGGTTCCGCCGACCAGCTCGACGCGGCCCTCGCTCAGGAAGCGCCGCAGGTCGGCGCGGTCCTCGGGGAAGCTGTCCCAGTACGGCTTGAGATAGTCGACCTCGGCGAGCACGAACTTGTAGTCGGGGTCGAGCCGGGCCGCCTCAAGGTGCGCCCGGCAGAGGTCGAAGGCGGTCTTCACCTCGGCGGGCCGGACGCTCTCGGCGGCCGGCAGGTCGTACCAGACCTCGGTGAAGGCGGCCTGCGTGTTCCACCACACCGGGTCGTAGTGGAAGTGCGAGACCATCCACATCGTCCAGCCGGTGTCCGCGGCGACGACCTCGCCCGCGGCGGTGCGGCGGACGTTCCCCGTGTCCGCGATCGCGGTCACCCGGCGCACGGTGCCGGGGTTCACCGGTTCCGAGAGCCGCACCCCGACCTCGACCTCCCGCTCCTCACCGGCCGCCAGCCCCGTGACGAGCACGGGTTCGGGAGTCGTGACGCCGGGCCCCTCGACCATGACCCGCACCAGATCGGACGGCTCGGCGGCTCCGGAGCCGGCGTTGGCCAGCCCGACCCGCACGACCTGCCGGGGGGCGACCTCGGGCCCGATGAACAGATCGGTGGAGCTGACCTGGGAAATCCGCATTGATCTGTGCTCTTTTCTGTGTGCGGGTTCCTGCTGTCCGGCGTGCCGTTCGGCGTGCCGTCCGGTGGGCTCAGCCCTTGACCGCTCCCTGCATGGCGAAGGCGCCGCCCAACGTGCGCTGGACGAGGGCGTAGAGGGCGACGACCGGGGCGGTGTAGAGGATCGAGTAGGCGGCGAGCAGGCCGTAGGCGACCTCGCCCTGCTGCCCGAAGAACTGGTAGATGGTGACGGCGGCGGGCTGCTTCTCCGGGGCGAGCAGCAGCACGAACGGGACGAAGAAGTTCCCCCAGGTCGTCATGAACGTGAAGACGAACACCACGGTGACGCCGGGGAGCATCAGCGGCAGCACGACCCGCACCAGGGCCTTCCACGCGGACGCGCCGTCGACCCAGGCCGCCTCCTCGAGGGACACGGGTACGCCGTCCATGAAGTTCTTCATCATCCAGATCGCGAACGGCAGCCCGGTGGCGGTGAGGAAGAGCGTCGTCGCCGGGACCGAGTCGACCAGCTCCAGCTGCACGAACATCCCGTACACCGGCACCATGATCGCGGTGATCGGCAGACCGGTGGAGAACAGCAGCGCGTACAGCACGGGACGGCCGAACCGCAGGTTGTAGCGGGACAGCGGATAAGCGGCCGGGGTGGCGACGAGCAGCGTCAGCAGCGCGGCCCCGCCGGACAGCACGAAGCTGTTGCCGAACGCCCGCAGGTTGTCGGGGTTGAGCACCTCGGCGAAGTTGCGGAGCGTGAACTCCGCAGGCGGCTCGGTGGTGAGGCCGGCCTCGGCGTTGAGCGAGGCGAGGAACAGCCAGCCGAACGGTACGAGGAACAGCACGGCGACGACCGCGAGCACCCCGTACGCGGCCGCGGCGGAGACGGCCCTGCGCGGTGCCGTGGTGGAGCCGACGGAGACGGGCGCCATGGGAGCTCAGACCTCATTCCGCAGCAGCCGGAGGTAGATCGCCGAGAACACGGCACCGATCGTGAGCATCACGATCGCCACCGCGGTGCCGTAGCCCAGCTGGGAGAACTTGAACGCCTCCTGGTACATGTACAGCGGCAGCGTCTGGCTCTTGATACCCGGGCCGCCGCCGGTCATGACGAAGATCAGCGTGAAGACCGAGAGCGTCTGCAGCGTGATGGTCATCAGGTTGGTCATCGCCGCACGCTTGATCAGCGGCAGTGTGATGTGGCGCAGCCGCTGGACCGCCGAGGCCCCGTCGACGGCCGCCGCCTCGTGCAGGTCATCGGGGACCTCCGACAGCGCCGCCGAGTAGACCAGCATCGAGAACGCCGTGCCCCGCCACACGTTCGCGATGATCACCGAGAGCAGCGGAAGCTCGTAGAGCCACTCGTTCGCGGGAAGCCCGACGGCCGTCAGCGCCGAGTTGAGGGTGCCCTCGTCGGCGAGGAAGGCGTACCACATGAACCCGGCGACGATCTCCGGGACCACCCAGGCGCTCACCACGATCCCGCCGACGACCGTCCGGACCACCGCTTTGCGGCTGCGCATCAGCATCGCGAGGATCAGCCCGAGACAGTTCTGCCCGATGATCGCCGACCCCGCGACGAAGGCAACGGTGAGCATCGCCGCCGAGTAGAAGTCGCCGTCGGCGAACATCTCCCGGAAGTTCGCCAGCCCCACCATCTCGGGGTCGCTGGCGCTCGCCCCGGTCAGCGCCAGGTTCGTGAACGCCGCCCAGAAGCACCACAGGATCGGCCCCACGAAGAACAGCGCCAGGAGGCCGGCCGCCGGTGCCATCGGGATCGCCCAGCCGAGCGCCGATCCCCGGCGGCCCCGCGCGGGGCGGGCCGCCGGGCGCGGGGACGCGGCGGACGCCGAGGCCGCCATCAGCCGGCTGCCTCGACCTTCTCGGCACCGACGATCTTCTGGATCGACTCGGTGAGCCGCTTGGTGGCCTCCTCCGGGCTCTCCTGCCCGGTCATCACAGACTCCATCTCCTTCTGGATCTGGTTGGAGATCTCCGGGTACTCGGCATAGGCCGGCCGGTAATGGGTGGCCGACACGAGGTCGGTCCAGAACTTGTTCGTCGGGTTGGCGTTGAGGTAGGCGGGATCCTTACCGACGTCGTCGCGCACCGCGATCTGGCCGGCGGTGGTGGCGTAGTTCAGGGAGTTCTCACGGTTGAGGGCCAGGGCGACGAACTTCCAGGCGGCGCCGGGATTCTTGCTCTTGGCGCCGATGGCCAGCGTCCAGCCGCCGGACATGCTGGTCTTACCGGGAGCCTGCCCGTTCTGCGTGGGCATCGGCGCGACGTCGATCGTGTCCTGCCATTCGGGCCACGGCGCCTCACCGGCCTTCTGCCATGTGCTGCTCAGCCAGGAGCCGTCGAGAGCGATGCCGAGCTTGTTCTTCGGGAACAGCTGGGTGGTGACGATCGTGTTGAGGTTCTTGTCCAGCGCCACCGCAGGCTTCGGCGCGAGCCCCTCGGAGAACACCGTCTTGATGAACCGGAACGAATCGGTCATGCCCTTGCTCGGCGCGACCCATTTCGCGCTCTGCGAGTTGTAGAGCTCATGGTCGGTGCCGTAGAGCAGCATCTCGTAGCCCTGCATCGAGGACGCCTCGCCGGCCGGCTTGCCCGAGTACATGTTGAACGGCGTCGCGTCCGGCACCCGGGCCTTGATCTGCCGGGCCGTGGCCAGGACGTCGTCCCAGGTCTTCGGCCGCCATGGCAGGGTCACGCCGGCCTTCTTCAGGATCGTCTTGTTGTACCAGAGGCCCCGGGTGTCGGTGCCCATCGGCACTCCGTAGATCTTGCCGTCGAGCGCTTTGACGCCCTGCTTCACCGAGTCGGGGAACTGCCCCCAGTCCGGCCAGGTGTTCAGATACTCGTCGAGCGGCCGGAGGTAGCCCGCCTTGACGTCGGAGTTGATGACGTAGGTGTCCTCGTAGACGACGTCGGGAGCGCTGGAGGCCGACCGTCGCATGAGGTTGACCTTGGAGAAGTAGTCGGCGTCGTTCGCGGTGACCGGGATGAGTTTCAGCTTCACCCCGGGGTTCTGCTGCTCGAACACCGGCTTGAGCCGCCGCAGCATGACGTCGAGATGGATGTACGTCCCGAACTTCTGGTAGACGATCTTGAGTTCGTTGGAGCCGCTCTCGGACCCTCCTCCGCAGCCGGCCATCGTGACCGCCAGACCCGCGGCCATCGCCAGCCCGATGAATCGACGCATGGTGCTCCCTTCGGGCGGTGCTCCCCCGACGGGACCATGCGCTGGTCCACGCACCAACGGTCGCGCTGATTTGCCATCAGGCGATGACAAATTCGAGACAAATCTGCGCTTAACACGACCGAAATGTCAAGGGCTCCTCAGCGCCCCGCCACCGGCAGCCCGGTGATCGCGCTGATCAGGTCGGCCGCGCGTGCCACGGCCGCGGCGGGACTCCGCCGCCTCGTGATCACGTCCTCCGTCATGGCCTGGAGCTGCGCCGACACGAGCGCGTACACGGGCGACGACGGCCGTACGACCATGTGGTCGAGCATCGCCGCGGTGTGCGCGTGGAACGGCGACGCGGCGGCGATGGCGGTCAGCGCCGAGCGGCGCGGCGGCAGCTGGCCGGTGCGCGTGCACAGCCGGATCAGCGCGTCCGGCTCGACCGCCGCCCGCAGCACCCGCATCGCCAGGCCGGGCCGCTTCGCCTGCCGGGGAACGCAGTAGACCATGCCGCCGGACAGGACGCCCGAGCCGCCGTGCGGGCCGGGCGGCATCGGGGCGAACACGAACCGCTCGTACACCTCGTCCATACCGATACCGGCCTCGGCCGCGATCTCCTCGGCGTCGTAGCTGCCGCCCAGGCAGATCCCGGCCGCGCCCTTCGCGAGCAGCCGGGCCGCGTGGTGCTTGTCGTAGCCGGTCACCTCGGGCGGCAGCGCGCCGTCGTCCACGAGCCGCCGCAGGAAGCGCATCGCCTCGACCGCGGCCGGGCCGTCCAGGGTGACCGCGTCCGGCGCCAGCACGGTGGCGCCGTTGGACGCGAGCAGTGCGGTCAGGCAGTACGTCGTCGTCTCGGCGGCGGCCGGCCCGCCGGACATGACCAGCGGCCGGAAGTCCCGCGCCCGCCCGGTCGTGAGCCGGCGGGCCAGGGTCCGCAGCCCCCGCCAGTCCGCCGGGGGCTCGGAGCCCTCGAGGAGATCGCGCCGGAACCACAGACCGGCGGCATCGGCGTGGGCGTGGACGGCGAGGGTGCGCCCGCCGAACCGATACGCCTCCGCGAAGGGCGGGAGGAAGTCCGTGTCGTGCTCACGGGCGATCCAATCCGCGTCGAGGTCGTCGAGGGGCATGAGGAACCCCGACCTCGCGAACTCGGCGAGGTGCACCGAGTCGACCACGGCCAGGTCGGGACCGTTCCCCTCGGCGATCGCGCGGAGCAGCACGTCGTGTACGTGGGGCAGCTCGACCGCGGTGATCGACAGGGTGGCGTCGTGGCCCGCCGCCTCACGCAGGTGATCCGGCCAGGCGCCACCGGGAGCGACGAGGCGGAGCTCGGGCGCCTGCGCACGGCCCCGGCGCAGCCAGCCGGGATTGACGAATGTGCCGCGGCGGCGCCGGCGCAGCACGACCCCCTCGTGGGCGAGCTCGGACAGCGCCCTCGTCACGGGCGTGCGGCTCAACCCGTACCGCTCGCACAGCTCGTGCTCGGTCGGCAGCCGGCCGTCGGTGCCGTAGGTCCCGCTGCGGATCTCCTCCAGCAGACGCATCTTGAGCTGGTAGTACAGCGGGGTCGGCTGGCTCTCCATCCGCCTCCTCGTGCCTTCGCTGTCTCGGGCGCTGTCTCGGGCTCTGTCTCGGGCGCCGTCTCGGGCGGCGTCGCCACGCGGGAGCTTGCGCTCGCTGCGCCGGTGCCGACTGAGCCTTTACCGTCACCTATTTTGTCTTTATTGTCACTGCAGAGTGTCGTTGGTCGGTCGTTGTCGAACGTCGCTGTCACCCGTCGCCGCGGGAAGGATGAATGCGATGAGACGGTTGCTCGCTCGTCTGCGCTGGATCGTGGCCTTCACAAGTGTCCTACTCGGCGGCGCGATCGGTGCGGGAGGAGTCCCCCCGGCGGCCGCGGACCTGGCCGATGTCCCGGGCGGACAGCGGGCGGCGGCCCGTGCCGAGGCCTCCTATCGGGCGATGCGGCGCTTCCTCGAGACCGATCGGGGGCTGTACCTCGAAACGAGTCCGCGTGCGGAGGGCGGCAACCCGTACTCCTATGTCTGGCCGTACTCGCAGGCGATGGCCGGCGCGCTCACGATGGCCGGGCTGCGCGACGGGAGGCGGTACGCCGGCGACGTGGCCGATCGGCTGCGTGCTCTGGAGCTCTACTGGAACCCGGAGACCGACCCGCCGGGCTACGACTCGTACGTGCGGCCGCCGCTCGGACAGGGCGGGGACAAGTTCTACGACGATAACGAGTGGATCGGCCTGGCGCTCGTCCAGCACCACAAGCGGACCGGCGACGCGGCCGCACTGGCGCGCGCCGAGCGGATCTTCGACCTGGTGGTCCACGGCTGGGACACCGATCCCTCGAACCCGTGTCCGGGCGGCGTCTTCTGGACCCAGGCGCCGTGGAGCCAGGACCGCAACACGGTGTCGAACGGACCGGGCGCGGAACTGGGCCTGCACCTCTACCTGCTGACGAAGCGGCCCGAGTACCTCGCGTGGGCGAAGCGGATGTTCGACTGGACGAACGCCTGCATGCTCGCGCCGAACGGCCTGTACTGGGACCACATCGACCTCGCCGGCCGGATCGACACGACCCAGTGGTCGTACAACCAGGGCGTAATGCTCGGCTCGGCGGCCCTTTTGTACAAGGCCACCGGCGATCACCGGTACCTCGATCGGGCGCGTGACATCGCCACCGCCGCGATCGCCTTCTACAGCGAGGACGACCGCTGGTTCACCCAGCCGGCCCGGTTCAACGCGATCTTCTTCAAGAATCTGCTGATCCTCGACGGCGTGGCGCCCGGCCCGTCGCACCGCCGCGTCATGAAGGAGTACGCGGACCGGGTCTGGACCGAGGTCCGCGACCCACGGACCGGCATCTTCCCGGTACGGGATCTGGAAAGTGGTCTGTTCGACTTCTCGGGCGGCGGCGATCAGGTGACCCTGCTGGAACAGGCCGCGATGGTGCAGATCTATGGCCTGCTGGGATGGTCGCCGCGGGACTATCCGCTGCTCGCCTGAGCACCTCCGAAGAGGACCGGCTCGGTGGCCCGGCCGCGGGCGCGGACAGTACCGCCGACGTCACCGCGGACCCGCCGGCCGGCGGCTGAGGAGGTCCGCGGTGCCGGGCGGTCTTCTCACGCGTCGGTGAGGCCGAGCCGCTTGACCTCGGCCGAGAGCTCCTCCGCCGCGCCGCTCTCGATGCCTTCGAGCTCGTGGGCGAGTTGCTCGAGCTCCGCTCCACCGGCCATCAGCGCGGTCAGTTCCTCGCGGGTGACCTCGTCCTTGCGGTGGTAGCCGATACCGCGCCCGCGCTTGAGGAGCAGGAAGCGGTCCCCCACCGGGTAGGCGTGGTGCGGGTTGTGGGTGATGAAGATGACGCCGAGACCGCGCTCGCGGGCCCGCACGATGTAGCGCAGCACCACGCCCGCCTGCTTGACGCCGAGCGCCGCGGTCGGCTCGTCCAGGATCAGCACCTTGGCACCGAAGTGCACGGCGCGGGCGATCGCCACGCACTGCCGCTCACCGCCGGACAGGGTGCCGATGGGCTGGTCGACGTCGCGCAGGTCGATGCCCATCTCCAGTAGCTCCGACTTGGTGGTACGCCGCATGAAGTCGATGTCGAGCCGGCCGATGCCCCTGCGCCGCTCGGACCCGAGGAAGAAGTTCCGCCAGACCGGCATGAGCGGGACGACCGCGAGGTCCTGGTAGACGGTGGCGATGCCGCGGTCGAGGGCGTCGCGCGGCGAGCCGAACCGGACCTCCTCTCCCGACACCTCGTAGGTACCGGAGTCGTGGCGGTGCAGGCCCGAAACGATCTTGATGAGCGTGGACTTGCCGGCGCCGTTGTCGCCGAGCACGCACACGACCTCGCCCGCGGACACCTCGAGTGAGACGTCCTGCAGGGCGATGATGTTGCCGTAGTGCTTGCCGACCCCGGCCAGCCGGACCAGCGGTGCTCGCGTCTCACTCATTCCGACACCTCCGCGCGGCGCCGGACCACCAGGTTGACCACCGTGGCGATCAAGAGCATCGCGCCCAGGAAGAACTTGAACCAGTCCGGGTTCCACTCGGCGTAGACGATGCCCTTGTTGGTCATCCCGAAGATGAAGGCGCCGATGGCGGCCCCGATCGCGGAGCCGTACCCACCGGTCAGCAGGCAGCCGCCGATGACCGCGCAGATGATGTAGAAGAACTCGTTGCCGACGCCTTCACCGGACTGTACGGAGTCGAAGGCGAAGAGCAGGTGCATGCCGGAGAACCAGGCCGTGAAGGCGACGCCCATGAACAACGCGATCTTCGTCTTGGCCACGGGCACGCCGACCGCCCGGGCGCTCGGGGCCGATCCGCCCACCGCGAAGACCCAGTTGCCGGCCCGGGTGCGCAGCAGCAGCCAGGTCGCCACCGCCACCATGGCCAGCCACCACAGAACGGTGATCTTGACCTGGATGCCGAAGAGCGTGAGGTCGGAGGCGAACACCTGCTTGGCGGCCGAGAAGCCGGACATGTCGGAGATCGAGGGGGTCGCCACGTTGTCGCTGATCGCCTTCGTGACGCCGAGGTTCGCGCCGGCCAGCATGAAGAAGGTGCCGAGGGTGACGATGAAGCTCGGCAGCCCGGTCTTCACGTACAGCAGTCCGTTGACGAATCCGAGGGCCAGCGTGACCGCCAGCGAGACGGCGACGCCGACCCAGATGTTCAGGCTGAACTGGTAGCTGAACATCGACGCGACGAGGGCCGAGGTCGTCACCATGACGCCGGCCGACAGGTCGAACTCACCACCGATCATGAGCAGCGAGACCGACACCGCCATGATCCCGAACGTCGAGCTGGCGTACAGGATGGTGGAGAAGGCGTTCGCCGTCAGAAACGTGTCGGCGGTGAGGCCGAAGAAGACGAACAGCGCGAGCGCGCCGATCAGCGCGCCGATCTCGGGACGGCCGAGGAGCCGGCGGAGCGGTGACTTGCGGGTGACGCGCTCGTCCAGCTTCACAGGCTGGGCGGGTTGCGCGACGGTCTGGTTCACGGGGGGTGCACTCCTTCCTGCCGAGGACGGGGCGCCCTGCGGGCGCCCCGTGGGATCAGCGAGTTCCCCGGTCGGCGAACGGAGCGATGGCGTCCGCCGTGTCCTTGGTGACGATGGCCGGGCCCGTCAGCACCGGCCGGCCGCCCCCGATCACGTTGCCGTTGGTCTTGTAGAGCCATAGCTCGTCCACGGCGCCGTACCCCTGGAGGTAGGGCTGCTGGTCGACCGCGAACTGGATCGAGCCGTCCTTCAGCGCCGTGATGAGCTGCTTGTTCATGTCGAAGGTGGCCACCTTGGCCGAGCTGCCGACCTCCTTGGCCGAGTCGACGGCCGTCGCTGCGAACGGCGCGCCGAGTGTGAGGATGGCGTCGGTGTCCTTCGCGGCCTGGAGCTTGGCAGTGATCGACGACTTCACCTGCGGCATGTTCGAGCCCTGGACGAACAGGTTCTCCATCTGCCCCTTGAAGGTCTTCTTCGCCCCGGCGCAGCGGTCCTCGAGCCCGACGTTGCCCTGCTCGTGGATGACGCAGACGGCCTTCTTGGCGCCCAGCTTGTTGAACTCCTCACCGGCCGCCTCGCCGGCCACCGTCTCGTCCTGACCGAAGTGGACGAGTGCGCCGTACTCCGCGGACTGGGCGGCTCCCGAGTTGATGGTCACGACCGGGATCTTGGCGTCGGTGGCCTTCTTCAGCACGTCCTTCAGCGCCTCGGGCTTGGCCAGGGTGACGATGATGCCGTCGACCTTCTGGTCGATGGCCGCCTGGACGAGCTGGGCCTGCTTGCCGCCCTCGGGGTCCGCCGAGTAGAGGAAGTCCACGTTGTCCTTGGCGGCGGCCGCCTTCGCGCCCTTCTGCACGATGTCCCAGAACGTGTCGCCCTGAGCCGAGTGCGTCACCATGGCGATCTTGAGCCGGGGACCGCCGCCGGCGGCGGTCTTGCTCTCCTCCTCCGCGGCCTCCTTGCCTCCGGAGCTGCTACACGAGCTCAAGGCGAGAACACCCACCAGGGCGACGGCGGCCAGACCTCCGGTCGCGAATCGCTTCATCAATCTCTTCTCCTTGTCTCGGGAACTCGGAAAGTGGTCGTCACGCGTCCGATCACCCCGATGGCCCTTGATGATGACCGGCGAACCTACGCCAAATCCAGGAAACGCGAACAAATCCGGACGTCTCAGGGACGCGGCCCTGCAGATCGTCCGTCAGCCACCCGCCCTGACGGCGGCGACCCGGACGGCGGCGACCCGGACGGCCGCGCCTTCGCGCCTGGAGCGTTCACAGGCCTCGGCGACGTAGAAGGCCTCCAGTGCCTCCTCCGGCGTGCAGGGGTTCTCGATGCGGCCAGCGACCAGCTCGGTGAAGGCCCGCAGCTCGGCCGCGTAGGCGTCGGCGAAGCGTTCCTGGAAGCTCCCGTAGACGTTGCCGCCACCGGTCTCCTGGGCTCGCGTGAGAGGGGTGCGCTCGTCCAGGCCCGCGACGATGCTGTCCTTGGAACCGAGCACCTCGAGCCGGGCGTCATAGCCGGCGGCGTTGTAGCGGCTCGCCGAGATCAGCGCGAGAGTGCCGTCGTCGAGCGTGAGCACGGCGGCCGCCGTATCGGCGTCACCGGATTCGCGGAAGATCTCATCCCCCCGGTTGGCGCCCACGGCCATCACCTCGACGACCTCGTGCCCGGTGACGAAGCGGATGCTGTCGATGTCGTGCACCGCGCAGTCCCGGAAGATTCCGCCCGAGACCGGGATGAACTCCCTGGGTGGGGGTGCTGGGTCGAGCGTGCACGACCGTACGGTGTGCAGCCAGCCGAGCCGCCCGGTCACCACCGCGTCACGCGCCGCGGTGTAGCCGGCGTCGAAGCGGCGCTGAAAACCCACCTGGACCGGGATGCGCGCCTCGCGCACCGCCTCGATGACGTCGAGCGTCCCGGCGATGTCGGGTGCGACGGGCTTCTCACAGAACACCGGCAGGCCCACGGCGGCGGCGCGTTTGACCAGCTCGGTGTGGGCGTTGGTGGCCGCCGCGACGACGAGCCCGTCCAGACCGGCGCCGAACAGCTCGTCCACGGTCCCGGCCGCCCGCACCGAGCCGGCCCGGCCCTTCAGGGCCGAGGCGACTTCGGCCGCCCGGCGCTCGTCGGCGTCGGCGATCAGCAGCGACTCGACCTCGGAGAGCACGCTGAGCGTCGCGGCGTGGCTCGCTCCGATCCGTCCCGCACCGGCCAGCCCAATCCTCATAGTGCCTCCACTTCAGCGTGGTGGAACGTTCCAGGACGTCCAGCATGACGGGACGTGTGACCTAGAACAAGGCTTAGTCCGATAGCCGAAGCATTACCGCTTCGACATATTTCGGGCACCGCCTTTCTACCTGCTCAACCAAACAGTAGTTCGGTAAGCGTCGAACGGTCATGGCCACGGTCGGCCACCGGAAGGGCGCGCGGGCCGGCACCCCCACGACGCAGTGTGCCGCCGGCGCGGGATCGACCCGCACCGGCGGCACACCACTGAGGACGGACGCGAAGCGGCCGGTCAGGACCGCCGCTCAGGCCGCCACGGCCGCGCCATTGCCGGCCGACTCCAGCGCCAGTTCGAGCACCTCACGGACGTCGCCGACGGTGAAGACCGTCAGCTGCTCCAGCACGTCGGCCGGCACGTCGTCCAGGTCTGGCTCGTTGCGCTTCGGGATGAGGACGGTGGTCACGCCGGCCCGGTGCGCGGCGAGCAGCTTCTGCTTCACGCCGCCGATGGGCAGGACCCGCCCGGTGAGCGACACCTCACCGGTCATGGCCACGTCGGAGCGGACCGGGCGGCCCGACAGCAGCGACGCGAGCGCGGTCGTCATGGTGATGCCCGCGCTGGGACCGTCCTTGGGCACCGCGCCGGCCGGAACGTGGACGTGCACGCCCCGCTCCTTGAGGTCGCCGACCGGCAGTTCCAGCTCGGCCCCGCGCGAGCGCAGGTAGGACAGCGCGATGCGGGCCGACTCCTTCATGACGTCGCCGAGCTGACCGGTCAGGGTCACCCCGGTGTCGCCGGTCTCGGCGTCCGCCAGCGACGCCTCGACGTACAGCACGTCGCCACCGGCGCCGGTGACCGCCAGCCCGGTCGCGACCCCCGGCACGGCCGTACGCCGCTCGGACTCCTCCAGTGCCGTCTCGGGGGTGAACCGCGGCCGGCCCAGGTAGTCCTTCAGGTCACCCGCGGTGACGGTCACCGGAAGCGCGGTCTTGTCCAGCGCCACGTTGGCCGCGACCTTCCGCAGCACCCTGGCGATCGACCGCTCCAGCGACCGGACCCCGGCCTCGCGGGTGTACTCCCCCGCGAGCAGGCGCAGCGCGTCCTCACCGAACACCGCCTCGGCCGGCTCCAGCCCGGCCTTGTCCAGCTGCCGCGGGAGCAGGTGGTCACGGGCGATGACGACCTTCTCGTCCTCGGTGTAGCCGTCGAGCTGGACCAGCTCCATCCGGTCCAACAGCGGGCCCGGAATCGCCTCGATCACGTTCGCGGTCGCCAGGAAGAGCACGTCCGACAGGTCGAGCTCCACCTCCAGGTAGTGATCCCTGAACGTGTGGTTCTGCGCCGGGTCGAGCACCTCCAGCAGCGCCGCCGTCGGGTCGCCCCGGTAGTCGGCGCCGACCTTGTCGACCTCGTCGAGCAGCACGACCGGGTTCATCGAGCCGGCCTCGCGGACGGCGCGGACGATCCGGCCGGGCAGCGCGCCGACGTAGGTGCGCCGGTGCCCCCGGATCTCCGCCTCGTCACGTACGCCACCCAGCGCGACCCGGACGAACTTGCGGCCCATCGCCCGCGCGACCGACTCGCCTAGAGAGGTCTTGCCGACCCCGGGCGGGCCGGTCAGCGCCAGGACGGCGCCCGACCGCCGGCCGCCGACGACGCCCAGGCCACGGTCGGCACGGCGCTTGCGCACGGCCAGGTACTCGATGATCCGGTCCTTGACGTCGTCGAGCCCGGCGTGGTCTGCGTCGAGGATCTCGCGGGCTCCCGCGATGTCGTAGGAGTCCTCGGTCCGCTCGTTCCACGGCATGTCGAGGATGGTGTCGAGCCAGGTGCGGATCCAGCCGCTCTCCGGGGAGGCGTCGCCGGTGCGCTCCAGCTTGTCGACCTCCTTGAGCGCGGCCGCGTGCACCTTCTCGGGCAGGTCGGCGGCCTCGATCCGGGCGCGGTAGTCGTCCTCCTCGTCGGCCGGGTCGCCGTTCAGCTCGGCCAGTTCCTTACGTACGGCCGCGAGCTGCTGGCGCAGCAGGAACTCGCGCTGCTGCCGGTCCATGCCCTCCTGGACGTCCTTGCGGATGGTCTCCGCGACGTCCAGCTCGGCGAGGTGCGCCCGCGCAGCGGCGATGACCAGGTTGAGCCGTTCGACGACGTCGACGGTCTCGAGCACCTCGATCTTCTGCTCGGTGGTGAGATACGGCGCGTAGCCGGCCTGGTCGGCCAGGGTCGAGGGATCGTCGATCTGCTGCAGGATGTCGACGAGCTGCCAGGCCCCGCGCTTCTGCAGGATGGCCGCGACCAGCCCCTTGTACTCCTTGGCCAGCTCCTCGGCGGCCGGGCCGGCCGCGGGCTCGTCGATCTCGGTGCCCTCGACCCACAGCGCGGCGCCGGGGCCGGTCGTGCCGATCCCGATCCGTACGCGGGAGACGGCCCGCACGATGGCCCCGAGCTCTCCGCCGGGCAGCCGGCCCTCCTGCTCGATCACGCCGAGCGTGCCGACCGCCGCCCAGGTCGACCCTCCGGCGCCGTCGCCCACGGCACCCCGCGCGTCCACCCGCGTGACCATCAGAACCCGCGGTTTGACGGTCGGCCGGGAGCCGCGCGCGGCGGCGCCGGGCTCATGGACGGCGGCACGGGCGGCCTCCACGGCGGCCCGCGTCTCCCCGTCGGACAGGTCGACAGGCACGACCATCCCGGGCAGCACAACCGCGTCGTCCAAGGGCAGCACCGGCAGCGTCAAGGTCTCGCTCATGCTGATCTCCGTCTTCGTCAACGAACTTGAGTCACTTTCACTCAAGAAAACGGAGCCCGATTTAATTTCCGCAGCAGCGTTCGCCCAGAGCGATCAACCTCGATTGTCCCGTCCGAGCGATCTCTTCCGATTCCGGACTTAGGTTTCCGGAGACTGCGTCACGTTCGGATTAACTCTTCCGTCCGGTGGGTCCGGTTCCTGAAGGATGACCCGACGTGGAGACGCTGGAAGTCGTGCCGGGCGGGGGACTGTACGTCGCGACAGAGCCGGAAAATTGACAGACCCTCATCCGGCGCTGAATCGGTGAACCGACGTCTGTTCGTCAAGTTACATGCTCGGCTATAAGATGTCCGGCTATGGAACTAATCGATGTATTCGCGATCTGCGGAAGCGTGCGGGCCGGGTCCCTGAACCGGGCGCTGATGCTGGCCGCGCAGGAGTTGGCCGGTGACCCCTTCCAGGTGGAGGTATGGGACGGTAACGCGGAGGTTCCTCGCGTTGACGCGACCCGGGGGCGTCCGTTCCCGGCGGTCGTCGCGGCCTTGCGGGACCGGGTCGCGGCGGCTGATGTGCTCCTGCTGGTGACACCGGAGCTGAACCGGAGCATCCCCGGCAACCTGAAGGACATCGTCGACTGGTTGGGGATCCTCGCGCCGCCTCGTCCTCTCGCCGGCAAGCCCGTTGTGCTGATGAGCGCCTCACCGAACCGGTTCGGCGGCGCGTTCGCCCAACTGCAGCTCGGCGACCTGCTCCGGCGGTCCGGTGCCGAGGTCTTGTCCGACCTGGACGTGGCGGTCGGCTACGCCCTTCGCCATATCGACGACCGCGGCGTCCTGGTGGGCGAGGACCCGCGACGCGAAATCGCCGAACTGTGGCAGCGCGTCCTCACCCAGATCCATGCCGATCGGCAGGTGGTCCCGGCGTGACCACTGGGCGTCAGATCGCCGCCGGCAAGGGGCCGGTCGGTTACGCGCTCGCCCAGGCCACTAAGGCGCACCGTGCCGAGCTGCAACGCCGGATGGCACAGCTCGGCCTGTACCTGGGCCAAGAACTCCTCATCGTCGACATCCACCACAACCCCGACACGACCCAGGCGGAACTCGTCCACCGGATCGGCATCGAACAGCCCACCATCGCCAAAGCGCTCACCCGGATGGAACGGACCGGGTTCGTCCAGCGCACCACCGACCCCGGCGACCGCCGCGTGACCCGCCTGCGGCTGACTGAACGCGGCGAGGCCGTCGTGGACGCCGTCACGGCCGCATGGGCGGAAGTGGACGGTCAGGCCACCGCCGGGCTCACCGACGACGAGGCCCGGCAGCTCATCCGCCTGCTGACCACCGTCCGCGACAACCTCGAATGACCCCACCGACACGGACCATCAAGAGATGAACATGGACCTTGGCCTGGCAGGAAAAGTCGTGCTGGTGACCGGCGCGAGCACGGCGATCGGCAGAGCTACCGCATTGGCCTTCGCCGAGGAAAAGGCACAGATCGCCGTCGGCTACCACTCCAATGCCAATGCCGCCGCCGAAACGGTCGCCCTGGCCGAACAGCGCGGCGCTCGCGCGATTCGCTGGCAGCTCGACCTCGGCCGGTCCGACTCGCTGGAGGCGGCGGTCGAGCACGCCCGCAAAGAACTCGGCCGATCGACGTCCTGGTCAACAACGCCGTCCGCTGGCCGGACTGGCCCAAGCCCGACGAGCTGTTCGAAACCGCGCCGCCCGAACGATTCACCACCTCGGTGACCGCCAACCTCATCGGCCCCTACCTGCTCACCCGCGCAGTCGTCGCCGACATGCGCGGCCGCGGGGCCGCATCGTCAACGTCTCCACTGGCCTGGTCGAGGACGGCTTTCCCGGCAACGCCTCCTACGTCGCCGCCAAGGCGGGACTGCACGGCCTCACCCGCGCCATGTCCCGGGAACTGGCCGCCTCCGGCATCCTCACCAACGTCGTCATGCCCGGCTTCACCCCCGCAGACAAACCCATGCCGCCCGAACTCATCGACAAGGCCAGCACCGCCGCCGCGACCCGCAGAGTCACCCACCCCGACTACGTCGCCCGAATGATCGTCTTCCTATGCTCGACCGCTAACACCAACACCACCGGTGAAGCCATCAGGACCGACGGCCACTTCCTCAGCCCAAGCTGACCCAGGCCACCGATCCCCAAGCCACCGCCGGACAAGCTCAACCCCTCGCCGAACCACCGCCGAAAATGCAAGGTAGGTCCGAACAACCCGAGTCACCGCTGTTCGGACCTACTTGGCGAACCGCAGCACAGCACCGGAGCGCTCGCCAGGTCGGCCAACCTCTACTTCGTCGAGGCATGGATCGCCAGATGCCAGCCGCTCGACAGCCTCGCCCTCAGGGCGACGCACCACCCACGCCCTCAAGATCCACCGAAAATGCAAAATAAGTCCGGACAAGATCAGCGGTCTGCGTTCGGACCTATTCTTCAACCCGCAGTTCAGCGCGTCGGCGGATGCAGCCTTCGGCCGGAACGGACATCGATTGTCCCGTCCGCGTAAACCTGGCAGGTTCCGGACTTAGGTGGCAGGGGATCTTGCAACGTTCGGATTAAGAGCGTCCGGCAATAGAGGCGTGCGGCGCTGGTCGTAACGAGTTGCAGGCACGGAGCCGATGATCAAGGACCTACCACAGTCTGTGATCTTCGAGTGTTCCGTGCCTGCGGTCCCATCATGCCTTCTCGAGCCGATCTGGGTCGAGTTCCATGCCTTGTTGAACGAAGCCCGGGGCGGTGAGCCGCCGTGGTTCGATCTGTCGCATCCGTGGGGTTGTCATCGGCAACGGATCCCGGATCGGGTGGTGTTCGAGCACGTCATCGACGCTTTGGTGCACGGGTCGGGGTACGAGCGGATCGCCTCCGCGTGCTGTAGTGATCGGACGATCCGCCGCCGGGTGGCCCAATGGGTCCGTCTGGGGCTGGGTGAGCGGCTGCATGCGGTGGCGCTGGCCGCATATGACCTGATCATCGGGTTGGAGCTGTCGGACCTCAGCGTCGATGGGTGCATGACGAAGGCGCCGTGCGGCGGGGACAGGGCCGGCCCGTCCCCGGTCGACCGGCGTAAGGGCGGGATGAAACGCTCGACCGCCACCGATGGGTACGGCATTCCGCTGGGGATCGCGTCGGCGGGCGCGAACCGCCATGACTCGCCGCTGCTGTCCCCGACCCTGGAAGCCGCGTTCACGCAGGTAGGAGGGCAGATGCCTGATGAGGTGACCGCGCATCTGGACGCCGCCTACGACAGCGGCCTCACCCGGCGGCTCCTGGACGAACTCGGCCTGGACGGCGAGATCGCCCGCAAGGGCGTGCCGTCACCGATCCAGGTCGGGAAACGGTGGGTGGTCGAGCGGACGAACTCGTGGATGAACGGGTACGGCAAGCTCCGTCGAATGACCGACAAGAACAGCCAGGTCATCGACTTCTACCTCTACCTCGCCGCCGCGTTCGTCACCGTGCGTCAACTCATCCAACGAGCACGCACCCGCTACCGATGGGACACACGCCCCACCACCCGCCGCCTCAAATGATCTATTGCCGGTCTCTCTAAGCCCAGCGTTGGGTTCACTCTGGCCGAAGAACCTTCACTCTCGGACACCCTTGGGTTCGCTCCCGGCCTCGCAAACCAACGCGAGATTCTCGCGTTCACTGCGAACCGGCGACAGTGCCGCAACCCGGCTGACCTGCGTGCAATCAGGATCGCCGCAGACCAGGCCTATATCCGTTGGATTTTCGGCGATTGCTACCGGCCCCCTTTCGGCAAGCGCAGCGCTGGCCCCTGACGGCGGCGATCAGTGGAACGCGAAGCTGCCCTCCCAGGAACCCCAAGGGGAGGTCTTGACGCCATGACGTTTCGCCGCGGCATACGACTGCTGCCCAGGACTGATTTGGAAGGTGACCGTTCCCCCCTGCTTCAGGGAGATGATGCCGGCATGAACCGCCGCCAAGCCGATCGAGGAATCGTCGGTGTAGATACCGTCACCCCACACATCGCCGTCGTGCACGTCTCCCCCAGGCGGGAGAATGACGGTGAAGATCTCGTTATTACGACCGCAGAAGCCCGCCGCTGTGGCGCCCCATTCCATGACACCGAGGAAAACCGATTCCGCGACCGGTCGAGTCGCGTGCGCTCTCGGCTGCGGGAGGGGAAAGGCGAAGCTGCCCTCCCAGGAACCCCAAGGGGAGGTCTTGACGCCATGACGTTTCGCCGCGGCATACGACTGCTGCCCAGGACTGATTTGGAAGGTGACCGTTCCCCCCTGCTTCAGGGAGATGATGCCGGCATGAACCGCCGCCAAGCCGATCGAGGAATCGTCGGCGTAGATACCGTCACCCCAGACGGAGGCGCCGCGCGTGTCTTTCCCGGGCAGGAAGACGACGGTAAAAGTCTCGTGGTCACGGCCGCGGAATTCCCGCGCTGTGGCGTTCCAGTCCATGGTGCCGAGAAAAACCGCTCCCGTCGCCTGGGGATCCGGCGTGCTCGCCGTCCCCATGCGCCGTGTCCGCGCGCCGGAAGGGTGCTGCCCGACAGCCGCGTCGCGCAGCCGGGCGGCGAGCACGGTGGCGTCATCCGGACGCTGGGCGGGGCTCTTGGCCAGAAGTTCCAGGAGAACCTCGTCGAGCACGGAGGGGATCTCGGCGCGCAGTGAGCTCGGCGGGTCGGGCGTCCTGGACAGGTGCCCCGCCAGAATCGCCATCGGAGTATCTCCGGAGAACGGAGGGCGCCCGGTCAGCAGGTGGTACAGGGTGCAGCCCAGCGAATACAGGTCGGCACGCGCGTCGACCGTCTCGTTCGAAACCTGCTCGGGAGCCGCGTACGCCAGGGAGGCGTACCCCTGGGCGGTCACGCTGGCGGTGGCCCCGGCGGCTCGCGCGATACCGAAGTCGCAGACCTTGATGCGTCCGCCGTCCAGCAACATCAGGTTGGCGGGCTTGATGTCGCGGTGCACGATGCCCGCGGCGTGCGCCACCGCCAGCGCCTCCGCCACCTGCGCGCCCCACTCGGCGACCTCGGTGATCTCCAGGCCCCGCGGGCTGGTCTCCAGCACCGCGGCCAGGTCGCGGCCGCCGAGCAGTTCCATCACCACGAACCAGCAGGAGGAGTCGACCCCCACGTCGTGCACCACGGTGATCCCGGGATGCGCCAGCTTCGCGCCGAGCTTGGCTTCGCGTTCGAAGAGCCGGGCGGCCTGCGCGTCCGCGCCGCCCAGCAGCACCTTCACTGCCACCTCGCGCTCCAGGCGCTCGTCCACGCCGCGCCAGACCTCGCCGAAGCCGCCCGCACCCAGCCGGTGAACCAGCCGGTACCGGCCCGCTAGCACCCGCCCGTCCGCATCGGCCACCTGGCGCGCCCCCTCCTGTCTCAGCGGCTCCATCCGCACCTCTCCCAGGAACAATCATGTCTGATCGACCCCGTTGAAATCATCTCAAAGCAGGCCGTCCGTGTCCTATCCAGGCGGGAGATGGCGGTGCAGCACTGCAGGCCCCGCCCGACCGATGGCCGTCCCCTACCCACCATCCAACCTGCACTGGCGAGGTCGATCGCCCCATCGCCTTCGCCGATCCGCTCCAGCTTCTCCGCCAGCAAGACCAACCCCGCGGTCTCGTCCTCCCGGATCCGCACCTTCTGCGACACGCTGCCCGAGATCTGCCTCGCTCGTCAGCCGAATCCTCCGACCCGGCATCCAGACCGCTTCCCCGGCCACCCACTCCTTCCCCGCCCCACGCCCCCGCACGAACACTTCCGTTCCCTGAAAGGGGCTTCGCTCCAGCTTCGTCGCGAAGACATATTCGTGCAGCGTCCCCTTCCCTCCGACCCGTTGCCCCCTGACCAGGGCGAGCCCCGCATTCCCGCCGTCCCCCCGAAGGTCCGCCCGGATCTCGGCCCGGACGGCCCGCACCAGCTCACCCACCGGAAACGGACTCCCACCCCCCTTCCGACCGGCATTCCGGAAAAGAAATTTACCTAATGACGTTTTCTCGGCAAGGTGGATTCGGGCAGTAAGGCTCTCTCGGATATGAACGGGCATGGGTGGGTAGACACGCGGACAGGATTCAGGGTCCAAAAACAGCCGTGGAGCCCCCGGTAGAAGAGGTCTCACCACAAGATCGTCTTCACCGCCGAAAGGCTCCACGTGATCGCTTATCCTGCCATGCTCGACGTCTCCCTGGAACTCCTGCGGTACGTCGCCCACCTGCTTCGCAAGGAACGCAAGGACCGCGGCACCAGGAAGAAGACCAGGGCTCTGAGCTGCTACGTTCAGGGCCCTGTTCGCGATCGCGTGGTTCCGGGACAGGCCGAACATCGCCCGTCACGGCAGGGCGTTCGGGATCTCTCAGGCCACCGCCTACCGCTACCTCCACGAGGTCATCGACGTGCTCGCCGCCCGGGCCCCAGACCTGCACCGAGCGCTGGAACGGGCCACTGCCGACGGGCTGCCGCACCTGATCCTGGACGGCAAGATCTTCGATTCCGACCGGTGCCGCATCAAAACCGTCAGTGTGAAGGGCGAAACGATCGATGCCTGGTACCCAGGAAAGACACACGATTTCGGTGCCAACGTCCAAGCGCTGTTCGAACCCGGCGGCCTGCCCATCTGGACCTCCGACGGCGAACCCGGCGGTGTCGTGGACATCGAAGCCGCCCGTCGGCACGTGTTCCCCGCCGCCTACCCCGCCACCAACACGATGCCGATCTTGGCCGACCCCGGCCAACCTGACACCCCACAGGTCACCCGGCCCCACGCCCGCCGCCTTCACGCGGAACGGACAGGGTGTCCCGTCCGGGCGAACCCTGCCAAGTTGGGACTCCAATGGTTGATCTCAACACTGGCCGACGTCCGCGAAGAGTGGCTCTGCATCCCGGGGGCCCGGTAGCAATCGCCGAAGATCCAACGGATATGCCCGCGACCTGCACTGACGCGCTCCGGGGAAACCTGGAGACGGCCGTCGGGATGGGGCGATGTCGTGCGGGGCGGCGCGTTGACTGTCGGTGGTCTGGGCAAGGATCCACGACCATGAACTACCAAGACCGCGTCCGCACGCACGTCGAGGAACTCCGTTCCACACCGGATGTCGTCATGCGCACCTGCGAGATCGGATCGGACCCGCCCCAGGAGCTCTCGGCCGACGACGCCGCGCTGATCGGCTCCGTCTGGGGTGGCGACGCCGTCGAGGGCGTCCGGGACCACCTGCTCAGCACCGATCGCATCCACGTCGCATGGCACACCGATGACCACTATCTCTACGGGGAGTTCGCTCTCAAAGATCTCCGGAACTGCCTGTCCGGCTTCGGCCTGCCCTATACGGATGAGGGGCTGCCCCCAGAGAAACAGGAGCTGATGGGGCGGGAGCTGAAGACGCTGGAGGAGGAACCCGGATCGGGCCGCCTCACCGCGTTGCGGGTACCTTTCGGCTTCGAATCCCAAAGCCGGGAGCTGTGGTTCTACGACATGAACCGCAAGAGGCTGGAGCCACTGGAACTCGACTACCAGTCCTACGTGGAGAACCTGCTCCTCATGAAGGGAGCCCCGTACTGGCAGTACCTCTTCACCGAGGTCGACCTCGGCGACTGGGAGTTCCAGTCCATGGTCGAGCAGCTGGACATCACGCTGGAGGCGCTCCCCGTGCTCTTCCCCGACCACGACTACAGTCGCCTGCAGGAACGTTACGAGGCTGTTCCAGGTCGCCGGAGTTTCGTCGTCATAAAGGTCCGTGGACGATCCAGCCGTAGCCGTCGTTCCGTGGCCGTGCGGGTTACATGTGGGTGCCGCCGTCGATGCTCGAGCAGAACGTCAAGGTCCGCTGCGCCTCCTGCTGGGAGGAGATGAACGAGCGGCCACGCAAGCACGGCCACCCGGCCCACCGAGAGGCGGCCGCCATCGCCGACGATGCGAACTGGCCGTCGACGTGGGAACCCGCCGACTCCCTCCGGCCCCACCAGCAGCGGCGACACGCACTTGGCCGTTGACAACGCACCTGCCCCGGCCCACCGAAATGGCAACCTAAGTCCGAACAGAAGCCAACCCTCCTGATCATCCCGACGTGCCAACACCCAGCTCTCCGCACTCGGCGCTGGCAGCCTTCGGCCGGAACGGACATCGAGTGTCCCGTCCGGGTGAACCTTGCGGATTCCTGACTTACCTTGCGGGGAGCCATGCGGGGTTCGGAGTAAGCCTGCAACGATCAAGGTGGCGGCGCAGGATGCCTGCGTGACTGGCTTGTCGGTGATGCCGGGTGAGACCGGTGAGTTCTTGGCGATTTGAGCACGCGTACGTGACGCCTGATGGCGTTGAAGTCCGACGCGAGCTATCCGATGCGCTGGGGGTGCGGCTGGAAGAGGCTCTCCCGGTCCGCCGGTTCGTCTCCTACAAGGGCCAGAAGCACCTCCCGGGGGCTTGGTGGGCAGCGACGGGTGAGGACACCTGATCGGATACGAGTCGTGGCTGGAACGCGACCACCTGATGCTGCTGGACTTCGACCCGGCGGTGACGGGAATCGCTTCGCAGCCGTTCGGTCGCGGTTGATCCGGCGGGTGACCAAATCGCGACCATATCGGGCGAGGCGAGCAGAGGCGACGTCATTTTCAGGGCCTCGGCTGGCCGGGCCGTCGGCGCCACGGCCGGGGTGGAGCATGAACTCGACGGTCCAGCCGAGCCGGTCATGAAGGTACGAGATCTCTTTGTCCAGGTTGTGCGGGGTGGTGTGGACCTTGGGCGTGTACATGATGGCGCGGGCGGCCAGCACCTCGACGGTGTCGGCGTCGGTGTCCGTCCTCCAAGCCGGAGGCGCGGTCTCCCAGGGCTTGATGGCGTCGTCGCCAGCGTGACCGATGGGGTCTGTCTGATACCGGTCAGCCGGTGGGGGTCAACGTCCAGGTTCCCATGCCGTGAACGGCCAGGACGCACGGGCCGTTGAGGATGATCTCGCTGGCCTGATCGCCTTTCCCCTGAATCAGGGACTCCTCCACACGCAGCGCGTTGCTGAGCCGGGCGAGGACGAAGCGGCCGGGGCCGCGGTGCCGGACGGTCACCACGGAGGCGCCCCCTGGTAGGCGAGTACTTCGGGGCCTCGGCCGGTGACAGTGGAGACGAAGGGGACGGCGGTGTCCTGCGGTTCGACGATGACCGTCCACGCGCCGGTGGTGGCAATCCGAAAACGGCTCTTGGCGGCGCCGTCGGCCGGGAGCGGGAGGCGTCCGCGTACCGGGCGATGAGAACGCAGCGCCGGGGACTGGGCGATCATCCTGTTGTTGACACGGGAGAGATCGATTCCCGTCTTGGGACTGTCGACCGTGAGGATCACGGGCGTGGCGGCGGGACGTTTCACCACAAGAGTGCGGTTACCCGACCCGTGGTAGACCGCGGTGACGGCGGACGGGGCGGGCGCGGACGGCGGGTGAACAGTCGACCGGGCGGGGCGCCGAGCGCGACCTGTCCGAATCGGTGACTCGCCTTCGGTGATGCGGACGGCGTCGGCGGCGCAGATGGCACCTTGCGCGGGGCGCCGCCGTCGGGGGTCCATTCGACCTCGTCGGTCGCGGTGCCATGCCGGGAATCGAAGAAACAGGGAGTCGGTACGGGGGGTAGCGGCCGACCATCGATGCGTGCGTCCAGGCGGGCGAGGGCGGCGCGACCGTCGGCCACGGCCTCCAGCGCCCGTTCCGAGCGGTCGCCGTACTCACTTGCCATTTCACGTTTGGCCTCTTCGTAGGCGTCGAGCGCACGTGTGTAGTCGGTGAGCATCTCCTCGTCCACGCCAGGGGCGTTAGGAAGGAAGGTGTGCCGATCGAGCTCCTCACCGAAGGCGGTGATCTCCATCTCCGCCTGTGCCTCTCCTCGAGACGGCCGGACAGGGGGCACGGGAACAGGCCGCATGGGGAGCGCATGAGGGCGCCGGAGGCGTCGTTGGACGAGTACAGCGCCGACGATGAGCAGGCCGCACACGGCTGCGATCACTGCTGCGATCACTGCTTCCTCCAAGGGGCTTCGGAGAAGAATGACGTATGTCGCATCGGTCACGCTTCCTTCGGTCAGATCGCTGCGTCGGCTGTCACGGACCCTGGTCAGGCCGAACGCGGGCGGAAGCGACCTGGGCGAACGCGCGAAACGCTGATGAACGAGATCGTGCCCGAGTCGCAGTATCGGGCGGTCGCCCACCTGCCTGGCAATCCGCACGCCACGTACCGACCAACCCACGTGAGCAGGAGGCCTACACCGGGCCATGATCCACTGAAAATGCAACGTAAGTCTGAACAGCTGCGGGGGCCAACGTTCGGATCTACGTTGCAGTCCCCAGGTCAGTACGTCGGCCGCCGGCGACCTTCGGCCGGAACGGACAGGGGTTGTCTCGTCCGGGCGAACCTTGCGGATTCCGGACCTACCTTGCGGAGATCCTTGGACGCGGGCAGCGTTCGCTGGGGGCTTCGGGTTGAACGAGGGCGGGGCTGCTCCGAACGTGTCTCCAGCTCCAAAGTGGGCTTTGATGCTGTCGCGATCGTGGCCTCAGTCTTGGTTGTGGTGTTGGTGCTGCGCGGCGACGATGTCGTGGGTTCGGAGGGCGATCCAGTCCAGCAGTCCTTGTAGGTGTGCCGCCAGTTCCTGGCCAAGCGCGGTGAGGGTGTAGAAGACCTGGGGTGGCGAGGTGGGTTCGACCTCGCGCTGGATCAGGCCGTCGCCGGCCAGTGCGCGGAGGTTCTGCGACAGCATCTTGTCGCTGATCCCGCCGATTCGGTCGCGTAGCTGGTGGAAACGCATGGGCCCGTCGCCCAACGCGGCGAGGATGAGCATGCCCCAGCGGTTGGTCACGTGGTCGAATACGGCGCGACCGGGGCAATCGGTGTTGAATGCGTCACTCAACGGGTCAGGGGCCTGGCCTGTGGCCTGGGGTCCTACATTCATATTAGCAGCTTACCTCAAGGTATGTGCTTACCGAAAGTTAGTTACCCGCTTAGGGTGAGCACATGACCGAGATTGTTGTGGATATTTGGTCCGACCTCGTATGCCCCTGGTGCTACATCGGAAAGCGGCGGTTCGAGGCCGCGCTCGCCGGATTCGAGCACCGCGAGGCCGTGCGGGTACGGTGGCGCAGCTACGAACTCGACCCGGACGGGCCTCGCGACAGCGACCTGACCATCCCCCAGCGCATGCAACAGGACCTGGGGTTGTCCCCGCTACAGGCCGCCCAGGGGGCCGATCGGGTCACCTCGCTGGCCGCCGAGGCGGGCCTGACCTACCGGTTGGCAGACGCCCGTCCGGTCAACAGCTTCGACGCGCACCGACTGATGCACTTCGCCGCCGACCGCGGGCTTGGTGAGCCTGTCCGGGAGCGGCTGATGCGGGCATATACCGCCGAGGGAGCCCATCTCGCGGACAGGGAGACTCTCGCGAGCCTGGCGGCCGAGGCGGGCCTCGACCCCGCCGCCGTACGCGAGGTGCTGGAGCGGGAGGACTACACCGACGCCGTGCGTTCCGATGAGGAACGTGCGCGCCGCCTCGGCATCACCGGGGTGCCCTCCTTCGTCTTCGGCCGGAAGTACAGCGTCTCCGGAGCTCAGCCGGTCGAGGCGTTCGCCGATCTGCTCCGACAGACCTGGCACGAGACCACGACCCGATCCGTCCGTTGACCTCCGAAGCCCTGAAGGGAGAGTTGTCCGTGAATTCAGAGGCCGTTCCGAGGGCCGGGTGGCGAGAGTGGCTCGGGCGCTGCTGGGAGTCGCCGGAGCCGTACTCGGGCCCTCCACCCTGTCCCTGATCCGCACCATGTTCCATGACCCGCGGCAACGCACTCTCGCCATCACGATATGGACGACCAGCTTCATGGTCGGCGGTGCGATCGGTCCGCTGGTTGGTGGAGTGTTGCTGGAGCACTTCTGGTGGGGTTCGGTGTTCGTGGTAGCCGTGCCGCCGATGGTGCTGCTGCTGGCAGCAGGACCGGCGCTTGTTGCCCGAATACCGCGACCCGCGCGGGCCGGCTGGACTTGGCCAGCGCGGCCATGTTGCTGGCCGCCATACTACTGATGATCTACGGCCTCAAAGAGACGGCCAAGGACGGCCTCGGATGGCTGCCCGTGCTTTTCATCCTGGTCGGCATGGCGATCGGTGCCGCATTCGTCCGCCGGCAGCAGAGGCTGGCCAATCCTCTGCTCGACCTCGGGCTGTTCGCCGACCGCGCTTTCAGCACATCGCTGGGAACCCTGACAATCACCGTCGTCTTCATGCTGGGAACTCAGTTCCTCATCGCGCAATACATGCAGATGGTGCTGGGATTGTCGCCCTTGCAGGCGAGCCTGTGGGGGCTGCCCATGGTCGCCGGGGGAACCGCCTCGATCATGGTGGCCTCGGCCCTCGTCGGCCAGGTTCGTCGCGCGTACGTCTTCGCGGCGGGCCTGACGATCGCCGCCGTCGGCTTCGCGATACTCACCCAGGTCGACGCGACCTCCGCGATCTCGACCGTCGTGACCGGGTCCGTCCTGTTGTTCATCGGCCTCATGCCCGTGTCGGCCCTGGGCATGGACATGATCATCGGGACGACGCC